>JAWKVL010000003.1:30000-159150 GCA_041398065.1 Dongiaceae bacterium | reverse complement strand
AGAACTTGTTGGCCAGCAGCACGACCGCAAGGCCGCCGAGCAGGACGGCGTAGGGCAGGAAGCCGGCCTTCTTGTGGCCGAGGTCGCCGGCCTGCAAGCCGAGATCGTCCAGCATCCGGTCGGGGAACTTGCCCTTGTCCTGCCAATAGTGCCGGAACGCGAACACCGGAATGATGAGCGCGGCGGCGCCGAGGCCGTACCACAGCGCGTCCGGGTTCCACACCTTGGCGCCGGCGCCCATGAACATCGCGTTCACGAAGGCGAAGACGCCGCCCAACGCGAGGATGATGGTCGGGGCCTTGTAGGGCCGCGCGATGTGGCCGCTGTCGACCCGGTGGATCCAGCCGGCATTGAGGTTGAGGAAGTTGAAGATGATGTAGCCGCAATTGCTGACCGCGAGGATGAAGTAGTAGGCGGTGGCGTCGGTCGAGGCGATGGAGAGCAGGATGAGGTTGAAGCACAGATCCGTCCACATCGCGGCGGTCGGCGCGCCCATGTGATTGACGTGGCTGAGATAGCGCGGCAGCCAGCCGTCGACCGAGCCCTGGTAGAGCGTGCGCGAGGAGCCGGCCATCGCGGTCACGATAATGAGGATGAGCGAGGCGATGATCAGGATCACGAACAAAGTGTTGATGATCGAGCTGCCGCCCGCCACCATCGCGGCCATTGCTTGCGCGACGCCGGTGCCGTCAATGATGTTGCCCGCCAGCATCCCGTTGAGGCCGAGATAGCCCTGGAAGGTGATCGGCACCAGAATGAACAGGAACAGGCACAGGACGCCGGAATAGAAGATCGCCTTGAAGGTGTCGGTGTGCGGGTTCTTGAACTCGCTGGTGTAGCAGACCGCGGTCTCGAACCCGTAGGTCGACCAGGCCGCGATGAACATGCCGCCCAGGACGAGCGTCCAGCCGCCGATGTTCCAGGCGCCCGGATCGGGCGCGTAGGCGGCGGCCAGCGGCACGAAGGGCGAGAAGTTCTCGGCATGGAAGTTGCCGTTGAAGAACGGCACCACGCCGACGACGAACAGGGTCACGACGATGATGAGGCCCACCACCGTCTGCACGCCGGCGGTGGCGAGGATGCCGCGATGCTGGATCATGAACGCGATCAGCATCAGCACGGCGCCGATGACGAAGGTCCAGTTGAAGGAGAGCGAGACCACGTCGCCAAACGGAATGTGGAACAGCGCCCAGTTGTGGATCGGCATCAGAGCCGCCGTCGCCGTCGCTTCGTCGACGGTCGAGCCGGCCGCGGCCTGCTGCGCGATATATTGCGCGATGGCGTCGGCGGCCGGCGCCGGCTCGAGCGCGTTCAGGATGTAGCCCGCCGCGATCGCCGAGCCGAGCGAGAGCACCGGCGTCCAGGCGATCCAGTTGCACCACACCGAGAGCGGCGCGATGAACTTGCCGTAGCGCAGCCAAGCCGCCGCGCCATAGACCGAGGCGCCGCCCGACTTGTTGGGGAACAGGCCCGCGATCTCCGCATAGGTGAAGGACTGAATGAAGCCCATGATCATCGACACGGTCCACACCGCGAAGGCCGGGATGCCGACGGTGCCGGCGATGCCGCCGATCGAGAAGACCACCAGGGCAGGGACGCCGCTGGCGACCCAGAACGCGCCCTTCCAATCGATGGCGCGCCTGAGCGCGTTTTCGCTGCTGGTTGCTGCTGTACTCGATGCGCTACTGACCGACATGGTTCCTTCCCCTAGGTTCAAGCCGCACTCAGTGACGATTGCGAGTCCCAGCCCGCCGGGCTGACTGGCCACTGGCCGACACGCGTTGCGCAAATTCTCAGGACGTTTCGATCCCCCTGCCCGGCCAATACCGGGATTGGTTCCGAATCACTCCGGCCAAGCTGGACTCGCAGTCGGAAATAGCCGGATCACGCAATGATGCGCCAATCTGCCACGCCAATCCAGATCAATTTTAACCAATTGGTATGGAATTGGTTCAGGAGTGCTGAAAAAGCGAGATTCTACAGAACGTTTAGTCCATCATCGCGCCGACCAATTGCCGGCGCGCGTAATGCAGGTGGTTGGTGATCATGGCGACCGCGCTGTCCACGTCGCGGGCCCGGATCGCCTCGAACAGGGCGGTGTGATCGCGGTTGTAGTCGGCGATCCGCTCGCTGGTCAGCACCTTGTCCTTCATCGCCGCCCATTGCTGGTGGGCGCGCACCTCGTTGATCTGGCGATAGAGCGAGATCAGCAGGGGATTGCGGGTCGCTTCGGCGATCGAGAAGTGGAAGGCCTCGTCCCAGCGCGAGAAGCTCTCCCGGTCCTGGCATTCGCGCTCCTGACGGGTCATCAACTCCGACATGCGGTCGATGTCGCGCGCCGCGGCGTTGATGCAAGCAAGGCGCGTCATGTAAGGCTCGAGCGCGATGCGCACATCGATCAGCTCGAGCGGGCTGGTCTGGTCGGCCACGTCGACCGCCGGCAGCCGGGCGGGGGAATTGACGAAGGTGCCGCTGCCGATGCGGCGGCTGACCAGGCGCTCCGCCTCCAGCTGGTCGAGCGCGGCCCGGACCGTGGTGCGCGAGGTGCCGAATGCTTCGGCCAACTGACGTTCGGCCGGCAGCTTGTCGCCATGGCTGTATTGGCCGGCCTGGATCGCCTGCCGGAGTTGTCCGGTGATCCAGGACGATCCGCGCACCGGGTCATTCACAAGCTTCACCATGGTGGTCTCCCTGATCTCGCCAGTTCCCACCGGAGGAGCCGGTCTCGCGGCGATTTTACGTCAGAATGTCGACCTTACGCCAGTCCAATAGCAACCAATCAAACCCATTTCTGTGCCTTTTGAAAAATTGGTTTGTAACCGGACTGGAGGCGGCTATAGTGCCCGCAGCATGTACTCCGCTGCATTCTTGCGCTCTGGGAAACGGAATCCATGGCCCTTCCGAGTCACGTCAAATACTTAATCGTCGGCGCCGGCATCCACGGCCTTTCGACCGCCTGGCACCTGGGCGAGAACCTGCGCAAGAGCGGGAAGGGCAGCGGCCAGGACATCCTGGTGGTCGACAAGACCTCGATCGCCGCGGGGGCCTCGGGCATCGCCTGCGGGGTGGTGCGCAACAACTACTTCCAGCCGGCCATGCGCCGCCTGATGGCGCACAGCGTCTCGGTCTGGGAGAGTGATCCGGAGGCCTTCTCCTACCACCCGGTCGGCTACATGCAGATCAGCCCCGAGGTGATGCACGAGGACGTGGCCTCGATCTACAAGCAGCAGAAGGAGATCGGCTACCCGTCGGTCTTCATCGAGGGGGAGAAGGACTGCATGGACTACATGCAGGGCATCTTCTCAGATTGGCAAGCCCGGGGCATCACCTCCGTCCTGCACGAGAAGAAGGGCGGCTATGCCAACAACACGCGCGCGATGTACGGCCTTGCCAAGAAGGCGGAGGCCGAAGACGTCCGTATCCTGACCGGCGTCAAGGTGACCGGCTTCGAAAAGGATGCCAAGGGCGCCGTCACGGCGGTGGTCACCGACAAGGGCAAGATCGGCTGCGACCAGGTGATCATCGGCACCGGCCCGTGGGTCAAGCAGATCTGGGACATGCTGGAACTGCCCAAGGAGATCTCGATCAAGGGCCGCGACGGCAAGATGCACCACAATGTCCCGATGTGGACCTTCTGGTCGCTGCAGGAGGGCACATTGGGCGTAGACCCGAAACTGCAGCGCACCAATGACGGCGAGATGCCGCCGGTGATTCATGTCGACACCGACGCGCCGCTCTACTCCGACGTCGACAAGTCGCTGATCACCGACCAGCTGTGGGGCATCTATTACAAGCCGGACTTCCATTTCGGCGGCGTGCAGGGCGGCGCCATGCCGTTCAAGGTCAAGACCGCGCCGGAAGCCGTGAAGATCGATCCCTATGGGCCAGAGAGCCCGGATTTCATCGTCGGCGACGATTTCGCCCACATGTGGGTGTCGGCGCTGGCCTTCTGCCAGAAGCGCTTCGAAGGCACCATGCCGAAATACAAGAAGGAGCCGTCGGGCGGCATCGGCAGCTTCACTGCGGATTCGTTCCCAGTGTTCGACCGGTTCTGCCAGAACGTCTACGTGGTCGCCGACAGCAACCACGGCTACAAGATGATCGGCGTCGGCAAGCTGGTGGCGGACGACATCTGCGGCAGCGAGAGCGAGCTGTTGCGCCCTTTCCGCTTCTCGCGCTTCGCCGAAGGCAAGCTGCACCCGACCTCGCACAGCCCATTTCCCTGGAGCTGAGCTTCAGGGGCCAAGATCAGGAAATGCGCCAACACTGAAGGAGACCGGACAGCGCAGGACACAGCGGGGCTTTTCGAAGCCCGACCAACCGAAACGCATCGACTTGCTTACAGGGAGCGCGCCGGGGCGCTGAAGCCGCGGCGGAAACGAATGCAGGAGACGGAGAGGGGAACGCGATGACCGACTTGGAAGCTCATGTCAATCAACCCGGCCGCAAGGAGCTGGTGAAGAAAGTCCGCGCCAAGATCAACGAGCTTGGCATCAGCTACATCTACTACCAGTTCGTTTCGGTGACCGGCCGCATCGTCGGCAAGGGCATCCCCTCCGATCACTGGGAAGCGACCGCCGAGCGCGGCTTCCAGCTGGTCTACGGCTCGACCGCCAACCTGTTCGTCGACCGCCACAAGAACTATATCGGCTACGGCCCCGAGGCCTCGGAGCTGGTCGGCATTCCCGATCCCGAGACCTTCGTGCAATTGCCATGGGACAAGCGGGTCGCGCGCGTCTTCTGCACCTGCTTCCGCAACCGCGAGGAAAAGGTCAATCCGGGCGGCCACCTGACGTCGGACTGCCGCGGCAACCTGCGCATCCTGCACGACGAGTTCCAGAAGAAGCACAAGGGCCTGCATCTGCGCCACGGCTGCGAGCCGGAGATGATGTGGCTGAAGAAGGGCGAGGATGGATTGCCGCACGGCGGCTACACCAAGCCCAATTGCTATCACATCGACCAGTTCGAGATGCTGCGGCCGGTGTTCCTGCGCGTGATCGAATATGCCCGCGCCATGGGCCTCGACATGATCCAGGGCGACCACGAGGACGCGCCGGGCCAGCTCGAGCTCAACTTCATGTTCGACGACGCGCTCCGGACTTGCGACCGCCTGACGACCTATCGCCAGATCTGCGCCCAGGTCGCGCGCGAGTTCAACATCATCGCCTGCTTCATGGCCAAGCCCTTCATGGGCGTGTCGGCGAGCGGCTGCCACCACAACCTGTCGCTCTGGAAAGGCGGCGAGGAGAAGGTGAACGAGCTCGGCAACGGCAAGAGCCTGCCGGGCATGACCGGCGTCTACACCTATCGCAAGGGCGGCGAGAACACCTTCATGCCGCTCAAGGGCCAGGCCAAGCCGGGCCCGATCGGATTGAACTGCATCGGCGGCGTGATCAAGAACGTGCGCGCGCTGACCGCGATCGGCTCCTCGACCGTCAACTCCTATCGGCGCCTGTGGGACACCGGCTTCTGGGCGCCGGTCTATGCCGACTGGGGCTATCAGAACCGCACCTGCGCGCTGCGCATCTCCGCGCCGGGCCGATTCGAATACCGCTCAGTCGATTCGACGGTGAACCCGTACCTGATGGCTGCGGCCCTGCTGCAGGCGTTCGACGACGGCATCACCAAGAAGATGGATCCGGGCGAGCCGGAAGAGCGCAACATCTACGAAGCGATGAAGGCCGGCAAGAAGGTGCAGAAGCTGCCGATGTCGCTGGGCGAAGCGCTCGACGCGCTGGAGCAGAACGAGATCATAAAGCGCGCCATGCCGGACGAGATGTACCGGGTGTTCATGCACTACAAGCGCGACGAGTGGGAGAAGTTCAACGCCACCGTCACCCGCTGGGACCTCGAGCAATATTGGGATTACCTGCCCTGATACGGAGGGAAACGTTATGTGTGGAATTGCTGGATTGATTCACCGGCGCAAGACCGGCGACGTCGGCGCGGAAATGACCAAGATGCTGCAGTCGCTGAAGCATCGCGGGCCGGATTCCACCGGCTTCGCGCTCTATGGCACGCCGCACGGCAACGAGCTGATGCTGCGCTTCAAGGTCGCGGAGCAAGAGGAGATGTCGAAGGGTTTCGACATCCACCAGCAGGTGAAGGACCGCCGCGCCGAGGTCGACAAGCGCCTGAAGGAGCTGGGCGCCAAGATCATCAAGGAAGAGGAAGCGACCGAATACGCGTTCCGCTACCGCGTCCAGTATGACGGCGACCGGCGCAAGCTGGCCGATTATGTCGAGGACGTGGAAGGGGCGGAGATCCTCTCGCTCGGCCTCGGGCTCGAGCTGATCAAGGACCTGGGCGATGCGACGCGCGTCTCCGGCCAGTATCATCTCGGCGGCTTCGTCGGCACGCACGCGATCGGCCATACCCGCATGGCGACGGAATCCGACGTCGACATCCGCTCGGCGCATCCCTATTGGGCCTATCCGTTCGCCGACGTGTCGGTGGTCCATAACGGGCAGCTCACCAACTACTGGAAGGGCCGCCGCGCGCTCGAGCATCGCGGGCACCGCTTCATGTCGAACTGCGATTCCGAGCTGATCGCGGTGTATCTGGCCGACAAGATGCAGCAGGGCGCCAAGCTCGAAGACGCGATGAAGGATTCGATCACCGAACTCGACGGCGTCTTCACCTACGTCGTTGCCACGCAGGACTCGCTCGGGATGGCGAAGGACGTGATGGCGGCGAAGCCGATGGTGCTCTACGAGAGCGACGACTTCATCGCGCTCGCCTCGGAGGAAGTGGCGATCCGCAGTGTGTTCCCGCACGAGATCGACACCTGGGATCCATACGAGGGCGAAGTGCGGGTGTGGAAGGCGGAGGGATCGCGGGCCTGAAGTCGGGCGCCGCGCGGGACAGTAGCAAGCTTCGGGAGACAGACGACCCATGGCTCAGCGTTCAATGCAGATGGGCATGCACACCGAAAAGCTGTCGGGCAAGACCCAGCAGCGTTTCTTCTCGCCGACGGAGGAGGAGTCCTTCCTCTATCCTGACGGCTATGACGTCGACTTCAACAAGCGCGCGGAGTTCGACGCCGGGCCGCTCTCGCCGCAGGAGATCAACCTCAAGCTGCGCGAGCTGATGAAGGCGGGCAACGGGACCATTGTCATGCACAATCCCGGCGCCAAGCACAGCGTCGCGGTCGGCCTGCTGCAGCGCCTCAACCTGCACATCAAGGGCAGCCTGGGCTATTTCGGCTGCGGCCTGATCGACGGCCCGAATATCAGCATCTCGGGACGCGTCGGCTGGTCGTGCGCCGAGAACATGCTCAGCGGGCGGGTGGTGATCGAGAAGAACGCCGGCTCGACCTTCGGCGCCGCGATCCGCGGCGGCGATCTGGTGTGCAAGGGCGATGTCGGCGCGCGCGTCGGCATCGACCAGAAGGGCGGCACCATCCTGATCGGCGGGCGGGCCGGCGCCTTCTGCGGCTTCATGATGCAGCGCGGCCGCATGGTCATCCTGGGCGACGCCGGCAAGAACCTGGGCGATTCGATGTATGACGGCACGATCTATGTCGGCGGCAAGATCGCCGGCCTCGGCGTCGACGCAGTCGAAGGCGAGATGACGGACCTCGAGATCCAGTGGCTGGAGCGCAAGCTGAAGATGTACGGGCTCGAAGCGCCGAACGGCGTCAAGAACCTGACCAAGATCGTCGCCGGCAAGCAGCTCTGGAACTACGACAATCTCGAGCCGACCGAGAAGAAGATCGTTCTCTAAGGCTTCATAGGAAAGGACCCGCACCATGTCGCAAGAGAAAGTCGCGCCGCAGGCCCAACCTGTGAAGAAGGCGAAGCGCGATACCAGCCGCCTCGGCCAGAGCCGCATCTTCACGCCGGAGGTCATCGACGACATCCACATCAAGTCGGAGCTCGGCCGCTACCGCATGCGCGGCTTCTCCTTGTTCAAGAAGATCCCGCACTGGGACGATCTCACGTTCCTGCCCGGCACGCTGACGCGCTTCGTGATCGAAGGCTATCGCGAGAAATGCCTGACCCAGACCATCATCGGCCCCAAGGCCAAGCGGCCGCTGGTGCTCGACATCCCGGTCTATATCACCGGCATGAGCTTCGGCGCGCTCTCCTACGAGGCGAAGATCGCGCTGGCGCGCGGCGCCACCATGGCCGGGACCGCGACCTGCTCCGGCGAGGGCGGCATGATCCCCGACGAGCGGCGCTATTCGGAGAAGTGGTTCTACCAGTGCATCCAGTCGCGCTACGGCTTCAACCCACACCACCTGCAGCTGGCGGACGCCTGCGAATTCTTCATCGGCCAGGGCTGCAAGGTCGGCCTCGGCGGCCACCTGATGGGCCAGAAGGTGACGGACCAGGTGGCGGAGATGCGCTCGCTACCGGCCGGCATCGACCAGCGCTCTCCCGCGCGCCATCCCGACTGGCTCGGCCCCGACGATCTCGCGCTCAAGATCCAGGAGATCCGCGAGGCGACCGACTACCAGATCCCGATCCAGCTCAAGCTCGGCGCGGCGCGCGTCTATGACGACGTGCGGATGGCGATCAAGTGCGGCCCGGATTCGATCTATATCGACGGCATGGAAGGCTCGACCGGCGCCGGCCCGCATCTCGCGACTGAGGACACCGGCGTGCCGGGCATCGCGGCGATCCGCCAGGCGCGCAAGGCGCTGGACGATCTCGGCAAGTCGGGCGAGATCTCGCTGGTCTATGCCGGCGGCATCCGCAACGGCTCGGACGTCGCGAAGGCGCTGGCGCTCGGCGCCGACGCGATCGCGATCGGCCACTCGGCGCTGATGGCCCTGAACTGCAACAAGGAAATCCCTGAAGCCGATTACGAGAAGGAGATGGGGGTCGAGGCCGGCTATTGCTACCATTGTCATACGGGGCGCTGCCCCGTGGGGGTTGCAACGCAGGACCCGGTGCTGCGCAAGCGGCTCGATCCCGACGCGGCGGCGGAGCGCGTCTACAACTTCCTGCACACGCTCACCATCGAAGCGCAGATGATGGCGCGCGCCTGCGGCAAGACCGACGTGCATTCGCTGGAGCCGGAGGACCTCGCGGCCCTCACCATGGAAGCCTCGGCGATGGCGATGGTGCCGCTCGCCGGCACGCAGCACACCGTCGGCCGGCCCGACATGACGCGCTACTAGAGGAGGGCGGGACGATGGCAAGCAAGACGCAGGACGTCGACAAGTTCATCAAGGACGCCGCCGGCCTCGACAGCAAGCGCGAGAAGGAAATCGGCCAGCACATCGGCTATCGCTACGATGTGAATTTGGTGCCGGACTATTCGCGCCTCACGCCCTTCCTCGAGAAGTATATCGAGATGATGGGCTGGGACGACCTCAACTGGCTCGAGGACGTCCACATGGGCTACGAGGAAGGCCGCCCCGCGATCTTCGACCGCAACGTCAATGGCTGGGTCACCATCCCGCCGGAATTGAAGCTTCCCGAGGACCAGCAGGGCCGCGACATGCTGGCGCGCGAGCTGCTGATCAAGTTCCAGATGTCGAAGAAGCACCCGCTGTGGGATCTGAAGCGGGCGTATAAGAAGTTCTGAGTGGAAGTGAGCGTTTTGGGTAGCGCGCCTCTTTGGGCGCTACCTACTCTCCGGCGCGGTTTGACCCTCCAGCAGCACCTTGCTGGCCTGAAGCGGCCAGTTCGGATTCGACAGCGCGTGGCGGGCAAGTCCGACGAGCTCCACCTTGCCGCCGGCCACGATTGATTCGGCTTGCTCGGGGCTGGCGATCAAGCCTGCGGCCATCGTGCGGGCGCCGGTTTCAACGGCAACCCGCTCCGCGTACGGCACATGATAGTCCGACAAGGCGTTGTGCGCGGCGCCGGTGAATCCGCCCGAGGAGCAGTCGATGACATCGACGCCGCGGCTTTTCAGTTCCGCTGCAAGCGCGACCGTATCGTCGATGGTCCAGCCGTCGGGGATGTGATCGGTCGCGGAAACCCGGACGAACAGCGGGTAGTCCGCCGGCCAAGCCGCCCGCATCGCTTCGACGATCTCCAGTGGAAAGCGCATGCGGTTCTCGCGGCTGCCGCCATAGCGATCCAACCTTCTGTTTGCCACCGGCGAAAGAAACTGGTTGAGCAGATAGCCATGCGCGCAATGCAGCTCAATGATCTCGAAGCCGGCCTGCATCGCTCTCCGGGCGGCATCGACAAAGGCCGACCTGACAAGGTCGATTCCCACGCGGTCGAGCGCGATGGGCGCGGCGTGCTGATCTGAATGCGCGAGCGCGCTGGGCGCGCTGGTCGTCCAGGGCGCATCTCCGTGCTCCGCCAAGTCCTCCGCCGTCACGGTGCCTTCGCCGCGCCAGGGGCGGCGTGTCGACGCCTTTCGGCCGGCGTGGGAGAGCTGTATGGCGGGAACCGCGCCGTGCTTCTTGAGGAACGCGGCGACACGGCGGAGCGGTTCGATCTGCCCGTCATGCCAGAGTCCAAGATCGCCATGGGAGATGCGGCCATCAGGGGTCACCGCCGTCGCCTCGACCATGACCATGCCGAACCCGCCGAGCGCGAAACGGCCGAGGTGAACCAGCTGGTAGTCGTCGGCCAGCCCGTCCACCGCCGCATACTGGCAGACCGGCGCAAAAACGATCCGGTTCTTGAGCGTGACGGCGCGGAGTTGAAGCGGAGAGAAAAGCTTCACCGATCCCTCCTCGGCGGCGCGCCTATGCCTCGGTCCGCCACGTGCTGGCGTGAGGCCAATCCGGTTTGAAAGAGAGCACGCGGATGGTGGGTGGCATGTTCGGGTTGAACATGTGGTTGTGCCAGTAGGTGGCCTGGAACGCGTCGTGCGATTCAGGTAGCTCGGTAACCGCGCAGGGGATGCGGTAGGCTTCGGTGAATTGCTCGAACTCGAGCACGCAGCGGCCGAGGTGCAGCAGGGTCGCCGGCAGCTCCGAGGCGGGACCGAACAAGGCGGTGAGCTCGTCGCTGAAATTCTTCGGATACTGGAAATAGGCGGCCGACAGCAAATCCAGCACCTTGTCGTAGCGCTCGATCGGGTCGTGCGTCTTCTGGCAGTTGAAGCGCAGCATCTGCGTGGTATTGGCGGGATCTTGCTCGACGATCAGCACGACCACGCCGGCGGAGAGCTGATCGCCGGCCGGCGACAGCACCTTGGGCCGCATGCCGTCGAGCGGGCGCCCGCCGGCCTGGCGCGCCGAGAGCTGGCGCAGGCGGCACTGCCAGCCCAGGAAATCGTCGCGCAATTGCTGGGCGGCAACATCGGTCAGCACCACATTGTTCCCCGCGGCGTTGTTGTCGGGCTGGGTCACGCGCGCTCCGTCACACCGACCATTCGACCGCGCGATACTTGCCTTGGTGGAACAGCAACGGCTTGATCGCGGGGTCGTGGCGCATGCGGATGACGCGGCCGACGAAGATCACGTGGTCGCCGCCATCATAGGTATGCTCGGTCCGGCATTCGAAATTGGCGGCGCAGCCAGGCAGGATCGGGCAGCCGGAATCCCACAGCTCGAAGTCGATTTCGGACCACTTGTCGGCGGACGCGGTGGCGAACCGGGTGGAGAGCTCGGCATGCTCCAGGCTCAGCACGTTGACCGCGAAATGATCGGTGGAGAGGAACGCGCGCAGGGAATAGGCGCCGCGGCTCAGGCTGAACAGGATGAGCGGTGGGTCCATCGACACCGAGTTGAAGGAATTGGCGGTGATGCCGACGGTGCGGCCGCGCGGGTCGAGCGTGGTGATGATGGTGACACCGGTCGGGAAACAGCCGAGCGCGCTGCGGAACTCGCGCGGGTCGATCCCCGCATTCTGAAGCCCTGTATCCTGCTGCATCGAACCCTGAAGCCGCAACCAATCCAGACCAATTTCCGACCGGCCGGCCCTCTTGGTCGTTGATCGGAGTCACCGCATCTTCTAGCATTTCCCTCTTAGCATTTCTCCGGGCGTCACAGTAGTGCGGAAGCACCGGCATGACCGCCCAGCCCGAGGGGGAAGCATCCATGCTGATCGACCGGCGCGTGCCCAATCTGCCCAGCGGGACCGAGCGCTATCGCGTCCCGGGCGGCGGGGCAGCGGTGGTCGCGATCGCGCCGGGTGACCGCATCACGGTGATCGACGTCGAGGGCGGGCAGCCCTGTGAAGTGCTGGCCGCCGATGCCAAGGGCCGGGTCGATCCGGGCCTGATCGGCGGCAAGGTGTGCGGTATCGCCGGCGGCCTCAAGGCGATATTGGCGAGCGGGTCGGAAAGCGCGCGCGCGGTCCAGGCCGGACTGCGCCGCCGCAACATCGACCTGGGCCAGGCGAAAGCGGTGCGCCTGTTCGGCGGCGACAGCGCGGCGGGCTCCAGCGCGGAATTCACCGCGCAAGGCGCGGGCGTGCTGATCGTCGCGGCGCCGGGCGAGCCGATGACTCCGGAGAATCAGGACACCGCGACGGAGATCGAAGTGCGCGTCGCGCGCGCGTCTCCGCGCTCTGAGGACATGGCGCTGCTACCAGATCCGCTGGCCGATGCGCGGCTCGATTTCGAGGTGCCGCATTCTTCCGCCCGCGCCTACGAAGTGAAAGAGGGCGACTACATCCAGATCGTCGACCTCTACGGCCGGCAATGTTCCGACTTCCACTGCTTCAATGCGCGCGCGCTGCAAAGGGGCATTGAGCGCGATCTCGACAACACGGTGACGCGCACGCTGCTGGGGCGCGGTTATCCCGGGCCCGGCCTGTTCGCCAAGGTGTTCGATCAGGATTTCCAGCCGCTGGTGGAGCTGGTGCAGGACACCTGCGGGCGGCACGACAATTTCGCGCTCGCCTGCACGGCGAAATACTACGAGGATGCGGGCTATCCAGGACACGCCAACTGCTCGGACAATTTCAGCAACGCGCTGGCGCCCTATGGCATCAAGAAGCGGCGCGGCTGGGCTGCGCTCAACCTGTTCTACAACACGGCGATCGACCACAACAACGTGCTCTATCTCGACGAGCCGTGGTCGCGGCCCGGCGACTTCGTGCTGTTCCGTGCGCTGACAGACCTGGTGTGCGTGTCGTCGGCCTGCCCCGACGATATCGACGCCGCCAACGGGTGGAACCCGACGCCGGTCCACATCCGCACCTATCCGGCCAAGGAGCGCTTCGCGCGCGCGGTGGCCTTCCGCAAGACTCCCGACGCAGAGCCCCAGATGACCAAGGAAACCGCATTCCATCCGCGCCTCTCGCAGCTCACGCGCAACTTCACGGAGTATCGCGGCTACTGGCTGCCCAGCCGCTTCAACAACGAAGGGCCCATCAGTGAATATTGGGCCTGCCGCGAGCGCGCGGTGATGATCGACCTGTCGCCCTTGCGCAAGTTCGAGGTGACGGGACCCGACGCCGAGACGCTGCTGCAGCGCGCGGTGACGCGCGACGTGCGCAAGCTGTCGGAAGGGCAGGTGGTCTATTCCGCCATGTGCCACGAGACCGGCGGCATGATCGACGATTGCACCATCTTCCGCCTCGGCAAGGACAATTTCCGTTTCATCGGCGGCGACGAAGCGAGCGGCATCGCCCTGCGCGAGCTGGGGCAAAAGCTCGGCTTGCGAGCCTGGGTGCGTTCATCGACCGACCAGCTGCACAACCTCTCGGTCCAGGGCCAGAAGTCGCGCGAGATCCTGAAGCAGGTGGTGTGGACGCCGCCGGCGCAGACCTCGATCGAGGAGCTGCAATGGTTCCGCCTGACGATCGGGCGCATCGGCGATTTCAACGGCGCGCCCATCGTGGTCTCGCGCACCGGCTATACCGGCGAGCTGGGCTACGAAGTGTTCTGCCATCCCAAAGATGCGAACACGGTGTTCGACGCGATCGCGGAAGCGGGCAAGCCGTTCGACATCGCGCCCATGGGTCTGGAAGCGCTCGACATGGTGCGCATCGAGGCAGGCCTCATCTTCTACGGCTACGAGTTCTGCGACCAGACCGATCCGTTCGAGGCCGGCATCGGCTTCACCGTGCCGCTCAAGTCCAAGACCGAGGATTTCGTCGGTCGCGACGCGCTCATCCGCCGCAAGGAGCATCCGCAGCGCCAGCTGGTCGGGCTCGACATCGCGGACAACGAGATGGCGGTGCATGGCGACGGCGTGTTCATCGGTCGCAACCAGATCGGCGTGGTGACCAGCGGCACCCGCTCGCCGATCCTCAAGAGGACGATCGCATTGGCGCGCCTCGATGTCACCTATGCCGCGCTCGGCACCGAGGTCGAGATCGGCAAGCTCGACGGCAAGATGAAGCGCATCCCCGCCAAGGTCGTGCGCTTCCCGCACTACGATCCGGACAAGACGCGGGTCAGAAGCTAGGGGGACGTCGCAAAAGACCGAAAATTTCCGTCGTTGAGCGTATAATGCGCGCCTCTCTTGCAGGCGTTCGTCGCGCGTCCGCCGCCAGCCGGATGCGGGGAGGGGGCGATGGTTTGCAGAGTCGCAATCGTAACCGCATGGATGACGTTCGCCACGGCCGGTTTCGCGAGCGCCGGGCCACTGCACGACGCGGCCAAGGCGGGAGACCTCGCACAGATCGAGGTGCAGCTGGCGGCCGGCGCCGACATCAATGAGAGCACAGGCCTGGCGACGCCGCTCTACTATGCCATCAAGGAAAAGCACCCGGACGCGGCGGCGCTCCTGATCGAGCGCGGCGCCGATGTCAACAAGCAGGCCGCCTGGGGCGCGCCGCTGCATATCGCGGCGTCGGAGGGAATGACGGCAACGGCCATGCTGCTGCTCGACCATGGCGCCGACATAGATGCGCGATGGAAGCACTTGACGCCCCTTCTGATCGCAGCGCGCAACGGCAAGATCGAAGTCGTTCGGCTCCTGCTGGATCGTGGTGCGGACATCAACGCAACCACGAACCTCGATGAGCCCGCCGTTCATCTGGCGCGCTTGAATGGCCACGCCGACGTTGCTGACCTGCTGGTTGCGCGCGGAACGAAGGCACCGCCGGTCGAGCCGATCGACGCGCTGCTCGCGACGGCCGACTCGGCGCGCGGTGAGGAGCTGGCCGCACCCTGCAAGTCCTGCCATACCGTAGACCGCGCGGCGAAGGGGTTTGCAGGACCGCCGTTGTGGAACATCGTCGGCCGACCCAAGGCGAGCATCGCAGCGTTCAAATATTCACCGGCTCTGCTGTCGGCGGGCGGGACCTGGACCTACACCGATCTCAATCAATACATCGCACAGCCCGCTTGGACCGTTCCCGGCGTCACCATGAGGATGCCGGGAACCCATGCTACCCAGGATCGCGCCGACATCATCGCTTTCCTGCGGACATTGAGCGACAATCCCGCGCCACTGCCATAGCTGGTGCGCTAATTTCCGGTGTCGATGGTGCCCGGCAGATGCGGGACGGTCGGCGGCCTGCCGGTCGGCACCTGCGGCGGCTGAGGGTCGGGAAGGCTGAAGTTCTGCTGGTTGCGCGTGGGCTTCGGGTTGTTGCTCAGCGGCGGATCCAGGTGCGAGAGGTTGCAGGCTTGGCGCTCCGCGCCGGCGGGAACCGCCGAGCAGTCCCAGCCGGGCGGATAGGTTGGCGGCGGCGCACCGTCCGCCGCTGCCAATTCGGGGACCGCCAGAGCTGCCGATAGGAGGACCAACAAGAGCGCGCGCATGGCTTCCCGGTTCTGATTCCGCATTGCCTATCGGGGAAAGATTGGGCGAGATGGTCCGCACGTCCACTTTTCCGGCCAGCAAAACCAGTTCTGGACCACTTTGGCGGATTGGTTGTCACCGGCGTTGAAATGGTTTCCTGTCGGGCGTAGTCTATGCCCATAAAGACACAAGGGTCGGACGACAGGACAACCGGCCGGGCACGGCGGCAGCCGGCAACGAGACGTCGAAACGAGTGCGACGACAAGGAGGCGACATGAAAAAGCGAGTGGCGGTCATCGGTGCCGGACCTTCGGGAACGGCGGTGCTGCGGGCGTTCCAGTCGGCGGCGGCCAAGGGCGCCGAAATCCCCGAGATCGTCTGCTACGAGAAGCAGGACGACTGGGGCGGGCTGTGGAACTACACGTGGCGGACCGGGACCGACGAATATGGCGAGCCGGTCCATTGCAGCATGTACCGCTATCTGTGGTCCAACGGCCCCAAGGAGTGCCTGGAGTTCGCAGACTATACGTTCGACGAGCATTTCGGCCGGCCGATCGCCTCCTATCCGCCGCGCGCGGTCCTCTGGGACTACATCAAGGGCCGGGTCGAGAAAGCGGGCGTGCGCGGCTGGGTCCGCTTCCGCACGCCGGTGCGCGAGGTGACCTTCTCCGACGCCACCAAGCGCTTCACGGTCACGGCGCACGATCTGGCCAAGGACCAGTTCATGGTGGACGAGTTCGACCACGTCATCGTAGCCAGCGGCCACTTCTCCACGCCCAACGTGCCCGAGTTCCCGGGCTTCCGCGGCTTCAACGGCCGCATCCTGCACTCGCACGACTTCCGCGACGCGATGGAGTTCAAGGGCAAGGACATCCTGATCATCGGCCGCAGCTACTCGGCCGAGGATGTCGGCTCGCAATGCTACAAATACGGCGCCAAATCGATCACCAGCTCGTACCGCTCGCGGCCGATGGGCTTCAAGTGGCCGGCGAACTGGGAGGAGAAGCCGCTGCTGCAGCGGGTCGAGAACAAGACCGCCTATTTCAAGGACGGCAGCTCCAAGGAGGTTGACGCGATCATCCTGTGCACCGGCTATCTGCACCACTTCCCATTCCTGCCGGATTCGCTCAGGCTGAAGACCGCCAACCGGATGTGGCCGCTCGACCTCTATCGCGGCGTGGTGTGGGAGGCGAACCCGCAGCTGCACTACATCGGCATGCAGGACCAGTTCTATACCTTCAACATGTTCGACGCGCAGGCCTGGTACTCGCGCGACGTGATCCTCGGCCGGCAGAAGCTGCCCTCGCTCGCGGAGATGCGGAAGAACAGCGCCGAGTGGCGCGCCCGTGAGGAGACGCTGGCGGACGCCGAGGCCTGCATCTGGTTCCAGGGCGACTACGTGAAGGAGCTGATCGACCTCACCGACTATCCGAGCTTCGACGTCGAGACGGTCAACAAGACCTTCATGGAGTGGGAGCACCACAAGATGGAGAACATCATGGGCTTCCGCGACAACGCCTACCGCTCGATCATGACCGGCAAGATGTCGCCGGTGCACCATACGCCGTGGCTGAAGGCGATGGACGATTCGATGGAATCGTATCTGAAGAAATAGTGTCGCGGCCCGGGCCGCGGCTTACGACCGAAGCGACAGCGAGCCCTCCTTCCCCGACAAAGGAAGGAGGGCTTCTTCTATTCGGTCGCCTCGGTCTCCGTCTCGCGGCGGTCTGTTTCAGCCATGGCGCGGGCAAGCGCGAGATCGGCGGGGTCCGTGATCTTGATGTTCCGCCGGTCGCCGGGCACGAACCGGGTCGGGGTGCCGGCCGCCGCCAGGACTTCGAGAACGCTCGGATCGGCGCGCGGGCCGGGCGACGATTCGCGATAGGCTGCCTCGAGCTTCGCGCGCGAGAGCCCTACCGGCTTTTGCCCGATCAAGACTGCGCCGGGCGCGTGGAGCGCCGTGCCGTCCATGTCATAGAGGAACTCCGCGTTCGGTATCGCCGGTGCGGATGCTCCATAATTCATCGCCGCTTCCAGGACTCTCTTGATCAGGTCGGGCGAAGCGAACGGATGCACGACGTCGTGCAGCAGCAGCCAAGGCGCCGACGAATGCTCGACGAGCCGGCGCGTCGTCTCGCTGCGGCTGGCTCCGCCGGCGATCACGTCGACCCACTCGCCGGCAACCAGCGCCCGGGCCTTGGCGAGTTCCGCGCTTGGGACCGCCACGATGACATGGTCGGCGATTTCGCGAAAAAGCGCGATCGAGCGTTCGAGAAGCGTCTGCCCGCCCAGGAGAACGAAGGCCTTGGGGCCTTGACCCAGCCGCGTCCCGCTGCCGGCAGCCTGAATCAGCGCCTGGATCGCGGGCCTTCCGCCGCCGTCAACGCCCGACATGGCGGCCTCTACCGAGCATTGCGTCCGTGATGTTCCGGAGCAGGGTCCGCGTCTGGCGCGGATCGCGATTCGGCAAGGGGATGGGGGCGTCGCCTACCACGTCGAAGAACGCGCTTTGGCCCGTTCGATTGATCACCTGCAGCCGCGACGGATCGAGGATTTGGAACGGCGGTTGCCCATGTTCCGCGACATATCGGTTCTTGCTCGTGACCTGCCGCACGAGTTCGTTCTGCAGCCGCTTGAAACGCTGCGGAATCGTCCGTTCACCGCCCACCATGTATTGCAGGACGGTTCCGAAGTGCGAGGCGGATGGACCGCGTGGATGGTCGAGCATCAACTCGCCGTCCACGATCTCGCAGAAATGAAGCAGATTGCAGTGATTGGTCGGATCAAGCCTGTGATTGAAGAGTTCGAGGCCGCGCGTGCTGGCCAGCAGCGCGTATGAGCCGTCATTGACGGCAAACGCCTTGCGCACGTCCCGCGCCTCCGCGTCGGGCTGGTTGGCGGTGAAATTCTGAGAGAAGCAGACGCTGCGCTCGGCGCCGGAGACGAGACTCACTCCGGATTCGGCGAACGGAAAATTCTTCGGGATGCCCAGGAGGTCGAGACACGTGGGGGCGATGTCGACCGTGCTCGCGAGGCGGTGGTCGTCGACCGGGGGCAACGCCGGATCGCAAACGATCAACGGTGCATGAACGACATGGGTATAAGGCTCGGTGCCGTGCACAAAGCCCCGCTTGAAGCCATGCGTCCAGAAATCGTCGCCGTGATCGCCGAACAATACGATGATCGTGTCGTCGAGCAGGCCCCGGCGC
Source organism: Dongiaceae bacterium (assembly GCA_041398065.1). Classification (GTDB taxonomy): domain Bacteria; phylum Pseudomonadota; class Alphaproteobacteria; order Dongiales; family Dongiaceae; genus Dongia_A. The sequence goes on along the minus strand of JAWKVL010000003.1, from coordinate 140,379 downwards.
TCAAGCATCTCGTAGAGCGCGCCCAGGATCCGGTCGGCCACAGCGCAGGCGCCGCCCAACAGATCGTCGGTGCCGTCCGAGAAGGTGTGCAGCGCCATCGCGTGCTCGATGTGGGTCACGAGATTCCACACATAGACGGCAAACGGACTCTGCGCGATCGCCGCCTCGAACCTCGCGATCAGTTGCGCGAAATCGTCGGTCGTCCAGACCGGAGGCAGTGAACGGGCCAGCGGCGGCAGCATGGGCCCGACGCGGAATGCGGACACGCCCAGGAACTCCGCGCGATAGCCCCTGGCCTCCAGGGTCGAGAACAGGCTGGGATTGTTGGCCGCCGGCTGCGAAAGCCCCGGCGCGGCGTCGAACTCGAAGTCGTTGCCGTGGAGCAGGAAGGCCATGACCATCTGGGTCGACGTGGCCGACGAGTAGTACGACCGGAATCGACGCCCGCCCGACATGATCCGGAGCAGATTGGGAAAGGACTCGGGAAAGGCGTTCAGCGTCTGCCAGCTGATGCTTTCGAGATGGATGAACAGGAGATTCTTGTGTCCGTTGGGCAAGAACTCTGCTTCCGGAATCAAGGGTGCCGGCGCCGGATGCTGCGCCGCTCGCGAAATATCGCATCAAAATCCAGACCGGACAACCGCGGGCTCCTGCGCCACAAGCGCCCCTCGGTCAGGCCATGTTGCCTGAAATGTTGCCAGCCACAGTCGAAGTGGCCGCGCGTGACGGCGCGCCGAATATCGGGATAGCGGCACAGGTAGTACGCCTCGTCGAATTCGGACCGGTCGGGAAAAGGCGGCGCGGAGACGGCAGCCGGACTCGCCGGCCGATCCAGGGGCGGCAGGTCGACATAGGCCCGCCAAGGGCGGACCGGCCGCAAGACAAGATTCGCCTCGTTGACGAGATGCTGGTAGCCGAAAGACTGATGAGCGTTCTGCGGATCGATGAGCCTGAACTTCTCATAGCGGGCCTGCCTGTCGGCCCTATCGATCATTCTAAGATGGTACAGATAGGCATTGGCATAGGCCTTGGGTGCCTTCTCGAGCTCTTCGGGAAACCAGGAGCGGTGCATGACCGGGGAACGCTCCGACAGCCTGGACGGCAGCTTGAACATGCGCGGCGTCCAGCGCGGCCCGCAGCGGCCGTCAACGCGGAAGAATTGCGGCGCGTTCCAGAGATTGACGATGCGCACGCAACGGATGAATCTCTGCGTGCTCTCTCCCTGTTCGGCCTCCGCGTGCAGGCGATCCAGGAAACGGGCCTCGAACCGCTCGTCGGCATCCGCGCAGACGACCCACCGCGCGCCGAGCCGGGCCGCTTCGACAAGCAGGCGATGGCGGTTGCTGGTCTCGTTCGCATGAGGCGGTCCCGCGCGATCCTCCGTGAGGATCGACACGACGCGCGGCTCGCCGCCAAGGATCTCGCGCGTCCGGTCGGTCGAGCAGTCGTCCAGGGCGACGATGCCGTCTACGGCATCTCGTATGTGGTGGAGAAAGCCGGGCAGATATCGCTCTTCATTTCGGACGGCGATCAGGCAGAACACCGTCAATCCGCTCTTCGTCATGCACGCCCCATGCCGCCCTGTGCGACCGTAGAACAGCACAAGCCAGCAGGGCCCGCAATCCGCTCGCTCTTGCAATTGCAAGCTGACTCCCGACCATTCTGACGTCTGCTTGGTTGACGGACGATTCGATGGAGCCGTATCCGAAGAAATAGCGGCGCCGTTCGCTTGCGGTCCGGAGCCGTCGTCAGCCGCGCAGGCGCGTGTCGATCTGGTGCAGACGGTTGAGCAGCACGGCGTGCAGCTGGTCGACTTTCTCATGCAGATGGGAAACCTCGAGCTCGGCCTTGAGGTTGACCTCGTAATCGACATCGGCGCGGATGCGGTCCTTGGCCGACTGGCGGTTCTGGCTGAGCAGGACGATCACCGACAGGAAGATCGCCTCGAGCGAGACGCACATCGTCAGCAGGCCGAACGGGAACGGATCAAAAGCGGGCAGGCCCGGGATCGTGTTGAGCGCGATCCAGACCAGGAACCATACGGCGTGAAGGACGAGGAACGACAGGCTGCCGCTGAATTCGGCGATGGCGTCGGTGATCCGCTCCAGCACGGTCAGCTTGGCCTCGGCCTCCTCGTTGGCGTTGCGGGTCGCCATCTGCCGCAGCCGGTTGGTGGTGGTGCGCATGCGGTTGCCCATGACCGCCATCATGTCCAGCGCCACTTCCGGATGGCGGCGGATGAAGTCGATCAGCGTGGCCCGGTCGAGCACCAGCAGCTCGGCATCCTCCAGGACCGTGGCGTGGGCATTGCGGGCGCCATGGTCCAGCAGCGACAGCTCGCCGAACAGATCGCCGCGCGCGGCATTGGTCAGCACCAACTTCTGGCCCAGCTTGTCGGTGGTGGCCAATTCCACCTGGCCGGTGCAGACGACATACATGCGGTCGCCGGGATCGCCTTCTTGGAAGATCCGGTATCCGGCGGGGAAATTGGCCTGCTCCATGGTCTGTGCCAGGGCGGTACGCTCCTCGGCGTCCAACAGCTGGAACAGCGGCACTTCGGCAAGCAGAGAAACAAGCGGCGACATACGGGCGGTCCTTCCCCAACACGGCTTCGAAAGCCGCGCCATACTTGCGTTGTTCGGGCATGGCCGCAACCCGGAACGAGGCCGCCGGTGATCAAGGACACAGGGACAGCCGGCCGGGCCGCTCCCTCGGAATGGCCAGTGGAAGACGGATGGCCATCGCCAACATTCGCGTCGATGGACCGGAAACGCTATCGGGTATAGCTTTGGCCGGGTCGGGGATGAGGCAGCAGCATGACACCGATCGCAGACCGCAACGCCTCGTTGGGCGAGCAAGCCGGGCTGGCAACCAGTGTGCCGTACCTGTCCCGAGCGATTCTTGACAACCTGGCGATCACGACACAAGACGCCGTCGACAGCATCGAGCAACTGATCTTCGGGCAGCGGCGCGGCCAAGTCTGGTGCGCGCCGAAGAGCGTTGTTCTTCCGGGTGACGATCGCTACATCATGGCGACCCTTGCCGTCGCAAGCGACCCGCGGGTCCTGGCGACGAAGTCGCTGGTGCTGAACCCGCGCAACCGCGAGCGCGGCATCTCCGTGATAAACTCATTGGTCACGCTGCTCGACGGCGAAACCGGCTTGCCGCTGGCCCTGGTAGACGGCAATTGGGTGACGGCACGACGCACCGCGGGCCTCAGCGTCGTCGCGGCCAAGCGCTTGGCGCGGCCGGACTCGGCCAGCATTGCCTTCATCGGCTGCGGTGTCGAGGCGCGCAGCCACCTGGATGCGTTCTGCGATCTTTATCCGGTGCGTGAAATCCGTGCCTTTGGACGCGGCGTCGAGAACCGCGATTTGCTGTGCCGGATCGCCGAAGCGCGCGGTGTGACGGCGCTCGCCAGCAAGACCGCGCGGGAAGCGGTCGAGGGAGCGGACGTCATCGTGACCTCGGTAACTCTCGTGCCGAGCCTTGCCCCCTTCCTGGATCCGCGCTGGCTGAAGCCGGGTGCGTTCCTCACCAGCACCGATGCCGCCTTGCCCTGGCTGCCGGAAGGGATGAGCGCTTTCCAGCGCATCGTGATCGACGACCAGGCACAAGAGTCCAAGATGAGCAAGCCCATGGTCGCGCTGCCGCTGGTGGCCGGCGATCTTTCTGGCTTGGTATGCGGCGATATCACGGGCCGCGAAGGCGCCGACGAGCGGACGGCCTTCGTGTTTCGGGGTCTCGCCATAGGTGACCTGGCACTGGCTGCACTTGCCTATCAGCGCGCAAGGTCGGCCGGCGCAATTCCCGGATAGCGAGTGATCTTGCGACGGCCATCAGGCATCCAAGATCGGTAGGTGGTGCGCACAGCAAATATGTTAAGTCTAGGTGGGCGCGGCGCACTGGCCGGCAAGCGCCGGTCTCAGGCAGGGACACTCGCCAGGATGAAACAGCACGAGTGAATTCGATGATCCCCGACCGCATTCCCGATGTCACGTTTCATACCCGCATCCGGAACGACACGCTCGCCGGCCCGAATCCGTTCGAGTGGAAGGATCTCACGAGTCAGGACGTGTTCGGCGGCAAACGCGTCGTCCTGTTCGCTCTGCCGGGCGCGTTTACGCCGGCGTGCTCGGACAGCCACCTTCCCGGATATGAAGGGCTGCACGACGATTTCAGGGCGCTGGGCATCGACCAGGTCATCTGCCTGGCGGTCAACGACGCCTTTGTCATGTTCCAATGGGCAAAAAGCAAGAACGTCGAAAAGGTTTTCATGCTGCCCGACGGCAATGCCGACTTCACGCGGCGCATGGGGATGCTCGTCGATCGGTCGCGTACCGGCATGGCGATGCGAAGCTGGCGCTATTCCATGTATGTGGAGGACGGTACCATCAAGAGGATGTTCGTTGAGCCGGATGTGCGGGACAATCCCGCAGGGGTCGGGGTCACCGTGTCCGATGCGGAGACGATGCTGGCCTACCTCAAGGACCCAAAACGTGTTCAGGATTGACCGCTAGAGCTGCTCGTCGATCGGCAGAACGCGCAGCACGTCGATCAGGAAGCGCTGCGACCAGCTGGTCTCCGGTTCCTCGTGGAATTCAACCATCTTGCCGTCCGTCTCCGCCGTCCATTCGATCTTGTCATCCCGGCCCAGCGTGACGTGATAGGCGCTGCCCGGGGAGACGCCGTCATCCATGAACTCGACCAACTGGCGGGAAACTTCAGGGCTGTCGATCATGATTCCGATCTCGGTGTTGATGTCCCTGGAGCGGGGGTCGAGGTTGAAGCTGCCCATGAACACCGTCTCGCGGTCGAAAACCATGGCCTTGGCATGCAAGGCCGCGCGCGATCTGCCGGCAATCACCGACCAATGCCGCTTCATATTGCTGTCCGGCCGCAGTTCATAGAGTTCGACACCCGCCTTGAGCAGGTCCTTGCGCGTGTCGATATAGCCTGCCTGGGCAGCCAGCACATCGTTGGTGGCGGCCGAATTCGTCAGCACGCGCACCCGGACGCCGCGCGCAGTGAGCTCGCGTGCCAGCTTGATCCCCGGGGTGCTCAAAATGAAATAGGGTGATTCGATCGACAACTCGCGGTGCGTGTCGGTCAATCGCTGAGCGATGGCCTGTCTAACGACTTGGCCGCCTTCGTCCGTTTCCACCCGCGCCGGATCCTCCGCCAACACGCGACCCGGTGCCCAGACAAACGCGTTCCTGATCGCGACGATGCGCGCGCGGAGATCCTCGACCTTCTCATTGATCGGATAGGGATAGCCGGCGGCTTCGACCTTCTCCGCAAGCCGCTCTTTGAGGGCTTGAAGGTCCCGTTCCTCCGCGCGTTTGTCCACCACCGCGCCGGCCGGGATGGCCCACTTGCTGTTCCAGTACAGGTCGAAGCTTGCGGATAGGTCCCTCACGATCGGCCCCGCCATCACCATGTCGAGGTCGCGGAAGTTCTGGTCTGGCCGCACGCCGAAATAGGTGTCGGCGATATTGCGCCCGCCGGCGACTCCCACCGCATTGTCCATGATGAACAGCTTGTTGTGCATCCGGTGATTGACGCGGCTGAAATCGGCCAGGAAGCTGGCCCCGCGCCAGCGCCGGTTCTCGACTGGATTGAAGAACCGGACCTCGATATTGGGGTGGGCGTCGAGCGCCGCGATCCCGCGATCGATCTCCTCGGTCTGATAGTGATCGTCGAGCAGCAGGCGCACGCGCACGCCGCGGTCCGCGGCGCGTATCAGGCGGTCCGCCAAAATCCGCCCGGTGGTGTCGACATCCCAGATGTAATACTGCGCATCCAGTGTCTTCTCGGCCAGGTCGGCCATGGCGACCCGGGCCGTGAACGCCACGCCTCCCTCCCGCACCAGGGAGAATCCGGACAGGCCCGGATGCTGGTCCGCGACTTCCTGAAACAGGGCGCCGACCGTGGTGGTCTGCGGCTGGGTGAAAGCCGTCGAAGGCGTCCGCGGATAGTCCCAATCGACGGTCGTCCCGCAACCGCTCAGCAGCCAGCCAAGAGCGCAGATCAGGACCAAGGAATGGAGCGCAAGAGACCGGTTGTTCATTGCCAGCCGCTCCGGAGACTCTCAAACGAATATTGCGACCCAGGTTCTCGTGGCGGTCACGCCGGGCCGTTGAACGGCGATCGACGCAGTCTATCAGTACTCGTCCGGATTTTCACGCGTTCAGCTTCGAGAACGGCGACAGATCGTCGATGAACAGCCGGCGCACCGGGACTGAGGCCGCGCCTCGCCTCAGCTTGTGCCCTGCGTCGCCACGTGCAGCGTGTTGAGCTCGACCCACCGCCTCATCGCGTCCGGCTCGAAATCGTCCTCCGCGGGCCGGTCCGGCTTGAAATGACCATAGCGGTCGGTTCCGCGAACGAGCATTGCGCTGTCCTCATCGTGCTTGGTCTGCCGGACATGAGGGGCGACATATTGCGCGTTCAGCCCGATGCGCCGGTCCGAACCGCTGTTCGGCGTCGAGGCGTGCAATGTCCAGCCGTGATGGAACGACGCCTGGCCTGGCCGAAGCGGGCACGCGACCGCCCGCGATTCATCGACGTCGTGGACGGTCTGCCCTTGCAGCAGGACGTTGGTGTCGTCCCTGGTGGCGACGTGCTGGAATCTCCCCATCGCGTGGCTGCCGGGAATCATCCGCATGCAGCCGCTTTCGAGGGTCGCCGGCGACAGGGCGAGCCAGAGGGAGACCTGGGCGTCGTCGCTCAGGCCCCAGTAGGTCAGGTCCTGATGCCAGCTGACATGGGAAGGGGCGCGCGGCTCCTTGACGATGTATTCGACGTCGTAGAGCAGGATATCCGGCCCGATCAGCGCCTCGACCACGGCGAGGATGCGCGGATGGGTCGCGAGGGCCAGCGGCGAGCGGAACACGGTATGCATCTTCGCCTTGTAGTGTAGCGGCCCAAAGCGGGCTTCCGCGCGCTCGAGCGCCCCGCGGTGCTGCCGAGCCTCGTCCTCGGTCAGGATGTCGATACCGGAGACGTACCCGTCCCGGTCATAGTCGGTCCTGATGTGTGCGAGATCCATTGCGGTTTGCTCCGTCTCCGGGACGTGCCGGCTTCGACAAGGATCTCAACTCGGCAAGTACTCTCGGCCCCAACTTTCACTGATTGCGCCGTCGGCCACCATTTGATCAATCTGTTGTTGGCCGTATTGCAATTCGGCAAGGATCGAGCGCGTCGATTCGCCGTATTTCTCGGCTGGCGCCAGATAACTGATGCGCGAGCAGGTCGTGCGAACAGCATAGGGGTCAAGCTGCGTCACAACATGGCCACTCGGGTGATCTCGAAAAACCGTGAACGAGTAGCTGCCCTTCGTGATCCCCGGCGAGCCATCCGGCTCATGACTGTTCGAGCGTCGGATCGTTTCGATGTTGTCGCACGTGGAGGCGCCGACATCTGCCGTTTGCAGCCGCTGTGTCCATTCCTCGGCGCTTGCTGCCTTGAATGCACCGAACAGGAATTCCTCGCGCTTTTCAGCCGGGATTCGCGCAAGACCTTCCAGACCAGCGACCTTGGACAATCGATCGACGTCCCGCTCCGAGGCCGCCAGCATCAGAAAGCCGTTCCCGGTGGGATAGATGCGGGTCAACGCGTCGTGGCCTCTGGCATTGCGGCCCGATGGCTCGTCGAACGGTGCGCGACGAAGATAGTCGTAGCAGAAGGGCATCTGCGCCAGACCGCTCAGCGCCGAAAGAGAGGTGCGGGGGCGGCCTATGCGCCCGGTCCGCGATCTCTGAAAAAGCGCGGCGGCGATGCCAAGCGATGCGCCGAAGCCGCACATGACGTCGATGGTCCCGACATGGGCATGCTCCTCGGGCGTCTCCATGGAGCCGCCGAACCGAAGCATGATGCCTGTCGCGGCCTGCACGACATCATCATAGCCAACATAGTCGGTTCGCGGTCCCTGTCGCGGACCACTGAAGCAGTCGAGCTGGCAGAAGATGGCTCTCGGGTTGAGTTGCTTCAGACCCTCTACATCGAGACCCATGGCCCGCACCTGGCTGTCAGGCGCGTTCCACACGATGATATCGACCGATTTGACGAGCTTCTCGAAGAACGCGCGCCCGGACTCGGCGCGGATATCGGCAAGGATCGAGCGCTTCCCGCGCATGTGAGTCATGCCGAAGATGACGGTGTTCCAGCAATCGTAGAAGGGCTTGGCGGGGTCCAGCTTGATCACTTCGGCGCCGAAACGAGCGAGATAGTTGACCGAATGCGGGCCGGCGATCACGTTGCAAAGGTCGAGCACGCGAACGCCCTCAAGCCAGCCGCGTCCGTCGCGAGAAGGCGCCGGTAGTTTTGGGGGCGGCGATGCCTTGAGGGCAGCCAACGCCTCCTCGAATGCCACCCAGCGACGCGGCGCGGGCGAGAGCGCTAACTCACCGCTTTCTTCGAGCCAGACCATGGGGCCTGGCTGAGTCATCCGTCCGACAATCGGGTCGACGACCTCAATCATCAAGCCGGATGACTCCGCATGGTCGTCGCTCATCCATTCCTGCAGGTAGCGCTGCGGCGCTCCAGGGAAACGGCCCTTGCCGAAGATCCGCTCCCATTCCTTGGCGGTACGGGTCAAGAAAACCCGCTTCATCTTCTCGGCGATCCGGTCGGCCCAGGCCTTCGGCAGGGGATAGACACCAAGCGACACATCCGAAGACCATTCGGCATGTGGCTTGTAGGTGTCGTCTTCCTCGGTCAGTCCCTCGGCAACCAGTTCGTCGTAGATGCCGAGCGCCTGCAGGCAGCGCTTGGCGTGATTCTTGTGGCTGGGGCAGACGACGTAGAACATCCGCCCGTCCTTGCACTTGTAGCTGCGATAGAAAGGATCGAGCAGTTCCTGCAGCGCGTCATAGGTCAGGTTCATCGGCAGACCCTCGCGCCGCCGGCGCTCGATCTCTCGTTCGCGCTGGGTCTTGTAGCGTTCCGGCAGGCCCTCTATATGCAGCGAGTTGTAGGTGAGGCCTTCCATGACCGCAGCGGCCAACGGCACTTCGATCTGGTCTCCAAGGCCGGTGCGCTCGCGAGCCTGCAGCGCCAGGACGACCGATGATGCGGCCATCATGGTTCCGTAGGCAGAAGGGAGCGGCAGGGGCGAGAAGGATGGGTTGATGCCCATCAGCACCCGGTTGAGGCCCATATCGGTGAAGACGCCGGAACTGGCGGCGATCACGCTCTCAAAGGCCCGCCAGTCACGCCGCAGCTGGTCGTTCGACGCAAATCCCGGGATGGACACGGTCACAAGCTCGGGACGTTGCGCACGCAGGCGCGCAAAATCAAGACCTAGGCGCGACATCACGCCGGGCCGGAAGTTTTCGATGACGATGTCGGCTTCGGCGACCAGGGCCAATGCCTTCTCCTTGCCCGACGAGGTCTTCAGGTCCAGTTCGACGATCAGCTTGTTGCGCATCAGCGTGGCGTTTGCCGGGCTGTCCCACATCGGGCCGCCAGGCGGATCGACATGGATGACCGTGGCACCGAGATCGCCAAGGATCATGGCCACGGCGGGGCCGGCGATGTACTGACCGAAGTCCACAACCTTGACGCCGTCCAGGGGCAATTTGGATTGGATGCTTGCGCTCACGTCGTGCACCCGCGAGAGATCAACGGGAAGCTTTTCATATTCCTGATCATGCAGGCCTTTCCGCCAGAATCATGCACGCGGCTTTTTCGGCGATCATCAGGGTCGGCGCGTTCCTGTTTCCGCCAGTAATGCGCGGCATGACGCTCGCGTCAACCACGCTCGAAGGCCGCTTGTTCGCACAGCAGGCTACTCCGCCGCCTTACCTTTGGCCTCCGAGAGCAGCTGCTGGGCCAGCGCCTTCTTCTGCTCCGGCGACATCTTCTTCACTTCGTTCTGGATGGCACGCTCGTTGATGGCCTGGTTCCAGTAGTCGAGGGAGTCTAGGCCGAGGAGAGCATACTTGCCGACAAACTGGCGCAGCACTTCGTTGGTCGGGCCCATGACCCAGCCGGCCTTGCCGTCGCGCAGATAGCGCTCGAGGCCTAGGCCGGGCTTGTAGCCGGTGCCGCCACAGGCATGCAGCATCTTGTCGGTGACGTGCGCCACGTTCTTGGCGGCGGCGAACTTCACCTGCCACATCCAGGATAGGTACTGCGCGCGCGGCAACTTCGTCAGGTCCTTGTGGATCGACCAGTCGCAGTTATTGGTGGCGGCGTCCATCGCCTGCGCCAGGGAATAGTCCATCAAGCGGCAGGCGTTGGTGTCGATGATCGCCTCGCCCACATAATCCTGGATCGTCGGATAGTCGCACACGCGCAGGCCGACATCGACGTGCTTCTTCTTGGTGGTATGCGACTTGGCGATGTCGATCATCGCCAGCGCGATGCCGTTCCAGCAGGCGGACGAGCACAGCAGGAAGAACGGATCGACGCATTCGTCGTTGGAATTGGCGCCGTCGTTGATGGGGCCGACCAGACGGTTCTCCGGGATGGTCTTGTTGTTGACGACCAGCGGACCGGACTGGTTGCCGCGCAGGCCGAGACCGTCCCAGCTGGCGGGATCGGCTTCCACTTCGTTGCCCATGATCAGGAAGCAGGAGAGGTTGGAATAGTTGCCGCCGAAATCCGGCGAGGTGGTCTGAACGATGTACCAATCGGCGAAGCCGCCGGACGTCGTCCAGGACGCCTTCTTGCTGACCTGCCAGCCGCCATCGACTTTCCTGGCGCTGGAGGAGACGGGATACCAGAAATGCGAACCGGTCTCCGGATCGGAATAGGAGAGGGTGCCGACCAGACAATCCTTGTCGAGGCGGGCGAGGATATCCTTGAGCGCCGGATTGTCATGGTGGCGGAACAGCGCCGCCGCGACCGCGCCGAGATGCATGGTGTAGCACATGGCGGTCGAGGGGCAGCCGTAGCGCGCGATGGTCTCCACCGCCATCGCCGCGGCCACGTGGTTCTGCCCCAGGCCGCCCAGTTCTTTCGGCGCAATCAGGCCGAGAAAGCCGTGCCTGGCGAGGGTCTGGAAGTTCTTGCGCGGATAGATCAGCTTCTTGTCGCTCTCCACCGCATTCTCGCGCATGGTGGATTGGCAGAGGTCGATCAGAGTCTTCTGCAGCCTCTTCTGCTCATCGGTCAGCAGCCACTGCGGATCGAACTCGTAGCCGAGGCCCCAGAACGGATCCTTGCCCCACATCTTGCTGTCGCTCATCGCACCGATCTCCCTTGCCGAGGCGCTGGTGTCGCGTCGCACCGGCGCGCTTGCTGACGCGCCGGGTGGTTTATCCTAGCCATTTCCCCAGGTTGAGACCATCTCGCGCGCCGCCGGCGGGTTGAGTGGAAGGCGCGGAACCCGCGCTGCGTCAGATGGTTAACTATATCCCGGCTGGCGAGCGGTACTCCGGGCCGGGATCGGGAGACAATCGAATAGGAGGTGTCTCATGCACAGGGATTTCGACACCGCCGAGCGCCACCTGGTTTCCGTCGAGGCCGATGGCAAGACCTACAGCGGCTCGTACAAGCTTTCCCATGGAGTGATCCAGGTGAGCTACGGAGATCAATCGAGGACAACGCAGCTCAGCGGACCCTCGATGTCGCCGGTCATCCAGGCCAGGATGCTGCTGCGCGAGATGATCAACTGATTGGCGCGCCGTCTCAGTCCTTGCGGTTGCGGATCTCCGCGGCGGCGCGGCGCAGGATGTCGGCGATCCGCTTGTGCTCCTCCGGCGAGGCGCCGAAAGCATCGCGCAGCGCGTGCTTCAGATCGTGCCGCGCCTGCATGATCTCGGCGATGTCGTGCCCGCGGTGCCGCCCGTGGCGGCCGCGGCCGAAGCGCCGTTCGCCTAACGGCCAGGTACCGAGCTCGGCCTCGTCGTCCGTCTCGCCGGCGCTATCCTCCTCGCTCATCGCCTTCTGCGCGCGCGCGAAGCGGCGGCCGACTTCCACCAGCTCGCTCAACATCGCTTCGGCGGCGGACTGGTTCTCCTTGAGAAACGCCGCGCCGGTCTCGCTGATGCGATAGAGCTTCTTGTTGCCCTCCGCTTCGACTGTGGCGAACCCGATCTCCTCCAGATAGGTGAGGGCAGGATAGATGACGCCCGGGCTCGGGCTGTAGAAGCCGCTGGTGCGCTGCTCCATTTCCTTGATCAGCTCATAGCCATGGCGCGGAATCTCCTGGAGCAGGAGCAGCAGCAGGAGCTGCAGGTCGCCGGCACCGAGCTTGCGGCCCATGCGGAGGCCATCGCCGCCGCCTCGGCCGTGCCGGCCGAAAAAGCCGCCCCCGAAAATGCCGCCGTGGCGATGTCCGCCCCGGCCGCCGTGCCGGCCTGCGAGACCATAGCGGCCCCTATGGTATTGTTCTTCCTCGTAGAATCTCATATTTGTGTCTTTCATTTGTGTCTCTTGACATATCGTAAGATATATTTTCTGAGGTCAATGTCAAGATCGGTTGTGACCGCGCACGGGAGAAATCATGCGGGCGACTCGCCTGGAGCTATTGCGGCGGCGCCATGGAATTGCCACCGCCAACGATGAAAGGATCGCGATGCGTTTTCAGAGCACGGCACATGTGCCCACCGACAAGAGCAGCCGCTACCTGCAGCAGCTCTGCAAACATTGGAGCCACAATCTCAGCGTCGAGTTCACGCCGGAGACAGGCACGATCGTGTTTCCGCGCGATGCGCGCGGCGCGGACTGGCCGGGCGATGCGACGCTGACCCTGCAGGCACACGAAGCCAGCCTGGAATGCCGGCTGGACGGCAGCGCTAACGGCCAGCTCGAAGGATTGAAAGGCGTGGTCGCCCGTCACCTCGACCGCTTCGCGTTTCGCGAAGCGCCGCTGCGCTTCGATTGGCAGGATGCGTGAGATCGTCCAGCGATCTGCGCGCTGCCGGAAAGCTCGAACAGGGCTCGATGTCAGATCGGGTCCTTTTCGTACCGCTTGATGCCTGGGGGCAGCTGAACCCAAGGGTGCCTGCGGCAATCGTAGATCGATAGCCGCGGCGCCGGAAATCCCGGGTCGCCGAAGGCGCCCACGGCCACACCGACCGATGCATCTTCTTCGACGTCCGTTCCGTCTTCGGCGCGGTAGAGCTCGGTATGGAAGAGGTTGGTGCCGCAGACCGGGCAGAACCGAAACTTGAACCGGGCGCCCTGGTCGCCCGCTCGGATGTATTCGCTGGCGGTGCCGTGGACCATGTAGGGCGCGGCGAAACTGGCCAACGCCGCAAACACGCTGCCGGTCCGGCGTTGGCAGGCCAGGCAGTGGCAAACGCCGATGTTGAGCGGCTGGCCCGCAACTTCGATGCGCAACCGGCCGCAGGTACAAGAGGCCGTTCGCGAAACCATGGGACACCTCGTGTGCTGTGGGCGCCAATCATTCGGACCGGATTGACAGATGCGGTCAAGATTGCAGGCGCCGACAAGCAGCGATCAGAAAGCAGTCGAAAACGGCATCGGCACGCGATATGTAGCCGGCATGGATGGGGGCAGCGATTTCGAGATCTTCCTGGTGACGGCGCCGGGCCTGGAATCCGCACTGTGTGCGGAAGCGAAGGCCAAAGGATTCAGGAACGCCGCACCGGTTCTGGGCGGTGTCACGGTGACGGGCGGTTGGCCGGAGGTGTGGCGGGCCAACCTCGAGCTGCGCGGCGCCGCGCGCGTGCTCGCCCGCATCGCCGCGTTTCGCGCCATGCACTTGGCGCAGCTCGACAAGCGGGCGCGCAAGGTGGCGTGGGGCGACTTCCTGCGCGCGGACGTGCCGTTCCGCGTCGAGGTGTCGTGCAAGAAGTCGCGCATCTATCACCAGGCGCCGCGGCGCAGCGAACTGAACGCGATCCGGGACCAGATCGGGGCCGGTGGCTTCCCCGATGCAGAAATCTGCATCAAGGCGCGGATCGACGACGATCTCGCACCATCAGCATCGACACGTCGGGCAATCCCGTACGCGGCCACAAGGAAGAAGTCGCTACAAGCTGATGCGGAGAACATGGCGGCGCTTGCCCCTGCGGCAATGCGGCTATGACGGCAGCGAGCCGGTGCTCGATCCGATGTGCGGATCGGCACCTTCGTCATTCAGGCCGCCGAGATCGCGGCCGATCTCAAGCCCGGCCGCTCACGGCACTTCGCGTTCGAGCAGCTGGCAAACTTCGACGCGGCGGCGTGGCGGCGCTTGCGCGGGAGGGGCGGCGACGCCAAGTCGCAAAGCGGAAATCCGGGGTTTCGATTCTACGGGAGCGACCACGATGCCGGTGCGATCCGGATGAGCCGCGCCAACGCCGCGCGCGCGGGCGTCGCCGAAATCACCGAGTTCCAGCAGCAAGCGATCGGCGACGTGGTCGCGCCGAGCGGACTGCCCGGCCTTGTCATCGTCAATCCGCCGTACGGCGCGCGGATCGGCGACAAGAAGCACATCCATGCGCTTTACCGCATGCTCGGCCAGACGCTGCTTGCCCGCTTCGCCGGATGGCGCGTCGGCCTGGTGACGAACGAAGCATCGCTCGCGGAAGCAACCGGCCTGCCGTTCGCGCCGCCCGGCGGTCCGGTTTCGCATGGCGGGCTGCGCGTGACGCTGTTCCAGACCGGGGCGCTGAAGTGACCGTCGGCCGAAAGGCTAGCGATCGGCCCGAATAGGAACGAGCGGCGAGGACGCGGATGTTTGATCCTAAGGTCGTTCACGCCTCATTCAGCGCATTGACATTGAATTAGCGTGAGTTCGGAATGGAGCACAATTCTTGCCGTTCCGAACTGCCAAGAAACTTTCAAATCGCTCCTGGGAGGACGTTCATCATGAGGGTGAGTCATCGTACGTGGTGCGCAATGGTCGCGATCTCAATGTCGTTGGCGGCAATCCCGGCCAAAGCCGGGGACCCAAGTAAGGCGGAGCTCGACGAGATTCGCCAAGCGCTCGACAAGTATAAGGATCCTTATGTCGCGATCCGTGACCTCTATCTGTCGACCGTTGGATGTGTGCATTACAGCGGCGAAAAGATTGATGGGCACATGTACTATCCGAAAGGCGCCATGGGCGTTCATTTCGTCAACGTGACGATCAATGGCCCGCTCGATCCAAAGCGGCCCAACGTGCTGATCTATGAGCCTGATGGCGGGAAGCTGCGCCTGGTTGCCGCAGAGTGGCTGGTGCCCCTGTCAGTAGCCAAGGAGCGTCCGACGATCCTGGGCCAACCCTTCCAGGGACCGATGGAGGGGCACGAGCCGCTCATCCCGAAGGACTTCGCGCACTACGATCTGCATGCGTGGCTGTTCAAGGACAATCCCCTGGGGATGTTCAGCCCGACCAATCCGGACGTGAGCTGCGAAGGCTACGAGTTCAGCCTGCTCGAGGAACCGACGAAACTGGTGCCGGGTCCGTAGACAGCGCCGCTCTCGCCACCGGTCCGATGGGTTGCGCGCGAGGCCCGTCCATCACAAGACGCGCAGATCGGAACAACGCCGGCCCGTGGTCGGCGTTCCCGCGGCATCACGATCGTGGACCGGGCCGATACGGAGCGGATGAGGGCGACTTTCCGGCGGATACATCCCGCGTTCTTCCTACGCCGATCAGGGGCTGCAGGCGATCCTCCAGCGATGGGCGATTGCGAACTCCTGCACTTGATTGACTGCGAGACATGACTGCCCTGCCGAGGGCAACCAGCAGACGGAAGAATGCCGCGGGAGGATCACGGCCGCTCGACCCGCCGGTTTCCGGCGGCTGCCCTTTCTGCCCTCGATTTTTCCCATTGCCCAAGCCGCGGCCTTTCTGGCAATGACGATTTGGCTCATCCAAACGGTCGCTGCTCTCGACTTAACCCAGGATGAATGGCGATGCTCTCGTTCGCCGGCGCGCGCGGCGAACCCAATTGCAGCTCAGGGGTGGCCCGCGTGAAGAAAGAGGAGCTGGCTGGTTCGCGGCGTCCTATGCCCTGAAGGGAATATGCCGGACGGCGGACTTTGCGCGCTTCGCATGGGCCGCGCGTGCCGCCGGCAATGCGCCCTGCTTTCTATTTGTTCGTGCCGGCTGACGGGCTTGCAGCCGACTGGCTGGCGCTGTTTTCCAACTCGATGATCGTCGCGGCAATGCGCATCCACATGACCCATCCGTCGATGTCCGAGCGTTGCTTGCATTCTTCCGCGCGCATCTGGGCGCGCGCTCTGGCCCGATCGCCGAAATGGGAAATGGTGAGCCTGGCGGATTTCCAGATTTCGATCTCGTTGATGATCTTCACAAGGTCCTCGTTGCACGCACGAATTGCTGGATCGGAAAGCAGGGCATAGAAGGTGAGTGCTAGCCTTCCTCGTGCCGCAGCAGGAAGCGAACGTGCTCCTTTGTCAGCTGCAGCGTTTGCTCCAAAGAGCGGATCGTGCGCGTCGCCTGGCTGGCATCCTGGTCGGCGGCGACCAGCTGCTCCAGGAGTGCCCATTGCTGTGCGAGCATCTTTTCGATTTCGCCCATCTGCCGCTGTGCGGCGCTTACGACTAACTGGTTCATACTGTGGCCCCAAGACACAGAACGTTACGTTCGATTCAAACATGGTGTTGGTGAACCAGCGGTGAACCACGCACGCGAAAAGATGGATGTCAGCGTAAAGATCCAGTTAAGCGTGTGACGTCCGCTTAATGGCAGGTAGAGCTTGCAATCGATGGCATTTGACGCGCTTTGATTCAAAGCGCCTGAGCGCGTTGATCTCGAATCAACGATGTAACGACATCAGCGTGTCGTGAAGGTGTCGGTCAGCTGTCGAATCCGTACAGTGCCGCGGGATTGTCGACCAGGATCTTGCGACGGACTTCGTCGCTCGGCGCCCAATCCTCCAAAAGATCGAGCAGTGCTGCATCGTCCGGATAATGCCCGAGCTTCTCCGCCATCGCATGCGGCCAATTGCTGGCCCAGATCACGCGATCGGGCGCCGCGCCGATGAGGACACGCATCAGCCGTCCGATATCCTCGAATGCCGGCGCGCCTGACTTGGAGAATTCGTAGGGCGCGGCGATCTTGACCCAGCAACGCCCGGTCTCCACCAGGCGCAGCAAGGTGCGAAACGCCGGATGATCGGGCGTCACGGGTGACAGGAACTTGCCGCAATGATCGATCACGTAATTAAGCGGCAGGCGGCGCAGTTGCGCTTCGTGGTCCGGCAGCGTGGTGCCGTCGAGCTGGACGACCGCGCTCCAGCCGAAGGGCCGCACGCGCGCCGCCATCTCGTCCATGTGCGCGAAGGTGAGCGTGCCGCCCAGCAGGTTCATGAAGCGGATGGCGCGTGCGCCGTCGCGCGTCAGCGCCGCAAGCGCGGCATCGTCGATTTCCGGTTTCACGACGACAGCGGCGCGCGCGCATGTGCCCAGCGCCTTGACGCCGGCCATGGTCACGCGGTTGTCGTCGCCGTAGGCGTTGGGCTGCACGACGATTGCGCGCTCGATGCCGAGCCATTGCATCACCTGGCGATAATCGGCGACCGTGGCATCGGGCGGGTTGAGCGTGCCTGGCAAAGCCGGATGGCGGCGATCATAGAAATGGATGTGCGCGTCGCAGGCGCCGGGCGGCGCCTTCAGGCGCGGCGGCACACCGGTGAGCGTGCGGACCAGGGGCGGGTTCATGGCAGCCGCTCCACCGTGAAGCGTCGCAGGACATCCGGATCGGGATCGAAACCGAGGCCCGGCGCATCGGGGATCGCGATTACGCCATTCTTCGGCAGCGGGATGTCACGGCCAATCCAGGCCTTGGGCTCGATATAGAGGAACTCGATCATCTCGACTTCAGGAAGATGTGCGGCAAGCTGCAAGGTCGCCCACCAGCCGGGGCCGAAATAGGGCGAGTGCGGCATCAGGCGCTTGCCGCCGGCCTTGATCGCTTCGGCGGCATTCACGAATTCCAGGATGCCGCCGACCTTGGTGACACTGGGCTGGATGAAGCGCACGGCTGGGATGAGCCCACGGAACTGAAACGCCGTGCAGCAGTTCTCGCCGGCCGCCAGCGGCACGCCGAAGCGTCGCTCGAGTTCTCCGAGTGTCGAGAAATCCTCGGGCGGGAAGATCGGCTCTTCCACCCAATAGAGCTCGAGCGCCTTCATTTTTGGCAGCAGCTCCTCGCACTGGGCGAGGCTCCAGTTGCAGTTGACGTCGGTGGTGAGGCGCACGTCCTTGCCCACCGCCTGCCGGCCCGCTTCGATCGGCGCCTGCGCGATCTCGTGCAGCTTTACGTCGCGATAGCCCTCGGCCACCGCGACGCCGGCGACCTCCGTGACTTCGCGCGCACCGCCATAGCGGATCAGGCTGGCATAGGCCGGAACATCGGCGCGCTTGCGCCCCCCCAGCAGCGCCGCGAGGGAGACGCTCTTGCGCTTGGCGGCGATGTCCCACAACGCCATCTCAATGCCGGACCAGGCGAAGATGGTGATGCCATAGCGGCCCTGGATGTGCAGCTGGCGCTGCATCTCGCGGCTGAGGGCGGCGATGTCATCGCAGCTCTGCCCAACCAGGCGCGGCGCATACATGTCCAGCACCGCCGCGCGCGTGGCGGTGGCGCAGGCGTAAGCAAAGGCTTCGCCCCAGCCAACCAGGCCGTCATCGGTCTCCACCCGAACCAGCAGGCAGTCGCACTGCACCCAGCCGCGCGGTTTCGCGCGAGGCCCGTCATAGCGGTCGCCGAACGGGATATCGAGCAGGATGGTCTCGATGCGCGCGATCTTGGCCATCGTTGCGTTCAGCCTTTCTCGCGCAGCGCGTCGAAATCGCCGTCGAATTCCTGCGAGGCGAAACCGCCGCCCTGGACGTAGTCGCCAACCGGATCGGGCGGACGCTGCGCCTCGCCGTCGAGCGCGGCCTGCAGCATGGGCTCCGAATCGCCGCTCGGCCGGTAGCCGTAGCGATAGGCAACCTCGTTGTCCCACCAGCCGCGGGTGTTGTTGGAAGCGCCGTAGAAGATCTCGTAGCGCAGCTCGGGATGCTCCAGTCCGATGCGGATCAGCTGCACCATGTCGTCGGGCTTGAGCCAGATCGACATGCGCCGCAAGTCGAGCGGCGCGTCGCCGAAATTCCCGATGCGGAGACAGAGGACGCGCAAGCCGAACTTGTAGGCATAGAGTGCACCCAGGGCCTCGCCGCACACTTTACTCACGCCATAGCGCGTGTCGGGCAGCAGCATGGCTTCCGTGCCGAGGCGGCGCGAGCGCGGATAGAAACCGACCACATGATTGCTGGAAGCAAAGACGATGCGCTGGACGCCCTGGTGGCGCGCCGCCTCGAACAGGTTGTAGGTGCCGATGATATTGGCGTTGAGCACGGTCTCCCACGGCGCTTCGATCGATTGGCCGCCGAGATGGATGATGCCCTCGATGCCCTCGAGCGCGCGCTCAACCTGCGCCAGGTCGGCGAGGTCAGCGCGGACGAATTGTTCGCCGGGCTGGAGATCCTCAGGCTGCTTGAGATCGCTGAGCCGCAGCTGCGGATAGTGCGCCGGCAGCATCCGGCGCAATCGGGTGCCAATGCCGCCGCTGGCTCCGGTGAGCAGGACACGCTCCATCGGCAAAGCTCCTATTGCGGTCCGAGCCGTTCGATCAGCCCCTTGAGGAGCGCGCGCTCTTCCGGGCCGCAATCGAGCAGCGGGGTGCGCACCGGGCCCGCCGAGCGGCCGACCAGGTCGACGCCGGCCTTGATGATGCTGACCGCATAGCCGGCCCGGCGGTTGCGGATCGCCGCGTAGGGCATTAAGAATTCGTCCAGCAGCCGGTTGACCGTGGCCACGTCGTCCGACGCGATCGCGCGGTAGAACTGCATGGCAGTTTTCGGAATGAAGTTGAACACGGCGGAAGAATAGACCGGGACACCCATCGCCTTATAGGGGGCCGCGAAGAATTCGGCCGTGGGCAGTCCGCCCAAATAGGCGAAGCGATCGCCCATGCGCCGGCGGATCGAAACCATCAATTCCAGGTCGCCGATGCCGTCCTTGAAACCGATCAGGTTCGGGCACTGGTCCGCGAGGCGCGCCAGCATGTCGGGGCCAAGGCGGCAGACATTGCGATTGTAGACGATGACGCCGATCCCGACGGCGTTGCAGATCGCCGCGACGTGACGCGCGATGCCTTCCTGGTCGGCCTCGACCAGATAATGCGGAAGCACCAGCAGCCCGGCGGCGCCGAGACGCTCGGCCTCCTTCGCGTAGGCGATGGCCTGTCGGGTGCCGCAGCCGGTGCCGGCGATGATCGGAACCTTGTCGCGGCAGGTCTCGACCGCGGTCCTGATAACGGCGGCATATTCGTCGGGCGCGAGCGAAAAGAACTCTCCGGTGCCGCCGGCCGCGAACAAGGCGGTCGCGCCATACGGCATCAGCCATTCCAGCCGCGCGCGATAGCCCGGCGCGTGAAACTCGCCGGCGGCGTCGAAGTCGGTGACGGGAAAGGAGAGGAGGCCCGTGCGGAGCGCGGCTTTCAATTGATCGGGCTGCATGTCGGTCCTTCGCTCTACTCGGTGGTCTCGCCCGACATCGCCAGGCGCAGCCGCTCGCGTGAATTGCTGAGGTGGAGCCGCATGGCGGAGCGCGCCGCCTCCACGTCCTGGCGCTTGATCGCCTGGTAGATGTCCTCGTGCTCGCGGTTGACGCGGCGCAGATACTCGCTGCGGTCCGCTGCGAAGTAACGGAAGGTCTGAATGCGGGCGCGCGGAATCAGCAGCGCGCCGAGATAACTGAAAAGATGCGCGAAATGGCGGTTGCCGGTGGCCTCCGCGATGGTGCGGTGGAAGTCGAAGTCGGGTGCCACCGCATCCTCCGAAGCGTCGATGGCGGCGGCCATGCGGTCGAGCGCGTCGCGCATCGCATCGAGATGCGCTTGTGTGCGCCGCTGCGCCGCCAGCGCGGCGGCATCGGCTTCCAGGCCGATACGCAACTCCAGCACCGCGATCACGTCCTTCACCAGATTGAGGCTGGTGCCGTCGATGCGGAACGACGGCGAAGCATCGGCCTGCAGCACAAAGGCGCCGACGCCCTGCTGGCTCGCCACCAAACCGGCGGCCTTCAGGCTGGAGATCGCTTCGCGCACCACGGTGCGGCTGACGGAGAATTCTTCGATCAGATCCTGCTCGGTGGGCAGGCGGTCGCCCGGCTTCAAAACGCCCTGATGGATGCGCTCGGTCAGCACTTTGACCAATTGCGAGGTCAATGTTTCGCGTTGGCGCACCGGACTCACGGACTCTTCCTCCCTGGATGGTCTCCGTTGCCATCCCTGGGTCGACTCTTATCACCCTTCCAGATGTATGACAACTGATGCGGCCGCTCCATCGACGCATTACGCCAGTGCCAGAGCTATTCTGTCGTTTTCGAGGATTGATCGATCTCCCAGTTGATTGTATGATTATCACACAAGTAAGTCCGGCAGCGGGCTACGAGCGGCGATCCATGCAATCGTCCGCCGAACAGGAGGAGGCGTCTTGATGCGGTTCACCCACCGGCCCGGCGGGATGGCGCACATCAGCGCACGCAACGCGCATCGCTGCGAGCTGTGCGCGCGGGATGCGACACACGTCTTCGCAAGACACCAATCGCAGAGTCCGAAGCCGCGCAGCCGACGCGGCCCAAACACCGGCAACTGACCGGACAAACCAAGCGGGAGGAACACCATGATCTTTAGCAGGCGAACAATCATGACGGCGGCGGCGCTCTCGCTGCTGTGCGCGCCGGCGGCGCTGGCGGAGGACAAGATGATCCTGAAGTCCTCCGATGTGCATCCCGAGGGATACCCCACGGTGGTCGCCGTGCAGAACATGGGAAAGAAGCTCGAGGCGGCGACCAACGGGCGGCTGTCGATCCAGGTCTATCCGTCGATGCAGCTCGGCGGCGAGAAGGAATCGCTGGAGATGGCGCAGGTCGGCGCCCTCGCGCTGACGCGCGTCAGCGTCGGCGTGATGGGTCCGATCGTGGACAACCTCAACGTCTTCAACCTGCCGTTCGTGTTCCGCGACATCGACCACATGCACAAGGTGATCGACGGCCAGATCGGGCAGCAGCTGCTGAAAGACATCGACGACAGCCCGACGTCCGGCCTGATCGGCCTCGCCTGGATGGATGCCGGGGCGCGCAACGTCTACAACAGCAAGCATGCGATCTCGAAGCTCGAGGACATGCAGGGCCTCAAGATCCGCACCATGGGCAACCCGATGTTCGTCGACATGGCGAACGCGATGGGCGCCAACGGCGTCGCAATGGGATACGACCAGCTGATCAACGCCTTGCAGACGGGCGTAGTCGACGGGGCGGAGAATAACTATCCGAGCTACGACACGGGCCAGCACTACAATTACGCGCCCTACTATTCGACCACCCAGCATCTGATCATTCCGGAGATCATCGTGTTCTCCAAGAAGGTGTGGGACACCTTGTCCGCGGACGACCAGGCGCTGATCCGCAAGTTCGCCGCGGAAGCCCAAATCGATGAGCGCAATCTGTGGGCGGCCGAGGAGCAGCGCGCGCTTGAGGACATGAAGGCGCACGACGTCAAGATCACCGAGATCTCGCCTGAGGAGAAGAAGCGCTTCCAGGCGGCGATGAAGCCGGTATGGGACAAGTACGGCTCGAAATACACCGATCTCGTGAACCAGATCGAAGCCGTGGAGTGAGGCGCGACTGATCGAGGGTCGGCGCGGCCCGGCAATGGGACGCGCCGACCCTTTTTCGTGGCGCAGCGGGAGAGGCGCATGAAGGCGATGTATTTCCGGCTGATGGGGATCCTGCACCGCATCTGCATGCTGATTGCCGGCTCTTGCGTGGTGGCGATCACCATCGTCATCCCATGGGGCGTGTTCACGCGCTATGTCCTGCAGTCAGCCTCCTCCTGGCCGGAGCCCTTGGCGGTGCTGCTGATGATCTGGTTCGCCTTCATCGCGTCGGCGCTGTGCTACCGCGAGAACCTGCACATCGCCGTCAATATCCTGCCGCGGTTGGTGCATGGGGCTGCGGGCGTGGCGCTGGCGTGGATCGGCGAGATCCTGATGGGCGCCGCCAATTTCTTCGTACTGTTCTATGGCGTGCGGCTGGTCGAGACCACCTGGCATCAGGCGATCGCCGAGTTTCCGCTGGTGTCGGTCGGCATCTCCTACCTGCCGATTCCGCTCGGCGGCGGCATCATCGTGCTGTTCGTGATCGAGCGCATGCTGCGCGGTCCGCGCTTTGTCGAGCCGGTCGTCGAACCGGCGAGCGAGCCGGCGGAAGGCGGACGCCAGACATGACCCTGTTCATCCTGTTCGGCAGCTTCGTGGTGTTCGCCTTCCTGGGCGTCCCGGTGGCGTACGCGCTCGGCCTCGCCGCCATCGCGGCCGCCTGGTGGAGCGGAATTCCGCTCGAAGCCGTGATGCTCAAGATCTCGGATGGCGCCGATAATTTCGGGCTGCTCGCGATCCCGTTCTTCATCCTGGCCGGCGCCATCATGGGCGAGGGCGGAATGGCGGAGCGCCTGGTCAACCTCGCCAAGATCTTTGTCGGTTTCATCCGCGGCGGGCTGGCGCTGGTCAATATCCTGGCTTCGGCCTTCTTCGGCGCGCTCTCCGGATCGTCGGTCGCCGACACCGCCTCCATCGGCTCGGTGATGATCCCGCAGATGATCAAGAACGGATATCCACGCCTGTTCGCGGTCAATGTGACCTGCGCCGGGTCGCTGCAGCCGTTGCTCATCCCGCCGTCGCACAACGCCGTCATCTATTCGCTGGCGGCCGGCGGCTTCGTGCCGATCGGCGCGCTGTTCCTGGCGGGCGCCATCCCCGGCGTGCTGATCGGTGTGGCGCTGATGGTGCTGTGCCTCATCATCGCGCGGCGCGACAAGTTCCCGAAGGGAGAACCCGTCGGCGCGCGGCAAGCGGTCAAGATCGCGATCGATTCGTTCTGGGGCCTGCTCACGATCTTCATCATCCTCGGCGGCATCATCGGCGGTATCTTCACGCCGACCGAGGCGGCGGCGGTGGCCTGCGTCTACGCCTTCGTCATCACCATGTTCGTCTATCGCGACTACAAATGGAGCGAGCTGCATCTGCTGGTCGGGCGAGTGGTGCGCACGGTCGGGGTCGTCATGATCCTGATCGGCTTCTCGTCGGCGTTCGGCTACATGATGGCGATCCTGCAGGTGCCGCGCCTGGCGGCGGACTTCTTCCTGGGCGTGGCGCACAGCAAGGCCATGTTGCTGCTGCTGATCAACATCCTGCTGCTGGTCTTCGGCACCTTCATGGACATGGCGCCGATGCTGCTGATCGCCACGCCGATCTTCCTGCCGATCGTGACCAAGTTCGGCGTGGACCCGGTCCATTTCGGCATCATCATGATCCTCAACCTGGGCGTCGGGCTGTTGACCCCGCCGGTGGGCTCGACGCTGGCAGTCGGATGCGCGGTCGGCAGGGTGTCGATGGAAGCGCTCTCCAAGAGCATGATCATCTTCTACATTCCGCTGCTCGTGGTGCTGGCGCTGGTGACCTATGTTCCCGCCTTGTCGCTCTGGCTGCCGAGCCTGTTCCGATGGTGAGTGCCAAGCCCCGCCATCGCATCGGCATCATCGGCCTCGGCATGGCGGTCGGCCCGCACGCCAAGAGCCTGCTCGATCTCAAGGATCGGGTCGAAGTCGCCTACGCCTTCAGCCCGAGTGCGGAGCGGCGCCGCGCTTTCGGGGAGCGGTTCGGTTTTCCGCTGGCGGACACCCTCGACATCATCCTGTGGGACCGCAGCGTGGATACGGTGCTGATCCTGTCGCCGCCGAACACGCATCTCGGGCTCGTGCGGCGCGCCGCCGAAGCCGGCAAGCATGTGCTGCTGGAGAAGCCGATCGACGCTTCGACCGAGAATGCGCTGGAGGCTGTTCGCATCTGCCGGGCGCTCGGCGTGACGCTCGGCATCGTGTTGCAGCATCGCTTTCGGCCGGCAGCGGAGAAGCTCGCCAGCCTGTTGAAGGCAGGCGAACTGGGGCAGGTGCTGGGCGCCTCGGCGAGCATGCGGCTGTGGCGGCCGCAGTCCTACTACGACCAGCCCGGCCGCGGCACCAAGGAGCGCGATGGCGGTGGCGTTCTGCTGACGCAAGGCATCCATACGCTCGATCTGCTTTTGTCACTGTCCGGGCCGGCGGCCCAGGTGCAATCCTACGTCACGACGACGCCGATTCACCGCATGGAAACGGAAGATCTGGTCGCGGGAGCGGTGCGCTATGAGAGTGGCGCAATCGGCACGATCGAGGCGACGACCGCGGCGTTTCCCGGCTATCCCGAACGGATCGAGATCATCGGCACACTCGGACACGCCGCGCTCGCCGGGACGTCGCTGCAGGTGGCGTTCATGGACGGCCGCACCATCGAACTGGCGCCCGATGCGACCGCCGGCGGAACCGGCGCCGACCCGATGGCGTTTCCGCACGACTATCATCGTGCGTTGATTTCCGATTTCCTGGATGCGCTGGACGCCGGCAAGTCGCCGCGCATCACCGGCGAAGAGGCACTGAAGGTGCATTTCCTGATCGATGCCTTGCTCGAGAGCGGCCCCGCGGGCGGGCCAACGCCGGTACGGCGGATCATCGCCTGACCAATTGTCGAATGGAGATCGGTGGCTGGGATCTGCGGGCATACGCCGCGCTCGATTTGCTGAACCCGCTTAACGGAGATAAAGTCATGGGCGAGCATCTGGGAACGACAGTGAGAACGCCCCATGGCCCGGCCATTCAAGCTCGCCTGCGTGCAGAATTGCGCGGTCGCGGAAGTCACGCGCAACATCGAGGTCACCACGCGGCTGACGCGCGAGGCCATAGAGCGCGGCGCGGAGATCGTCTGCCTGCCCGAGTATTTCTCCGGCGTGACGCTGCAAGGCGGGCTGCTTCATCCCGCCGCGTTCGCGGAGAGCCGCCATCCGGTATTGCAAGTCTTCGCCGATCTGGCGCGCGAGCGCAGGGTGTGGCTGCTGCTGGGATCGCTCGGCGTGCTGGCGGGTGACGGGCGGGTCTTCAATCGCGGCTACCTGATCGATCCAACGGGCACGGTCGCCGCGCATTACGACAAGATCCACATGTTCGACGTCGAACTGACCAAGGGCGCACCGCTGCGCGAATCGGCCACCATCGCGCCGGGCGATTGCGCGGTGCTGGCGGATACCGGACTTTGCAAGATGGGCCTGTCGATCTGCTACGACTTGCGCTTCCCGCATCTCTACCGGCGCCTGGCGCAGGCGGGCGCCGAGGTGCTCGCGGTTCCCGCCGCCTTCACCAGAGTGACGGGCGAAGCGCACTGGCACGTGCTCAATCGGGCGCGCGCGATCGAGAACGGCTGCTACGTCGTCGCCCCGTGCCAGTACGGCACCTTGCCTGGAGGTGCCGATTGCTTCGGCCATTCGTTGATCGTCGATCCCTGGGGAAAGGTGCTGGCGGATGGCGGCGAGAGCGAAGGATTCATTTTGAGCGAAATCGATCCGACCGAAGTGTCGAAAGCACGCGCCCGCGTTCCGTCACTCACGCATGATCGCGAGTTTACCGCCCCAAAACAGACAGACCGGTCTTTGTATCTGAAGCAGGCCTGATCAACATCACGAAACGCAATTGTACGCTAAGCGCTGCTCATTCATTTGCCGGTTCTTAACCGTCACCGCATGATGATGCCGCACCGTTCAGGGGATTCGAGGAATGGTGCCGCGCATGTACGATTCGGTTCAGACAAGCGTTATCGAAAGCGTCGCAAGTCGACTCAATGGCTTCTTCTATCGATGCCAGAACGATGCCGGCTACACGATGCTGTTCATGACCGACGGCATCGAGACCATGACCGGCTATCCGGTTGCCGACTTCATCAACAACCGCGCTCGTACTTTCACTTCAGTCGTCGATCCCAAGGATACCGCGGAAGTCGATGCCGCAGTCGCCGGTGGGCTCGAGAGGAAGTCCAACTGGGAGATCGACTACCGGCTGATCAAGCGCGACGGCAAGCCAGTATGGATCCACGAGAGCGGCGCCGGCATTTTCGACGACAAGGGCCAGCTGCTGTTCCTCGAAGGCGTATGCATCGACATCTCGCCGCAGAAGGAACAGGAAGGCAAGCTCGAACACCTGATCGCCCGCATCTCCAATACCAGCAACGACATCGTCGAGGCGGTGCAGCATATCCTGGGCGAGCTGCGCACCCTGAAGCTGCTGGCACTCAACGCCCGCATCGAGGCGGCGCGTGCGGCTGAACATGGTGCGGGTTTCGCTGTCGTCGCACAGGAGATGAAATCGCTCGCCGACACCACGCGCGAGGAAGCGGACCGGATCCGCTCCCTTATGGAAACGCTGCAGACGCTGCTGAAGAGCGGCGACTAGCTGCTCTGGGCTTCCTGCGGCACGCGGCCGACCAGCCTGGCACCGCTCCAGATCTCCACCGCTAAGGATTGCGCTTCAGCAAGCTCGCTTGCCTGCAGGAGCGCTTCGGCATCCTCGCTGCAATCCAAGCTCTGGGCGGCCTGAATCTGATCCAAATTATTAACAAAATAACATCGGTAGTCCGCCATTGCAGTCTTTCCCCTCAAGCAAGACAGCACGACACAAATTTACCCATGCCCAATCCAATCAGGGTAGAGATGAACAAGGTATGAACGCAACTAGGATGAGGCGGATGATCCTGGTTTTGCTGGCAAATTTGCTGCTGCATGTGCCCGAAACGCATCGGATGTGCTCCAAATCGCTGTGATTTCGCCACGACTATGTGCAATGGCGCAAATACCTATCATCTCAATGTGCGATCGAGGAGGACTTGCCACGGCTACCGATGGCGCCAATCTGTCCAGATTCCAGTGGAATGGAGGTGGCAATGGCCCTCCGATGGT
The DNA here is from genome assembly GCA_041398065.1 of Dongiaceae bacterium. Classification (GTDB taxonomy): domain Bacteria; phylum Pseudomonadota; class Alphaproteobacteria; order Dongiales; family Dongiaceae; genus Dongia_A. The sequence continues at coordinate 112,601 of JAWKVL010000003.1, read as the reverse complement.
GCGCCGGTGCGTTGGCGGCGCTAATGCTGGCGATGATCGCCGCGGGCAGCGCAGCCTCCGAACGCTTCCAATCGCAGGCCGGGCCGGTCTCGGTGGTGACCGTGGCCGAGGGGCTGGAGCATCCGTGGGGTCTAGCGTTCCTGCCCGATGGCCGAATGTTGGTGACAGAGCGGCCAGGCCGCCTGCGCCTGATAGCCCAGGACGGCCAAGTATCGCCTCCACTGGCAGGCGTGCCCGAGGTCTATCTCAACGGGCAAGGCGGACTGCTCGATGTGGCACTCGATCCGGACTTTGCCGCGAACGGGCTGGTTTATCTCTCTTTCGCCGAGCCCGGCGGGGATGGCGGCGGGACGGCGGTGGCGCGCGGCAGGCTCGGCGACAGTAAGCTTGAGCAGGTCAACGTCATCTGGCGCCAGCAGCCGAAACTCGACAGCGGGCAGCATTTCGGCTCGCGTCTGGTGTTCCTGAAGGATGGCACGCTCATCGTCACGCTTGGCGACCGCAACCGGCGCCAATATATCCCCGACCTGAAGGCACAGATCGGCAAGCTGGTGCGTATCAATCGCGACGGCACCATCCCGAAAGACAATCCCTTCGTCGGCGATGCGGCCTATTCGCCGGACATCTATTCGCTCGGCCATCGCAATGTGCAGGGCGCGACGCTCAATCCCGACACCGGCGAGCTATGGACGGTGGAACACGGCGCGCGCGGCGGCGATGAAATCAACGTGCCGCAGCCCGGCAAGAATTACGGCTGGCCGATCATTTCGTATGGACGGGAGTATTCCGGCGCCAAGATCGGCGAAGGAACATCGAAGCCGGGCCTCGAACAACCGGTCTATTATTGGGATCCGTCGATCGCGCCGTCGGGCATGACGTTCTACGCCGGCGACGCATTTCCGGCCTGGAAGGGCAATCTGTTCGTCGGTGCGCTCAAGTTTCAGATGCTGGTACGGCTGGAGATCGACGGCCACCGCATCGTCAAGGAGGAGCGCCTGCTCAAAGGCCTCGGCGATCGCATCCGCGACGTGGTGCAGGGGCCGGACGGCGACCTCTATCTGCTGACCGACGAAGATGACGGGCGCGTCCTGCGCATCGAGCCGGCGGGCTAGCCCAGCAATCCAAAGTCGAACCGCAGCAGCGTCATCGCGCCGAGAACGACGAACAGGATCGCCGCGAGGATGCGGATCAACCGGAGCGGCGCTACGCGCGCGATGCCATCGCCGCACAAGGTCGCGGGCACGTTGGCCAGCATCATGCCAAGGGTCGTTCCGGCGGTGACCAGCACAAGGCTGTGGAAACGCGCGGCCAGGGCGACGGTTGCGATCTGCGTCTTGTCGCCGATCTCCACCAGGAAGAAGGCGACGAGCGTGGCGATGAAAGCACCCGCCGTGGCTTTGGTCGTCGGTCCGTCATCCGCCTTGTCGGGGATGAGACACCAGAAGGCCATGGCGACAAAGCCGATACCGAGGATCCAGCGCAGCATGATCGGCCCGAGCCAACCGGCCGCCATCGCGCCGAGGCCGGCGGCTAGGCTGTGATTGGCGAGCGTTGCGACCAGAATGCCGAGGATGATCGGTATCGGCTTGCGATAACGGGCGGCAAGGATCAAGGCGAGAAGCTGAGTCTTGTCGCCGATCTCGGCGACTGCGACCACACCGGTGGAAACGAGCAGGGGTTCCATGTGACCGACTGGCGGGACCGGGCGCGTAACCCATTGACTTCTCGCGCCGCCCGATCCCGCGGGTGAAGCGCAAGCAAGTCAAAGGTCTCGCCAATCAGTCGTGAGACTGGCCGAATGCGCCATGGCAGCGGCCGCAGGCCGATACCAAGTCTGTTGACGCATTCCCCTCTTACAGAGGGCGGCTACTCCCCAGAGACGGCGCTGGTGTATCGGAACAGCCTACCGCGCGCAACGGCCATTTTGACGCAAGCTCTCAGCCGGGTCCGAACGCCGCCTCCCATAACCGTGACCAGCGCGGCAGCAAGGCCGGAACGCGCGCCGCGTAGCGGTCGAACGTCTCGCCGAAGGCTGCCCTGGTATCCTTTTCCTCCTGCTTCGCCAGGCGCACATACATGACCACCAGCAGCGGGAACATCGCGAGCGTCAGGATGGTCGGCCACTGCACCAGGAAACCCGTCAGCACCAGGATGAAGCCGAGATATTGCGGATGGCGCACATAGTCGTACGGCCCGCCTGTCGCCAGGGTTCCCTGCTTCTGAGCTTCGTAGAGAATGCGCCAGGCCGCGGCGATCAGGATGAAACCGCCGCCGATAAGCGCGAAGCTCACGAGGTGGAATGGGCCGAAATGCGGATTGGCCCGCCATCCGAACATCATCTCCAGCAGGTGGCCGGCATCGTGCGAGAACCAGTCGACGCCTGGATAGCGGCTCTGCAGCCAGCCGGACAGCACATAGATGCTGAGCGGAAAGCCGTACATCTCCGCGAACAAGGCGACCAGGAAGGCGCTGAACGCTCCGAAAGACCGCCAGTCCCGCTTGGTCCTCGGCTTGAAGAAGCTGAAGGCAAACAGGATGAAGACGATCGAATTGAGCGCGACCAGTCCCCACAGGCCATAGGCCAATGGCTCTTGTTTCATGAGTCGGCTCCGGATTGCGGCTTGCGCGGCTGATCGTGATGCCTGGCGTGCCCGTGATGCATGAAGAGATGCATCAGCGGGCACGCCAGGATCAGCAGGAACGGCAGTATGCCAAGCAGATGGGCCCGGTGTTCCGTCAGCAGGAAGAACAGGCCGATGAGCAGGAAGCCGGCCGTCACCAGGCCTGCTCTCGATCTCCAGAATCCGCGTGGGCGGGCATGATCATCGCCGGTTTGGTACGACATGGGGACTCTCCTCAGCCGAACCTGGCACTAAAGAAGTTGTACAGTGGCGTGAATATGAGCGCGACGTACCAGCCATAGGCGAAGGATTCGGCAAGGCCCAGAATGAAGCTGCCCAAATTGAGCCAGGTGAAGCCCGGCAGGAACTGGAGCCACGGCTGATGCATCCCGAAATCCCACCAGATGAGCCCGAGGGCAATGCAGAGCACATAGGAAATCGCGAACAGCAGGCTAATGCTCCAGCCCAGCGGAACCAAAGCCAGGCGACGTGATTTGGACGACTCGTTTGCTTGAATGGTCGACATGATTCCCTCCTTCATGAATACCGCACGAGGGCTGCGTTCGAAGCCTCTGCGTTGGTGAAGCGATGGGGGAAGGCGGCCGTGACCGCTCCGGTGAGTGCGATGACGGCAGATGCCGGTAAGCGTCGGCGGGAAAATGCAGACATGATGGAACTCCATTGCGACAAGTGATCGGCTGAAGGTCAGCCGCGAGCGACGGCATCGCTGCCGCCGATGGATCAAGCTTGGCTGGAGTCTTTCGGTGGCTGAAGATTGGGCTCGTGCGCGTGCCCGTCCCGACTATCCTGCGCAATCGGCAGAGGATGTCCGCGCGATCGATCGTGGAGCGAGGTCGGTCCTGCTTCGCTCTGTGCGTAGCCCGCGCAGACAACTGTTGCGTGGCAATGAGCGCCCACAGACCCGTGTTCCTGAACGCAGCCTGAATCGCTGTCCGACACAACTTGCGTGGCGTAGGGAGCCAGCGCCGGCTCGGGCATCTGCGCGGTTGCCGCATGTGCGAACGCCAACAGCACGCCGATACCAGTCAACAGACACAACAGCAGCCACCGCCAGTCCCGCCGGACCGCTTTGGAGCGATACTGCGCGCCATATCTGAAGCGTTTCATGTTAAAAATCTGTCGCCGTTTGTCATTGGCGGCATTGATCTCGATCAAGCAGGCGGCCTGGTAGGACGCGTAACAATTCGAAAAATGACGGAATGAGCAACGACCGCCTGTCAGCGGCGGTTTGTCACGTTACGCGGCGCATCATTTTGCCGACGACCCCGGCAAACGGCTTGACCTTCCCATCGTGGGAAGCATCACCTTGACGGTACGCGCCCGACGCAAACCCCATTTGAGCGAGGCAGACGATGCCAAACGAACATTCGGGTCATGAGCATCATCACAAGCATCCGCATAGTCATCCTCAGCATGACGATCAAGCCGCTGCGTCGATGACCGCGACCGATCCGGTCTGCGGAATGGAAGTCGATCCGCACCGGACCGAGCATCACGCGATGCATCAAGGTCGCAGCTACCATTTCTGCTCGGCGAAATGCCGGGAGAAATTCATCGCCGATCCGGCACGATATCTCGCCAACGGCAAGACGGCGGAGCCAGCACCGGAAGGCGCGATCTATACCTGCCCGATGCACCCTGAGATCCGGCAGGCCGGTCCGGGCACGTGCCCGATTTGCGGCATGACGTTGGAGCCGGTGCGGGCCAGCCTGGAGGAAGGGCCGAGCCCTGAGCTGATCGACATGCGGCGCCGATTCTGGATCGGGTTGGGTCTTGCCGTGCCGGTGGCGGCGCTCGAGATGGGCGGACACGTCGATCTCAAGCATCTGGTTGCGCCGCAGATCTCCAACTGGATCCAACTGGCATTTGCGACTTCGGTGGTGCTGTGGGCGGGATGGCCGTTCTTCGTGCGCGGCTGGCGATCGCTGTAGCCCGCGCGCTCAACATGTTCACCTTGATCGCGATGGGCGTCGGCGTGGCGTGGCTTTACAGCATCGTCGCAACCCTGCTTCCCGATGCTTTTCCGGCGGCATTCCGCGCGCCGGACGGCTCGGTCGCGGTCTATTTCGAAGCGGCGGCGGTGATCACCGTGCTGGTGCTGGCTGGGGCAGGTGCTGGAGCTGAGGGCGCGCGAGCAGACCTCCGGCGCGATCAAGGCTCTCTTGCGCCTTGCGCCAACCAAAGCGCGCCGCATCCGGGAAGACGGCGGCGACGAGGAGATCGCGCTGGAGCAGGTAAAGGTGGGCGACCGGCTGCGCGTGCGGCCGGGCGACAAGGTGCCGGTCGACGGCGCCGTGATCGACGGCCGCTCGCATGTCGATGAATCCATGGTCACCGGCGAGCCGATGCCGGTCCAGAAGGAAGCCGGGGCAAAGGTGATCGGCGGCACCATCAATGGCCAGGGCTCATTCACCATGCAGGCGGAGAAAATCGGCCGCGACACCATGCTGGCGCAGATTGTCCAGATGGTGGCCCAGGCCCAGCGTTCGCGCGCGCCGATCCAGCGGCTCGCGGACACGGTGTCGGGCTGGTTCGTGCCGGCGGTGATTGTCGTTGCAGTCGTCGCTTTTCTGAGTTGGGCGATCTGGGGGCCAACGCCGGCGATGGGTTACGGCCTGGTCGCGGCGGTCAGCGTTCTCATCATCGCGTGTCCTTGTGCGTTGGGCCTCGCAACGCCGATGTCGATCATGGTCGGGGTTGGGCGCGGCGCCACCGCCGGTGTCCTGATCAAGAACGCCGAGGCGCTGGAGCGGATGGAGAAGATCGACACCTTGATCGTGGACAAGACCGGCACCCTCACGCTCGGCAAGCCGAAGGTCACTGCGATCCGCCCAGCGCAGGGCTTCGAAGAAGTTGAGATTCTGCGGCTCGCGGCCAGCCTCGAGGCTGCCAGCGAGCATCCGCTCGCCACCGCCATCGTGAATGCCGCAAAGGAACGGTCGATCCCGCTTGCGCGTGTCGGCGAGTTCGACTCGCCCACCGGCAAAGGGGTGCTGGGCAAGGTGGAGGAGCACAGGCTCGCGCTGGGCAATGCCAGGTTCCTGGCGGAGCAGGGCGTGGATGTCTCCACGCTGCAGGGGGAAGCCGATGCGCTCCGGCGCGACGGTGCGACCGCGATCTTCATTGCCATCGATGGAAGGGCCGCGGGAGCGATTGCCATTGCGGACCCGGTAAAGGAGACGACGCCGGCGGCGATTGCCGACCTGCATCGCCAGCATGTACGCATCGTCATGCTGACCGGCGACAACCGCACGACCGCCGAAGCGGTCGCGCGCAAGCTGGGCATCGAGGAGGTGCAGGCCGAGGTGCTGCCCGACCAGAAAGGCGCAGTGGTCGAGAAGCTGCGGCGCGATGGCAAAGCGGTGGCGATGGCGGGCGACGGCGTGAACGACGCCCCTGCACTGGCCGCCGCCGATGTCGGCATCGCCATGGGAGCCGGCACCGACGTCGCGATTGAAAGCGCCGGGGTGACGCTGCTGCGTGGCGACCTTCAGGGCATTGCGCAGGCGCGGCGGCTGTCCAAAGCGGTGATGGACAACATCCGGCAGAATCTGTTCTTTGCCTTCATCTACAACGCCGCCGGGGTGCCGATTGCAGCGGGCGTGCTCTATCCGGCATTCGGATTGCTGCTGTCTCCGATCATCGCGGCGGCGGCGATGGCGCTGTCCTCGGTCAGCGTGATCGCCAATTCGCTGCGGCTGCGTGCAATCAAGCTCTAGCGGCACTGCAAACTGTGAGTGATCGAGCCATGAAAAAGAGAGAACGAAGCGCTGATTCCATCGAGACTGACGGTGAAGCAGGCAAGGACGGCTACCGATCCACCATGCACGCCTTGCATATTGAGCTGGTCAAGCTGCAGAAGCATTTCATCCAGTGCAATGATAAGATTCTCGTTCTGATCGAGGGACGCGACGCTGCCGGCAAGGACGGCGTCATCAAGCGGATCATCAAGCACCTGAGCCCTCGAGAGACGCGGGTCGTGGCTTTGGGGCGGCCGTCCGACCGCGATCGCACGCAATGGTACTTCCAGCGCTACGTGCCGCACCTGCCGGCTGCTCAGGAATTCGTCCTGTTCAACAGGAGCTGGTACAATCGGGCCGGAGTCGAGCGGGTGATGAGCTTCTGTACCGACGCCGAGCACGAGGAGTTCATGGAGAGCGTGCTTCCCTTCGAGCACATGCTGGTGCGCTCCGGCATAAAGCTGCTCAAATACTATCTTGATATCAGCCGTGATGAGCAGAAGAAGCGGCTCAGCGATCGTCGAAAGGACCCGTTGAAACAGTGGAAGGTCAGCCCGATCGACGCACAGGCGCTCAAGCACTGGCATGATTACAGTGTCGCCCGCAACGAAATGTTCGCGCGCACGCATAATCCCGTCACGCCTTGGACGATCGTCCGCGGCGACAGCAAGCGGCTCGCACGCTTGAACCTGATCAAGGATCTGCTGTCTCGATTGCACTATGGCGACAAGGATACAACCGTCTTGCGCACGGATCCGAAGATCATCTTCCCGTACGAGGAGGAATATGCCCGCAACGGCATGATCGCCGCCTGAACACCGGCCGTATCAAGCCGGCTTGACCGATGGACATCAGAGCACGGACGGGACGTGCCGAGTTTTACCTGAAGGGCGTCGAGCGATCGCCGGAAGGTCCGCCTTACAATCCGTTCGGGTTGCCGCGGATGATGGTGCCGGTGCCCTGGGTGGCGCCGTTCCTGATCCAGCTCACATGGTTGCCGTTGATGTCGACGTTCCAGCATTGCTTGGGCGTCGCCTGATAGGCGAAGCACATCAGGTCGCCCTCGACGCTCCATTGGCCGACATAGCCCTTGCCCTTGATGGCGCCGCTGGGATCGTAGAATTCCACATAGGGACCGCCGCCCGCCATGCTGCCCTGCACCGTGTTGCCGGCGATCGCGCCGCGGATCTGCTCGCCGCTGGCCGCGGCGAGCGCCGGCTGTGCCAATGCCAGCGCGAGCGCGCAAGCGGACAGGGTCGTGCGTGTCATCGGATGCGCTCCATTCCGGCTGCAACGGACGCGATCATAGCGCGCGCACGCGGCGCCTGTATCACGGTTCGGTGAGGAAAGCGGCCTAGGTTACGCCGCGGCGGCCATCGAGGCCAAGCCCTGGCGGGCGAGCCTGGCCCAGGTCCGCTCATCAGCACTGACCTTGAAGCGCTTGGCGTGGTCGATGACGCGTTCCAGCTCGGACTTGGCGCGGGCCGCCTGGCCGTCCTCGAACAGGATCTCGGCGTAGCGGTAGCGCGCCTCGAGGCCGACGAACCGATCCAGCAGCGTCTCGATCTCGGCGCGCGCAGTGGCGCGGTCGCCGAACTTGCAGGCGGCGCGCGCCTTCATCAGCGCGACTTCCTGCGCGTAGTAGCGCGGCGCATGCTCCTGCAATTCGCCCAGCAGCTTGCGCGCTTCGAGATACTCGCCATTGAAGAAATAAGCGCGGGCGAGGCCATAGAGCAGATCGGGTGCGAAGTAGAACTGACCTTCGCGCGCGCTCTTGAACAAGGGGATCGCCTCGTCGAACATGCCGCGCTCGACCAGCTCGTCGGCGAGCTTCAGCTTGTTCTCGACGCTGCCGCAGATTGCCAGCTCCTCCGCCTTGCGCTTCATGCCGCGGTCGGGGTTCATCGCCTTGACGATATCGTTGCCGATCTTCTTGAGGTTCCGCTCGGAGCGGCTGCCGGGCAGGATCTCCACCAGGAAATAGACCAGCGCGCCCATGACCGGGAACGCCATGATGACGAAGATCCAATAGTACGGCCGCCCGGTCTTGAAGGCGTGATAGACGACCGTCAGCTGCAGCAGGATGATGACACCGCCGATGACCGGCATGCCGGAAGTTCCCCAAGATGAAGCCGATCCCACTCTCAGCGAGCGGGGCTTAAAATTGGGTTCATTCGAATTTTAGATAAATTGTGGGTTTAGTTGCCGAAACCCCTTCCCCCAACAAGAGCGGAAGAAGAAGCAAAGCGAGAAAAGAATACGGGCTGCGCCTTTCAGCGCAGCCCTTCGAGCATCGAATCCGGTCGGGGCGTTTCGCCTCAGCGCATGCGACCGCGACGGACGAGATTGACGATGGCGAGCAGAATGAGCGCGCCGAGGAACGAGATCAGGAGGCCGCCGATCGAGAAGTTGGCCGCATTGATCGTCGGAATGCCGAACAGTGGCGAGAGGAGAAAACCGGCGAGCGCCGCCCCCACGACACCGACGACAATGTTGAGGAGAATGCCCTGCTGGGCGTCGGTCCTCATCACCTTGCTGGCAAGCCAGCCAAGGATGCCGCCGACGATGATGGTCAGGATCCAACCCATTTTGCCCGTCCCGTTGGTTCGGATTGATACGCTAGCAAGCACGATGCGAAGACTTTCACAGGCATCGTCTCGCACCGCGACGATCCTGGCAAGCGCGGAGGTAAGATGCGGACGCGCCCGCAAAGAAAAAGGGCTGCGCCTTGCGGCGCAGCCCTTCGAGCATTGGCTCTGATCGGTGATGAGACCGATTAGAAGTCCATGTCGCCCATGCCGCCCATGCCGCCCGGAGCGCCGGCGGGAGCCGCCTTCTTCTCCGGCCGCTCGGCGACCATGGCCTCAGTGGTGATCAGCAGGGCCGCCACCGAAGAGGCGTCCTGCAGGGCGCAGCGCACGACCTTCGTCGGGTCGATGATGCCGGCCTTGAACATGTCGACATATTCGGCGTTCTGCGCGTCGAAGCCGAGGGCACCGCCCTTGCCTTCGAGCAGCTTGCCGACCACGACCGAACCGTCGACGCCGGCATTCTCGGCGATCTGACGGACCGGCTGCTGCAGCGCGCGCCGCACGATGTCGATGCCCGCCTTCTGGTCCGGGTTCTCGCCCTGGAGCTTCTCCAGCACGCGCGTTGCGTAGAGCAGCGCGACGCCGCCGCCGATCACGATGCCTTCCTCGACCGCGGCGCGGGTGGCGTGCATCGCGTCGTCAACGCGATCCTTGCGTTCCTTCACCTCGACCTCGGTGGCGCCGCCGACCTTGATCACGGCCACGCCGCCGGCCAGCTTCGCGAGACGCTCGGCCAGCTTTTCCTTGTCGTACTCGCTGCTGGTCTCGTCGATCTGGGCGCGGATCTGGGTGCAGCGGCCCTCGATCTCCTTCTTCTTGCCGGCACCGTCGACGATCGTGGTCTCTTCCTTGGAGATCACGACCTTCTTGGCCTTGCCCAGCATGTCGACGGTGACGCTTTCCAGCTTGATGCCGAGGTCTTCGGAGATGACCTGGCCGCCGGTGAGGATCGCGATGTCCTCGAGCATCGCCTTGCGGCGATCGCCGAAGCCCGGCGCCTTCACGGCCGCGACCTTGAGGCCGCCGCGCAGCTTGTTGACGACCAGGGTCGCCAGCGCCTCGCCCTCGACGTCCTCGGCGATGATGAGGAGCGGCTTGCCCGACTGCACCACCGATTCGAGGATCGGCAGCATCGGCTGCAGCGAGGAGAGCTTCTTCTCGTGCAGCAGGATGTAGGGGCTCTCCAGCTCGGTGGTCATCTTCTCCGCGTTGGTGATGAAATACGGAGAGAGATAGCCGCGGTCGAACTGCATGCCTTCGACGACGTCGAGCTCGGTCTCGAGGCCCTTGGCCTCCTCGACCGTGATCACGCCCTCGTTGCCGACCTTCTGCATCGCCTTGGCGATCATGTCGCCGATCTCGCGCTCGCCATTGGCCGAGATGGTGCCGACCTGGGCGATCTCGTCCGAAGTCGAGACCTTCTTGGAGCGCTTCTTCACGTCCTCGACCACCGCCGCGACGGCGGTGTCGATGCCGCGCTTCACGTCCATCGGGTTCATGCCGGCGGCAACCGCCTTCACGCCCTCGCGCACCAGGGCCTGGGCCAGGAGCGTCGCGGTCGTGGTGCCGTCACCGGCCATGTCGTTGGTCTTCGAGGCCACTTCGCGCACCATCTGGGCGCCCATGTTCTCGAACTTGTCGGAAAGCTCGATCTCCTTGGCGACGGTGACGCCGTCCTTGGTGATGCGAGGTGCGCCGAACGCCTTGTCGAGCACCACGTTGCGGCCCTTCGGACCCAGGGTGACCTTCACGGCGTTGGCCAGGATGTCGACGCCGCGCAGCATACGGTCGCGGGCGTCGCCGGAAAAACGAACGTCTTTCGCTGGCATGTCAGTCTTCTCCAGTTGAATCTGTTGCTTCGGTTACGAAAAAAGGCCGCGTGCGGTTACGCGACCTTCTTCTTGGCGGCGGGCGTGCCCTCGATGATGCCGAGGATGTCGCTCTCCTTCATGATGAGCAGGTCCTCGCCATCGACGCGCACTTCGGTGCCCGACCACTTGCCGAACAGAATGCGGTCGCCCGCCTTCACGTCGAGCGGGGTGATCTTGCCGTCTTCACCTTTGATGCCGGCGCCAGCGGCGATGACTTCGCCTTCCTGGGGCTTTTCCTTGGCCGTGTCCGGAATGATGATGCCGCCGGCAGTCTTCTCGAGCTGCTCGACGCGACGCACCAGAACGCGGTCATGGAGCGGGCGGAATTTCATGGAAACCCTCCGATGGTTTTGAGTTTGGGCTGCTTTCCCTGTTGAACCCGACCGGAGCGGGGCGCGTTGTTAGCACTCGAACTCCGTGAGTGCCAGCGATTTAGGGCCGCGACTGGCCGTCGTCAAGAGGCCGTGAGGCCTGAATTTTCAGATGGTTGGGCGAGGTCTGGCAGCAGTTTCAGCGCTTGAGTGATAAGCCGTTGGAATTACGCGCGTTTTGCAACTTTGTTAAGGATTTTCGGTTATGCTTTCGATAACGTTAAAACGCGAATCGCGCCGGCAGGCGTCGAACCTACCGGCAGGCCTCGGGTTAGCAACGGGGAAGTGAGGTGCCGATGTCCGGTTTGGTGCTGCAACTCAAGCAATACAAGTTAACGACGGCGGAGATCCTGTACCACATGCCGGATCACCCCTCACTGCTGCAGACCTATCTCTGGCAGGAATACGACTTGGCGCCGCAATTCCCCACCTTGCGCAAGTTCCTGGATTTCTGGACCCGCAACCTCGACGGCAGGCTGCATTCGGTGAAGGTCTCCAGCGTCGACCTGCTCCAGCCACCCAAGTGGCGCAATGCGCGCGAGCTGCTGACGCTGCATTGAACGGTGCCGCGCGTCATGTGGTGACGCGACGATTTGCGATCGTGCGCGCGCATTGCTAAACAGGCGCTCCGTATTCCGACCGGTGCCCGCCCGTTGCTTCGTCCCCTTTACAACTGGGTCATGGAAAAGGCCCGCCACCCGAAGGCCATCTGGTGGCTGGCGGGGGTGAGCTTTGCCGAGAGCTCGTTCTTTCCGATCCCGCCCGACGTGATGCTGATCCCGATGGTGCTGGCGGACCGGCGGCAGGCCTGGAAGATCGCCGGGGTGTGCCTCATCGCCTCGGTGGTGGGCGGGATGCTGGGCTACTATATCGGCTATGCGCTGATCGACACGGTTGGGCAGTGGCTGGTCAGGCTCTACGGCATGGAGAACGGCCTGGCGCAGTTCCAGGACTGGTACCAGCGCTTCGGCCTGTGGGTGATCCTGATCAAGGGCGCGACGCCGATCCCCTACAAGATCGTCACCATCGCCAGCGGCATCGCGCATTTCAGCCTGCCGGTGTTCATTGTCGCATCGCTGATCACCCGCGGCATCCGCTTCTATCTGGTCGCCGGCCTGCTCTATTGGTTCGGCGAGCCGATCCGCGCATTCATCGAACGCCGCCTTACCCTCGTCACGACAATTTTTGTTGTAGCGCTGATCGGCGGCTTTATCGTCATCAAGTACGTGATCTGAACGGTTCGGATATGCCCGCCCGCCAGCCTTTGTTCCCGCCATCCTCGGTTCCCTGGCTCGTCACCGGCGCAGCGATCGCAGCGCTTTGCGTCGCGTGGATCGCGCAGTACGGGTTCGGCCTCGCGCCGTGCGAGCTGTGCTATTTGCAGCGCTATGGCTACTGGGCGGCGATCGCATTGGGCGTGGTGGCCATCCTGCAGCCAGCGAAGACCCCGCGGCGGGTGGTGGCGATGTGGCTGCTGGCGCTGGCGTTCCTGGCGGTCGCGGCGATCGCCCTGTTCCATGTCGGGGTGGAGCAGAAATGGTGGGAAGGCTTCACCAGCTGCACCGGCGGCATCAAGGCGGGCATGACGGCGGAGGAGCTGGAGCAGGCGGTCTTGAACGCGCCGATCGTGCGCTGCGACGAGCCGGCCTGGACCATGTTCGGAATCTCGATGGCGGGCTATAATTTGCTTTATGCGCTGGCCCTGGCGGCCTTCACCGCCTGGGGCGCTGCGAGGAGCAGGTGAGCATGAGCGAAGAGACCGCCGAGACTGCGGCCGGACGACTTCCCGGCGACCTCACCAAGAACGAGCTGATCGACCGCATCATCCGTGTCGATCATGCCGGCGAGTTCGGCGCCAAGCGCATCTATGAGGGCCAGCTCGCGGTGCTGCGCGGCAAGCCGGAGGCGCAGGCGATCGAGCACATGTATGCGCAGGAGCTGGAGCACCTCAAGACCTTCGAGAAGCTGATGATGGAGCGGCGCGCGCGGCCGAGCGCCCTGCATCCGTTGTGGAACGCCGCCGGCTTCGCGCTCGGCGCGGCGACGGCCCTCATGGGGCCGAAGGCGGCGATGGCCTGCACGGTCGCGGTCGAGGAAGTGATCGACGCGCATTACCGCGCGCAGTCGGAAAAGCTGGGCGCGGACGAAGCGCCGCTCAGGGCCAAGATCGACAAGTTCCGGGCCGAGGAGCTGGAACACCGCGACACCGGGCTGGAGCACGGCGCGGAACAGGCGCCCGCCTATCCGCTGCTGACCGGAGCGATCAAGGCCGGCTCGCGGCTCGCGATCTGGCTGGCGGAGCGGATCTGAGACTTCCAACTCCGCCTTGGAAGGCTTTCGCCCTCCCGCGAGGAGGACGGGGCGCTCTGCTCAGATGATTGTCCGATTGGCAACCAAAGCCGATGCCGACGTCTGGCTCGTCATGCGCGCTGCGCTGTGGCCGGAGGCGAGCGTGGATGAGCTGCGCGCCGAGGTGGCGGCGTTCTTTGCGCGCGAGGCGAGGCAGAACATGCCCCACCAGGTGTTCATGGCCGATTACGACGGCACGCCGGTCGGCATGCTGGAACTGTCGCTGCGGGACCATGTCGACGGCTGCGATGGTTCGCCGGTGCCGTTCATCGAGGGCTGGTACGTCACGCCGGACGCACGGCGGCAAGGCATCGGCGGCGCGCTCATCAAAGCGGCGGAAGCGTGGGCGCTGGAGCACGGTTACACGGAGATGGCGTCCGACGCGCTACTCGACAACACGATCAGCCATCGCGCCCACGCGGCGCTCGGGTTCGTGGAGGTCGAGCGGGCGGTGCGATTCCGGAAGAGTCTCAGGGCTTAGCTTCACTCCGTCATGGTCAGACCAAGTCCGACCATGATGAACCCATAGAGCGAAGCGCGCGTCAGCCCGCGATCGAATCCTTGCGCGGGCCGGTGTCGTTGCTGGCGATCGGCAGCTCGCCCCACAGGCCGAGGTCTTCCCAGGCTTCGTCCTCGCCGTCCCGGTACCACACGCACATGAAGCCTTCGTGGTCGATCTCGACGCTGTCGGGCACGCGCCAGCTGGGATTCCAGCGCAAGCGGTCCTCCAGCCGGTAGCCGGAGCGCAGCAGCAGCGAATTGTCGGACGGCCGCCGTGCGACGATGGCGCCCTCATAGAGCACGATCTTGCCGATATCGGTCATCAAGGCGTAATGCGGCTTGGCGCGCCCGGAGAATTCGCCCGACGCGCACAAGCGCGTCGCCAATTCCGCGCCGCGCTTCACGGAGGTGCGGTGATGGCGCATGCCCTGCATCGGGATGGCGTGGAACAGATAGTGGGCCTCGATGCCGGTGTCGCGCATCTTGGAATAGAGATCGGCGAGCACCCCGAGATCGTCATTCACGCCCTTGAGCAGCGGATGCTGGTTGTAGAGAGTGGCGCCGGTGGATTTGAGGCGCGCGATCGCGGCACGCGATTCCGGCCAGAACTCGATCGGGTGGTTGACATTGACGCCGATCTCGATCCGGTGCTCCGGCAAGGACGAGAGCACGGCGAGCAGATTGTCATTGATGCGATCCGGATCCTGGAACGGCACGCGTGTGCCGATGCGGATGGTGCGGATGTTAGGCGCGTGAGCCTGCAGGGCGTCGAAGGCAACGCGCAAGAGCTTCGGCGCCATCAAGGGATCGCCGCCGGTGATCAGGATCTCGTCGACCTCGGCGCATTCTTCCGCCTCGCCATAGTAGCGCGCAGCGTTGACGATCTCTTCCTCGCTCAGGGTCTTGACCGGATATTGACCGCGCAGGCACCAGCGGCAATGCGCAGCGCACACGGTCGTCGGCTCGAGCAGCACCGTCTTGCGGTACAGGCGCTCCACGCCAGCCAGCGGCTTGCCGCGGAAGCGGATGGTGATCTCCGACTCATAGTGCCGCCGCCGCTCCTGCGGCGAGATCGCGGCCTCCAGCGGGTTCTTCACGTATTGCAGCGCGATCGCGCGCCACTCAGGACTGTTCAATCCGTGATGAAGTTCAAGTTCGCGCATCTTTGCGCGCAGGAACGGTGTAATGAGTTCGATGAAATCGCCAGTCTTGGTC
This sequence comes from Dongiaceae bacterium, assembly GCA_041398065.1. Lineage (GTDB taxonomy): Bacteria > Pseudomonadota > Alphaproteobacteria > Dongiales > Dongiaceae > Dongia_A. The sequence goes on along the minus strand of JAWKVL010000003.1, from coordinate 97,321 downwards.
CCAGCCATCGCAGCCCCCCTCTGTCGAACAATCAGCCGGTGACACGACCATAGACCAATTTTCCGACGGGAGTCTCCTATTCTGCGCACCTAATTCTTTTGGCCGAACATAGACATGGTTAATAGACAGAAGCGTCTATGTCATTGCAGGAATTGCGTCACGGCTTGCTGAGTACGGCTGCCGAATTTGGAGCCCGTGCGATCACTGCAAGGCCAGCGCCATTCCCTGAATCAGAGTCGCAGTCGGCTCGCTCGTGCCGTCGACTCGCGTGAACCCGACATGATCGCCACCGCGCGAGAGATGCACGCAGCCGCCGTCGAACGCGCCGTCGCCGTATTTGAAGCACATCAAGCCATCCTGCCGGAACGACCACTTGCCTTCATATTTGCCGGACGATTTCGACATGCCGAGGATGGTGCCGTCGGACTTGTAGTGCTCGACATACTCATCGCCGCTCTCGGTCTTGCCGGTGAGCGAGTTGCCGATGATCTCCGCCTTCATCTGGTCGATCGACATCGGTGTCATGTCATCCGCTAACGCGGCGCCGAAGGAGAGGAGGAGGGCGAGTGCTGCCGCTGGAATCCGCATGATGGTCTCCTGAGCTTGAACTGTGCAGCGCCCCGATGATTGCGCCGCCTCTGCGGTGGAGGCCAATGCCCATCGCCGATGGAATGGATAATTTGGGATTATCGCCGCGCGGGAGCCGGCGCGGGCAAACGCCAGTCGGGCAGGAAGCGGCGCGCCTGCGCGAGGCTGGCCTGCACCAGCGGGCCGATGCCGAACGCGAACACCAGCGTGCCGACGCCGACAGTGCCGCCCATCAGCCAGCCGATGGCAAGGGCGCAAGCCTCGACCGCGGTGCGCGATAAGCGGATGCTCCAGCCAAGCTTGTCGTGCAGCCCCATCATCAGCCCGTCACGCGGGCCGGCGCCGAGACCGGCCGGCAGATAGAGCGCGCTGCCAAGGCCGACGCAGGCCATCCCGGCCACCAGCATCGCGCCGCGCAGCCACAGGCTCTCGATCTCGTGCGGCAGCAGCCAAAGGCCGAGGTCGGTGAAGGGCCCGATGGTGAGCGCATTGAGGATGGTGCCGATCCCCGGCCGCTGGCGCAGCGGGATCCAGAACAGCAGCACGATGACGCTTGCGATGATGCTGGCGGTGCCGATGGTGATGCCGAGCTGGAAGCCGAGGCCCTGATGGAACGCATCCCACGGACCGAGGCCGAGATTGGCGCGCACGAACAGGGAGAGTCCCAGTCCCCAGAACAGGAATCCGGACACCAGCATCAGCCAGCGCTGCGGCGCGATCGACAGGAAGGAGCGCATGGCGCTGCTGATTATGGGCGTGCCCGCGCGGCGTCAATGGCGGGATTGGATGGAGACATGTTCGCGCCATGTATCGCCGCTCGTCCGCACGTCACCCGGGACAGCCGCGCAGCAACGTGATCCGGGGTCCATGGATGAGCTGGCGCCAAGCGGCGAAATGGACCCCGGCTCGAAGGCCGGGGTGACGATGGAGTGCGTGGTGAATGAGGGCGAGGAACGCGCCGCCGCTCAGCTCGTCTCGAGCACGGTGTCCCAGTAAAGAAAATCCCGCCAACTCTGGTGCAGATAGTTTGGCGGGAAGGCTCGACCGTTTTCCTGCAGCTCGTGAGTGGTCGGCTGCAGGGGCCGTCGCCTTGGGTGCATGCCCACCTCCTGCGGCAGGCGGCTGCCTTTCAGGAGGTTGCAGGTCTGACACGCCGTGACCACGTTGTTCCAGCTGGTGCGCCCGCCGCGCGAGCGTGGCACGACGTGGTCGAAGGTCAGCTCGTGGGTCGGGAAGGTTTCCGCGCAATACTGGCAGCGGAACCGGTCGCGCAGGAACACGTTGAACCGCGTGAACGCCGGCCGCCGCGATTGCTGCACGAACTCCTTGAGCGAGATGACCGAGGGCAGCCGCATCTTGAAGGATGGGCTGTGCACTTCGTTCTCATATTCGGAGATGATGTTAACCCGGTCCAGGAAGACAGCCTTGACCACTTCCTGCCACGGCCACAGCGACAGCGGGAAGTAGCTCAACGGCCGGAAGTCGGCGTTAAGGACCAGGGCCGGACAAGCTTCAGGCGATGCCTGCACACATAAGCTCCGTCATCGCTTCGCGACGGGTGACGGCCCCGTCACGCTCGATACACAATACCAATAGAGGGTAGAGGTTAAAAACACAAGATATTGAAATCCGCTATCCTGCTGATTTCATTTGGTTGTCATTGCGGCGCGGCAACCGCTCCGAAGCACTGGCGCAGGAACAGGGCGCCCTTCTGGGCGCCCACCTGATCGATCGAATGGGGGAGGCCCGGCCGCGTCTCGGTCTCGACCAGGATGCCGGCGTCGCGCAGGGCCTTCTCGGCGGCGCCGAGGGCGGGGTAGGGCACGACCTGGTCCGCCGTCCCATGGACCAGGAAAACGGGTGGCTTGGACTTGAGCTCGGCCGCCAGCAACTGCGGCGCGATCAGCGATCCGGAAAAACCTAAAATGCCGGCGATCCGGCCCGGGCGCCGCGGCCCGACATGCAGCGACATCATGGTGCCCTGGCTGAACCCCACCAGGGCCAGGTCGCGATCCTTGAGGCCGCGCTTCGCCAGTTCGGCGTCGAGGAAGCGGTCGACGATCTCGGCCGCCAGGCGCGCAGCGCCCAACAGCATCTCCGGCGTGCGGTCCTCGAACCCGAACCACTGATAGCCCATGGGCGCGATCTCGCACGGGAAGGGCGCGTTGGGCGACAGGAATTCCGCCTCCGGCAGGGCGTGCGCAAAGAACGGCGCGAGGCTGATCAAGTCATCGCCGTTCGAGCCATAGCCGTGCAGCAGGACAACCAGCTGCTTTGCCTTGCCGCCGCTGGCGGGCGGCTGAGAGGGGCCGGAGAGGTCGTTCATGATCCTGCTTTCGGTTATTGGATACATCCACCGCGCGCCGCTTGCGCATAGCGCACAAGCTCCGGCCGCAGCTTTCGATTGGCGGCGAGATAAGCATCGATCGCGTCGGCGGTAAACTCCGGATAGGCGCGCGCCCAATGGCCGAGGCCGTGCAGCGCACTCTCCTGGCACGCTGGACTGGGCAGACGCAGTGTGTCGCGCATCATCGCGAGGCAGGCCTCGTGAATGGGATCGGGGCGCGGCGGCGCGGCTACGGCCCCGATCGGCATGATATCCCACCACATGTAGCAGATGCGGTTGAGCTCGTTGCCGCCGGGTTCATCGAGATGCGAAAGAACCGGCTCGCAGCGCGGCTGAAAGATGCGCGCGAACACGCTCTCCATCGCAGCGATGCAGGCGATGCGACGGTCGATCGCAACCGTCTCATCCATTAGGAACCGGCAATAGGCGCCGGCGCCATTGTCGACAAGATAGTAGAGCCCTTGTGCAATCTGGCTGTCGGCGAACTGGTCGACCAGCGGTTCGGGCGTCTCGAACAAACGCGTGAGATATTCGATCGCCAGCTCCGGCTGCGGGTTCCACCAATCCGCGCCGGGCTCGAAATACCAAGCCTGCTCATAGAAGGGCACGGCATGATCGAACACGTAGTCGATCCACTGCTCGTAGCTGAGTTTTTCGTTCGGCATCGCTCACACCGCCGGCGTCGCGTGATAATAGTGCCAGAGCATGCGCGCGGCATAGGAGCGATATGGGCGCCACGGCTCGGCGATCTCGCGCAGCCGCTTGGGGCTCGGCCGCTCCTTCAGGCGCTTCATGCGCTGCGCGGCGACGATGAGGCCGAGATCATGGGCGGGCAGAACGTCCGGCCGCTGCAGGCTGAACAGCAGGAACACTTCCGCTGACCAGACGCCAAGGCCCTTGACGCTGGTGATCGCGGCAATGACCTCTTCATCGCTTTGCCGGCGCAGTTTTGAAATTGCGATGCGGCCGTCGAGGAAAGCGGCGGCGAGGTCGCGGCCGTAGATCACCTTCTGCCGGCTGAAGCCGACGGTGCGCAGATCCGCATCGGTCAGCGCGAGGAATGCTTCGGGCGTCTTCGCCGCAAGCGCTTCATCGAGCCGGCCGGAGATCGCCTTGGCGGCGTGGGTCGATACCTGCTGGGCCACGATGATATGCAGCAGGCCCATGAAACCGGCCGGCCGGCTGCGCGGTGGCGGCGGGCCGACTTGCTCGATCGCGCGGGCAAAATCGCGGTCGACCTTGCCAAGATGGGCGAGCGCGCGTTGCAGCAAATCCTGATCTTCTTTAGGTCTAGCCATATGCGGCCGTACTTTACTGTCTGCAATTCATGATCGTCACCCGATTCGCACCCAGCCCGACCGGCTATCTGCATCTTGGCCATGCGCATTCGGCGCTGACAGGATGGACCAGGGCGCGTGCCGAATCTGGCCGGTTCCTGCTGCGGATCGAGGATATCGACCCGGCGCGCTGCCGGCCGGAATACGAGGCGGCGATCCTGGAAGACCTCGCCTGGCTCGGCCTCGATTGGGACGGGCCGGTGCGGCGGCAGTCGGAGCATCTGGCCGACTATCAGGCGGCGATCGAAACGCTGCGCGGGCGCGACCTCGTTTATCCCTGCTTCTGCAGCCGCAAGGATATCGCCGCGGCGGTCGCGGCACCGCACGGGCCGGAGGGGCCGATCTATCCGGGGACGTGCCGCAACCAAAGTGCCGATTTGGTTCAAGCGCGGCTGGAGCGCGGCGATTCCTATGCCTTGCGGCTGGACGTGGCGAAGGCCCTTGCGCAGACCGGCCCGCTGACTTTTCGCGACGAACGCGAAGGCATCGTGCAAGCGCGCCCGGAAACGCTGGGCGATGTCGTGCTGGCGCGGCGCGATGCACCGGCCAGCTATCACCTGTGCGTCACGATCGACGATCATCTGCAGGGCGTGACTTTGGTCACGCGCGGTACGGATTTGTTCCACGCGACGCATGTTCATCGCCTATTGCAGGCGGTCCTGGCCTTGAATGTACCCACCTATGCACACCATCTGTTGCTGACCAATGAAGCGGGGGAGCGCCTGTCCAAGCGGGATGGGGCGGCGAGCCTTCGCGTCCTCCGCCAAGCTGGGCGATCGGCGGCGGAGGTTCGCGTCATGGCGGGCTTCGGCGACTAGCCTCCTCACCGCGGCGCGACACGGATCGGCAACAGGGGGCGCGGCGCCAACCGATCCGCGCGGAATTGATGGACCTGAATTCGCTCTGGCCCCAACTCATCGCGCTGGGCCAAGTCATCGTCATCGACCTTGTCCTTGCCGGCGACAACGCCATCGTCGTCGGCATGGCGGCGGCGGGCCTGCCGAAGGAACAGCGCAGCAAGGTCATCCTGATCGGCATCGGGGCGGCGACCGCCTTGCGCATCCTGTTCGCGCTCGTCACCACCCAGCTGCTTCTCATCATCGGTCTTACCCTTGCCGGCGGCCTGCTGCTGCTGTGGGTGTGCTGGAAGTTCTGGCGCGAGATCGTGCACCAGCGGCGTGCGCGATTGCGCCGCGCCGCCATGTCCCGCCAGGAGCTGAGCAAGGACGAGCGGCGCGAACTGGCTGAACACGAAGAGGCGCTGCCGGGCGCGCCGCCGGCCAAGACCATGCGCCAGGCGATCACCCAGATCGTCATCGCGGACGTCTCGATGTCGCTCGACAACGTGCTGGCGGTCGCCGGCGCGGCCAGCACGCATACCTGGGTCCTGTTCGTGGGGCTCATCCTCTCGGTCGGGCTGATGGGTGCGGCCGCCACCGTGATCGCAAACCTGCTGAAGCGCTATCACTGGATCGCCTATGTCGGCCTCGCCATCATCCTGTGGGTGGCGATCGACATGATCTATCGCGGCTCGGTGGAAGTGGCGACGGAAGTCGGCGATCTGGGCGCCTTGCTTCCGCTGCCGTAGCGCCTCGACGCTCAGCGCATGGTGATTTCGAATTGGATGATCTGTGCGTCGTCGCTCGCGCAACGCATGCCCGGCGAGATGGTGCCGGATCCCATCAGGAGAATGTCTTCGCGGCGCACCAATACTTCCTGACCCGGACGCGTCGATATGAACGTGCCCGACGTGCTGCGCTCGGCCAGGCGCACTCTGCCGTTCGCGATGCTGACCGTTGCGTGGAAGCGGGACACCCATCGGCGGTCGATCACGAGATCGCAATCCGGCGATCGCCCGATGCTCACGCTTTCCTTGTCGCGACAGGACACGGTCTGGTCGTTGTAGCGCAGCGTAATGCGCACCTCCGAGGAACTCTCCGCCGGGCCCGAGTCCCGGTTCCGCCGTCCGAACGAGATCTGCGTGTTGAGCATCCGGTCTTCATCGAAGAACGTGTAGATGCTGCACGGCTGTGACTTGCCCTTGAAAGTCATCTTGTCGAGAAAGCTGAGCTGCTCCTTGTCCGCCGCCTGGAGCAGTTCGACGAAATTCTCGCTCATGAGAATCTCGCCCGGATTGGCGATCGAGGCCAGCCGCGCGGTCAGATTGACGGCGTCGCCATAGATGTCGTTAGCGATCCGGATGATTGGACCGTAGTGAAGCCCGGCATGAAAGGAAATCGGAAGCCGCGCCTGCTGACGCATTTGCGCGGCCGTGCGAAAGGCGTTCGCGGGGTCGGAGAAGATGGAGAGTACATCATCGCCCTTGGAGGAGATGTATTCTCCATCGTTGTCGCGCACGAGCTGGCACACGCACTCCCGCCAATGGGAGATCTGGCCGACCGCGACGACATTTCCCGCGGATTCGTAGAGCGGCGTGCTGCCGACGATATCCGCCAGCAGAACCGCAGCTTCCAAGTTGATTTCTTGCTGACCCATCCACCCTCCGCAGCGACGGCGGCCTGGCTCTTCATGCAACTGTAACCAAAGCAGTTATCGCGCTATTTCACACAACAAAGCGCGCGCACTGCAACGGGGTCGATCCTTGACGCGGCATTGCAGCGTTAACTATAGTTCTTGCACAGAGATTGTTGTGCTTTACAACCCTCTGCGCAAGGGTGACAGCGATGATTTGGAGAAATGCGCGTACCGGCAGCCGCTCAGTCCGGGCGGTGTGCCTTTCCGCCGCGATCGCGATTGGATTGCCGGCGGGATTGTTCTGCATTCAGGCCGTGGCAGACGAAAATATGCCCAACGCATGTCCGGTCGACGGGTGCGAGGTCAAGATTGTGGCCGTGGAGAAGGACGGCGACGAGCTGAAGGTGACGCTCGCGGCGAACTACATGCCCGATATGTCACACAATCACGTCCACGTCTGGTGGGGGGAGAATTACACAGTCGAGCAGGTCTCGAACAACGCCGAGCCGGTGTACCACGTGAAGCAAGGTGACTGGCACCCGACGGCGGACTATCCAGTCTACATCACGCAGAGCTCTGCCTCGACCAGCGTGCGCGGGAAGGCGACGACGTTGTGCGTCAGCGCCGCCGACCGCAACCACGACATCCTCGACGTGACCAAGTTCAACTGCGTGGATGTGAGCAAGTACCTGTAGCTCGTAATGTCGCTGCCCGGCTATCTCGGCAGATACGAGGTACGTCACGAAATCGGACGCGGCGGATTTGCCATCGTCGTTCTCGCGTGGGACGAGGATCTTCACTCGTCGGTCGCGATCAAGATTCTGCATTCCGAGCACGTGCATGGCGGCGGCGAGGTTCAGCAGCGCTTTCTCGACGAGGCGCGGCTGCTGCGGCGCATCCGATCGCCGAACGTGGTCACGATCCACGACATCGGGCGCCTGGCCGACGGTCGTCCCTATTTCGTCATGGACTTTGCCGATCGGGGCACGCTCGCGGACCGGCTGAGCCAAAGAACCGTGTCGCCCAAGCAGGAGGCGCGCAGTTTGGCCGCGCTGGTCGATGCGCTCGCCGACGGGCTATCCGCCATCCACGACGCCGGCGTCGTCCATCGCGACATCAAGCCGGCGAACATCCTGTTCCAGCTCACCCGCCGGGCCGCGCCCGATCCGGACGAGACTATCATCGGCGATGCCGGCGAAGCGGCCGCGGGACTCATCGCGCCGCACGAGCGCATTCTCGTCGGCGATCTCGGCATTGCGAAAGATCTGCTGAGAGGTGGCGCCGCGCCCACCATGATGGGCGGCACGGCATTCTATCGTGCGCCGGAGCAGAGCGTGGCCGACGCCGAGATTACGCAGGCCGCCGACATCTATTCCGCAACGGCGGTGATGTGGCAGCTGGTCACCGGGCAACGACCGCCCCACCCGTCGTCCGTGGCCGACAGCCTGTCGGCGGTACCGCCCAATTGGCGCGACGTGCTTGAAACAGGCATGTCGCTCGATCCCGCCGCGCGCTTCACGTCGATGCAGAACTGGCGTGCCGCAGTTGCCGACGTGCTGGCGAAGGAAGCGGCGGAAGCCGAGCCGCGCACCTCCATAGCGCAACGACAATCGGCCAAGTCATGCCCGTACAAGGGCTTGGCCTCGTTTCAGCCGGAGGACGCCAACCGATTCTACGGGCGCGAGGTGCTGATCGACGAACTGGTGCGCCGCATCCAGCTGCAGAAAGTGCTCGTGGTCGGCGGTCCCTCGGGCAGCGGCAAGTCCTCGCTGGTCAGGGCGGGCCTTATTCCCGCGCTCAAGGCCGGCGCGATCATGGGCAGCGAGAACTGGCGGATCGTGCTGTTCAGCCCCGGCCGCGATCCGATGGCGGAACTCTACTTCCATCTGGCGAAGGCTTTGCCCGAAGGGGAACGCTCGCCGGTGTCGCTGGAAGACCTGATGGCGCGCCCGTCGCTCGCTCGCCATCTCGGACAGACCGAGGACACGGAGCGCCCGATGGTCGTGTGCGTCGACCAGTTCGAGGAGCTGTTCACACTGGCTCCGGTGGCGCAGCGGAACAAGTTCATCGAAGCGCTGTCCGCGATGACCGACCCGGCCCACAGCACGATGCGGCTGGTGATCGCCGTGCGCGCCGATTTCTATGCCGCCTGTGCGCAGGTCCCGTGGCTGGCCGAGCGCATCACCGTGAACCAGGTCCTGGTCGGCCCGATGACCGATGCCGAACTGCGGCGGGCGATCACCGAGCCGGCGCGCCGCGCCGGTTTCCACCTGGAACGCGGGCTGGTCGAAGCCATCATCGACGAAGCCGGCCAGGAAGTGGGCGCCCTGCCGCTCGTGGCGCATGCGCTGGTCGAGACCTGGATGCGGCGCCAAGGCAACACGATGACGCTGGAGGGATTCCGCGCGGCAGGCGGCGTCGCGGGCGCGATCAGTCAGACCGCCGATCAGACTTTCGAACATCGTTTCGATACGGTCGAAAAGGAAGCGAGCAAGCGGCTGTTCCTCCGCCTCGTGACACCCGGCGAAGGGACGAGCGATGCACGGCGCATCCTGGCGCGATCCGAGATCGACCACGACCCGGGCGCCAAGGTCCTGAACACCGTGATCGAGGGACTGACCGAAGCGCGACTGTTGACCGTCAACGACTCGACGGTGCAGATCGCGCATGAGGCACTGCTGCGCACCTGGCCGCGCCTGCGCGACTGGATCGAAGAATCGCGCGACAACCTGCGCACCCGCCAGCGGATTTCACGCGCCGCCGAGGAGTGGGTGGCGGAGGGGCGCGAGCACGATCGTCTCTATCGCGGCACGCCGCTGCTTTCCACCTTGGAATGGATGGAGAAGAACGCAGACCAGCTTGGCGATGTCGAGCGCTCCTTCATCGAAGCCTCGGTCGAAGCGAGAGATCGGGAGAAGGCCGAGGTGGAGGCCGAGGAGCGTCGACGGCGGCACCTGCGGCGGATGGCAACGAGCGCGCTGGCGCTGCTGGCGACCGGCGCGACCATCGCTTCCGCGATCGCGTTTCTGGGGTTCCGCGATGCGCAGACCAGCAAGGAGCTGGCTGACCAGGCGACCTGGGAAGCCAATGCGCGGTTCGCCACGGCGCTCGGCGCGGTCGCCAATCAATTGGTCGATAAGGATCCGTTGCTTGCGCTCTATCTTGCGGCGGAAGCGGTTGCGCGCTCGCCGGAGGGATCGCCGGGCTATGATGCCCGCGCCAGCCTGCTGGCATCGCGCCTTGCCTTGTCGAAGGGCGGACCGGCGCTGCTGGGCAGTCCGGTGCTGGCAGGCGATGCGCGTGTCCTGGCTTTGAGCGGCGACGGCTCGCTGCTGGCGGCTGGCGGCCGGGACGGCGGGATCGAGCTGATCGATACAGCGACACGGCTGCCGGCCGGACCGCGTGTCCTGGGCCACAAGGGTGGGGTCGAAGATCTCGATTTCGGCGTCGACGCCAAGACGCTGGCGAGCGTGGGCGATGACGGGCTGCTGCAGCTCTGGCCGATCGACGGCGGAATCATCGGCGAGCCGCAGACCGTCGCGCATTTCGATGACGTGGTGTGGGACGTGCGGTTCGATCCGACCGGGACGAAGATCGCGACCGCGGCCGAGGACGGCACCGTCCGGCTGTGGGATGCGAAGGCAGACGCCAAGCCCGAGCCGCCGCTCATCGCCCGCGTGGGAGATTTCCTGAGCGTAACATTCAGCGCCGATGGCAGCGGCCTGCTCGCCGGCAATGGCGAAGGCGACATCTATGGCTGGCACCTGCCGGAAGGGACGCCGCTGTTCGCGCCGATCCGCGGCGTCCATACTAGCGATATCTGGAACCTGGTTGTCGATCCGACCAACCATACCTTTGCCACCTCCAGCAGCGATGGCAAATCGACGATCTTCAGCTATCCGTCCGGTGAAGTCATGGCGACCGCCTTCGCGCCCGACGACAAGATCGGCGCTGTGGCCTTTTCCTCCGACGGAAAGACATTGCTTGGCGGCGCCGCCGACGGCGGCGTGCGGCTGTGGGATGTCGCGAAGGGCGTGACGGAAGCGAGCACGCCGAGCGGCCACAACGGCGCCGTCAACGACATGAAGCTGAACGGCGCGCGCAATCTGCTTGTGACCTTGGGAGATGACCAGCTGATCCGATTCTGGCGGCTGGAGAGCATGGTGCCGCTGGCCGATCAATACAAAGTCGCCGGCCATGCCGCCAAGGGGCTCGCCATCAGTCCGGACGGAGGCTTGCTGGCGGCCGGCGATGACGCCGGCAACGTGCAGCTTTGGCACCTTGGGGGAAGGCAGCCTCCCACGCTGTTCTCCGGCCATCGGCAGCAGGTCTGGGCATTGGCGTTCTCGCGCGACGGCAAACTTCTGCTGTCCGGCGACCGGAGCGGCGAGGTGCGGCTCTGGGACACGCGCAGCGGAACCAGCGAAGCCATGATCAAGCCCGACGATGCCGCGATCTGGACCATCGCGGTCAGTCCGGACGACACCGAGTTCGTGACGGTGAGCAGCTCCGGCGTGCGGCTATGGGATCTTCAAGCGCGCGCCATCAAGCGCGAGATCAATCGCGCTACTTCGCCTCTCACCCGCGCCGCCTGGTCCCCGGACGGCAGATACCTGGCGATTTCCTCCACCGACGCCCGTGTCCAGGTGTGGGACATGAAGGCCGGGAGGCTGGAGCGGGAAATCGCCGTGGATCAGGATGTGGTGTGGAGCGTCGCATTCAGTCCCGACAGCAAGCTGCTGGCGACTGGCTCGGGCGATGAAGTCGTCACCTTGTGGGACGTGGAGACAGGAACACAGGTGTCCGAGCTCACCGGCCATTCCGGCGGCGCGACTGATATTGCCTTTGCGGGCGACGGCGCGACGTTGATGGTGCTCGACCGCAAAGGCAGGCTGCACTTCTGGGACGTGCAGACAGCACGCCGGCTGACCGTACCGTGGGTCGCCCATGCCGGCGCCGGCTGGCGCATCGCCGTGCATCCGGATGGCGTGCGCTTCGCGACCGCGGGCGACGACGGCTACGTGCGGGTCTGGGATGTCCTCAGCAAGATGCGCGCGTGCGATATCAGCCACGAGGCGTTCGACGAGGTCCGTCGCAAGGAGTATTTCGGCGATACCGCCGATGTGCTGACCTGCAAGTCGCCGCTAGCCGGATCGTCGCCGGGTCAATAGCGCGCTATCCGGCATTGGAGTGCTGCCACATGCCGAGCGCGAGGTCGCTGTAGTCGGAGTGATCGGGCGTGATGTGGCCGTGGCGGATCAGGAAGTCGATCAGCACCAGCGCCACATTGAACTTGAAGTCTTCGCCGGCGCTCAGAATCGATTCGACCTCATCCAGGTCCATCATGCGGAAGCTTGCGATCTCACCATCCTTGTTGGCCGGTCTGAAATCGGCGGGCAGCTCCAGATCGTAGATGAACATCGTGTCGTTGCGCAGCCAACCCTGGTGCTCCATGCGGTAGTGGATGGCTCCGGCCGGCTTGGCGCGCAGCGCCAGCGATTGCGGGATCGAAGCTTCCTCTTCGCATTCCTTGACCAGGCATTCCTGGGGGCCGAGGCCCAGCGGAATACCGCCGGCGACGAGATGATCCAGCTTGCCTGGCTCGATCGGGCGATTATCAGCGCGCTTGCCGATCCACAGCTTCAATCGCCCGTGATCGCGCACGAAGCCGTTCATGTGGACGCCATAGCCGTGCACGCCGAACATCGGAACCGAGGCGCGCTCCAGCCGCATCAAAGGCGGCGCGCCGAAATGCGTCACCACCGGGAACCATTCGTTGCGCCAGCCCGAGAAGAACCCGGCCTCGTAGAGGTCGCGCGCCACGTCGCCGACCGCGGCCGAGCGGTGATCGAAGCTCGTCAGGTGGTCGCGCAGACGGACTGACTTGTCGTCGGCGACGAAGATGGTGGGGTAGCCGCCAAGCCGCGCGGCGACGTCGCGCCGAACCCAGCCGACCGCTTGACCCGCGATCGACCAGGGCACGAACTTCGCCATGTCGGCGCTGCGGCAGCGATGGATGTGGTCGATGAGGCTCATGTGCGCACGAACGGAGCCGGTGCGCGCAAGCGCGCAATGAGGTCGAGATAGTCGGGATCTTCCGGCCCGACGCGGCCGTGCCGTACCAGGAGGTCAAGCTTCGCCAGCGCGGCATCGAACATGAAGTCGTCGGCATCGCGCAGGTTCTCCTCCAGACGGGCGAACGACCAGAGCTGGAACTCAGAGACTTCACCGTCGTCGTTGCGCGGTTTGAAGTCAGCCGGCAATGCGAGATCGAAATTGAACTGTACGCCGACGCGCAGGCCTTCGGCCGCTTCAATGATCATGGTGGTGAGGCCGACCGGCTTTGCGTGTTTGGCCAGGATCGGAGCGATGCCGGCTTCCTCCGCGCATTCCTTCAGGAGGTTGTTGGCGATGGAGATGCCGTAGGGCTGTCCGCCGCCCACCACCAGGTCGAGCATGCCGGGATCGACATGCTTGGTCATGGCGCGGCGCGCGATCCACACCATGCAATCGTCGCCGTCGCGCACCAATCCGTTGATGTTGACGCCGTAGGTCTGCAGCCCGAACAGCGGCGTCGCGGCGCGCTCCATCAACAGCAGCGGCGCTTCGCCGAACCGGCGGTTGACGGGGTAGAGTTCGCCGCGCCAGCCGGGAACGGCGCCGCGCTCGTGCAACTTGGAAAGCACTTCGGCGACGGCCTTGCTGCGGTCCTCGACGTCACTCAGCCGGTCGTGCAGATGAACCTCGCGGTCGGTGAGATAGAAGACCGAAGGATACTCCGCCAGCAGCTGCGCGAAGTGCGGCTTGACCCAGCCGACATGGCGGTCGGCCACGACGAATCGGCGATAAGACGCGAGATCGGCCGGCGGACAACGCCGGAACAGCCGCAGCAAGCTGGATGTGGCTGCACTCACACGCCCCTCGTCATTTTCAGTCCGCCACCGTCCCGCCGCATTTGCGCCCTCGCTCCGCCACCGATGCGTGCGACAAGCGCCGACCTGCCCGGGCCGGCGCAGCGATGCCGCGCCGCACCATGGCACGGTTCTAGAGGAGGGGAAAGCAAATGCAAAGGACAGGGCTGCCCGGCAAACCAAAGGGACCAAGGCTGTGGATCGCGGGCGTATCGACGGCGCTCGTTCTCGCCGGCTGTGAGGCGCAACCGGTCGATGAGCAGGCCGCCAACGGCAATCAACCCGCGCCGCAGGCGGAAGCCAAGATCAGCGCGCTTGAAGCCAAGAAGAACGACGCGACGGCGCAGGGCGCAACAGCGCCGCAAGCAACGAATGTGCCGCCTTATTCTCAGGAGGTCGACATATTGGCGGGCGCCGCCGTGGCGCCATCGCAAAAGACTCGCGCCGAGAGCATCGCTGCATCGAACATGGGAGACGCGGCGTATCTGCAGAACAGCATGGCGCTGGGCCGTCAGGTCATTCCCGGCGAGGGCGAGAAGTACAGCACGATCGGCGACAACCCGGTGAAACAGGTCGCGGAGGCGCCGGTCTCGACCTTCTCGATCGATGTCGATACCGGGGCCTATTCCAACGTGCGGCGGTTCCTGATGAACGGGCAGATGCCGCCCAAGGACGCGATACGGGTCGAGGAGATGATCAACTACTTCTCCTACGACTATCCGAAGCCGGAGGCGGGCGGCGATCCGTTCCGCGTCACCACCGCGATCGAGCACACGCCGTGGAACCCGGAGACCTATCTGCTGCATGTCGGCATCAAGGGCTATGAGCCACCGGCAGCGGAGCGGCCCGCCGCCAATTTGGTGTTCCTGATCGACGTCTCCGGCTCGATGGCCGACCCAGACAAGCTGCCGCTGCTCAAGGCCGGCATGAAGATCCTGACCGATCAGCTGCATGACGACGACACGGTGACGATCGTGGTCTACGCCGGCGCCGCCGGCCTAGTGCTGGAGCCGACCGCCGGCAAGGACAAGGCGAAGATCAAGGCGGCGCTCGATCATCTGGAAGCCGGCGGCTCGACCGCGGGCGGTGAAGGCCTGGCGCTTGCCTACGCCAAGGCCAAGGAAGCGAAGATCGACGGCGGCATCAACCGCATCATCCTGGCGACCGACGGCGACTTCAATGTCGGCGTGACGGACGTCGACCAGCTGAAGGCGATGATCGAGGATGCGCGCAAGAGCGGCGTGTCGCTGACCACGCTCGGCTTCGGCGAAGGCAACTACAATGACGCGCTGATGGAGCAGATCGCCGATGTCGGCAACGGCAATTACGGCTATGTCGATTCGCTGAAGGAAGCGAAGCGGCTGCTGGCTGACCAGCTGTCCAGCACCATCCAGACCATCGCCAAGGACGTGAAGATCCAGATCGAGTTCAATCCCGCGGTGGTCGCCGAGTATCGCCTGATCGGCTACGAGAACCGCGCGCTCGCCAGGGAAGACTTCAACAACGACCAGAAGGACGCGGGCGAGATCGGCGCCGGCCACACCGTCACCGCGATCTACGAGATCGCGCTCAAGGGCTCGAAGGGCCTGGCGGTGGATCCTCTGCGCTACGGCGATCATGCGGACGAGCGGCCGGACCCGAATGCCAGCGAGTTCGCGTTCCTGCGGCTGCGCTACAAGGCGCCGGACGGCGACGTTTCGAAACTGATCGAGACACCGCTGCCGGTGTCGGCATTGAAGGAGCCGGGTGATGCTCCCGCCGATGCGCGCTTCGCGGCAGCGGTGGCAGCCTTCGGCCAGCGGCTGCGCGGCGGCGACTATGTCGGCGCCTACGGCTACGAACAGATCGCGCAGGTGGCGCGCGCCGCCCGCGGCGATGACGGCGACGGCTACCGCGCCGAGTTCATCGAGCTGGTCGAAATGGCCAAGGTGCTCGACAACGGATCCTGATCGGCTACTAGCCAAAGCCTCCCACTATGCGGGCGGCCCGCCGTTGCATTGGCACGGCGGACGCCCATCTTTATGATTGTGGCGAGTCGGGAGGTGACATCGTGCGACGATCCGTGGGGTTCTGGCTGCTGATCCTGCTGGGCGCGACTGTGGTGCTGGTCTTCGCCATGGAGCAGCTGTTTCCGGGCACGCTGGAGAACCCCGAGACCCGGATGAGCCTGATCTACAAGGTGGGCTGGATCGCGCTGATCGGCTCCTCCATCGTCACCTTCGCGCGCGCCGATCCGCGGAGCGCGTTGCGCAACGCCGCGATCTGGGCGGCAATCATCCTGGGGCTGGTCGGAGTCTACGCGTTCAAGAACGACGCGGCTTTCATCGGCCAGCGCATGCTGGGGGCGCTCTCTCCCACCCAGGGCACTTCGCATGACGACGGGACGGTGAGTTTCGCTGCCGGCCCGGACGGGCACTACCACATCCAGGCCAAGGTCAACGGCAGCCGCGTCACCTTCATGGTCGATACCGGCGCCAGTGACATCGTGCTGACGCCACGCGACGCGCGGCGCATCGGAATCGATCCCGCCAATCTCAAGTTCGACCAGTTCGCCGAGACCGCGAACGGCACCGTGCGCGGCGCCGCCATCCGCCTCGACAGCCTGGCGGTCGGCCCGATCGACATGCGCGGCATCCCAGCCGCCGTCAACGGCGCCGACATGTCGGAAAGCCTGCTCGGCATGGAATTCTTGAACCGTCTGCACGGCTGGCGCGTAGAGAACGGCGAGTTGACGCTGGTGCCGTGATTCTGAGGACCTAACGTCCCTCCCAATATTCAGCAGGGATTGCCCTGGTTTCATCCGTCAACATGTGATTGGGAATGTCGAAGCGGCGGCGCCGGTCGATGCGGGCCTGCTCGAAGATCGCCTTGATGGTCGGGTGACTGTTGAAATAGGCCATGAAGCTGCCGTCGGCATAGGCTTTCTTGAGGCCATCCTCGAGATCTTCCGCCAGCGTGGTGTCACCCTTGTTGACGAAGAAGAAGCTGGTGAAGGGATAGACGATGAGGAGATCGCTCTCCACCGCCAGACCGGGATGTTTGGCAACCTCGGTCGGGGCTTCGTGCGCGCCACGCAGGAAGCAGTCGAAGCGGTCGCGCTCCACCATTTCGAACAGGGAATCGTAGGGCGCCGTCACAATCTTGAATCCGGCGGCGTCCAGGATCTTGACATCCGACCAACCGGGATCCTGGCCGATGGTGAGTTGCTGGAAATTGGCGAGAGTCTTGACGGCGCTGAATACGGATTGGTGTGCCGGATCGATGATGCAGATGCGATAGCCGTCGAGTCCGCGCAGCACCGGAATGCGGATGGCGCGGAAGCGCTGCTCATACTCGGCCGAGGTTCCGGTCCAGATGAAATCGATGTTGCCGAGCTCCAGTTCGCGTGCGGCGCGGGTCTGCGACATTTCCTCGGCGGTCGGTCGCAGAACATAGTCGCGCCCGGATTCCTTCAGCGCGAGCTCGATCAGGCCGAGCGCGTAGTTCCAGCGCGGACTGTCCGGGCGCTTGGGATAATAGAGGACCGCTTGATCGGCGCCGGCGTCCGCAGCGAGGGCCAGCCAGGCAATCGCGAGGACCGGCAGGAGGACGGCAAACAAGACGGCTCGGATCCGCATGGCAGCATCCGCTTTCTCATCCGCCCCTGGCGGAGTATCGACCAGCGTTCCGATGTGCGTCCAGCGGAAATCAGCTTTGCTGATCTACCGCTGCAGGACCTGGCGGCAGGCGGCCCCGCGGGCTTGCCAGCCGGCGCGCTGCAGCTCAGGCTCGTCGTGCTCCTCGACCGGCCAGCCGAGGCACAGATAGGCGACCAGCGACCAGTCCTGCGGCACATTCAATTGCCGCTTCGCCGCATCGGGGTCGAGGATGGAAACCCAGCCGACGCCGATCCCGCGCGTGCGCGCCGCCAGCCAGAGCGTATGAACGGCCAGCACCGCCGAATAGCGCAGGGTCTCCGGCATGGTCTGGCGGCCGAGGCCCTGGCCCTGCGCCGTGCCCTCGTCGCAGAACACGGCGAGATGGCGCGGCGCCTCGCGCAGGCCGGCCAGCTTCAGGCCGGCGTAGAGTTGCGCGCGCTCACCCTGGTAGCCGGCAAGAGCGCGCTCATTCGCATCGTTGAAATTGGCAACGATGGCGGCACGGTTGGCGGGATCGTCGACGCTGACGAAGCGCCAGGGCTGCGCATTGCCGACCGACGGCGCGAGGCAAGCGAGGTCCAGCAGCTCCTCCACCAGCGCATCGGGAATGGGATCGGTGCGGAACCGGCGCACGTCCCGGCGCCAGCGCAGCAGCTCCTTGAGATCGTGGCGGAAGCGGTCGTTGAATTGCGGCGAGCGCCGGAAGGCGACGATTTCGCGGAACATCGCTCAAGCCGCGCGCGTCTGCGTGGCTTCGACCAGGTCGACGATTTCGCCCATGATGCGGCAGACGTCGTAGTCCTTGGGCGTGTAGATCTTTGCGACGCCCATCGCCGTCAGCCGCTCGGCGTCTTCCGGCGGCACGATGCCGCCGACCACGACCGGAATATCGCCGAGCCCATCGGCGCGCAGGCGGTCCAGCACGTCCTTGACTAGCGTGATGTGCGAGCCGGAGAGGATGGAGAGGCCGATGACATGCACGCTGCCGTCACGCGCGGCCGCGGCGATCTCCGCCGGGGTCAGGCGGATGCCGTCATAGACCACCTCCATCCCGGAATCGCGCGCGCGCACCGCGATCTGCTCGGCGCCGTTGGAGTGGCCGTCGAGACCGGGCTTGCCGACCAGGATCTTGATGCGCCGGCCGAGCTTGGCGGAGACCGCATCGACGCGGACCCGCACATCATCCAGATCGATGGCCGGCGCGTTCGACGCCGCGCGCGACACGCCAGTCGGCGCGCGGTATTCGCCATAGGTCTTGCGCAAGGCCGCGCCCCATTCGCCGGTGGTGACGCCGGCATGGGCGCAGGCGATGGAGGCCTCCATGATGTTGCGGCCGGCGCGCGCATCCGCCTCCAGTTGCGCGAGGGCAGCCTTCACCGCGCGCGCATCGCGGCTCTCGCGCCAGGCTTTCAGGCGCGCAATCGCTTCGGATTCGGCGGTG
The DNA here is from genome assembly GCA_041398065.1 of Dongiaceae bacterium. Classification (GTDB taxonomy): domain Bacteria; phylum Pseudomonadota; class Alphaproteobacteria; order Dongiales; family Dongiaceae; genus Dongia_A. The sequence goes on along the minus strand of JAWKVL010000003.1, from coordinate 78,584 downwards.
GCGTCGACCGTGAGGATGCCGCCGTCATTGCCGGCGGTGAGCGGGGAAGGCGCGCTTTCGGTGTAGCGGTTGACGCCGACCACGACCTGATCGCCGGCCTCGATGGCGGCGACGCGCCGCGCGTTGGATTCGACCAGGCGCTGCTTCATGTAGCTGGACTCGATCGCGGCGACTGCGCCGCCCATCTCGTCGATGTGCTGCAGCTCTTCGCGCGCCGCCGCCTTGAGCGCTGCGACCTTGGCCTCGATCACCTTCGAGCCGTTGAAGATGTCGTCATGTTCCAGCAGGTCGGTCTCGAAGGCGAGGATCTGCTGCAGGCGCAGCGACCATTGCTGATCCCACGGCCGCGGCAGGCCCAGCGCCTCGTTCCAGGCGGGAAGCTGGACGGCGCGGGCGCGCGCATCCTTGCTCAAGGTGACGGCCAGCATCTCCAGCAATATGCGGTAGACGTTGTTCTCCGGCTGCTGCTCGGTGAGGCCGAGCGAATTCACCTGCACGCCATAGCGGAAGCGGCGCAGCTTGGGATCAGCGACTCCGTAGCGGTCGCGCGTGATCTCGTCCCACAATTCGGTGAAGGCGCGCATCTTGCACAGCTCGGTGACGAAGCGCAGCCCGGCATTGACGAAGAAGCTGATGCGCCCGACCACCTGCGGCAGATCTTCCGCCGGCACGCGCGCTTTCACGCGGTCAAGCACGGCGATCGCCGTCGCCAGCGCGTAGGCCAGTTCCTGCTCCGGCGTCGCGCCCGCTTCCTGCAGATGGTACGAGCAGACGTTGGTCGGGTTCCACTTCGGAACCTCGCGATAGGTGAAGGCGATGACATCGGCGGTCAGCTTGAGGCTCGGCTCCGGCGGGAAGATGTAGGTGCCGCGCGAGAGATATTCCTTGATGATGTCGTTCTGCACCGTGCCTTGCAGCTGCGCGCGGTCGACGCCCTGCTTCTCCGCCGCCGCGATGTAGAGCGCCAGCAGCCACGGCGCGGTCGCGTTGATGGTCATCGAGGTATTCATGCGGTCGAGCGGCAGCCCGTCCATCAGCGCCATCACGTCGCCGAGATGGCTGACCGGCACGCCGACCTTGCCGACCTCGCCCTTGGCGAGCGGATGGTCAGGGTCGTAGCCGGTCTGGGTCGGCAAATCGAACGCCACCGAGAGCCCGGTCTGCCCGCGCGCGAGATTGGTGCGGTAGAGCGCATTGGACGCCGCGGCGGAGGAATGGCCCGCATAGGTGCGGAACAGCCAGGGCTGCTCTTTCTTTCGCTCCTGCGGCGTTCTTTCATTGCTCATCGCTGCCCCTGATCCTGTCACGCCCGTTCAGGGCCTTGTTTTGCAATGCAATATAAGGTTTGAGCGTTCCCTTCGTCCAGCGCACACCAGAATATGCTGCGCTGCAAAATTCATTTGAAATTAAGAACCATGATAATAACATATCAACGGTGCAGCGCAGCATAATGAGTCGCGAGTCAGGGCCAGCGACGATGCGCAAATTCGAACGGAGTATGATTCATGTGGCCCTATACCCAAGACGAAGTGACCTGGCTCGCCCTGCCGCAGGAGCGGGCGACGGCTGAACAGATGCAGCGCGCGATCGAGTTCGCGTGGATGAAGGACGTCGGCGTGCTGCGCCGGCCAGCCAACGATGCCTCGGCCATCGAATTGCGGATGGTCGATCCGCGGCGCTGATTGCCGCCTGCGGTGTTCATCGAACTCGCCCTCCAACGCATCGGAACGCGGCGCCGGCTGCCGCGGCGTATCCGGCGCCTGCTGATCGGATTGCGCCGGCCGGCGTGGTCCGGACCGCGCACTCTCGGCGGCGCGCCGCGACGGGTGGAAAAGCGAGCGCTCAATCTGGCGCTGCAAGGCGGCGGTGCGCACGGCGCATTCACCTGGGGCGCGCTCGACCGCCTGCTTGAGGAGCGCAGCCTCGCCTTCGAAGCGATCAGCGGCACCAGCGCCGGCGCCGTCAATGCGGTGCTGGTCGCGGCCGGCTTGGTCGAGAATGGATCGGCCGGCGCCATGGAGAAGCTGGCGCGCTTCTGGTCCGGCATCGCGCGCAACACCGGCGGCGACGGATTCCTCGATGCGCTTCCCGGGCTGCACAAGCTACAGCAGGCCGGCTTCGACCTGATCGGCAAGTTCCTGGCGCCGGCGCAGTTCAATCCGCTCGACTTCAATCCGATGCGCGAGCTGCTGCGGTCGCTGGTGGATTTCGACCGGCTGCGCCGCGAGGGACCCGCCTTGTTCATCGCAGCGACCGATGCGGCGACCGGGCGCAAGCGCATCTTCACGCGCGGCGAAATTTCATTGGAAGCTGTGCTGGCATCGGCCTGCCTGCCGCAGCTCCATCAGCCGGTGGAGGTCGATGGCCGGCACTATTGGGACGGCGGCTACGTCGCCAATCCGCCGCTCATGCCGCTGGTCAATCCGGCAAGGGCCGAGGACACGCTGCTGATCCAGCTCATCCCGCTGGGCGGACAAAGCGTGCCGACGGACCACGCTGGCATCGGCGAAGGGCTCAACCGCATCATCTTCAACGCGCCGCTGCGCCAGGAGATCGCGGCCATCGCGCTGATGGCGAGCCGCAAGGTGGCGCCGTTCCTGCGCCACCGCTTCCATCTGATCGACGCAACGCCGGCGACCGCCGCGCTGCCCGCCGGCAGCCGGCTGATGCCTGACTGGCGCACCATCTCCAAGCTGCGCCAGGACGGCCGGCAGGCGGCGGAAGACTGGCTGGCGCACAACCGCCTCGCCATCGGCCAGCGCGCGACGGCGGATCTGCCGGCGGTGTTTCTGTAGCCTCTACGCCGCGTCCAGCGCCTGGCGCACGTCGGCGAGGAGGTCGCGGGGGTCTTCCAGGCCGATCGACAGACGCACCAATCCCTGGGTGATGCCTTGCGCGGCCTTCTGCTCCAGCGTCAGGCGCTGGTGCGTGGTGGTCGCGGGATGGGTAGCGAGCGACTTGGAATCGCCGAGGTTGTTGGAGATGAGCACCAGCTTCAGCGCGTTGAGGAAGCGGAACGACGCGTCCTTGCCGCCCTTCAGGTCGAGGCTGACCATGCTGCCGCCCGATTTCATCTGCCGCTTCGCCAGCTCAACCTGCGGGAAGTTCGGCAAGGTCGGATAGTGCGCGTGGTCGAGCTTGGGGTGACCCTGCAGCTCCTTGGCGATCTTCTCCGCCGTCTCGCACTGGCGCTGCAGGCGCAGATCGAGCGTCTCCAGGCCCTTGAGCAGGATCCAGGCATTGACCGGGGAGAGGCTGGGTCCGGTGTGGCGGATGAAAGGCTGCAGCGTCTCATTGATGTATTTCGCCGTGCCCAGAATCACCCCGCCGAGGCAGCGGCCCTGGCCGTCGATATGCTTGGTCGCGGAATAGACCACGATGTCGGCGCCGAACTCTAGCGGCCGCTGCAGCAGCGGCGTCGCGAACACGTTGTCGACGACGACCTGCGCGCCGGAGGCGTGCGCGAGATCGCACACCGCCTTCAGGTCGACCAGGCGCAGGCTGGGATTGGAGGGCGTCTCGAGCAGGACGGCCTTGGTCGGCTTCGATAGAGACTTGCGCCATTGCGCGAGATCGCGGCCGTCGACGAACTCGGTCTCGATCCCCCATTTCGGCAGGATCTCCTGGACGATGTAGTTGCAGGAGCCGAACAGGGCGTCGGAGGCTACGACGCGATCGCCGGCCCGCACCAGGCATGCGATCGAAGCGAAGACCGCGGCCATGCCGCTGGCGGTGGCGCGCGCGGCCTCGGCGCCTTCCAGCAGCGCCATGCGTTCCTCGAACATCGCGACCGTCGGGTTGCCGAAGCGGCCATAGACGAACCGCGGCTTGGAATTGTCGAACGCGGCCTGCGCCTCTTCCGCGGATTGATAGACGTAGCCGGAGGTCATGTAGATCGCCTCGGCGGTCTCGGCATGTTGCGAGCGCGTGAGGCCGCCATGCACCATCTGGGTGGCGAGGCCCCAATCGGGCGATATGTCGTGCTTGTAGTTCTGCATGATCCTGGCTCCCCCCGGCGGCGCGGCCAGATCGGGCCGGCATCCGGGCACAAAAAAACCCCGACCGGAACAAAGGTCGAGGCGGGTCTCAAACGCCAGGCACCTTTTAGCCGCTTGTTTTACGTGGCCGCAATCCGGTCCAAATCACCACGTCGTCGGGGCGCATGTACTCACAAGGCCGCCACGGAGTCAAGGCGGCGAGGGCCGCGCCGATCGCATTGAACGCACAGGCCGGTATGCGCGACAGAGCATTGCCCCGGCTTGCAGCAAAGGAGTTTTATTTCTAGTGTTGCGAGTGGGGATGGTGCAGCGGGAAGGCGCGGGCCGCAGGCACGCCGCGCTCCAATTTGGGGGAACCCATGAACGACCAAGGTGGCGTTGTCGCGGCGGCATCGTGGCCGGCCGCCGGGCAGCCGGTGCAGAAGCTCGAGTACGACGGTACGATCGGCGCACTCTACGGGATCTTCATCAAGAACCTGCTGCTCAGCATCATTACGCTCACGATCTACCGCTTCTGGGGAAAGACCAACGTCCGGCGCTATGCCTGGTCGCACACCGGCCTGCAGGGGCAGCGCTTCGAATATACCGGGACCGGCGGAGAGCTGTTCATCGGCTTCCTGATCGTTGCCGGAGTCTACGTCGTCTTCTTTATCGGCATGGCGATCCTCGGTTTCGTCATCGGCGACGTCTTCTCCGAGCTGACGCCGATCGGCCTGTTGATTCTGGTGAGCTACCTGATCTTCGTCGCGCAATATGCAGCGCAGAACTACCGCCTGACCCGGACGCTGTGGAGCGGCATCCGCGGCGGCATGACCGGCTCGGCCTGGAAATACGGAATCAAGGCGTTCCTGTTCACCATCCTCAACGTGATCACGCTCAATCTCGCGACGCCGTGGACGACGTTGCGGCTGGCAGAGGACCGCTTCAACAACAGCTATTTCGGCAACGCTAAGGCCTCGCTGCAGGCCCCGGCCGGGCCGCTCTATCTGAGCTTCATCCTGGGCTTCGTGTTCACGCTCGTCGGCCTCGCCATTGTTGCGGCGGTGGTAGCGCTCCTCGGTTATGCCTACATCACGGCCAATGACCTGATGCCGGTGATCGAGGAGATCCAGCGGGCCGGCGAGACCGGCGTGCCGCCCGACCTGACGGATGACCAGGAGCGCAGCTTCACGCTGCTGATCTTCTTCGCCCTCCTTGCGTTCTATCTCGGTCTGGCGGTCGTTTCGATCATCGCCTTCGCGCCCTATGTCGCGGCCTTGTTCCGTGCGATCGCGAACAACCTGGAGCTGGCCGAGTTGCGCTTCTCCAGCGAGGTCACGGCGTGGAACTATATCAGCCTGTGGCTCGGCAACGTCCTGATCGTGCTTTTTACGCTCGGCCTTGGCTTCCCGATCGCGGTGCATCGCAGCCTGAAATTCTTCGCCAACCGGATCGCGATCCATGGCGTGCTCGACGTCGACCGCCTGGAGCAGACCACGCTCGACCGGCCGCGATTCGGCGAAGGTCTCCTGGAGGCGTTCGATCCTGGCTTCCTCTAGCGATCGCGCACACGATGGCCGCATGACCGAGCTGCACCGCTATTTCGACGGACGGGTCGCCAGGCCGCGCGCGGTCACGCTCGCGATCGGCGCGGCGGAAATCGAGATCCGCGACGAAAGCGGCGCATCGCTCGCGATCTGGCCGTTCTCGCAGATCCGCGTCGCCGATCAGAACGCGGTCAGCGGCGCCTACGTGCTGCGGCTGGAAACCGACCAGGCCGCGCGGCTCGAGATCGCGGCGGGACCGCAGCTCCAGTCGCTGCTGGCTTCGCGGCCGGAACTCAGGCGCTGGCGTGCGCGCGAGCGGCTCGGACTCTTGAAGGGCTTCGCGCTGTGGGGCGCGATCGGCGCTGCAGCGTGCATCGCGCTCTATTTCGGCTGGACTCGTGCCTCGATCCTGATCGCGACCTGGATCCCGCCAAGCTGGGAGGAGCGGGTCGGCCAGCAGGTCGAACAAGCGTGGTTTCCCGAGAGCAAACGCTGCGCGGGGGCCGAGGGCCTGCGCGCATTGCAGGCGCTCGGCGACCGGATCTGGCCGGACGACGAGCCCGGCGATGGCGTCAGGCTGTTCGTCATCAAGGAAGGCGACCCCAACGCCTTCGCAATGCCCGGCCACCGGATCGTGGTGTTCTCCGGCCTGATCGACCGCGCCAAGTCGCCGGAGATGGTGGCGGGCGTGATCGCGCACGAGCTCGGGCATGTGGAGCTGCATCACCCGATGCGCGGCCTCGTCCAGCAATTGGGGCTCGGCGCCGCCATGAGCCTGATCTTCGGCAATTCGTCCCTCGCCAACCTCGGGCAGCTGGCGCTTGCGCTGTCCTACAGCCGCGACATGGAGCGCGAAGCGGACCAGCGCGGTATCGCGCTGCTGAAACGCGCCGGCATTCGCGCCGATGGCATGTCGGATTTCTTCGTAATCATCAAGTCCGACATGCAGAAGGGCGTGTTCAGCGACCTGCCCGAGTTCCTCTCCAGCCATCCCGATCTCGACGCACGAATCGCGGCCACCCGCCAGCCGCCGACCGGCGCGCCCGCGATGAGCGACGCCGAATGGCAAGCCTTGCGCAAGGTGTGCGACGCGAAGTGAGCGATTGGCGTGCCTGCGCCCATGCGAAACCTTGCAGTGCCTGCCGCGTTAGTCTCAACAGCAGCGTCCTTATGCTATGCCCGCCACCGGAGATGACACCGCAACGCAACATTGGCATGGAATATTATTTCTAGTTTGCCTTCTTTTTGATCACTTTATACTTAAGTCGGTAGGTCAAATGGAACATTCCTGACCATTTTGCGTTGCGCAATCGCAGTTGCGAAGGCATGATGGTTTGTAACGGCTATGTTTCGCGGCGACAAGGAGATCAGGGGCATGTCGGAGACAGCGGAAGTGATCCAGCTTCGCAAGGGCAATGGCGGCCGCAAGGACCTCTATGAGGTCGGCGAGATCCCGCCCATGGGGCACCTGCCGTCCAAGATGTACGCCTGGGCGATCCGGCGCGAGCGCCACGGTCCGCCGGAGCAGTCGATGCAGGTCGAGGTGGTGCCGACCCCGGTGCCCGATTCCGACGAAGTTGTCGTGCTCGTGATGGCGGCGGGCGTGAACTACAACGGCGTCTGGGCGGGGCTCGGCAAGCCGATCTCGCCGTTCGACGTGCACAAGGCGGAGTACCACATCGCCGGGTCCGACGCCTCGGGCATCGTGTGGGCCGTCGGCTCCAAGGTGAAGCGCTGGAAGGTGGGCGACGAGGTCGTCGTCCACTGCAACCAGGATGACGGCGACGACGAGGAGTGCAACGGCGGCGACCCGATGAACTCGCCCTCGCAGCGCATCTGGGGCTACGAGACGCCGGACGGCTCGTTCGCGCAGTTCGCTAAGGTGCAGGGCCGCCAGCTGATGCCGCGACCGAAGCACCTGACCTGGGAAGAGAGCGCCTGCTACACGCTGACGCTGGCGACCGCCTATCGCATGCTGTTCGGCCATCGCCCGCATATTCTGCGGCCGGGGCACAACGTGCTGATCTGGGGCGCCTCGGGCGGCCTCGGGTCGATGGCGGTGCAGCTGTGCGCAACCGCAGGCGCCAACGCGATCGGCATCATCTCCGACGAAGGCAAGCGCGAGTTCGTGATGTCGCTCGGCGCCAAGGGCGTGATCAACCGCAACGAATTCGACTGCTGGGGCCAGCTGCCGGACGTCGACGACGCGGCCGGCTATGCCGACTACATGAAGCGCTGCCGCGAGTTCGGCAAGGCGATCTGGGGCATCACCGGCAAGGGTGTCGATGTCGATTTCGTGTTCGAGCATCCGGGCGAGCAGACCTTCCCGGTTTCCTGCTTCGTGGTGAAGCGCGGCGGCATGGTGGTGTTCTGCGCCGGCACCACCGGCTACAACCTCACCATGGATGCGCGCTTCGTGTGGATGCGCCAGAAGCGCATCCAGGGCAGCCACTTTGCCAACCTGCTGCAGGCGAGCCAGGCGAATCACCTGGTGCTGGAGCGGCGCATCGATCCCTGCATGTCCGAGGTGTTCGGCTGGGACGACATCCCCGCCGCCCATACCAAGATGTGGAAGAACCAGCACAAGCCCGGCAATATGGCCGTGCTGGTCCAGGCCAAGCGGCCCGGACGCCGCACCCTGGAAGACGTGATCGAAGGATAAGGGATCGATCCCATGTCCGCCGAGACGAGGAGCGCCGCTGCGGGCGCGCCGATTCTGCTGCCTGATCTGCTGGAGACGTGCGACGGCGCGGCGGTCGTCGCGGGCGTCCAGACGATGCATGCAAAGGAGGCGCTCGCGCAGCGCTTGGCGCCTGGCGGAAAGATCGATGCCGCCGCGCTGGATCGCGAGCAGTACGCGGCACATGGATTCGCATGGCTGGCGACCTATGCATTGGCCCTGCGGGCGATGGTGGATTGGGCGACAACGCTCAAGAAGGCTGGCAAGTTCGGCGAGCGCGAGCAGCTAATCCTACAGCTGGCCGTCACCGAATACCTGTCCCAGATCCGCGGCGGCATCCCCATGAGCCAGGGCGAAATCGTGCGGCCCGGCGACTGGGGCGTGATCGGTTGGGAAACCAGGCGACTATCGGAAGAGCTTGAGAAGTTTCAGGTGATCGATCTGCCGGCGGCCCGCGCGCGCTTGGCCGAACTGATCCAGGACGGCGACTTCGGCGATCCGGGCCTCGAAGATGAGACTCTGCTGATGGTGCGCGACCAGTTCCGCCGTTTCGCGGAGGATCACCGCGACGATGCGCATCGCTGGCATCTCAAGGACGAGGTCATTCCGCTGGAGATCATCGCGCAGCTCGCGGAGATGGGCGTGTTCGGGCTGACCGTGCCGGAGGAATTCGGTGGCGCGGGGCTCGGCAAGCTCGCCATGTGCGTCGTGACCGAGGAATTGTCGCGCGGCTATATCGGCCTCGGCTCGCTCGGCACCCGCTCGGAGATTGCGGCGGAGCTGATCCGCCTCGGCGGCACCGAGGAGCAGAAGCAATATTGGCTGCCCAAGCTGGCGAGCGGCGCGATCCTGCCGACGGCGGTCTTCACCGAGCCCAACACCGGCTCCGACCTCGGCTCGCTGAAGACGCGCGCGATGAAGGATGGCGACACCTACAAGGTGACCGGCAACAAGACCTGGATCACCCACGCGGCGCGCGCCGACATGATGACGCTGCTGGCGCGCACCGATCCCAACTCGACTGACTATCGCGGGCTCTCCATGTTCCTGGCGGAGAAGCCGCGCGGCACCGATGCCGACCCGTTCCCGGTCAAGGGCATGCGCGGCGGCGAGATCCCCGTGCTCGGCTATCGCGGCATGAAGGAATACGAGATCGGCTTCGACGGCTTCGAGGTCCCGGCAAGGAATCTGCTGGGTGGGCGCGAAGGCGAGGGCTTCAAGCAGCTGATGGCGACGTTCGAGAGCGCGCGGATTCAGACGGCCGCTCGCGCGGTGGGCGTCGCGCAATGCGCCATGGAGCTGGGCCTGAAATATGCCCGCGAGCGTGTGCAGTTCGGCAAGCCGATCTACGATTTCCCGCGCGTGCACGGCAAGCTCGCCTGGATGGCGGTCGAGGCCATGGTCGCACGGCAACTCAGCTATTTCGCGGCGCGCGAGAAGGATTCAGGCCGGCGCTGCGACATTCCCGCCGGCATGGCGAAGCTGCTGGCGGCACGGGTGGCATGGGCCAATGCCGACAATGCGCTGCAGATCCACGGCGGCAACGGCTACGCCCAGGAATACGAGATCAGCCGCGTGCTGTGCGATGCACGCATCCTCAACGTGTTCGAAGGCGCCGCCGAGATCCAAGCGCAGGTCATCGCGCGCGGCCTCTTGAGCGGCCGGAACTAGCGCGCTTGCCCCGCCGCATTAGGCGGGACTACGCTCGCCCGGCGCATGACGTTGAACGCCGCGACGAGCCGAGTGTCTTCATGCCCCTGGAGTTCGAGATCGAATGGGAGAGCGAGGACGAGCCGGTCCTGACCCTGCCCTATGAGCGGAATTTCGAGGATGGGCGGACCAATCACGGTTTCGTCGACATGCGCGGGCGGCCGGACCTGGCGCGGGAAGTGCGGGAGGCGACGTCATCGCGCGCGCTGGCAGAGCTGCTGATCGCATTGGCCGAGCCGGAATCGCGCTATTTCTCGATCGGCTGCGATCTACGTCCGTGGCCGCCGGCCGAGCCGGACGCGCCCCACCAGTCTGCCGGCTATCTCCAGCTGGCCTTCTCCGATCTGGAAAAAGAGGCGACCGATCATCGCCGCCACCTGCAGTTCGGGCACGATCTGAAAGCGCATCTGGACCGCTCGGCCGGTGACGAATCCTGGGTGGTGCGGCTGGTCGTGGCGACAGTCGATGCGGCCGACATCGGCGGGCCGGAGGAGATGTGGTCCCCGGTCATCGAGTTCTGTGCGATGGGGCCAAGCGAACGCGATGCGGCCGATTCGGCGGAGCGGCTGATTGCCGCCTTGCGCGACTTCCTGTCGCCGCCGGCATTGCAGTAGGGGCGGGACGGGCAGGCGCCGCCGCATGAGTTGATCCCGCGACAGCGCCGGACGCCTGTGATCTAATGAGCACGAGAGCCTCGCCCGGAATGGATGCCCCTCCATGGCAAAGCACGTCGATTTCTATTTCGCCATCAACAGCCGCTACGCCTATCTTGCCGCGACGCAGATCGCGGCGCTGGAGAAGGAATGCGGCGTCGAGGTCACCTGGCGCCCGCTCGATTTCGACCTGCTGATGGTGGCGCGCAAGTGGGATCCGTTCTCCGGCGCGCCGACCTCCGGCCAATATGATTTCGCGTACCGACGCAAGGACGTCTCGCGCTGGGCGGCGTATTACGGCATTCCGCTGCGGCTGGTGGAATGGGAGAAGTTCGACTGGCTGCGCTTCAACCTGGCGGCGACCGAAGCCGCGAAGGAGGCCGAAGGTTGCGCCAAATTCGCTCAGGCGGTGTTCGCGCTCACCATGGGCGATCGCGAGGGACGCGACACGGACTCCGTCATCACGGCAGCCGCCCAGGAATCCGGGCTCGATCCACGTCGCCTGCTCGAGGCAGCGAAGTCATCGGATGTGAAGGCGCAGTTGCATCACGCCGTCACCGACGCGGTTGCGCGCGGCGTGTTCGGCGTGCCGAGCTTCATCGTCGACAACGAGGTCTATTGGGGCAATGACCGGCTAGTCCTGCTGCGCTGGGCGCTGACGGGGAAGCAGTAGGCGCTCCGAATGTCATCCCGGACGGGCAGCGAAGCTGCACGACCCGGGACCTATGCTGATGGGCCGTATTGCCGATGGATCGCATGGGTCCCGGCTCTCACTTCGTTCGGCCGGGATGACAGTTGCGAGTGAAGGCGCTACGCCACCACGACCTTGTCGACCTTCTTTAGTTCATCCATCGGGATGTGGCAGGCGATGCGGTGGCCGGCGGCGGCGGTCTGCATCGGCGGCGGCGTGGTGTCGCAGATTTCTCCCACTTTGCGCGGGCAGCGCGTGGCGAAGGGGCAGCCCTGCGGCCGGTTCTGCGGGCTGGGGATCGCGCCTTCCAGGATGATGCGGCGCTGCTGCACGTCCGGGTCGGCGATCGGCACCGCCGACAGCAAGGCCTCGGTATAGGGGTGATAGGGCGGCGCGAACACTTCCTCGGTGCGCCCGAACTCCATCACCTGGCCCAGATACATGACCGCGACATAGTCGGCGAGATAGCGCACCACCGATAGGTCGTGCGAAATGAAAACCAGGGTGGCGCCGCGCTTGGACTGGATCTCGACCAGCAGGTTGATGATGGCGGCCTGCACCGAAACGTCGAGCGCCGACACCGGCTCATCCGCCAGGATCAGATCGGGCTCGCCGGCCAGAGCGCGCGCGATCGCGACGCGCTGCTTCTGACCGCCCGATAGTTGGCGCGGCATGCGCGATGCGAATTCGACCGGCAGGTTGACCGTCTTCAGGAGGCCGGTGGCTTCGCTCCTCGCCTCGCGGGCGCCGAGGCCGCGCAGCTTGCGGATCGCACGTTCCATGACATAGCCGATGGAATGGCTGGGATTGAGCGTCGAGTCCGGGTTCTGGAACACCATCTGGATCGCGCGCTTGATGCGGGCCTCGCGGTTCTCGACCGGCGTCTGGCTGATCTCCTGGCCCGCCAGCGTCACCATGCCTTCCGAGCCGAGCTCGATGCCGGTCAGCACCTTGGCGAGCGTGGACTTGCCGCAACCGGATTCGCCGACGATCGCCAGGGTCTGTCCGCGATTGGCGGTCAGGTCGATCTTGTCCACCGCGTGCACGTCATAGCCCGCGCTGCCGAACATGCCGGTCGCCTGGTGATAGGTCTTGCGCAGATGCGCGATCTGCAGCACCGCCTCGGCATCGACCGGCGCCTCGCCGAGCGCCACGGCTTCGAGACCCTCGGGCAGCTTCTCGTGCGATGGAAGCTCATTGGCCCGCACGCATTTGACGTGGTGGTGTTCGCTCATGTCGAGAGTCGGCAGCGGATCCTGACTGCAGAGTTCGGCCACTGCAAAGCGACAGCGCGGCTGGAACACGCAGCCCTTGGGCCGGTTGAGGATCGACGGCACCTGGCCCGGGATGGCGGTCAGCGGCCGGCTGTTCTTGTCGGCGCCCAGGGTCGGGATGCAGCTCAACAGACCGCGCGTGTAGGGATGGCGCGGGTTGCGGAATACTTCGCCGATCGGGCCTTCCTCCACCAGCTCGCCCGCATACATGACGCCGATGCGGTCGCAGATCCGCACGACGGTGCCGAGATTGTGGCTGATGAAGATGATCGCCGTGTTGTGCTTCTCGCGCAGCCGCGCAACGAGGTCGAGGACAGCAGCCTCCACCGTCACGTCGAGGCCGGTGGTCGGCTCGTCCATCACCAGCAGCGAGGGCTCGGCCATCAACGCCATCGCGATAACCACGCGCTGCTGCTGACCGCCCGAGAGCTGGTGCGGATAGCGCGTCATCATGGTCTCGGGGTCGGGCAGGTTGACCTCGCGCAGCATCTGCAGGGCGCGCGCCTGCGCTTCCTGCTCGCTCTGGCCGAAATGGATGATCGGCACTTCCATGAGCTGCCGGCCGATCGGGATGACCGGATTGAGGCTGCTCATCGGGTCCTGGTAGACCATGGAGATCTTGCGCCCGCGGATCGCGCGCAGCTCCTGGGTCGACAGCTTGGCGAGATCCTTGCCCTCGAACAGCACCTGGCCGTTGGTGATGCGACCGACCGTGCCCAGATACTGCATCACCGCGAACGCGACCGTCGACTTGCCGCAGCCGGATTCTCCGACCAGCCCGAGCGCTTCGCCCTGACCCAGCTTGAAGCTGATGTTGGGCACCACCTTCATTTCGCCGGCGCGCACGAAATAGGAGATGCTGACGTTGCGCAGCTCCAGCACCGGCGGCGTGGCGGCGGCTTGCCTGGGCGAATGGCGTTGTTCGGCGGCGACTTGCATCAGGCGTCTTCCCTAATCCCGCATGCTGATTTCGCGCATGCCGTCCGCCAGCAGGCTGAAGCCGACGACCAGCGAGGAAATCGCCAGCGCCGGAAACAGCGCCATGTGCGGGTAGAGCGACATGAGCGCATAATTGTCCTTCACCGATCCGCCCCAATCCGGTGTCGGCGGCGGCAGGCCGAGGCCGAGGAAACCGAGCACGCCGATGGCGATCGTGGTGTAACCCATGCGCAGGCAGGCATCGACGATCAGCGGCCCGCGCGCGTTGGGCAGGATTTCCACGAACATGATGTAGAGCGTCGATTCCCCACGCATCTTTGCGGCGGCGACGTATTCGCGCTCCCGCAGTTCCAGCGTCATGCCGCGCACGATGCGCATGATCTGCGGCGTTGCGATGAAGATGACGGCAAGCACCACGTTGAGGGCGCTTGGCCCGAACCGCATGATGACGATGATATAGAGCACGATCGCCGGGAACGACAGGATGATGTCGGAGATGCGGTTGACGAGATTGTCGACCCAGCCGCGATAGTAGCCGGCGAGGAGGCCAAGCAGGCTGCCGATGGCATAGGCGACGATCACGGCCACCGGCGCCACCGTCAGCACGGTCCGCGAACCCCAGACCACGCGCGAGAGCATGTCGCGGCCCTGCATGTCGGTGCCCAACCAGTGCATGGCATTGGGCGTCGGATCGAGCAGCGCATCCATGTCGTTGCTGTTGGGATCGTACGGCGAAATCACCGGCGCGAAGATCGCGACCAGAATCCAGAAGATGACCAGCGCCGCCCCGACCATCCCGACCGGGGATTCGCGCAGCAGCGAAATCCGCGCCCAGGTGCGGGACAGTGAGCCGGCGGTATCGCTCATCGCCATGCGTCGTTCTCCCTCAACTGAACCGGATGCGCGGGTTCAGCATCATGTAGCCCAGGTCGCCGGCGATCTGCGTGCCGACCGACACCAGAACGGCGAACAGCGAGGCCGCCTCCACCGTTGCGACATCCTGCGACAGCGCCGAATCCAGCAGCATGCGGCCGAACCCGGGATAGGCGAACACCGCTTCCACCACCACGACACCGGTGATCATGTAGTTGATCTGCAGCAGAATGACGGTGAATGGGGCGATCATCGCATTGCGCAGCGCATGTTTCAGGATCACGTCGCGGAAGCTGAGGCCCTTGAGCACGGCGGTCCGGATATAGGGCCGGGTCATAACCTCCACCATCGAGGCGCGCACCATGCGCACGACATAGCCCAGGTCGTAGAGCACGATCACCGCCACCGGCAGGACGAGCTGCGCCGCGATCGGCCATTCCGCGTTCGGATCGAGCGGGGCGGTGCCCGGCAGCAAACCGAGGCCGATGACGAAGATCGAGGCCAGGAACACGCCGGAGGCGAATTCCGGCACCGATGTCGTCACGATGCTGGCGACGGAGATTGTGCGGTCGAGCTTGGAGCCCTCGCGCATGCCGGCACTGATGCCGAACAGGATGGAGAGCGGCACCATGACCGCGAAGGCGATGGCGGCCAGCATGAGCGTATTGCCGAGGCGGTCCCAGATGATGTCGTTGACCGGAACCTTGTAGAGCGTCGAATAGCCGAGATCGCCGTGCAGGACGTTCCATACCCACTCGAGATAGCGCTCATAGACCGGGCGGTTGAGGCCGAGCTGCTCCATCAGGCGGTCGCGCTGGTCCTGGGTGGAGAACGGACCCAGCACCTTGGTCGCCACCTGGCCGGGCGTGAATTCGAAGGCGGCAAACACCAGGGCCGACACGGCCAGCATCGTGAATATCAACGACACCAGCCGCTTCAGAAAGAAAGCAAGCATTCATCCCCTTCCGACTGTAACGCGGCGGGGACCGCGCATTCAGCGCGGCCGCCTCCCTGTGTTTTTCTTATTATGACTTCCAGAAGACCATAGGTACCTCAGGGGGCAATTGGAACCCCCTTTGACGACGCGCAGTGTCGTGTGAGCGACCGCAGGGCCGTTAAGGCCATACCCAGAGATCGATGGTCTCGTTCCGGCCGCGTACCTTTTGGCCCGCCAGGCGGCGCATGCCGGCCAGCATGTCGTCGCGTCCAGCGCGGTGAACGCCGGCGACGAACGCGGCGGAAGCGACAATGGCGGCCGCATGCTCCTTGCCCATCTCCTGGAGCCGGCTCGCCACATTGACGGTGTCGCCGGCAATTGCGACCTGCCCCTGCCGCTCTCCGCCCAGCAGCGCCGCGACCACCGGCCCGAAATGCAGCCCGATGCGCAACCGCACCGGCTCCTGGCCCGCGGCCTGCAAATCGAGGTTCCAGTCGCCGAGGATGTCCAGCAGCTGGCGCGACGCCGCGAGCGCCCGCACGGGATCGTCGGGCTTGGGCTCGGGCAGGCCGAAGATGATCATGGCGCCGTCGCCCATGAACTGCTCGATCACGCCGCGATTGGCGAGGGCGGAGCGCTCGATCCGCCCATGCAACTCGCGCAGGAACGTGACGGTCGCGGTCGGGCCCAGGCGCTCGGCACGCCGGGTGAAGCCCGCGACATCGACGAACATCACCGCCGCCTGTTGCGCGCGCTGATCGAAGCTGGGCTGCTGCTGCTCGGCCAGGAACTCGGCCAGCAGCGGCGACTGATAGCGCGCGAGATTGTCGCGCTCGTGCTGCAATTGACCGGAGATGCGCCGCTGCTGCACGATGCGCGCGGCCAGGACGGTAAAGCCGACACCGACCAGCACGACGATATAGGTGCTGGCATCCAACCAAAGATAGCTGCTGGAAAACGCGACCTGCACTCCAACGAATGTCACCGCCCACAGGGCAGCTGACGAACCTGCAGCCACCGCGAGCGAGCGTTGGTTTGCCGCGATGAAGGCGAGGACCGCGAGCAGCGCTGCCACCGCAACGTCGATCGCGAAGGTCGAAGGTGCGCGCCGCAGATACTGTCCTTGTGCGATGTTGGCCGCGGCGGTGGCCAGCGCCTCCACACCTGGCAACTGCGCGGAGAACGGCGACAGGAACATGTCGCCCGACGCCAGTGCCGTCGATCCGATGAAGACGGCACGGCCGGTGAGCCGGTCGGCGGGCACTTTGCCGTCGACCACGTCGATCAGCGAGTAGCTCGGGATCGATCCTTGCGGTCCGTAGTGATCGAGGCCGATCGTGTCGTCGGCACCGACGGCAATGATCTCGTCGCCGAGCGTGATGCTCTCTCCCACGCGCAACTGCAATGCTGAACGCGGCAGCCCGCGCAGCAGCCGCACGGCTTCCAGCGGCATCGCCGGCATATAGTCGTCGGTGCCGATCGGCATCGCCAGGGCGATCCGTCTCGTCGCACGGTCGGCGTCGCGCAGCAGGTTGACGTGCGCCAGATCGGCGGTCAGCGCCAGTTCCTTGATCGGTAGCAGGAAGCCGACGGCCTCCTCTGGCCGTTGCCCGGCGTGGGTGGTGGATTGCACCAGGCCAAACAGATTGCGGCGCACCAGCTCGGGATCGGGCGTGGCGTCCGGAGCTTCGGTTGCAGCAAGAATCGCATGACCGTGCCGCGTCAAGGCCGCGGCCAGTGCCGTGTCGCCTGCAGACAGGCCGTCGCCTTCGGCCGTGGCTTCGCGCTCCAAGAACAGCAGGTCGATCGCCAGCACTTTGACGCCAGCGTCCGTCAATCGGTCGATACAGGCTGCGAGCGCCGTGTGCGGCACCGGAAAGCGCTGCAGCCGTCCCAGCGTCTTGTCGTCGATCGTAACGATCGCGAACTGATCCGGCGCCGGCAGCGGTCCACGCACGAGATGCCGCAGATCCAAGAGGCGTCCTTCGAGCGCCGCCATCAAGGCGCTGCTTTCGCCCGGATGCCACCAGCCGATCGCGAGTCCGCCGATCAGGGCGAGGATCGCCCACGGCCAGCCGAGCGTCCCGATGGTGGTGCGCAAGCGCCCTCGCTTATTGCAGGCCGAGCCGCGCCAGCAGGTCCGCCACGCGCTTGGCGCGCCATTTCTTCGGCGCCGCCATGGTGCCGTCCGGCGCCACATCGACACCCTCGGTGGGGGAGAGGCGGACAGTGTCGCCGCGCTTGCCCAGCACGTCGACCATGCCGGCCCGCACGAACACGTTGGTGCCGCGCTTCGGCGTTTCCATGACCCATTCGGTGGAGCGCACCGAGGCCACCGCGACCGGTCCGAACACGTTGAAGCTGCCCCAGGTGCGAACCGGCGCCAGGAAGCGCGCGATGCCGCGATGCAGGCTGATGCCGATCGAGGTCTGCTCGCCTTGTTCGCCGACCAGCGAGCCGAGGCCGATATCGGTGTCAGGCCCGACGGTCACCTGGGTCTGGTCGCTGCAGGTGACGCCGACCCGCCCCGCCGGACCGGTGCGCAGCTGGTCCTTGGGCGACAGCGCGGCGCCGAGCATGGCGGCGGATGGCTTGCCGTCATGAACCAATGTGGCTTCGCCGGTCACTTCGGCAATGCTGCAGGCGCGCTCTTGCGCCAGCGCTGGCTGGCCGAGGACCAGCAGAGCGCCCACGACGGCGGGCAACAAGCGCGCCACCGGCACGGTCCAAGGTCCTGAGTCGTGCATGGCCTGTCTCAATTCCATTCTTGGCTCCCGGGTCAGAGTGCTATAGTAGCGCATTGCCCGGTGTCTTGGGTTGCAAACCAATGGCGGGCGGGCCAATCCGCAGTCAACTAGTTTGGGTGGATGAGCCGGCCGGTTTGTGACCCGGTTCACATCCTCTTGCATACGGCGACCTATTTGTTGCTCTATCCGCGCCCGGTCCGGGAGGCGGGGCAACGGAAACGGGATTACTAATGGGGCGATTGGACCAAAGCGAGCGACAGGCGCTGATCCGGCGCAGTTTTCTGTTCAAGGATGTGGCGCAGCCGATTCTTGACCGGCTGGCCGCGCTCACCGTCACCAAGCAGCTGGACCGTCGCGAGACCTTGTTCAACCGCGGCGATGAGGGCGATGCGCTCTATGCGGTGGTGGACGGCTTGGTCCGGATCTGGGTCGGCAGCGACAGCGGCAAGGAACTGACTTTCTCCATCATGGAGCCGGGCGACGTGTTCGGCGAGATCGCTTTGCTGGATGGGCTGCCGCGCACCGCCAACGCCACCGCACAGGAGGCTACCCTGCTGCTGGTCATCCAACGTTCGGCGTTCCTCTCGGTGCTCGAAGGCGAGCCGATTCTCGCGCGGCACATCATCGAGCTGTTGTGCGAGCGCATGCGGCGGAAAACAGAACTGCTGAGCGACTTCGCTTTCGCCGATCTGCCGGTGCGGCTTGCGCGCAAGCTCGGCGATCTGGTCGTCGCGCATGGCGAGATCGACGGCAACGAAGCCAGGCTCGGCAAGCGCTTTTCCCAGACCGAACTGGCGCAGATGCTGGGCGTCTCGCGCGAGGCGATCAACAAGCAGCTGGCGGCGTGGAGCCACAAGGGGATCGTGAGCACGGAGGATGGCGGCCTCACCATCCTCGATCTCGGCACGCTGCGCGCGCACGCCGCAGTCGACCGCGTCGATCCGGTGTGAACCGGGTCACAGCGGCTGGGCTGCCTTCGCCCTAGATCACGGATGACTGGCCGCGCCACGCGGCCTTAGGAAAAGAAGAGGGGATATCATGGTCATCAAGGATCATCGCGGCGCAGCGCTCACCGGCGCAAACACCAAGTCGCTCGAGCTCTATGAGACCGCGGTCTGCCAGTTCAACTGCTATGTCGGCGACCCGGTCGCGACGGCCGACAGCGCAATCGCGGAAAGCCCGGACTTCGCGATGGCGATCGCGCTCAAGGCCTATCTGCTGCTGAGCGGAATGGAACGCGGCGCGGTCGCGCCTGCGACCGACCTGCTGGCGAAGTTGCAGGGGTTGAAGCTGAATGACCGGGAGCGCCGCCACGCTGCCGCCATCGCTTGTCTGATCGACGGCGCCTTCAACCGCGCATCGGAGCGGCTGGAAGACATCCTGATCGACGATCCGCACGACATCGTCGCGCTGCAGATGGGGCATCTCATCGACTTCTATCGCGGAGACAGCCGAAACTTGCGCGACCGGGTGGCGCGCGTGCTGGCCGAATGGAATTCGCACATGCCCGGCTATCACACGTTGCTCGGCATGCATGCCTTCGGCCTCGAAGAGATGGGCGACTATGCCCGCGCCGAAGACAGCGCGCGCCGCGCCATCCAGCTCAACGTGCGCGACGGCTGGGCCTATCACGCGATCGCCCACGTGATGGAGATGATGGGTCGCTATGACGACGGTGCCGCTTTCCTGCACAGCAACGAGACGGGCTGGGCGCCCGAATCCTTTTTCCAGGTGCACAATTGGTGGCACCTGGCGCTGTTCCATCTGGAAGCCGACCAGACCGCCGACGTGCTGAAGCTCTATGATGGGCCGATCCGCGGCGGGCAATCCTCCATGATCCTGGACATGGTCGATGCTTCGGCCCTGCTGTGGCGGTTGAAGTTGCGCGGCATCGATCTCGGCAACCGCTGGGAGGCGATCGCCGATCGCTGGCAGCCGCTGATCGAGGACAAGCTCTACGCGTTCAACGATTGCCATGGCGTGATGGCGCTGCTCGGCGCGGGGCGCATCGGCGAGGCCGAGCGCTCGGTCGCCGTCCTGGCCGAGACCGCACGCAAGCAATCGGACAATGCGATCATGAGCCGCGAAGTCGGCCTGCCGCTGGCGCGCGCGCTGCTGGCGTTCGAGCACGGCAAATACGCCGCGACTCTCGATCTGCTGCGTCCGCTGCGCAACATCGCCCAGCGCTTCGGCGGAAGCCATGCGCAACGCGACCTGATCGACCTCACCTTGATCGAGGCGGCGCAGCGCGCCGGCGAGACCAGCTTGGTTCGCGCGCTGGCCAACGAGCGCCTGGCGTTGAAGCCCAAGAGCCCGCTGGCCCGCCGCTACCGCGACCAGGGCACCAAGCGGGCAGCGTAGTCCGCCGCTCGGCCGCCACAGACCCGGGTGCTTTCGGAGCGCCCGGGTTTTCTGTCGAAACGTGGAAGGGTCAATTCGGCAGCGTGAATGTCAACGTCACGCGCCCGCCGGCGCCGCCGGTCGGTTGCGCCTTGATCTTGACGCCGTCGCCGATCCGGAAATCGCGCGGTCCCGTCGACTTCTCGGTCGGCGCAACGTCCGTGAGCGCGGGCGCGGCTGCGGACTCGGGGTCGCCCGTGAACTCTTCCGTTTCCGCAGGTAGATCCATGAGGAACGGCTGAGAGGGCGCCGCCTCCGCATCGCTGTCATCGCCCGTGAACGACCACGACGTATAGGCGCGATCGAATCCGCCATCGAACGGCGCGACGCGGTCGCTCGCGTTGGATTGCGCATTGCCGGCAAGCCGCTCATCGCCCACAGGCGGCACCGCCAGGAGGCCTGCCAGTTGATTGTTGAGCTGTTTGGTCGCCGCATCCTCAGCGCGCGCCGCGGACCCTGCGCCAAGTCCAATGAGCGCGAGGACGAGGGCCGCAAGGCCCAAGAAGCAGGATGTTCGGTTCCCCATGGCTTTCTCCCCGCCGCCCGGGATCTGATGTCCCGTTCCAACTGGATGAAAACGCCGCTTCCGATAGTTGAATTAAGCGCCTTCTCAGCCTGAAGTGCAACGCCCTAAACAAAGGTACGCATCACTCGACGGTGGAGAAATCATCTTGCCGGAATCCCGCTCACGGGATTTGTTCCGGCCGAACGACCAAGGTATCAAGTACTGCCTTAGCGCGCCTCGCGTCCAATGCGGCCGTGCCGAGTTCGCAATAGGTGCCGATGACGCGCTGCGCATGGCTGGCGGCCGAGCCGTTGATATAGCGCACGAATCCCATGCACTCGCGCGGTCCTCCGCCCACATTGCCTTCGGGAAACACCTGGCCGTAGAAATCGACCGAATAGTCGCCGACGGCTTGCTCGGAGCGCCATGTCACCTTGGCGCCGTCGCCACGGGCGTAGACCTTGGTGATGGCTTCGATTGCCCGCTTGAGATCCGGCGCGGGCATATGCGCCTGGCCGATCGCAGTCACCATGAAGGCGCTGCCGTAGCGTCCTTCGGTGCTGGACATGATGGTGCCCTCGACCATGGTCTTGGGCGGCAGGAAAGCGCGGCCGTATTCGATCATGTCCTGCCAGCCGCTCTCCTTGCTCGCGCGCAGCTTGTCGAACGCATCTTCGTCGACGGTTTCCTTCTTGCAGATGACCTCGTACGCGCCGGAATAGGCTGCGGCGTCGAATGCGACGCCGCTCTTGGCGCAGGAAATCTGGTTGGCCGCGGCGCTGCCGCATGCCAGCCAAGCAACGCCGACGGCTGCTCCTATCCAACTGAGATGACGATTCGGCTTGCGTTCCGGAGAGGAGAAGCAGGCTTGGCCCATGGTCGCCGCGCTTCGTGATGCGGAAGGTAGGACCATACTCCCGGTCGTAGGCGAAGCAAAGTCCAGGCGGGCGCTAATCTCCAAGCACGTCCTTGAGGCTGGTCCTGCCGCTGCCGCGACGAGCCGGCTGCTGCTGGGATTCGTGCGGCGCCCAGCCGGTCAGGAACAGCACCTGGAAGGTCGCGGGCAGGCGCCCCTCGGCGTCGGCGAAGCGCTCCTGATAGATCGCAGCCGCCCGCGCGAAAACCGTGCGGCGGGTCGGATGCCTGAGGCGGTCGATCAGGGCATTGGTCTCGCCCATGCCGCGCAGATCGCGGACCAGCGCGAAGAAATCGCCGTAGGTGACGGTGACGGTATCGAGATCGGCGACCGGCAGCGCGAAGCCGGCGCGTTGGAGGAGGCCGGCCGCGTCGCGCAGGTCGGCGAAGGGCGAGACGCGCGGGCTGGCGCCGCCGGTCTCCGCCAGTTCCGCCTCCATCAGCGCGCTGCGCAGCTCGGCCAGGGTGCCGGTCCCGAACAAGGTCGCGAGGAACAGGCCGTCGGGCTTCAGGCTGTTGCGGATCTGCGCCAGCGTACCCGGCAGATCGTTCACCCAGTGCAAGGAGAGATTGCTGAGGATCGCATCGAAGCACTGCGCCTGGAAGGGTAACAGTTCTTCGTCGGCAACCAGGCTTGCGCCGGCCTGCCGCGCACGCCGCGCGTTGACCAGCGAGGCATCGGACTGGATCAGCGTCTCAATCCCGCCGCGCCCCTTGAGCGTGCGCGCGAGGATGCCGTCGCGCGCGCCGAGATCGAGCCCCAGCGGGAATGTGCGCGCAATGTCGCTGAGCCGATCGGCGAGGCGATCCGCAATCTCGGCCAGCAGGAAGTCATGGGCATGCAGATTTGCAGCGGCCCGCGCGCGCCGCGCGCGCAGCAAGCGGCGATCGAAGATGCGCGCCCGTTCGGGAACCGTGTGCTGAACCACTTCCACTGGCCTTTCGCGGCCAATTGACAGGAAGCGCGGCGGCTTCGCAAGCTGCCGGCATGAGCCTCGCACCCGCTTTGCGCAAGTCCGCCGCCTGGCTGCTGGATGTATCCTGCCGCCGCGCTGCCTGAAATGCGGCGAAATCGTCGCCGATCCTGCTTTGTGCGGGCGCTGCTGGTCGGCGCTCAAGTTCCTGGGGCCGCCGTGTTGCGCCTGCTGCGGCCTGCCGTTCGAGTTCGATATGGGCGAGAACAGCCTGTGCGCCGCCTGCACCGCCAAGCGGCCGCTCTACGACCGGGCGCGGGCGGCGCTGGCCTATGACGATGCCAGCCGCGAGCTGATCCTGCGCTTCAAGCATGCCGACCGGATCGACGGCGCCATCACCTTTGCCGGCTGGATGGCGCGGGCCGGGGCTGACCTCATCGCCGAAGCCGACCTGATCGCGCCGGTGCCGCTGCATCGCTGGCGGCTGGTCCGGCGGCGCTACAACCAAGCCGCCATCCTGGCCAATGTCATCGGGAAATTGCGTGGCAAGCGCGTCGTGCCCGATCTGCTGGTGCGGCGGCGGGCGACGCCGTCCCAGGGCCATCTAGGCCGGAGCCAGCGTCAGCGCAACGTGGCGGGTGCTTTCGCGCTCCATCCCGGCCGCAGCCAAATAGCTGGCGGTGCTCGGGTTTTGCTGGTTGATGACGTTTTGACGACGGGTGCAACCGCGGAATCCTGCGCCAAAGCCCTGCGGAATGCAGGGGCAAGTGCCGTCGATCTGCTGGTTCTGGCGCGCGTTGTGCGGGTACAACCGAGCTAGGAAATATCGGGCGGCTACCCACTTGCAAATTGCCGGTACCCGGCCAAAAGTACTGACCTGACGGCAACTGCCCGAGAGAGACACATGCACGACAGGTCGGCGCATGGCGCGCATTGAAATCTACACCACGATGCTGTGCCCTTTTTGCTGGCGTGCAAAGAAGCTGTTGGAGGAACGGGGCGCGACCTATCGAGAGGTCGACGTGATGTGCGACGGCAACCTGCGCAACGAAATGCGCCAGCGTGCCGGCGGGCGGACCTCCGTTCCCCAGATCTTCATCAACGGGCAGCATGTCGGCGGATGCGATGAATTGTATGCGCTTGATCGCGCGGGCAAGCTGAAGCCGATGCTGGAGCAGCCGGCAGCGGAACAGCCGGCCACCTGACCGGAAAGATGCCATGAGCAAGAGTTTCAAAGCAGCCTGTGTGCAGATGAATTCGGCCGCCGAGATCGCGCCGAATCTGGAGAGCGCGACCCGGTTCATCCGCGACGCCGCCGGCGCCGGCGCCAATCTGGTGATGACGCCGGAGAACACCACGCTGATCGATCCCAACCGCAGCCGGGCGCTCGCCAAGACGCCGACCGAGGATGCGCATCCGGGCGTGCCGCATTTCGCAGCGCTGGCGAAGGAACTCGGCATCTGGCTGCTGATCGGCTCCATGCCGGTGCGCGCAGACGAAAGGCGTATCGCCAACCGCAGCTTCCTCTACGATCCGGCCGGCAAGATCGTCGCGCGCTACGACAAGATCCACATGTTCGACGTCGACCTGCCGAACGGCGAGACCTATCGCGAATCGAACGGCGTCCGGCCCGGCGAGCAGGCGGTGGTTGCCTCCACGCCATGGGGCGGGCTCGGCCTCACCATCTGCTACGACGTGCGCTTCGCCTATCTGCATCGCGTGCTGGCGCAGGCCGGCGCGGTGATGCTGACGGTGCCGGCTGCGTTCACGGTGCCGACCGGGCAGGCGCACTGGCACGTGCTGCTGCGCGCCCGGGCGATCGAGACCGGCTGCTTCGTGTTCGCGCCGGCGCAGACCGGTGAGCATGCCGAAGGGCGTCTGACCTACGGCCATTCGCTGATCGTCTCGCCCTGGGGCGAGGTGCTGGCGGATGCGGGCGAGCAGCCCGGCTTCATCGTCGCCGACATCGATCTGGAGCAGGTGCACAAGGCGCGCTCCATGGTGCCGGCGCTGCGCCACGATCGCGAGTTCCAGCGGCCGCACGGCCTGATGCGCGCCGCCAGCGAATAGCGCCGCCCGGAAACTACACCCGGAAACAACGCCCGGAAACAACGCCCGGAAATCTGCGCATCCATTTCAGAGCAAGGGAGGAAGTGATGTCGCTTCGCATCAACGATACTGCGCCGGACTTCGAGCAGGATTCGACGATCGGCAAGATCAAGTTCCACGATTATCTTGGGAACAGCTGGGGCATTCTGTTCTCGCATCCCAAGGACTTCACGCCGGTCTGCACGACCGAGCTCGGCTACATGGCGCGCCTGAAGCCGGAATTCGACAAGCGCAACACCAAGATCCTCGGCCTCAGCGTCGATCCGGTCGGCAATCACGAGAAATGGGCCAAGGACATCGAGGAGACGCAGGGCGCGAAGGTCAACTATCCGCTGATCGGCGATTCCGATCTCAGGGTCGCGAAAGCCTACGATATGCTGCCCGCCAGCGCCGGCAGCAGCTCGGAAGGCCGCACGCCGGCGGACAACGCCACCGTGCGCTCGGTCTTCATCATCGGGCCCGACAAGAAAGTGAAGGCCATGCTCACCTATCCGATGAGCACGGGCCGCAATTTCGACGAGGTGCTGCGGCTGCTCGATTCCTGCCAGCTGACCGCCAAGCACACGGTCGCGACGCCGGTGAACTGGAAGAACGGCGAGGACGTCATCATCCCGCCCTCGGTCTCCGACGAGCAGGCCAAACAGAAGTTCCCGGGCGGCTGGAAGACGCTGAAGCCCTATCTGCGCATCGTGCCGCAGCCGAAGTAGCTGCTTCGCTGCTAGCGCTTCTCAACCCCGCAGCCAATCTGGCTGCGGGGTTTTTGTTTGCCGGTAAGGGCTTACGCGAGAGGCTTGACCGGTATAGAGGATTGTGAAATTATACAATTAGCAAATTAGCTAATATTTGGATTTAGCACGAATGTCGCTGGACAAAGTTTTCGAAGCTCTCGCCTCCCGCCCGCGCCGGGAGATCCTGGCGTACCTGTCGTCGGCGGAGCTCTCGACCTCGGACCTGGCGGAGCGTTTCAAGATGAGCGCCCCTACCATCTCGCGGCACCTCTCGATCCTCGAGAATGCCGGTCTAGTCACCAGCGCGCGGCGGGGACAGTTCGTGCTCTACAAGCTCGCGCCCGACAATCTCGTCAACACGCTGACCGGCTTTGCCTTCGAGCTGTGCCCGGTCGGCGGGCCGCTCAGGCGCGAATCGCGCGAGTTGGCTGCGCGAAAAGGCGCGAAACGAAAGACGGCACGCAAGCCGGCATAGTCCTGACGCCGGCGGTCGGGGAAAGAGGGGAAAGCCATGCAGCACCTGCCGGAAAGCCTCAATCAGCACCGCGTCTCAATCGCCCACGTCGACAGCGTCTGCGATGGTGCGGTGCGCTTCTCGCCGCCGAAATTCCTGTGGCTCGCCGGCATGGCGAGCGCCGCCATAATCGGCGGGATCTGGTTCTTCAGCTGGGCCGGGCTCGCGGTGTTCTTCCTCGCGACCGGAGCCGTCCTGCTGCTCGGCCATTCGCTCGGGAGCCACCGCAAGCTGATCCATGACAGCTACCAGTGCCCGAAATGGCTCGAATATTTCCTGGCCTACATGGGCGTGCAGGTCGGGCTGTCGGGACCGCTCGGCCTGCTGCGCGCGCACGATCTGCGAGACTTTGCGCAGCGCCTGCCAGTTTGCCACGACTACCTGCGCCACGGCAGCTCGCTCTGGAAGGATGCATGGTGGCAGTTGTGCTGCGATCTCGATCTCAAGAACTCGCCGAGCATCGCGATCGAGCCGAGGATTGCCGAGGACCGATTCTATCGTTTCCTGGAAGCGACCTGGATGTGGCAGCAGCTGCCGCCAGCGCTGCTGCTCTATTCGCTTGGTGGTTGGAGCTTCGTCGTTTTCGGGACCTGTGCGCGGGTAACGGCGGGGGTGGTCGGCCACTGGCTCATCGGCCATTTCGCGCACAACCAGGGTGACCGGCACTTCGAAGTGCAGGACGCCGCGGTGCAGGGCCACAACATCCGGCTCACCTCGATCCTCACCATGGGCGAGTGCTGGCACAACAATCACCATGCCTATCCCGGCTCGGCGCGGCTTGGCCTCTTCGCGGGCGAGTGGGATCCTGGCTGGTGGACGCTGCTGTTGCTGCGTCGTCTCGGCCTCGCGTGGGATATCCGGCTGCCGCAAGACCTGCCGGCGCGGGCGGAACTGCAGTCGATCGATCGCCTCGGCGATTCCGCTCTGGTGCCGGCGCGCCATGGCCTCGGTGCGCCGCGCTTCATTAAGCCGCGCCTCGGCCTCTACCTGGAGGCGCTGCGGGCGAAGCCGGCGAGGCTGCGCATGGAGTGGCCGGCGGGCACCGTCGGATTGAAGCCGATGCGCGCGCTGGTCGGCGCGGAGGTGGAACTGGCGGTCGACCCGACGCTCGACCTGCTGGTGGTGCATGACGGACGCAGGAACTTCATCGGCCTGCCCGCGATCTGCCTGGCGATGGCGCAACGTGGGCCGCGCGCGTGGGTCGCAGCCTTCCTTCTGATGCCAATCGCGGTCGCGCTCGAATCGGTCCGCGCCTCGATGTCACTGAAGCCGGACCTGACCTAACCCAGCCGCCGCGCCACCATCCGCTGGATGATTGCGGGTTTCGGCGCGCTCACTTCGCCGCATTCGTAGGCGAGGACCTGGAGGTTATGCGCGGCGGCGAACGCGAGCAATTCGCCGGGGCGGAGCAGGAAGGCAGGATTGCTCGGCTTGCCGAAGCGTTCGTTCCCCGTGCCGAAAGTTTCGTAGATCAGTACCCCACCCGGGGCCAGCGCCGCGGCCAAGCGCGTGAAGAGGGGCCGGTGGAGGTAGTTGGTGACGACAATGCCGTCGAACAGGCGTTCGCCGAGCGGCCAGGGCGAGCCGTCTTCCAGGTCGGCGGCGAGAACTTCCACACCCGCACCTGCGAGCTCCCGCAGGCCCGAAACGTCGCGGTCGAGGGCCGTGACCTTGTTGTCTAACCGATTGAAATATCTGGCATGTCGTCCGCTGCCGGCGGCCAGATCGAGGATTCTGGACCCAGCAGGAATGAGAGTGCTGTGGGCCTGGATCCATGCAGAAGGGTCACTCTCACACGCTGTTGTCATGGGAGGGCCGCATTTGGGCTTGTTAAACTTTTATCCTGTGCCATTTGTTAGGCTGAAACAGCATCACTGAGAGCGCGCATTCGAGCATGATTCTGTACCAACTCCGCTGCGGCAAGGAGCACGAGTTCGAGGCCTGGTTCAAGGACGGCCAGACCTGCGAGCGGCAGCTCGCGCGCAAGACCGTCGAATGCCCGGTCTGCGGCAACCGCAAGGTCGCCAAGGCGCTCATGGCGCCGCGCATCGGTGCCAGCGAGAAGAAGCAGCCGGTGGCGCTGCCGCCCAAGGCAGTGCCTGCGCCGGAAGGCCAGGGCCAGCACCCGATGTCGGTCATGGCCAGCGCCATGCGCCAGCACCTGCAGGAAGTCCGCGCCAAGGTCGAAGCGAACTGCGACTATGTCGGCGAGAAGTTCGCCGAGGAAGCGCGCAAGATCCATTACGGCGAGACCGAAGCGCGCGGCATCTACGGCGAAGCAACTGACCAGGAGCATCAGGACCTGGTCGACGAGGGCGTCGAGGTCGCCCGCATCCCCTGGCTGCCCCGGTCGGACGCTTAGTTCTCAGATTCTTTTCGCCGCCAGCATGTAATTGACGTCGAGGTCGCGCGTCAGCGACCAGCGGTCGGCAAGCGGATTGTAGGCGACGCCGGTCAGCCGCTCGATCTCGAAGCCCGCGCGCCGCAACGGGTGCGCCAGTTCCGACGGCTTCACGAACTTGCGCCAGTCATGGGTGCCGCGCGGCAGCCATCGCATCACATATTCCGCGCCGACGATTGCCAGGGCGAACGCCTTGGCGGTGCGGTTGAGCGTTGCGAAGAACATCAGTCCGCCGGGATTGACCAGCTGTGCGCAGCTGGCGATGAAGGCGTCGACATTGGCGACATGCTCGACCACTTCCATCGCCAGCACGATGTCGAAGGTCTCGCGCCGGTCCACCATGTCTTCGGCCGCGCATTGCAGATAGGTGACCTTGAGACCGCTGCTCTCGGCATGGCTGCGGGCGATACCGATGTTGCGCGCCGACGGATCGACGCCGGTCACCTCCGCGCCGAGCCGGCGCATTGGCTCGGTCAGCAGGCCGCCGCCGCATCCGATCTCGCAAAAGGTCAGTTCGGCGAGCGGCGCCTCGCCGCCGGCTTCGCGTCCGAAGTGGCGGGTGGCAACATCGCGGATGAAGCTGATGCGCGTTGGGTTCAGCTGATGCAGCGGCTTGAAATCGCCATGCGGGTCCCACCAGGCCTCGGCCATGGCGCTGAACTTGGCGATTTCGGTGCTATCGACGGTGGTGACGGAAGGCATGTCCAGCGGGTCGGTCGAAGCCATCGGGGTTGGTTGCGAAGACATCTCAAAAACCGGCCGATTACGGCGGAAATCCACGGGGTGAAACAAGCCCCAGCCCTTGCTTCGCTGGGAGGCATTGAGTATGGATAGCCGCCGCCGGCAAGACAATGCTTTCCGGGCGGCTTTCTCGCTGAAGTTTAAGGGCCTTCTCCGAACATGAATGCGCCGGCAAAGACCAAGACCCGCGTGGTCATGAAGTTTGGCGGGACTTCGGTCGCCAATATCGAGCGCATTCGCGCCGTCGCCCAGCGCGTGAAACGCGAGGTCGATGCCGGTAGCGAAGTGGCGGTCGTGGTCTCGGCCATGTCCGGCGCCACCAATCAGCTGGTCGCCTGGTGTGGTGAATTGTCGCCGCTCTATGACGCCCGCGAATATGACGTCGTGGTGGCGTCGGGCGAACAGGTGACCAGCGGCCTGATGGCGATCGCGCTGCAGACCATCGGCGTCAATGCGCGGTCCTGGCTCGGCTGGCAGATCCCGGTGGAATGCAACGACGCCCACGGCAAGGCGCGCATCCAGCACATCCGCGTCGAGGAGATGGAGGCCCGCTTCCGCCAAGGCCAGGTCGCCGTGGTCGCTGGTTTCCAGGGCATCGGGCCCGACAATCGCGTGACGACCCTGGGACGCGGCGGGTCGGACACATCGGCGGTGGCGCTGGCCGCAGCCCTGAAGGCGGACCGCTGCGACATCTTCACCGATGTCGACGGCGTCTACACGACCGATCCCCGGATCGTCGCCAAGGCCCGCAAGCTGGACAAGATCAGCTACGAGGAAATGCTGGAGATGGCCTCGGTCGGGGCCAAGGTGCTGCAGATCCGCTCGGTCGAGATGGCGATGAAGCACCGTGTCAGGCTGCAGGTGCTCTCGAGCTTCGAGGACAAGCCCGGCACGCTGGTGGTGGATGAGGATGAGATCATGGAACAGGAACTGGTGAGCGGCATCGCCTACAGCCGCGACGAAGCGAAGATCACGCTGCTCAAGGTCGCGGACCGGCCGGGCATCGCCGCCTCGATCTTCGGGCCGCTGGCCGACGCCAACATCAATGTCGACATGATCGTGCAGAACGTGTCGGAATCGGGCGACACGACCGACATGACCTTCACGGTTTCCAAGGCCGACTTCGAGCGCGCCAAGCAGGTGATCGAGGGTCAGCGCAACCAGGTGCAGTTCGCTGGCATGATCGCCGACTCCAACGTGGTGAAAGTGTCGGTGATCGGCGTCGGCATGCGCTCCCACGCCGGCATCGCGCAGCGCATGTTCAAGGCGCTGGCGGAGAAGGGCATCAACATCCAGGTCATCTCCACGTCCGAGATCAAGATCAGCGTGCTGGTGGCGGAGGAATATACCGAGCTCGCGGTACGGGCCTTGCACACGGCCTACGGCCTCGACGCGGCTTGAGCGAATAACCTGGGGACCAGGGACAACAGACGACAGATGGATCGTGCGCACGCCGAGGCATTGCTGAACCACCTGTGGAGGCGCGGAACCGAGTTCCTCGGTTGCCGCTATGCCATCATGGGCGGCGCCATGACCTGGGTTTCGGAGCGCCATCTGGTCGCGGCAATCTCCAATGCCGGCGGGTTCGGCGTGATCGCGTCCGGCTCCATGCAGCCCGACATCCTGGCGGCCGAGATCGCGGAAACCTACAAGCTCACCAGCCAGCCCTTTGGCGTGAATTTGATCACGCTCCATCCAAAACTTGAGCAATTGGTGGAGGTCTGCCTCGATGCCAAGGTCGGCCATGTCGTGCTGGCCGGCGGCCTGCCCCCGGCTTCGGCGATCCAGCGCCTGAAGCAGGGCGGGGCCAAGGTGATGTGCTTCGCCCCGGCGGTCGCGCTGGCAAAGAAGCTGGTGCGCAGCGGCTCCGACGCCATTGTGATCGAAGGGATGGAGGCAGGCGGCCATATCGGCCCGGTCTCCACCAGCGTGCTGGCCCAGGAGATCCTGCCGGCGGTGCGCGATGTCCCGGTGTTCGTAGCCGGCGGTATCGGGCGCGGCAACGCCATGCTGGGCTATCTGGAAATGGGCGCATCGGGCGTGCAGCTCGGCACGCGCTTCGTGTGCGCGACGGAATCGATCGCGCATCCCAATTTCAAGAAGGCGTTCATCCGCGCCGCCGCCCGCGACGCCACGCCTTCGGTGGCGCTCGACAACCGCTTTCCGGTCATACCAGTGCGCGCGATCGCCAATGACGGCGTGCGCAAGTTCATGGACGTGCAGAAGGAAGTCATCGCGAAATTCGATCGAGGCGAACTCGACCAGAAGGCGGCACAGCTTGAGATCGAGCATTTCTGGGCTGGCGCCCTGCGCCGCGCGGTGATCGACGGCGATGTCGAGACAGGCTCGCTGATGGCGGGTCAGAGCGTAGGCATGGTCACCAAGGAACAGGCGACAGCCGAGATCATTCAGGAATTGATCGAAGAGGCGCTCCAGGCTCTGCTGGAGCGTCCCAAATCCGTCACTGGCTGAGAGCGGTGTTTCCCCAAATGGAGGTGGTTCTGACGGAGCGATTTTCGACAAGGGGAAGGAAGAGGTCGCAGGCCGTAGTGGGACTACGGCCAAGGCCTCTGACGCTGCCCTTGTCGAAAAGCGCCCGTCCCTTCGGGTTCGCCAGCGGCGGGCATCCGCGGCGTCAGCCCGCCCGCCGACGCAGTCGGCATTCGCCGACGGGGCCGATGTGCCGCATCGGCCTGCGCGGCCTTCCTGGCGGGCTGCCTCACCGCTGGCGAACAGAACCACCTCCATTTGGGGAAATACCGCTCTAGCCATGACCGAAGCGCCGAGCCTCAGCGGAGCGCGCATGTTGCTCAAGCGATTGCGCAACGTGATGGCGCGCGGCGGACCGGCGCAGATGCGTCTCGACCAGACGGTCAAGCTCATCGCCGGCGAGATGGTGGCGGAAGTCTGCTCCGTCTATCTGCTACGCGCCGGCGAAGTGTTGGAGCTGTTCGCGACCGAAGGCCTCAAGCATGAAGCGGTGCACAAGACGCGCCTGCGGGTCGGCGAAGGCCTGGTCGGCGATGTTGCCAGCCATGCAAGGCCGCTCGCGCTCGCCGACGCGCAGCATCATCCGCAATTCGCCTATCGCCCGGAGACCGGCGAAGAGATCTACCAATCGCTGATGGGTGTCCCGATCCTGCGCGCGGGCCGCGTCATTGGCGTGCTGGTCATCCAGAACCGCACGCGCCGGCAATACAGCGAAGAAGAGGTCGAGACCCTCGAGACCGTCGCCATGGTGCTGGCCGAGCTGGTGGCGAGCGGCGAGCTGGTCAGCCAGGAAGAATTGAGGCCCGGCGACGGTATCGCCCTGTTGCCGCTGAGGCTCGATGGCGTGACGCTCTGTCCCGGCCTGGCGCGCGGCATCGCGGTGCTGCACCAGGCGACGTTGCAGCTTCAGAACCTGGTCGCCGAAGACCCGGCACGCGAGACGGAACGGCTGGGCGAAGCGCTCGCTTCCATGCAGAGCTCGATCGACACCATGTTGAGCGCCGGCGACATCGCCGGTCAGGGCGAGCATTTTGAGGTGCTGGAGACCTATCGCCTGTTCGCGCAGGACCAGGGATGGCGCAACCGCATGATGGAGGCAGTGCAATCCGGCCTGACCGCGGAAGCGGCGGTGCAGAAGGTGCAGAACGACACGCGCGCCCGCATGCGCGACGTGACCGATCTCTATCTGCGCGAACGGCTGGCCGATCTGGACGATCTCGCCAACCGGCTGCTGCGGCATCTGCTGGGTGCCGACGTGCCGAGCACGCGCCGCCTGCCGGAAGACGCCATCGTGGTGGCGCGCACCATGGGCCCGGCCGATCTGCTGGACTACGACCGCAGCCGGCTGAAGGGCCTGGTGCTGGAGGAAGGCTCGCAGAACGCGCACGTCGCGATCGTCGCGCGCGCGCTCGACATCCCGGTGCTGGGCCGCTGCCAGGATCTGATGCAACGTGTCGGCGATGGCGATCCGCTGGTGATCGACGGCGACAACGGCACGCTCTTCATCCGCCCGTCCGAAGACATCCTGCAAACCTTCACGGAGAGCATGCGCCAGCGTTTGGTGAAGCGCGAGGCCTACGAAGCGATCCGCGATCTGCCGGCGGTGACGCTGGATGGGATCAAGATCGATCTCAACATCAATGCCGGCCTGCTGATGGATCTGCCGCAGCTGACGGCGACGGGCGCCGCCGGCATCGGGCTCTATCGCACCGAAATCCCCTTCATGATTTCGCACGAATATCCCGACGTTGCGCGCCAGACCGAGATCTATCGCAGGGTGCTGGACGGCGCCGGCGACCTGCCTGTCATCTTCCGCACCCTCGATGTCGGCTCGGACAAGGTGTTGCCTTATTGGAACCGCGCGCCCGAAGAGAATCCGGCGATGGGCTGGCGCGCCATCCGCATCGCGCTTGATCGACCCGCCATGCTGCGCCAGCAATTGCGCGCCATGATGAATGCCGCGGCGGGCCGCAAGCTCTCCGTCATGTTCCCGATGGTCACGGAAATCGCCGAGCTCGACGCCTGCCGGCGGCTGCTCGATCTCGAGCTGCAGCGTCAGGCGCGCCGCAACGTCACCTTGCCGAGCGACGTTCGTGTCGGCGCGATGGTGGAAGTGCCGGCCCTGTTGTGGCAGTTGCCGGAGCTGTTGCGGCGGGTGGATTTCCTGTCGGTCGGCAGCAACGATCTGCAGCAATTCCTGTTTGCAGCGGATCGCGACAATCCGGCGGCGGCCGGACGGTACGACACGCTGGCGCCCGCCATGAGGCGCGCGCTCGCGGAAGTTGCGCGCGCGGCGATAGAGGCAGGCAAGCCGTTCGCCTTGTGCGGCGAAATGGCAGGGGATCCGCTGGCTGCGATGGCACTGATGTGCCTTGGCTACCGGACGTTGTCGATGGCGCCACCGCGGGTGCTGCCCATGCGAGCTGCCATCCGGAGCCTGGATTTCAACGGCTTAGAAGCCTATTGGCAGGGCGTTCAGGATCTGGACGGACCAGCGCTCAGGAGCGCGCTGCTCGATTATGCGGTGGATCACAAGATACCCCTTTAACGCATTGCTAGGCTCTGAGCGGAGTATATATATAGCCCTTAGTCACCTTCCGGCGACACGAGGGCAAGGACGGAATCCGCAGCGGATTCCCAAAGTGTTCCGGGCAGACATATGAGCACAATGGACGGGCCGGGCAGCACAGAGACCAAGCGGGCCACCGGCGGTGGGCTGGCTGAGGTCGGCGCGATCCTTCGTCAGCGTCGCGAAGAGGTCGGCCAGGATATCGCCGCCATCTCTGCCACGACCCACATTCGGCAATATTATCTAAAAGCCATCGAGGAGGGCCGGCGCAAGGATCTCCCCGGCACCGCTTACATGATCGGCTATATCCGCACCTATGCGGACTATCTGGGCTTCGATGGCGACCGGCTGATCGCCGATTTCCATGACGAACTGGCTGGTCCTCGCAAGTGGGACGACAAGCGTGCAGAGCCGGTTGAGCCGAAGGGCGTCAGCCTGCCGCAAGTCCAGATTTCGCCCGCCATCCTGATGGCGGGACTGCTGGTTCTAGGTATTGCAGGCTATGTTGCCTGGGGTTACTTCACCGCGCCGGATGAGAAGCCGGCTCAGACCGCATCGACCGAGACCCCGGCCGAGCCGGCTTCCCCTGAGAACCCGGCGCCCGCCACGCAGCCGACCGCCGCGCAACCCACCGCCGCGCCAGCCACGCCATCGCCGACGGGGGCCGAGGCCAGCGCGCCACCAGATGCACCGGCTACGGATACCACAGCCAGCGGAACCTCCGCGGCTCAAGCACCCGCGGCAGCCGCAGCGCCGGCGGAGGAAGCCCCTGCGGCTGACGATCAGGTCCCGCCGGAGGCCGAAGTGGCTAGTACCGGCGAACAGGTGATCGAGGAATCGCCGCCCCAGCCGCAAGCGGCGGCTGCGGCCGACGCCAAGGCCGGCAAGATCGTGCTGCGCGCCCGGCTGGAGAGCTGGGTTCAGGTCACCAACGCCAAGAAAGAGGTGCTGTTCTCCCGCGTCCTGCGATCTGGCGAGACCTATACGGTGCCGGAGGAGAAGGGGCTGATGCTAACGACCGGTAATGCCGGTGGCCTCGAGATCATCGTCAGCGGCACCAAGCTGAAGAGCTTCGGGTCAGTTGGCCTCGTGAAACGGGACATCCCACTCGATGCCAAGAAGCTCAAGGATGGCAGCGCCTTCAAGACCAGCACCAACGCCCCAGCCGCCGACTGATCTGGCCGCGTACGAATCATCTATCTATTTCAAATACTTGCGGCCGAAATGGGGCCGTGGCCGCAGGCTTGATCTTTTGTCCCTCTCAGCGCATCTTCTGCCCGACGCGGCGGAGCCTATTGCGCGCCCGATGAATCTCGCCCTGAAGTAACCCTCAATGACCACCAAGGGGCGCCGAACAGGAAAGACCGGTTGAATGAGCGTTCGCCCCTATCGTGACATCGCCCGTCGCAAGTCGCGGCAGATCCGCGTTGGATCAGTGCTGGTGGGCGGCGATGCGCCGATCACCGTGCAGACCATGACCAATACGCTGACAGCCGACGCGGCGGCGACCATCAAGCAGATCCAGGAGATCGAAGCCGCGGGTTGCGACATCGTCCGCGTCTCCTGCCCCGACGAGGAGTCTACGGCGGCGCTGCCGGAGATCGTGAAGGCGGCGAAGATCCCGATCGTCGCGGACATCCATTTCCACTACAAGCGCGGCATCGAAGCGGCCAAGGCGGGCGCGGCGTGCCTGCGCATCAATCCCGGCAATATCGGCAATGCCCAGCGCGTGCGCGACGTGGTGCAGGCAGCCAAGGATCACGGCTGTTCGATGCGCATCGGCGTCAACGCCGGCTCGCTCGAACGCGATCTTCTGGAGCGCTACGGCGAGCCGTGTCCGGAAGCGATGGTCGAGTCCGCGCTCAGCCACGCGAAGATCCTCGAGGATCACGACTTCTTCGATTTCAAGATCAGCGTGAAGGCGTCCGACGTGTTCCTGGCGGTCGCGGCCTATCAAGGCCTCGCGGAAGCCTGCGACTACCCGCTCCATATCGGCATCACCGAAGCCGGCGGCATGCGGACCGGCACGGTCAAATCGTCGATCGGGCTTGGCATGCTGCTGTGGTCGGGTATCGGCGACACGATCCGCGTCTCGCTCTCCGCCGACCCCACCGAGGAGGTGAAGGTCGGCTACGAGATGCTGAAGTCGCTGAACCTCCGGCACCGCGGCGTCAACCTGATCTCCTGCCCGTCCTGCGCGCGGCAGAATTTCGACGTGATCAAGACGGTGGAAGCGCTGGAGAAGCGCATCGCCCACATCACCACGCCGATGACGGTCAGCATCATCGGCTGCGTGGTGAACGGCCCGGGCGAGGCGCGCGAAACAGATATCGGTTTCACCGGCGGCGGCAACAACACGCACATGGTCTACATCGCCGGCCAGCAGCACCATCGCCTCAAGGACCAGGACATCGTTGAGCACATGGCGGAGCTGATCGAGAAGAAGGCGGCCGAGATCGAAGCGGAGAAAGCAGCCAACGAAGGAGCGGAAAAGCACGCTGCCAGCAGCGCCGCCTAGCTTCGTCGATCTGATCGCACGCGTCACTTTTCCAGGAAGGTTTTTCGGTGTCTCAGCTTCAGCCGGTTCGCGGCACGCATGATCTGTTGCCGGACGAGATGCGCCGCTACCGCCGCGTGGTCGATACCGCGCGCGCGGCGGCGGAATGCTTCGGCTATCTCGAGGTCGAGACCCCGATCTTCGAGTTCTCCGAGGTGTTCAAGCGCACGCTCGGCGACACCTCCGACATCGTGACCAAGGAGATGTACACCTTCACCGACCGCGGCGGCGAAACCATCACGCTCAGGCCCGAAGGGACGGCCAGCGTGGCGCGCGCCTTCATCTCCGGCGGCCTCGCGCAGCACGCGCCGCTCAAATACTTCTACAGCGGCCCGATGTTTCGCTACGAGCGCCCGCAGAAGGGGCGCCTGCGGCAGTTCCACCAGACCGGTGTCGAGCTGCTCGGCGTCGCGGACCCGATGGGCGACGTGGAGATCATCGCGGTCGGCGTCGAGTTCCTGCGCCGCATCGGCGTATGGGACCGCTGCTATCTCGAGATCAACTCGCTGGGCGATGCGGAAAGCCGCAAGACCTACCGCGATGTGTTGGTCTCCTATCTCTCCGGTCACAAGGACAAGCTGAGCAAGGAGAGCGTGGAGCGGCTGGAGCGCAATCCGATGCGCATCCTCGATTCCAAGGATGAGGGCGACAAGCAGATCGTTGCCAACGCGCCGGTCTATTCCGAGCATCTCAACCAGGCCAGCAAGGACTTCTTCTCGCGCGTGCTGGAAGGGCTCGATGCGCTGGGCATTCCCAACGCGGTCAATCCGCGGCTGGTGCGCGGCCTCGACTACTACTGCCACACCTGCTTCGAGATCATTTCCGACGATCTTGGCGCGCAGGGTACGGTGATGGGCGGCGGGCGCTATGACGGCCTGGTCGGCATCATGGGTGGGCCGGAGACGCCCGGCGTCGGCTGGGCGAGCGGCGTCGAACGCTGCATGATGCTGTTGAAAGAAGAACCCGCGGCGCGCCGGCCGATCGCGCTGGTGCCGATCGGGGATGAGGCGGAGCGCGAGGCGCTGATGCTCGCGGGCAAGATCCGAGAGGCCGGGTTACCTGCCGATCTCGGTTATTCCGGCAACATGGGCAAGCGCATGAAGCGTGCCAACAAGCTGAATGCCCGCGTGGCCGTCATCCTCGGCGAGAACGAGCTGGCCAAGAACGTCGCTGCCGTGCGCGATCTCGACAGCGGCGAGCAGCGCGACGTGCCGCTCGACAGCCTGATCGAGTCCCTTGCTCAATATCAGTGACATAAGCCGGCATGGGGTAGGCGAACCGACATTCCTGATCGTCGGGGTCAATCATCGGACCGGGCCGCAATTGCTGCGCGAGCGCCTGCAAGGCGATGCCGGGGACGTTTTGAGACTGCTCGGCCGCTGCCGCGAGGCCGGCATCACCCAGGCCATCGCTATCGCAACCTGCGACCGCTGCGAAGTGTGGTGCATGACGCCGGATGCCGCGCGCACCCAGGCCAAATTGGCCGGGCTGCTGGCCGAGGCCGGTGGCGTGAACGAGTCGGAAATCGCGCCGCGCCTGCATGCGCTGACGGACGATGCCGCTTTGCGCTACGCTTTCGCGGTCGCTGCGTCGCTGGAAAGCCAGATCGTGGGCGAGCCGCAAGTGTTGGGCCAAGTGAAGGAGCTGCAGCAGCTTGCGCAGCATGCCGGCATGAGCGGACCGGAGCTCGACCGCATCCTGGAAGCGGCGTATCAGGCGGCGAAGCGCGTGCGACACGAGACGGGGATCGCCGGTCAGTCGGTGTCGATGGCCGCCTGCGCGGTTGGCGTGCTGCGGCGCATGCACGGCGACGTCAGCGGGTTGAGCGGTCTGCTGATCGGAGACGGCGACATGGCGGAGCTGATCTTCGAGCAGGTCTCCGCCACTGGCATGAAGCGCTGGACCATGGTGCATCCGCAGGAGCGCCGGGCAAAGGCCTGGGCGGAGCGCAACCATACCCATTGGCGGCCGTTCGGCGAATTGCGCGAGGCGCTGGCCGCTTCCGATCTGGTGGTGAGCGCGCTCGACCTCGGCGCTGAGCTCGTCACCGTCGACATGGTGAAAGCGGCGCTGAAGGCGCGCAAGCGGCGGCCGATCCTCTTGATCGACAGCGGAGTTCCGGGCGATATGGATGCGCGAATCGCCGATCTCGACGATGCGTTCCTCTATACGCTCGACGATCTGGAGCGGCTGGCGATGGCCGGCCGGCAGCACCGCGCGAGCGAGGCGGAAGAAGCTTGGCGTATCGTCGATCAATCGGTGGCCGCATACCGCCGGCAATTGACCGAACAGGCTGCCGCGCCGGTGATCGCCGATCTGCATCGGCATTTTGAGCAGCATCGGGCCGAAGTGCTGGCGCAACCCGGCATCGACGCGGCAGAGGCGACACGGCGCCTGGTCAACCGGCTGCTGCATCAGCCCAGCCTGGCGCTGAAAGCGGCGGCGCCGGGCAAGGATCTCGAGGCGGCTTTGCGCCGCTTGTTTGGCATGAACGACAAGGAAGACAAGACGTGAGCTTGGAACCGAAGCTCGACCGGGTGGTGAAGCGGCACGAAGAGCTGGCCGCTTTGCTGGCCAGTCCCGACCAGAAGGACGCGCAGGCCTATGCCCGCAACTCGAAGGAATATTCCGATCTGACGCCGCTGGTCGAGGCGATCCAGGAATGGAAGACCGCAAAGCGCGAGTTCACCGACCTGGAGACCATGCTGGCCGATCCCAAGACCGAGGCAGAGATGCGTACGCTCGCCGAGGACGAAGTGATCGCCCTCAAGGAGCGCGTGCCCAAGCTGGAACATCAGGTGAAGCTGATGCTCCTGCCCAAGGATGAGGCGGACGAGCGCAACGCGATCCTGGAAGTGCGCGCCGGCACCGGCGGGGAGGAAGCTGCGCTGTTCGCGGCCGACCTGTTCCGCATGTATGCACGCTACGCCGCGCTCAAAGGCTGGAAGTTCGAGCAGATGGATGTGAGCGAGACCGGCCTCGGCGGCGTCAAGGAGGCGACCGCGGCCATCACCGGACGCAACGTGTTCGCGCGGCTGAAGTTCGAATCGGGTGTCCATCGCGTGCAGCGCGTGCCGGAGACCGAGGCATCGGGCCGCATTCATACCTCCGCCGCCACCGTCGCCGTCATGCCGGAAGCGGAAGAAGTCGACATCAAGATCGACGAAAAGGATCTGCGTATCGACGTGTTCCGCTCCAGCGGGCCTGGCGGCCAATCAGTCAACACAACCGACAGCGCGGTGCGCATCACGCGCACCCCCGACCGGCGTCGTGGTGCAGCAGCAGGACGAGAAATCGCAGCACAAGAACAAGGCCAGCGCTGAAGATCCTGCGCGCCCGCCTGTGCGAGCGGAGCGCGAGCGCGATGCCGAACGCCGCCAACCGCAAAGAGCCAGGTGGGCTCGGGCGACCGCTCAGCGCATCCGCACCTACAACTTCCCGCAAGGACGCTGCACCGACCATCGCATCAATCTGACCCTCTACAAGCTCGACAAGGTGATGGATGGCTCGGCGCTCGACGAAGTGATCGACGCGCTGATCGCCAACGACCAGGCCGAGCGGCTGGCGGAAGTGGAGTGACCACGGGCGATCTCCTGAAAGCCGCCGCCGCGCAGCTGGCCGGCGCGGGCATCGACGGCGCGCTGCGCGAGGCGCGGCTGCTGCTGCTGGAGGCCGCCGGCGTGCCGATCGCGACCCAGATCGCATTTCCGGAGCGCATCATCGAGCCGCCGGCCCTGGAGCTTTTTCGGGCGCTGGTCGCACGCCGCGCCACGCGGGAGCCGATGGCGCAAATCCTGGGCCGGCGCGAGTTCTGGTCGATCACTTTCAAGGTCACGGCGGACACGCTGGACCCGCGTCCCGATTCGGAGACGCTGGTGCAGGCGGTCCTGGATCAGGTGGCGGATCGATCCGCTGCGCTGAAGCTGGTGGATTTCGGGACCGGGACAGGTTGCTTGCTGCTCGCCCTGCTGCACGAATTACCCAATGCGACGGGACTCGGCGTCGACGTCTCGGCGGCTGCGCTGGCGGTGGCGCGACAGAACGCGGATGCGCTGGGGCTCGGCACGCGCGCGTCATTTCGCCAAGCCGAGTGGGACGACGGACTCTCACCCAGCTTCGACATTCTCATCTCCAACCCGCCCTACATCCCGAGCGGCGATATCGCGGACCTTCAGCCGGAGGTCTCGGCTTTCGAGCCGCGCCTGGCACTGGATGGCGGAGCGGACGGGCTGGTGGCGTATCGCCGTCTTGCGCCTGCCGCGGCGCGCTTGCTGGCGGCGGAGGGCCTTGCCGCGTTCGAGGTGGGGATCGGCCAGAGCGATTCGGTGGCAGCCATCGGGCGGGCTGCGGGGTTGCGGCATATTGCAACAGCACACGACCTGGGCGCGGTTCCGCGCTGCGTCCTGTTCAAAAAACAGGTGACGCGTCAAGGACTTGATGATCCCGCCGAACTGCAACCCAGGGCTGTCAAAAAAGCTATTGGAAAGCCGCCGTGAAATGATTAGGGTCAGCGCCGGCAGTCGGGGCTGACCATGGGCCGAGCCCGGGGGGAAAGCCGGCCATCGCACAGCGAAGCCAGCCCCAAAACAGCGCCTCCGCACATAGACTGCGTCCAGCGCCGAGAGAAGCAGCACGCCGCTGCTTCGAGATATTGCAAAGACGCGCAAGGACGCCGGCATGCGGCTTGACCTGCCATCTCGATCACAATCGACGACGAAAATGACGCTCAGATGAAACAGAACAACAACAACCGACGCGCTCGTGGCCGCGGCCCGCGCAAGCCCCATGGGATGGGGGGCGGCCAACACAAGGGTCAAGGATATGATAGCGGCGGACAGGAACTTCGAGTCCGCGGCAATGCCTATCAAGTTTTGGAAAAATACCTGCAGCTTGCACGCGATGCCGGCGCCGCCGGGGATCGCATCGCGGCGGAGAATTTCCTGCAGCACGCCGACCACTACTACCGTGTGCTCAGCGCCATGAATGACGGCCAGCGGCCGCGCATGGGCGGGCGGGAACTCTCCGTTGCCGACGTCAACGTGCAGAACGTCAGCCAAGGCCTCTCCGCGGCCCTCTACAATTCCGGCAGCCCCAATCCGCAAGGCATGGATGCGGGCATGCAGGGCGAGAATCCGGGCAACCAGGGCAGTCAGGGCCACGGCCAAGGCCACGGCGGGCCCAGTCAGGGCGGCCACCGGCAGGGTGGTCATCAGCAGCAAGGGCACCAGCAAGGCGCCCGCGGGCATGGCGACGGCCAGCCCCAGCAGGCGGCCGGCGGCAACGTCGCGCCGACCAACGGCCACGGGAACAGCTACGGAAACTATGCCGAACGCGGCGAATCCCAGCCGGCCTATCCGACGCCAAGTGAACCCGTGCGTGCCCAACCCGCTGCGGCCAGCGACGACCAGCCGGACTATCCCGATGAATTGCTGCCGGCGAAGGCCGCATCGGACAGCACCGAGGCTGCCCCCGAGGACGCACAGGAAGGCGTCCAGCGGACCCTTCGCGCACCGCGGCCCAGGCTCCGCGGGCCAGGCCGCCGTGGGCAGAGGCAAGGAGATGGTCGGCAGAACGAAGGCCGCCAGAGCGAATCGCAAGGCCAAGCCGAGCCCGGCGAGTAGTCATTCTGCTGCAGCCTGTCCGGGACACTTTGATCCCGGACGGGTTGCCGCGCCTCTTGTTTATTAATTGGGCAACCCCATATCGTCCTAGGGGCAAGCGTTTAGCTTCCTTGTGCATCCAAGAGCGCGTGCTGAGCTATCGGGCGCGGTCGAGTGAGGGCGAGAATGGATCTGGAAAAGTTCACCGAACGGTCGCGTGGATTCCTTCAGGCTGCGCAGACCTTGGCGCTGCGGTCGGGCCACCAGCGGCTCACCCCCGAGCACCTTCTGAAAGTTCTATTGGACGACAAGGACGGCCTCGCCGCCGGCCTGTTGCGCAATTCCGGCGCCGATCCGGCGCGCGCCTTGGCCGCGACCGAGAAGGCGCTCGAGAAGCAGCCGAAGGTCGAAGGTTCCGGCGCTGGCCAGGTCTATATGGGCCCCGAACTGGCGCGTATCCTTGACCAGGCCGAAAAACTGGCGGAGAAGGCGGGCGACGGATTTGTCACCGCCGAGCGCTTGCTGTTGGCGCTGGCTTTGACCAGCGACGGCACCACCGGCCGCATTCTCAAGGATGCCGGCGCTTCGGCACAGGGACTGAACGCCGCGATCAACGAAATTCGCAAGGGCCGCACCGCGCAGAGCGCGAGCGCTGAGGACAGCTACGACGCGCTGAAGAAGTACGCCCGCGACCTGACGGCGCAGGCGCGCGCCGGCAAGCTCGATCCCGTGATCGGGCGTGACGAGGAGATCCGCCGCACCATCCAGGTGTTGGCGCGCCGGACCAAGAACAATCCGGTGCTGATCGGCGAGCCCGGCGTCGGCAAGACCGCGATCGTCGAAGGCTTGGCGCTGCGCATCGCCAATGGCGATGTGCCGGAGGGCCTGAAGCACAAATCGCTGATGTCGCTCGACCTGGGCGCGCTCATTGCCGGCGCCAAGTATCGCGGCGAGTTCGAGGAACGCTTGAAAGCCGTGCTGCAGGAGATCGCGGCGGCGGAAGGCGACATCATCCTGTTCATCGACGAGCTGCACACGCTGGTCGGTGCCGGCAAGGCGGAAGGCGCGATGGACGCCTCCAACATGCTGAAGCCCGCTTTGGCGCGCGGTGAGCTGCATTGCGTCGGCGCGACCACGCTCGACGAGTACCGCAAGCATATCGAGAAGGACGCGGCGCTGGCGCGGCGGTTCCAACCGGTGTTCGTGAGCGAGCCGAACGTGGCCGACACGATCTCGATCCTGCGCGGGCTCAAGGAGAAATATGAGCTGCATCACGGCGTGCGGATCACCGACGGCGCAATCGTCGCCGCCGCCACGCTCTCCAATCGCTACATCACCGACCGCTTCCTGCCGGACAAGGCGATCGATCTGGTCGATGAGGCGGCCAGCCGCCTGCGCATGGAAGTGGATTCAAAGCCCGAGGAGATCGACGAAATCGACCGGCGCCTGG
Organism: Dongiaceae bacterium; assembly: GCA_041398065.1. Lineage (GTDB taxonomy): Bacteria > Pseudomonadota > Alphaproteobacteria > Dongiales > Dongiaceae > Dongia_A. The sequence goes on along the minus strand of JAWKVL010000003.1, from coordinate 34,663 downwards.
TCCAGCTCAAGATCGAGCGCGAGGCGCTGAAGAAAGAGAGCGACGAAGGGTCGAAGGAGCGTCTGAAAAACCTGGTCGACGAGATCGAGGAACTGGAAGAGCAGTCGCGCCAGCTGACCCAAGAATGGCAGTCGGAGAAGCGCACGCTGCAGGACGCGCAGAAGCTCAAGGAGCAGATCGACCAGGCGAAGCTCGAGGCGGAGCAGGCGCAGCGCCGCGGCGACTTCGCGCGCGCGGGCGAGTTGACCTACTCGGTCCTTCCGGGCCTTGAGAAGAAGCTCAAGCAGGCCGAAGAGGCACAACAGCATCGCATGCTGAATGAGGTGGTGAGCGACGAGGATATTGCCTCGGTCGTATCGCGCTGGACCGGCATCCCGGTGGACAAGATGCTGGAAGGCGAGCGCGACAAGCTGCTGCGCATGGAAAAGGTGCTGGGCGAGCGCGTGATCGGCCAGGAAGAGGCAATTGTCGCGGTTTCCAACGCCGTCCGCCGCGCGCGCGCCGGCCTTCAGGATCCCAACCGGCCGATTGGCTCGTTCCTCATGCTGGGCCCGACCGGCGTCGGCAAGACCGAGCTGTCGAAGGCGCTGGCGAGCTTCCTGTTCGACGACGAGCAGGCGCTGCTGCGCGTCGACATGTCGGAATTCATGGAAAAGCACGCGGTCGCGCGGCTGATCGGCGCGCCTCCGGGCTATGTCGGCTACGAGGAAGGCGGCGTCCTGACCGAAGCGGTGCGGCGCCGGCCCTACCAGGTCATCCTGTTCGACGAGGTCGAGAAGGCTCATCCGGACGTCTTCAACATCCTGCTACAGGTGTTGGATGACGGGCGCTTGACCGACGGCCAGGGCCGCACGGTCGACTTCAAGAACACGCTTATCATCCTCACTTCCAACCTCGGCAGCGACATCCTGGCCGCGCAGAAGGACGGCGAGGACGTGGAGCTGGTGCGGGCGCAGGTCATGAATGTCGTGCGCCAGGCGTTCCGGCCGGAGTTCCTGAATCGGCTGGATGAGATCGTGCTGTTCCACCGCCTGTCGCGGTCGAATATGACTGGCATCGTCGATATCCAGCTGAATCGCCTGCAGGCTCTGCTGGCCGACCGGAAGCTGGAGCTCAAGCTCGACAGCGCCGCCAAGGAATGGCTGGGCGAGGCTGGCTACGATCCGGTCTATGGGGCGCGGCCGCTCAAGCGCGTGATCCAGCGTGAGCTGCAGAACCCGCTCGCCAGCCTGCTGCTGGAGGGCAAGTTCAAGCCCGGCGACGTGATCCGCGTGTCTTCGGACAAGGACGGTCTCACCATCGACGGCAAGAAGTTATCGGAGGCGGCGTAGCAGCCAGCGAGCAAGCGAACGGACGACTTCGGACCGCTGCAACGACCGGCGCCGTCCGAAGGTCTTCTTGATGCCTGATTATTTTGCAGCGTCTGATTGATATTTAGTCAGCACTGCTTGACGAATTCTTTACCGCGAACAGCCTATATCGCCTGACATGTCCGTCACTCCGCAAGGAATACGCATGTCTGGTCGCATCCACTTGAGCGCGATGGCTGCATTGTCAGCGTTGGTTGGGTTCTGCAGTCATTCGTGGGCGCAAGAAACCGCAAGCGCTGCGCCCGCGCCAATCTCCACCAGCATCATCACCCCGCAATTCGTTGAAAACTTGCGCCAGCAGCTGCAGCAGCCGGTCACGATCCTGTCGGTGGTGGCCTCGAACGAGCGGCATCTGGGCGTGCAGCAGGCGGAGATCGACAAGCTCGACAACGACTGGAAGACCGAGGCCAAGTCCGACGATCAGCCGCTGATCGCCGAGATCCTGAGCAGTCCGCTGTCCAGCTATCTGCTCTACACCCAGGCCAAGTCCGCCGGCCTGTTCACCGAAATCTTCATCATGGACAAGTTCGGCCTCAATGTCGGCCAGAGCTCGGTGACGTCCGACTATTGGCAGGGCGACGAGGCAAAGTTCCAGAAGACGTTCCAGGTCGGGCCTGACGCCGTCTTCATCGACGAGCCGGAATACAACGACGACACCAAGACCTGGCGCGCGCAGGTCAATTTCACGATTGTCGATCCGGCCAGCAAGAGTGCCATCGGCGCGGCCACCGCGGAAATCAACCTGACCGAGCTGCAACGTCGGCTCGAGGCCGGTCTGTAGGGGGAACGTGATGAAGCTTTCTAATCTCTCCGTCGCCAAGAAGCTGATCGCGGCGTTCTCGATCCTCGGTGTTGTCATCGTGGTGGCCGGCATCATCGCCATCCTGCAATCGGGTCGCATTGAGCGGGCAAGCGAAATCAGCGACACCACAGCCTTGCAGGCCAAAAGCGTCAATGACGTGCTGGCCAACGCCGCCAAGATGCAGGCCGCGATACGGGGGCTTCTGGTCACCGGCAGCTCGCAATACGGCAAGGACTACGAGTCCCTCAGCGCAGAGTTCGATGCCGCGCTGCAAGCCGCGCTCAAGAGCGCCGAGGGCGAGGAGAAACTGATGGCTGGCATCAACCAGATCGGCGCGGTCGTCGATGCCTGGCGGACCGGCCCGGCGGCGCGACAGCTCGCGCTGATGCGCCATCCCGACACGGTCAACGAAGCGCGTGCCATCGAAGTGACCGGCGGTGGCGAGGAACTGACCGCGAATCTGGAGAGTGCCGATGCTGCCGTCACGGCCGTTCTCAATGCCAACTCCGCCGCGGCCAATGCCGAGAAATCCAGCGCGCTCGACACCACGTCCATGACGGTGATCCTGAGTGCTGTCGTCACGCTGGCGGCCTCGGTTGGCTTCTTCTTTTGGCTGTCGCGCTCGATCGGGGCGCCGATTCGTTCCATCACCGGCACCATGAAGCAGCTTGCCGGAGGCGACATGAACGTCGCGATCCCGTTTGCCGAGCGCCACGATGAAGTTGGCAACATGGCCCGCGCGGTCGAGGTGTTCGCCCAGAACATGCGGCGAAACCAGGAGTTGCAGGCGGAAGCCGCGCGCGATCAAGCGGCCAGAGAGCGGCGCGCCGTAGAGATTGCGCAGCTCGCCCAGCGCTTCGACCAGGAGATCGAGGCGATCCTGCACGCGCTGGTCAATTCGTCGGAAACCCTCGACAGGACGGCGGGCGCGCTCGACCGGACGTCTACCGATTCGCTCGAGCAGGCCCAGAAGGTCGCCGCGGCGGCGGCGGAGGCCAGCGCGAACGTCTCAACCGTGGCGGCCGCGACCGAAGAGCTTTCTTCCTCGATCATGGAAATCAGCCGGCAGGTCGCGAGCCAGGCCAGCATCGCCTCGCAATCCGAACGCGCGATCGACGAGACCACCACGCGGGTCGAGACGCTGACGGAAGCCTCCACCAAGATCGGCGATGTCATCCGGCTGATCACCGAGATCTCGAACCAGACCAACCTGCTGGCGCTCAACGCTACCATCGAGGCAGCGCGCGCCGGCGAGGCCGGCAAGGGCTTCGCCGTGGTGGCCAACGAGGTGAAGAGCCTGGCCAACCAGACGGCGCGCGCGACCGAGGAGATCGCCGTTCAGATCTCCGCGATCCAGAATTCGACGCAATCGACTGCCGATGCGATCCGCTCGGTCGGCGGCCAGGTCAAGCAGATGACGGAGATATCGAGCGGGGTTGCAGCCGCGGTGGAGGAGCAGAACGCCGCCACCCGAGAGATCGCACGCAATGTCCAGGAAGCTTCCGCCGGCAACCACGAGGTTTCTCAGAAGGTGGAACTGGTCGCCCACGCCGCCCAAGGCACCAAGGGGGCGGCGGCGACGGTGCTCGATGCGTCGCACCAGCTCAGCCGCCATACTGGCGACATCCGCAATATGATCGAGCACTTCGTGCGCGACATCCGCGCCGTCTGAGGTACATCGACCTGGAAATGAAAAGGCCGGGCGTCTTGCCCGGCCTTTCTTCTTGTTGTCGTCGGGGCTTACCCTGTCAGTTCTGGCAGCCGGTTGCGGTGCTGCAATCGAGCGGGGCCTCGTCGGGCCGCTCGGCGATCAGCTGTTGCGTCGCCTGCGCCTTGCGCTCGGAATCGATCTTCGCCACCTGCGCCTGGAAGGCCTTGAGCTGCTTGCCGGTCAGCTTGTTGCTGGCGACGGTCTTGACTTTCCCCGGATTGACCTGGGCGCCGTTGATCAGGATCTCGTAGTGCAGATGCGGTCCCGTCACCCGCCCGGTGGCGCCGACGTAACCGATGACCTCGCCCTGCTTCACCTTCTCGCCTTTGACAAGGCCCTTGGCGAAGCGGCTCATGTGGGCATAGGCGGTCTGGTACTCGCCGTTATGCCGGATGCGGATGTAGTTGCCGTAGGCGCCCTTCTTGCCGATCTCGACCACAGTGCCGGTGCCGGCGGCATAGATCGGCGTGCCGATCGGCGCGCCGAAATCGATGCCCTTGTGCATCTTCGAGAAGCCGAGCACCGGATGCATGCGCATGCCGAAGCCCGACGTGATGCGAGCGCCGTCAACCGGCGTGCGGAGCAGGGACTTGCGGATGGCTTCGCCGCCCGGCGTGAAATATTCACCGTCGCCATCGCGTTCGAAATAGTAGACCGGGATGGCCTTGCCCGAGAGCGTGAGCGAAGCGTACAGGATCTTGCCCGACTTCACGAACTTGCCGTCCTCGTTCTCCATGCGCTCATAGAACACTTCGAACGAGTCACCGTCCTGGATGTCGC
>JAWKVL010000003.1:0-22500 GCA_041398065.1 Dongiaceae bacterium | reverse complement strand
ATCCGGACGATGCGCACGATGGCGGCCCGGCCGCGTCCGACGACCGCTACTCCTATCGCATGCTGTATGTCGATGGCGCGGTGCTCACTGCGGCCTGTGCGGAGGCAGCCGGTCAGCGCGCCGCGGCGACACTGTTCCCGGAATCTGTCGTCACAGATCCCGCGCTCGCCCGGCGCCTGTCGCGGGTCCATCGCGCCTTCGAGCGTTCGGAGACGAGACTTGCGCGCGAGGCGCTGCTGATCACTGCCCTGGTCGCGCTGGCTCGCCGCCACGGCAGAACCGCACCGCCAGACAGCCAGCGGCGGTCAGGACCGCGGGACGTCGCGCTGGCGCTCGACCATCTTGCGGAGAAGTTCGCCGAGGATTGCTCGCTCACTCAACTGGCGGAGCTCGCCGGCGTCGACCGCTTCCATCTGCTCCGCGCCTTTCGCCGATGGGTCGGCCTGCCGCCGCACCTCTACCAGACGCAACTGCGCCTGCGCCACGCCAAGCGGATGATGCTGGCGGGCGAGTCGCCCGCGATGGCGGCAGTTGCCGTCGGCTTCGCCGATCAGAGCCATCTCATCCGCAAGTTCAAGGCTGCGTACGGCATTACGCCGGGAGATTATCTCGGGCGCGGCGGCAGGCCCCCGATCTTGCAATAACGTTCAATCGGTGCGCGGCGGCAACGGCTAAGAATCCGGGATCAGAGCTGTCCCCGGAGAGTCTCATGCCCGTCCTCAACCGCATCGCCGAATTCCATCCCGAGATGACAGCGTGGCGGCACGACATCCATGCCCATCCGGAAATGGCGTTCCAGGAGCATCGCACATCCGAGCTGGTCGCCGAGAAACTCGGAGCATTCGGCATCGAGGTCACGCGCGGCCTTGCGGGCACCGGAATCGTGGGAACGCTGCGCTGCGGATCGAGCAATCGCGCCATCGGCCTGCGCGCCGACATGGATGCACTCCCGATCCGGGAGAAAGGCCACCGCGCGCACGCATCGACGCATGACGGCATCATGCATGCCTGCGGCCATGACGGGCACACGACCATGCTGCTCGGCGCCGCGCGCTATCTGGCGGAGACACGCAACTTCGACGGCATCGTCCATTTCATCTTCCAGCCTGCCGAGGAGAACGAATGCGGCGGCCAGAGAATGGTCGAGGAGGGCCTGTTCACCAAGTTTCCGATGGAGGCCGTCTACGGCATGCACAATTGGCCGGGCGTTCCGGTGGGCGCGTTCGGCGTGTGCGCCGGACCGATCATGGCGGCGGACGACAAGTTCGAGATCGCGATCGCCAGCCGCGGCGCGCATGCGGCGATGCCGCATCTGGGCGACGACCCGGTCGTCGCGGCGGCCGCCATGATCGGGGCGATCCAGACCATCGTGAGCCGTACCGTCAATCCGCAGGACGAAGCCGTCGTCAGCATCACGCAGGTCCACGCGGGCAATACCTGGAACATCGTTCCAGAAGAGGCGGTGTTGCGCGGCACTTGCCGCTACTTCAAGCCGGAATTGCGGAAGGTGCTCGAGGACGCCTTGCTGCGGATTTCCGAAGGGATTGCGGCGGCACATGGAGTGAGATCGACGTTTGCATACTACAAGCCGATTCCGCCGGCAGTGAACGCCGCCGGACCTACCGAGAATGCTGCACGCGCTGCGGCACTCGTCGCCGGTGAAGAGAATGTCCAGCGCAACGTCGCTCCGAGCATGGGGTGCGAGGATTTCGGCTTCATGCTCGCCGCGCGGCCGGGCTGCTACATCTGGATCGGCAACGGTCCCATCGTCGACGGTGTCGGCCTGCACAGCGCGCGTTATGACTTCAATGACGAGATTCTGCCGCTTGGCGCCAGCTACTGGGCCAAGCTGGTCGAGAGCGTTCTGCCCCGTTCCGGCGGCTGATCGCGCCATCCCGGTGCAACGCAACCGGCCACATTGTTGAAACCGGGCCGTCACGCAGGCATTCTGGTTCCAGTGAGGGGCGCACGGGAGACTCCGGATGCACCGAGAACCGTTCATCATGGCCTGCACCGGCGACTTCGCGGGGCAGGTCCGCGGCAAGGGCTTTCCGGCGCGAGAGCTGGCCGAGCGCTGGGAAACGGGCATCGGCTGGACCCCCACCAACATCATGATCAATTGCTTCGGGCAGATTCAGGCGACGCCGTGGGGCGCTTCGGGCGATCTCACGCTCCGCCCCGATCCCGCCGGTGACGTGACCATCGATTTCGGCGACGGCATCGCACCGGAACGCTTCATCCTCAGCTTCGTCGATGAGCTGAACGGCGATCCCTGGGTCTGCTGCCCACGCCACTACCTGCGCATGGCGCTCGCGGAACTTGCGGAAGAGTTCGGGCTCTTTTTGCGGGTCGCTTTCGAGCACGAGTTTACCTGCCTCGGCCTTGAGCCGCGCCTCGGCGGCTCATATGGCTTGGAATCCATTCGCACCATCGGCGAGTTGCCGGAGATCATCCTGGCGGCACTCGATCGTGCGCAGCTGGAGCCCGAAACCTTCCTGCCAGAATATTCGCCGGGTCAGTTCGAGGTGACAGTGCGCCCGGCCGTTGGGCTCGAGGCCGCCGACCGCGCGGTCAAATTGCGCCAGATCATCCGCGCGGCGGCGTTGCGCAAGGGGCTGCGCGCGAGCTTCACGCCGATCATGCGCCGCGGCGGCGTCGGCAATGGCGTACACGTCCATTTCAGCCTGGAGGACAAGGACGGCAAGCCGCTGTCGTACGACCCCGCCGGGCTAGGAGGCGTTTCCGCAACCGCCGGCCAGTTCATCGCCGGAATCCTTGCGCACGGACGCGCACTGTGCGCCGTCACGGCGCCCAGCGTCATCTCCTATGAAAGGCTGCGGCCGAATGCGTGGAGCGCGTCCGTCACCAATCTCGGCAAACAGGATCGCGAGGCCTTGGTCAGGATCTGCCCGGTGTCGGAAAAGCCGGGCGCCAAGGTGGAGCGCAGCTTCAATTTCGAATTCCGCGCCGCAGATGCGGCCGCGACACCGCATCTCACCCTGGGCGCGATCGTGCGCGCCGGGCTTCATGGATTGCGCAACAGGCTCTCCATGCCCAAGGCGGCGACCGTCATCGAGATCGCGAACATGAGCGAGGCCGAGCGTAGCGCGAACGGCATCGTGACTCTGCCGCACAGCTTGGGCGAAGCGCTTGATCATCTCGATCGCAGCGAGGCGAGGTTAATGCCGCTCGGCATGAAAATGCCGTACCTCATGCACAAGCGTGGCGAGCTTGCACAGGTCGCTGACACCGAGATTGACGCGCTTTGCTCGATGTACGCACAGGTCTACTGACCGGGAGCAGCCGGAATCGCGGGGCCAGGCGCTGCGAGAACAGCTGGCCCGCGACTCCCGAATTGTATCGGCACAGCAATCTGGTTTGCGTGTCCCGCAAGGTTTGAGGGATTCCCATCAAGTTGCGGCCTTCCGGCTCTCGGCCTCCGGGCTACCATGACCGGGCTGGGAGCACAGAAATCAACCGAGTGGGGGAGGCGGGATCGCGCGGCAAGTCGCGCCGGCGGCCGATTTCCGCGAAGCGTTTGGGAAAATCGATCGACATCCTCCACTGGACTGCGAACTGGCGACGCCGTGCGCGCCGAGCGCGAGCGGTGTTCCGGAATAACGAGAACGAGCCGAGACAGGAGGACAGGATGAGAGTCTTGCGTAAGTTGATGATGCTGGCGGCGGCTTGCGTGATTGTGCCGGCGCTGGCACAGGCGGACCAGACGCGTGTGGTGTTCGTCACGCACGGCCAGGCCGCGGACCAGTATTGGTCTGTCGTGAAGCACGGAATGGATGACGCGGCGAAGACCATGGGCGTCGATGCGCAATATCTGGCGCCCGAGACCTTCGACATGCCTGCGATGCAGAAGCTGCTCGACGCCGCCATCGCGTCGAAGCCTGACGGGCTGGTCGTCTCGATCCCCGATGAGAACGCGATCGCCCCGTCGGTCGAGAACGCCGTGAAGTCCGGCATCCCCGTGATCGTGATCGATTCCGGCGGATCGGAACTGACCCGCAAGTTGGGTGCGCTGCTGTTCATGGGCCAATCGGAGTATGACGCGGGGGTCGCGGCCGGGCAGAAGGTGAAGGCGCTCGGCCTCTCCAAGGCGGTGTGCGTCAATCACGAGGTCGGCAATATCAGCCTCGACGACCGGTGCCGCGGATTCGGCGACGGGCTCGGCGCAAAGGTGCCGGTGCTGCAGGGCGTGATGGATCCGACCGAAATGAAGGGCCGCATCTCCGCCTTTCTGGCGAAGAACCCCGACACCCAGTTCGTGCTGACCGTCGGTTCCGCCGGCGCCGATCCGGCACTCGCGGCCATCGACGAAGCGGGTCTCACCGGCAAGATCAAGACCGGCACCTTCGACCTGTCGCCCACCATCCTGAAGGCCGTGGTTGACGGCAAGATGGAGTGGGGCATCGACGCGCAGCAGTATCTGATGGGCTATATCCCAGTAGTCGCGTTCGATCTGCTGAAGCGCTACAAGCTGGCGCCGATCGCCGACTATCCGACCGGCCCGGGCTTCGTCGGCAAGGCCGAAGCCGGTTCGGTCATCGAACTCGCCAAGCAAGGCGTGCGCTAGAACTCTCGAGGCGCCGGGGCCGGCCATCCTCCACTGGGTCGGCCCCGGCGCATTTTTGTTGTATCATCGGGTGTTGGACGAGGGATTCCCGCCAATGGCGGTTACCGAACAACAGCAGGAAAGCCGCCGCGACGAGCGGGTGCGCGAGATCGGCTTCACGCGGCAAGCCCTGCGCCGGCCGGAGCTGGGATCCGCTGCCGGCTGTGTGCTCGTGGTCATCTTTTTCGCGGTCTTCGCCGGCGACAGCGGCCTGTTCAGCGCGCGCGGCATCGTCAACTTCCTCGAGGTCTCGGCGCAGCTCGGCATTCTTGCGGTGGCGGTCGCGCTGCTGATGATCGGCGGAGAGTTCGATCTTTCTCTCGGTTCGATGATCGCATTCGCCGGCGTCATCATCGCGATCCCGTCGACGGTGCTCGGCTGGCCGATCTGGACCTGCGTGCTGCTGGCGTTCATTGCGGCCGTCATCGTCGGCTATATGAACGGCTGGCTGGTCATGAAGACCGGCCTGCCGTCTTTCATCGTCACACTCGCGTCCCTATTCATCCTGCGCGGCATCACGCTCGGCCTGACGCGCCTCATCACCGGCCGGACGCAGATTCCCGGCATCAAGGAATTGACCGAAGGCGACTGGATGGCGCCGCTGTTCAGCGGCCAGTTCGGCGGAACCGTGCTGGTCTGGCTTGCGGATGCCGGGATCATTAACAAGCGGCCGGACGGATTGCCGGAGGTCCAGGGTATTCCGGTCTCGATCCTGTGGTGGATCGCGCTGACGGTGATCGCCACCTGGATCCTGCTGCAGACGCGGTTCGGCAACTGGATCTTCACGGTCGGCGGAGACGTCAATGCGGCGCGCAATGTCGGCGTCCCGGTGGCGAAGGTGAAGATCCGCCTGTTCATCATGACTGCCTGCGCCGCGACCTTGTTCGCGGCGATCCAGGTGCTGAGCGTCGGTTCGGCGGATACCTCGCGCGGCCTGCAGAAGGAATTCGAGGCCATCATCGCCGTGGTGATCGGCGGCACCTTGCTGACCGGCGGCTACGGCTCGGCGATCGGCGCGATGTTCGGTGCGCTCATCTTCGGCATCGTGCAGATGGGCATCTTCTATACCGGGATCGACACTGACTGGTTCAAGGCCTTCATGGGCGTGATGCTGCTCGCCGCCGTGCTGTTCAACGACTATATCCGCAAGAAAGCATCGGAGTCGCGCTGATGGCCCCCCTGATCGAGCTGCGCGACGTCAGCAAGTATTTCGGAAGCGTGATCGCGCTCAACGGTGTTTCCTTCGCGGTGCAGGCGGGCGAAGTGCATTGCCTGCTGGGCGACAACGGCGCCGGCAAGTCGACGCTGATCAAGATCCTGTCCGGCGTGCACGGCCCCACCAAGGGCGAGATCCGATTGCAGGACGAGCCCGTCGAATTCGCTTCGCCGCGCGATGCGCTCGATCGCGGCATTGCGACGGTCTATCAGGATCTGGCGACGGTGCCGCTGATGAGCGTGGCGCGCAACTTCTTCGCCGGTCGCGAGCCGGTCAGGGGCTGGGGTCCGCTCAAGCGCTTGGACTGGCCGCTGATCGAACGTGTGGCGCGCGATGAGATGGCGAGCATGGGTATCGACATTCGCGATCCGGGCCAGCCGGTCGGCACCTTGTCCGGTGGCGAGCGGCAGTGTCTCGCGATCGCACGCGCGGTCCATTTCGGCGCCAAGGTGCTGATCCTCGACGAGCCGACCTCGGCGCTGGGCGTGCATCAGGCGGCGGTCGTGCTGCGCATCATCGTGCAGGCGCGGGCCCGCGGGCTCGGCGTCATCTTCATCACCCACAACGTCCATCACGCCTTCCCGGTGGCGGACACCATCACTCTGCTCAATCGCGGCCGATCGCTCGGCACCTTCGCCAAGGACGAGATCGAACGCGACCGCGTGGTGGAAATGATGGCGGGCGGCAAGGAGCTGATCGATCTCGAGGCCGAGCTCGCCGCCATGCGCCGCCAGGGTGCAACGCTTCAATAGCAACACAGGGTCTTCCATGAGCGTACGTCTGGGCATCAACCCGATCGGCTGGACCAATGACTGCATGCCTTGGCTCGGCGACTTCATCTCCCTCGACACGTGCCTCAAGGAGGCCAGGGAGGCCGGGTTCTCAGGTGTCGAGCTGGGACGGAAATTTCCGCGTTCGCCCAAGGATCTTGCGCCGATCCTGAAGCGTCATGGGCTGAAGCTGGTGTCGGGCTGGTACTCCGCCGGCCTGATGGAGCGTGACGCCAAGGCCGAGATCGCAGCGATGAAGCCTCATCTGACCCTGCTGAAATCGCTCGGCGCCGAGGTAATGGTTTTCGCCGAGACGACCGGCGAGATCATCAACCAGGTCGGCGCGCCGATCAGCAGGCGGCCGAAGCTCAGGAATGCGGCGGACTGGAAACGCCTGGGCAGCCGGTTCACCGAAGTCGCGCGCGCCATGCAGGACCAGGGCGTACGGATGGCGGTCCATCACCACATGGGCACGGTGGTGGAATCGCAGGCGGACGTCGACCGGCTGATGGAGAACAGCGGCGAGGCGGTCGGCCTGCTGCTCGATACCGGGCACATGACCTTTGCCGGCGGCGACCCGATCGCAGTGGCGAAGAAGTATGCCAGCCGCATCAAGCACGTGCATTGCAAGGACATCCGGCGCTATGCCCTGGCGGCGTGCAGGCAGCGCGACGTCAGCTTCTCCGAAGCCGTCTTGTGCGGCATCTTCACGGCGCCGGGCGACGGGCTGGTGGACTTCAAGTCCGTGTTCGACATCCTGGCAAAGGCGAAATACAGCGGCTGGCTGGTGCAGGAGGCCGAGCAGGATCCGCGGGTCGCGCATCCGGCCAGCTACGCGGCGTTGGGCCGCGCGCACCTGGCGCAGCTCTGTGCCGGCGCCAAGATGAAGCTGGCGGCATAGTCTCAGGCCTGCGGCAGGTTCTCGCGCAGATAGATGGTGACCGGCGTCTCGAGAGGAACCTCGGCGTCTGGGACGCGGCGGTTGTAGTGCAGCAGCAGCTGCACGGCGCGCAGCGCCTCGACTTGCGGGTTCTGGTCCAGCACGGCGTCCATCAGCCCATCGGTCAGGAGCTCGCGATGCACGTCGGTCATCTCGTGGCTGATGAGGACGACCCCGCCGCCCTTGCCCAGCGCCTTCAGGGCCGTGGCGATGCCGCGGCTGCCGACCGAGATATTGTAGATTCCGCGCAGGCTCGGGAACCGCTTGAGAGCGTCGCGCGTCAGCTTCTCGGTGCGCTCCTGCTGCTCCTGGCTTTCCACCGTCGCCACCACCTCGCAGGACGGGAAGCGCCGGCGCAGGACGGCGCGAAAGCCGCTCTCGCGCTCCTCATGCCCGATGAAATCGTGCATGCCGCTGACCACCAGGATCTGTCCGCCCTGCTGCCCGAGGAAGCGCCCCATCAGCTCGCCGGCGACGCGGCCGGCGACGCGGTTGTCGCTGCCGACATAGGCGATGCGGCCGCTTGCGGGCAGGTCGCTGGCCACGGTGACGATCGGGATGTGCTTGCTGACGTTCTTGAGCGCCGCCGTAATGCGCGGATGGTCGTAGCTCAGGATCACCAGGCCGTCCGCCTTGTCCGAGGCGCGGTGGATCGCGCGCGCGATCGCCGTCGGTTCGAGGCTGTCAAAATAATGCAGCAGGCACATGACGCGCTGCGCCTCATAGGCGCGCTGCGCGTGCTGGAATGCGGTCTTCAAAGCGCCATGGTAGGGATTGCTGGGATTCTGGATCAGGATTGCGATGCGCAGCCAGCGCATCGGCAGATCCTCCAGCGCGCGGTCGATCTTCAGCTTGCGCGCCCATTCGAGCACGCGCCGCGCGCGCTCTTGCCGGACGCCGCCGCGCCCGTTCAGCACGCGATCGACGGTTGCGACGGAGACCTGTGCCGCCGCTGCGACGTCCTGGATGGTGGTCTTCCGGTGCCCCATGGCGCGAGGATAGCTTGAGGGTTTCCCCGCCCAAATTCTAGCAGATGATGGAATTCCATCAAATCCCTCATCGCTTTGCCGGCGACCGGTTTTTTGCCGGCGCCGCGCCGCCTCATGACTAGGGTCGGGACCCATAAACCGAACGAAGACTTGGATGACGACTTCGAGTCCAGGACGGAACTCAATCAGCGGGCCGGTGGCTTGCCGGTGTAAAGCGCTAGTTGAGCATCGAAAGCCCGCTTGTAGGCAGGCCGTGCTTCGCCGCGGGCGACATAGGCGGCCAGGTTCGGAAATTCGTCCAGAATGCCCGAGGATTTCAACCGGAGCAGCACCGACACCATCATCAGGTCGCCCGCGCTGAATGCGCCATCGAGCCAGTCGGCATCGCCCAGGCGAACGGAAAGTTGGTCCAGCCGGTTGCGGATGCGATCCTCGACCAGAGGCAGGCGCTCCTTACTCCAGGGCTTATCGCCCTCCAGAAGCCTGGCGGTTGCGAGCTCAAGGATCGTCGGCTCCACCGTGTTGAGCGCGGCAAACATCCATGTGATCGCGCGCGCCCGTGCATCGGCATCATCAGGCAGCAGGCCCGCATGGCGCTCGGCGATGTGGAACACGATCGCCCCGGTCTCGAACAGGGCGAGACCGCCTTCCTCGTAGGTCGGAATCTGGCCGAAGGGATGAAGCGCCAGATGCGCGGGTTCCTTCATTGCACGGAACGAAACAAGCCGAACCTCATAGGGTTGGCCGACCTCTTCAAGCGCCCAGCGAACGCGCGTGTCACGCGCCAGCCCTTTGCCGCCATCGGGTGACTGTTCAAAGGCGGTAATGGTGATGGTCATGGCGAGGCTCCTCCCGGCGAAAATCATCGGCTACGGGGGCAAGCTCGCCGAAACTAGAGACGATCCCGCTCTGTCCGCATAGCAGACCTTTGCAAACTCAAATTCCATCCCATGTGACATCGTGATTCAAGCGCGGCAGGAAGACTTGCCGATAGCTGATCGATTCTGGCTGGCTAAGGCTCCGCTCAAACGCGTTGAAGCGTTTTCCTGCAGACGGGGCCCGTCGCTACAGCGGCCGGTAGGCGACGCAATCGATCTCGATCTTGGCGTCGATCATCAGCGGGGACTGGACGGTCGAGCGTGCCGGCGGCACCCCCGGGAAATGGCTGGCATAGACCTTGTTGAAGCTCCAGAAGTCGCGTGCATCGGCGAGCCAGACGTTGCACTTGATCACGTCCTCCAGGGTACAGCCCGCCTGCGCCAGGATGCGGCGCATGTTCTCGATCGCCTGCCGCGTCTGCGCGATGATGCCGCCATCGATCAGTTCGCCGTTCTCGCCGTGCGCGACCTGGCCCGAGACATAGACGAAGTCGCCGGCGCGGATCGCCGGGCTGAACGGCAGCGACTGCCCGCCCGCGCCGCTCTTCGGCGCGCCGATCTGGACCTTGAGTGACTTCTTTGCGACCGCGATCTTCGTGCCGCTCTTGGGCTTCCCGCTCATGTGTTCGACTCCCTGCATCCCGCGCCGCACACCTTGGTCGGCGCCGCCTCTAGGCATTGGCTCCGCTTGACTCATCTTCCACTGTCATAAGATAGTCGGCTTGTCCATCCCCATGTAAGGAATTCCAACAGGTTGGAATAGTGATGGACGAGGCTTTCGAGATGGAGGGACAACCAATGTCACACATGTTGCGCAATGCGGTGGTCGGGCTGGCGGCATTGGTCGCGGCCTCGGCCGGGCCGGCGCTGGCCCAGGAACAGAGCAAGCTGGATGAGGTGCTGTCGCGCGGGCACCTGATCGTCGGCACCGGCAGCACCAACGCGCCCTGGCACTTCAAGGACGAGAGCGGGAACCTGGCCGGATTTGACATCGACATCGCGAAGATCGTCGCCAAGGGCCTGTTCGGCGACGACAGCAAGGTCGAGTTCGTCGACCAATCCTCGGATTCGCGCATCCCGAACGTCACCACCGGCAAAGTCGACATCACCTGCCAGTTCATGACCGTGACGGCCGAACGCGCCCAGCAGGTCGCCTTCACGATCCCGTACTACCGCGAAGGCGTGGCGCTGCTGATGTCCGCCGGCGGCAAGTACAAGTCCTATGACGAGTTGAAGAAGGCGGGCGGCGGCGCCACCGTCTCGGTGCTGCAGAACGTCTATGCCGAGGACATGGTCCATCAGGCGCTGCCGGAGGCCAAGGTCGACCAGTACGATAGCGTCGACCTGATCTACGAGGCGCTGAACAGCGGCCGCGCCGACGCCGCGGCGACCGACCAATCCTCGGCAAAATGGCTGATCGTGACCACGCCCGGCAAGTATGTCGATTCCGGCTACGGCTGGAACCCGCAGAGCTATTCCTGCGCGGTGCGGCGCGGCGACCAGGATTGGCTGAACTTCGTCAACACGACTTTGCATGAGGCGATGACAGGGGTCGAGTTCGGCACCTATTCGGCCTCGTTCAAGAAGTGGTTCGGCGTCGATCTGCCGCCGCCGGCCATTGGCTTCCCGGTCGAGTATCAGTAAGACCGGAGCGCGCGACCACGACGGCAAAGGCCGCCGCCCATGGGCTACACCCTGAATTTCGGCGCCGTATGGCGGGACTTCGATCTGCTGCTGAGCGGCCTCGCCTTGGGGCTGGGTCTGGCGATCGTCGCGATCTTCATTGGATGCTGGATTGGCCTGGCGGCGGCCTTTCTCATGAACTCGAAGCACGCCTTGTGGCGGCGAATTGCGAATGTCTATGTCACGGCGTTCCGCAATTCGCCGCCGCTGGTTCTCATTCTCTTCGCCTTTTTCGGTTTGCCGTATCTGGGGATCCGCATCGGCAAGATTGAAACCTTTATCCTGACGTTGGCGGTCTATTCCGGCGCGTATCTGGCGGAGGTGTTCCGCGGGGCGCTGCTTGCCCTGCCCGGCGGCCTGCGTGAAGCGGGCCTTGCGATCGGCCTGACCGAATGGCAGGCGAAGGTGTGGATCATCATTCCGATCATGTTCCGCAATGCCTTTCCGTCGCTCGCCAACAACTTCATCTCGCTGTTCAAGGATACGTCACTCGCGGCCGCCATCGCGGTGCCGGAGCTGACCTTCTATGCGCGACAGATCAACACGAACACGTTCCGCGTGGTCGAGACTTGGCTGGTCGCCAGCCTTATGTATGTCGCCACCTGCTACCTGATCGCCGCGAGCCTGCGCTTGGCGGAACGGCGCCTCGCGATCCCGCGCTGACCATGGCTGAACTCCAGCAATTCCTGCATGAAGTCTGGGTCGCGCGCTGGGCGATCCTGCAGGGCCTTGGCACGACCATCGTCATCTCCGGTCTGGCAATCGTGATCGGCACCATTCTCGGCACGTTCGTCGGGCTGGTCCTGGTCTACGGGCGCTTGGCGGCACGCTTCCTGGTGCGAATCTATGTCGACTTCGTCCGCGGCACGCCGGTCTTCGTGCTGGTGCTGGCGAGCTTCTATCTGCTGACGCAGGTCGGCATCCAGCTGACCGCCTTCCAGGCCGGTCTGATCGCGCTGGTGGTATTCTGCAGCACGCATGTGGCGGAGAACCTGCGCGGTGCGCTGCTGTCCCTGCCCAAGGGCCAAACCGAGGCGGCAAAGTCGATCGGCCTCACCTTTCCGCAGATCTTCATCTATGTGCTGGCGCCGCAGGCATTGCGTCAGGCGCTGCCTGCCTGGATCAACACGGCGGCTGAGATGGTTAAGGCCTCCACGCTTCTGTCGGTCATCGGCGTGCTTGAATTGATGTTGGCGATCAAGCAGATCATCGCGCGCAACTTCATGAGCCCGGAATTCTACCTGTTGGCCGGGGTGATCTATTTCGCGATCGACTATGCGATCGAGCGAGCGGCAAAGGTCGTCGAGAAGCGCGTCGCACTGCCCAGCTGAGAAATCATGGCACAACCAGTTCTAGTCATCGAGAACCTGCACAAGAAATTCAAGGACATCGAGGTCCTGAAAGGCGTCGACCTCGTGCTCGATACCGGCGACGTCGTTTCGATCATTGGCTCCAGCGGCTCGGGCAAGACCACGCTGCTGCGCTGCGTCAACCTGCTGGAGGAATTCCACCAGGGCCGAATCATGATCGATGGCCAAGAGGTGGGCTATGACGGTCCGCAGCATCGGCGCCGCAAGGAATCGGAGATCGCACGTCAGCGCGCGATGACCGGCATGGTGTTCCAGCAGTTCAACCTGTTCCCGCACATGACGGCGCTGCGCAATGTCACGCTCGGCCTGACCAAGGTGAAGAAGCTGCCGGCCGTGGAGGCGAACGCGATCGCCGAGAAGTGGCTGGCGCGGGTCGGCCTTAGCGACCGGCGCGACCACTACCCGGGCCAGTTGTCCGGCGGTCAGCAGCAGCGGGTCGCGATCGCCCGCGCGGTCGCCATGAACCCCAAGGTCATGCTGTTCGACGAGGTGACGTCTGCCCTCGACCCCGAGCTGGTGAACGAGGTGCTGAACGTCATCAAAGACCTCGCGATCGAAGGCATGACCATGCTCCTGGTCACCCACGAGATGAAATTCGCGTTCGAAGTTTCCGACCGTGTGGTATTCATGAACCAGGGCCGCATCGAGGAGGAAGGGCCGCCCGAGGAACTGTTCCGCAAGCCGAAGTCGCAGCGGCTGGCGGAGTTCCTGAAGAGCTCGAAATTCTAGGAGTTGGCGGGAATGGCCCAGGCACAGAAGGCGGCGCAGACCGGACGACGCAACGTCCCGGCGAACAGAGCGGCGAGGGCCGCCAAGATCGCCGAGGCCGTGGATTCCGGCGGCCGGACCCGTGGCATCGACCGCGCCTTCGAGATCCTGGAATGCCTGCACGAATCGAAGAAGCCGTTGCGCCCGAACGAGATCGCAGTCGCGATCGGAGCGCCGAAATCGACCACCTACGACGTGGTTGGCCTGATGTTGAGCCGCGGCATCCTGGACCGCACCGATGCCGAGGGGCGCGTGTTCCTGGGGCGCCGGCTCTATCTGTTCGGCCTGTCGCACCTGACGCATTTCGACGTGATGCGCCTCGCTTCCGGATTTCTCGATCACCTGTCGGAAGTCACCGGGCAGACCGCGCAGCTCTGCGTACTCGACAATCGCAAGTACGTCGTTGCCCAGATGAAGGAGGGCGAGCGGCATTTCCGCATCAGTTCCGACGTCGGCGAGCCCGTTCCGCTGCCCTGGACGGCGTCAGGTCGTGTTCTGGTCTCGCATCTGGATGACAAGGCGATCCTGAAACTGGTCCCGGCGGGAGACTTCGTTTTGCCGGACGGCAAGCGGCTCGGTGAAAAGACGTTCCTCAAGGAGGTGGCGGAGGCGCGGCGCGAAGGGTTCTTCTCCTGCGACGGGACGGCCGGACGCTTCACCCATTGCTTTGCCGCCGCGGTCTATGACGAGCACCGGCATTGTGTCGCCACGCTCTGCCTGCTGACGCCACGCGAAGAAGGGCTGCAGGAGCATGGGCGCTACAAGCAGGCGCTGATCGATGCTGCGCGGCAAATGACGACGCGCATCGGCGGCGAACGTCCGGTCGCCCAGCGCGTCGGTTGACGATGGTGGGATGAGGCGCTGCACCTATGAGTGAAACGCATCAACCGCGCCGCCGGATCGCCTGCATCGGCGAATGCATGCTCGAACTCTCTGCCGCGGATTCCAGGCCCGATCTGCGGCGGCTCGGCTTCGGCGGCGATACGCTCAACACCGCAATTTATCTGGCGCGACTCGGCGTGCCGGTCGATTACGTGACCGCACTCGGCGATGACCCCTACAGCGAGCGCATGATCGAAGCCTGGCGGAATGAAGCGATCGGGACCGAACTCGTGCAGCGGATCGCCGGGCGGCTGCCCGGCCTCTACATGATCGAGGTCGATGCGACTGGCGAGCGCCGCTTCTTCTACTGGCGTCAACAAGCGCCGGCGCGCGAAATCTTCAGCAACGCCGCCACCGCGGATCTTTGCAAGGCGTTGCTTCGCTATGAGTGGCTGTATCTCAGCGGCATCAGCCTCTCGCTCTACGGCGAGGCCGGGCGCGAGCGGCTGTTCGATTTGCTGCGCGAATTCCGTGGCAAAGGCGGCAAGGTCGCCTTCGACAGCAACTACCGGCCGCGCGGCTGGCCGTCTGTCGAGGTGGCGCGGCGCGAGATCCGCGATCAGATGGCGCTGACCGATCTCGTGCTTTCCAGCCTGGAGGACGAGACCGGCCTCAGCGCCGTCGCCGGCGCGGACGAAGCCATCGACCGCATCCACGCGCTCGGCCCCGGCACGGTCGTAATCAAGCAGGGCGGAAAGGGCTGCGTGGTCTCGGTCGACGGGCGCAAGAACGTCGTACCCGCAACCAAGGTGCCGAAGATCGTCGACGCCACTGCCGCCGGCGATTCCTTCAATGCCGGCTTCCTGGCCGCCACCCTCGGCGGCGCGAATGCTCTGCAGGCCGCCGAACTCGGCCATCGGTGTGCCGCCATCGTCATCGGCCACTATGGGGCGATCGTGCCGCGGGATGATTTTCTGCGCGGCGTCGGACCATCGCCCAGGATTTCGCGCGAGAGCTAAGGCTCTGACCTGGCATTCGAGATCGCCCTCGCCGCTTCAGCACTTGCAAATGAGAATGATTTGCATTAGTTCTGCCGTCCTGGATGACGACGAGGTGATCGCGATGCCGCTGGCGCCCACTGGGACCACTCTGAAATCTCCGACTGGGGGCATCGTCGATGCCATCTCCGAACAGAGCCCTGACACCCCACGCCGATTGCCAAGCGATCGATTGCTCGGACCTGCGGGTGAGGTGGTCATCGAGCATGCGGGGGCGCTTTATCGCCTGCGGCGGACGGATAGAGGCGGCCTCGTGCTGACGAAATGACGCAGGTCATTTTTGCGATTGCTTCTGATAATCATTCTCACTAACGTCCGGCATCCGATTGGGGAGGGGTTCATGGTGCGCAAGGTTGCGTTGTTGGGTGTTGTTGTGGGTGGCGCCTGGATGGCCGGAGGAGCGCCGGCGCTGGCGGCGGATTCCGCCGCGGTGATCGAGGCCTACGCCGACATTGCGCACGCCAAATACGATGACGCGCTGACCACCGCCACGGCGCTGGAAAAAGCGATCGACACCTTGATCGCCAAGCCGAACGAGGAGAACCTGAAGGCCGCGCGCCAGGCCTGGATCGCCTCGCGTCCGCCGTACCAGGAAACAGAAGGCTATCGCTTCGGCAATCCGATCGTCGATGACTGGGAAGGCAGGGTGAATGCCTGGCCGCTCGATGAAGGGCTGATCGACTACGTGGCGAATTCATACGGCACGCAATCGGACGAGAACCCGCTCTATACCGCCAATGTGATCGCCAACAAGAGCATCTCGTTCGGCGGCCAGACCATCGACACCAGCGCCATCACCAAGGACCTGCTGTGGCAGCTGCATGAGGCCGCCGATTCCGAAGCCAATGTCGCGACCGGATATCACGCGATCGAGTTCCTGCTGTGGGGGCAGGACCTGAACGGCACCGGCCCCGGCGCCGGCAACCGTCCGGCCAGCGACTACGACACCGCCAATTGCACCCATGGCAATTGCGACCGCCGCGCGCAGTTTCTCAAGGCCGCAGCCTCGCTGCTGGTCGACGATCTCAGGGAGATGGTTGGCGACTGGACCAAGGACGGCGCGGCGCGCGAGGCGTTGCGTGACGCCGGGCCGAACGGCGCCTTCGGCATGATGTTCACCGGATTGGGCAGCCTTTCGTACGGCGAGCTCGCGGGCGAGCGCATGAAGCTTGGCCTCATCCTGCACGACCCGGAGGAGGAGCAGGATTGCTTCTCCGACAACACGCACAACTCCCACTACTATGATGAAGCGGGCATGATCTCGATCTATCAGGCCAGCTATAAGCGGATCGACGGCAGCGTGATCAAAGGCGCCAGCCTGTCGGAGCTGGTGAAGGCCGCATCGCCCGATGCCGACAAGGGTGTGACGGATGCGATGGCCAATGCCGAAGCCAAGCTGCGCGCGATCAAGGAAGCCGCCGACAGCGGCAAGATGGCCTACGATCAGATGATCGCCGACGGCAATGCAGAGGGCAACAAGATGATCCAGGACGCGATCGACGGCCTGATCGCGCAGACCCACGCCGTCGAGAAGGCAGTCGACGCGCTCAAGATCGGCGCAGTCGCGATCGAAGGGTCCGACTCCCTCGACAACCCTTCTGCGGTGCAATAGTACGAACTCGTGTTGACACGGCGACATTTCCTGGCCGGAACGGCAGCGCTTGCGGCGCTGCCGTTGCCGCATTCGGCCGCGGCGGACAGCGCGCCGACGGCGCTCGAGGCGCGCGAGCGTTCGCTCTCCCTGCTGACCGGGACCACGACGCCGATCTGGGCTTATCGCGATGAATGGCCGTTGGTGCTGCGCACGCCGAGCGGCCAGCCGTTCCGCGCCGAACTCAGCAATGCTCTGACGGAGCATACGGCGATCCATTGGCACGGCATTCGCCTGCCCAACGCGATGGACGGCGTACCCTACATCACGCAGGACCCGGTGGAGCCGGGGCAATCCTTCCGTTACGAGTTCACGCCGCCGGATGCCGGCACGTTCTTCTTCCATCCGCATTGCGACACGCTGACCCAGCTGGGCCGCGGCCTGGTCGGCGCCTTGATCGTGGAGGATGAGTCGGAGGAAGGATTGTTCGCCGCCGATCTCGTTTGCGTCGTCAAGGATTGGCGGTTGAAGGATGACGGCTCATTCGACGTTCTGACCACAGACAAAGGTGCGGCGCGTGCCGGCACTTTCGGCAATGTGAAGACCGTCAATGCCCAGCCGGTCGCGAAGCTGCAAGCGCTGGCGAATGGCTGGGTCAGGCTGCGCGTGCTCAATCTCGACGTCACGCGCATCGTCATCCTGTCGATCGCCGGCGCCGAAGCATTCCTGATCGGCACCGACGGCAATCCGCTTCAGCCGGCGATTCCCTTGAAGGCCTGGCCGATCGGACCCGCGATGCGCGCCGACATCGCCTTTCGCATGCCGGCGCACGGGAGCGTCACGCTGCAGAACGTATGGGGCGCAACGCCGGACGCGCTCGCGGAAATCTCGCCCATCGAAAGCCAGCTGCCGGCGATCGCGCTCATGCCGAGCCTTGCCGCCAGCCGCGTGCCAATGCCGGACTTGGCGGCGGCCGAACGCCTGACCTTCGATCTGACCGCCGGCCACACCTCGCCGGAGCTGGAAGCCTATCTGAAGGAAAATGCGGGAATCGGCCTCTCCGAGATCTGCCTGCCCAACCGCACCTTCTGGGCGATCAACGGCAAATCGTGGCCGGGCATAAGCCATCAGTTGAAACCGCCGCCTCTGGCCGAGCTGAAGCTCGGCAGGTCTTATGTCTTCGAGCTGTTCAACGGCACGCCGCACACGCACCCGATGCACATTCACGGCCATACGTTCCGCGTGCTGAAATCGAACAAGGGCGAGATCGTTCCGCATTTGGCCGACACTGTCCTGGTCGCGCCCAAGGAGCGGGTTGAGATCGCCTTCACAGCGGACAATCCCGGAGAGTGGATGATGCACTGTCACATTGTCGAGCATCAGGAAACCGGGATGATGGGCTATGTGCGCGTCGCTTAGAAACCTGACCGTCCTGTCGGGCCTGCTGCTGGCCTTGGCCGGCAGCGCGAATGCGGCCGAGGATTCCCTGGACAAAGTGGTGGGCCAGGCGCTGTTCGAGCGCCTATGGGTCACCGCACCTTCTTCGACTCAGGCGGCGGACGGCCTCGGGCCCTTGTTCAACGCGCGGACCTGCAGCGCTTGCCATCGCGGCGGTGGCCGCACGGCGGTTTCGCTGCAGCAAGGCGCATTGCCGCCTTCCGCGCCGCTCATCTTGCGGGTCGGCGCGATGGCGGATGGCAGGCTGGCGCCGGATCCCATGCTCGGCGGCCAGGTGCAGACCATGGCGGTGCCGGGCCTGACGCCCGAGGGCTCATTGCGCCTCAGCTTTGAGACCCACACCGAACGGCTGGCGGACGGAACCAAGGTCGAGCTGCGCCGACCGCGCATCTCCATTGCGGGCTGGAGTTCCGCAAGCAACCTGGCATGGCTGTCGCCACGGCTGGCGCCCGATCTGCACGGCGTCGGGCTGCTGGAGCGCGTGCCGCTGGAGCGGCTGGCAGCGCTCGCCGATCCCGATGATCTCGACGGCGACGGCATCTCCGGCTCGATCGTCATGGGGAACTATGGCGATGATGACATCGCGCCGGGCCGGCTCGGCTGGAAGGGCGACGAGCCGGACCTGGCGCACCAGATCTCGGCCGCATTCCATTTCGATCTGGGGCTCGGCACGCCGTTGCGGCCAGACTCCTGGGGCGATTGCACCGAAGCGGAACCGGCCTGCCGCGCGGCGCCGCAAGGCGCTCCACCCGGAGATGTCGAAGTCGATGGCGGCGTGGTGTCGCTGATCGCGACCTATCTGCGTTCCCTACCGGCGCCGCACCAGGCGGCCGTTTCGGCTCAGGCAAATAGAGGCAGCGCAGTGTTTGCCGAGATCGGCTGCGGCGCCTGCCACACGGCGCGGCAGCCGGCGGAGCTGTCGGACAGCAGAACGGTCTGGTTCTCGCCCTACAGCGATCTCCTCGTCCACGATATGGGCGATGGTCTTGCCGACCGCGCAGCCGGTGACTCGGTCGCTCAGGTCCCTGGCGCGCGCGATTGGCGAACGGCACCCTTGTGGGGCCTGGGCGCTCGTGTCGCACAGCCCGAAGGAGCCAACCTGCTGCATGACGGCCGTGCGCGGTCTATTCTCGAAGCGATCCTGTGGCACGGCGGCGAAGCGGGACCCGCGAAACGGCGCGCCACGGAAATGTCGCCGGCGGACCGCGCCGCGCTGATCGCTTTCCTGGAGAGCCTATGATCCGCATCTTCGCCGCCTTCACCCTGCTTCTTGCGTCCGCGGCGCCCGCGCTGGCGCTGGAGGACGCGGACTACACGGCGGCGATGACGGCGACGGCGAAAGGCGTGGTCATTCCCGGCTACCAGTCGCTTGAACGCGCGACGCAAGGCCTGGAGGGCAGCCTCGACGAGTTGTGCCGCGAGCCCGACCAGGCGAGCCTCGACCGCGCACGGGCGCAGTTCGCGGCCACGGCGGCGGCCTGGGCGCGCATGCAATATGTCAGCTTCGGTCCCGTGTCGGTGCACGAGCGCGGGTTCCGCATCGAATATTGGCCGGACAAGCGGAATATCGTGGGCCGTCAGCTCTCCGACGTGCTCGAGAAGCAGGACGAAGCGGCATTGGAACCGCAGCGCTTCGCTACCACCACGGTCGGCGTGCAGGGGTTGCCCGCGCTTGATCGCCTGCTGTTCGAGGGGGACGCTCTGGCGAACCTTGGTTCTGATGCGCCTGGCGCGGCGTTCCGTTGCAAGCTCCTGGCGGCGATCGGCAACAACCTCTCCACCGTCGCGCACGAGATCGTGGCCGGCTGGACCGAAGGCGACTCCGCCTTCCTGTCGCAGATCGAAACTCCGTCCGACGAGAACGAAGACCTGCCGAGCGGCCGCGACGCCGCCGCGCGCCTGTTGAACGACTTGGTGACCGCGACCATCGCGATGCGCGACATGAAGCTGCTGGCGCCGCTGGGCGAGAGCCCGAAGAAAGCCAAGCCGCAGGCGGCCGAATATTGGCGCAGCGGCCAGTCGATCGCGGTTCTGGCCGCCAACCTGGAAGGCTGGCGCGCTTTGTTCGGCGCCGGCCAGGGGCTCGCCGGATTGCTTGCCGCTCAGCCCGACGGCAAGACGGTCGCGGACCAGATGATTGCCGCCGTCGATCAGGCGGCGACCCTGTTGGGTGGGATCACCCTGCCGCTGGACAAAGCGGTTGCCGATCCCGCACAGCGCAAGCAGGCCGAAGCTTTCGCCAAGCAGTTGGTCAGGATGCGCGACCTCGTGTCGGGCCCATTCGCGGCCAAGCTCAACCTGCCGATCGGATTCAATGCGCTCGATGGTGACTAGAATGATCCTGGATCGACGCACCCTGTTGGCGGCCGGCGCCGCCTCGCTGTTCGTTGGGCGAACCGCGCAAGCCGCTGACCGCGCGCGCTATCTGTCTTCCGCGGCGACCTTAAGCGGCCGCTATGCCGTGGTGGCGGTGGACGAGGATGGCGCGATCGATTTCGATCTCGATCTCGCGGGCCGCGGCCATGGGTTGGCGGTGCGGCCGGGCAGCAGCGAAGCGCTGTGCTTCGCACGGCGGCCGGGCAAGTATGCGCTGGTGGTCGATACCATGGCGGGCGAGGTGGTGACCGAGATTCCCGCGGCGCCCGCGCGCCACTTCTCCGGCCATGGCCTGTTCGTCCAGGGCGGCGCTCTGCTGCTGACGACGGAGAATGACGAGGCGAAACATCAGGGTGTCTTCGGAGTCTATGACGCGCGCGCCAGCTATGCGCGCATCGCCGAGTTCCCGACCTCCGGCATCGGCCCGCACGATCTTGCGCTGCTGCCGGACGGCAAGACCCTCATCGTCGCCAATGGCGGCATCGACAAGCGCCACGACGATACCGGCGGGCGCGACCTGCCGGACATCAGTTCGGACCTCACCTATCTCGATTGGCGGTCGGAACGCGTGGTGGAGCGCGTGACGCTCGAGCCGCAATTTGCTCGGCTGTCCATCCGCCATCTCGCCTTGACCGAGGCCGGCGACGTCGTCGCTGCCTTGCAGGATTCCGCCGATGCGCCCGATCTCGATTGGCCGCTCGGTTTCCTGCACCGGCCGGGCGGCGCGCCGCGCTGGCTGGCGGTTCCGCAAGGTGGCTGGGGCAGGCTGCGCGGCTATTGCGGCGAGGCTGCGGTCGACAGCGGCGCCGGGCTGATCGCCATGAGCTCGCCGCGCGGCAATTGCATCGGCCTGTGGGACGAGACCGGCGCGGCCCTCGAAACGCTCGAGATCCACGACGGCTGCGGCCTCAGCGCGACCGGAATCGCCGGGCAATTGCTGGTCTCCAGCGGCAGCGGCGAATTGTTCGCCGTGACGGGCAAGGCGGGGGAGCCGTCTCTACGGGGTGCCAATGGCGAATTCCGCTTCGACAATCACATGGTGCGGATCTAGAGGATTTTTCGCCGACGTCATTGCCGGTTCGGTACAGAAAATCCGACCAACAAAATCTAGACCTTCTCGGTCTCCAGCGGCGTCGCCGGCTGCGTGCGGAACAGCACATAGAGCCCGGCGACCACGATCAGAGCGGCGCCGAGCAGCGAGGAGATGCTCGGCACTTCGCCGAAGAACATATAGCCGCCCAGGATCGCCCAGATGATGGCGGTATATTCGAAGCAGGCGACGAAATTGGCTTCCGCCAGCCGATAGGCCTGGGTGAGCAGGACGGTCGCAACCGACGCGATCACGCCGCAGCCCGCGAGCAGGGCGAAATCGCGTGCGGTGGGGCTGACCCATCCGCGCACCAGGAACTCGAGGCTGGGGTTGGCGCTGCCGGCAAAGCCGCCGCCGCCGAACACTGCCGCCATCACCAGCGCGACCAGCAGATAGACCAGGTTCTGATAGAACGACATGACCGGCGCGCTCTCGGTCTCGCCCATGCGCCGCGCCATCAGTGCGGAGATCGAATAGGTGAGCGCCGAGGCCAGCGGCAGCAGCGATGCGGCCGTGAAATCGGCGGTGAGCGGCCGCTGAATGGCGAGTACACCCACGAAGCCGATGATGGTCGCGACCCAGCGCCGTGCACCGACCTTCTCGCCGAGGAACGGCCCTGACAGTGCTGTTACGAACAACGGCACCGTGAACCAGAGCGCCACGATGTTGGCGAGCTTCATCGACGGAAACGCAAGATAGTAGGTCGTATAGGCGACCATCAGGACGAGCCCGCGCACGATCAACAGACCTGTGCGCTCTGAGCGCAGGCTGGCAAGCTTGCCGGAGTAAGCGATATAGCCGAGCAGGATCAGGACCGCGACGATGCCGCGGATGGCGATCGCCTGGTGCACCGGATAGTCGCCGCTC
>JAWKVL010000002.1:0-224754 GCA_041398065.1 Dongiaceae bacterium | reverse complement strand
ACGCCATCGTCTCCGTGCGTTTGGAGATGTAGTACCAGGTCTTGTCGTTGAAGGTCGAAATCGCTGATGGCGTGCCGATCAACTCGGCCACGCGGTTCTTGTCGTCGACCCCGGGATTGATCTGCACCACCTGTTCATCGTCCGGCTTGTTGCCACGCTGGTCGATGCGCGGGGTGCAAGCAGCGGCGGTCAAGGCCAGCACGAATCCCATGCCGGCCAAAGCGATGCGGCGAGTGCGGCGCTTCATCTGGATCATGCCCCTCGAACTTTCGTGCCGCCCTTGTGTTGCCGCGCCGCTGGCGCTATGCCCCAGCAAGGACACCGTCCCGGCGCGGACCTTCGCACCCAGAGGCCGCCCTGTCAAGTTTTGAGGCGCAGCTATCGTGTTGTTTTTGAAGAGATTATTCAAGGCGCCGCGATTCCAGGCGGAGGGACGCGAACTCTATCGCCAGATCGCGGAGCGGGCGCGCCGGCCGGTCCTCTACACCCTCTACGGCGTCCCGGACACGATCGATGGCCGCTTCGAGATGCTGTGCCTGCACGCCTACGCCTTGTTCCACGGCTTGAAGGGCAAGGGTCCCGACGCTGACCTGCTGTCGCAAGCCATTTATGATGCGATGTTCGCCGACCTGGACGGCTCGCTGCGCGAACTCGGCGTTGCCGATCTCGGCGTCGGGCGGCGGATCAAGACCATGACCGAAGCACTCAACGGACGCATACAAGCCTACGATCGCGCGCTGTCGATGGATGGAGCGGAACTCGAGCGTACCGTCCGGCGCAACGTCTATGGCACGACGCAGCCGCGCGACGATCAGGTGGGTGCAATGGCATGCCATCTGAGCGCGATCCGGGCTCACGTGGCGCAGGCGCCGTTCAGGGAAATCTGCGATGCGAGCGTGATGCGCAAGCTGCCGGAGCCGCCGGCAATGCTGGAGAGCACCAATGCACGCCGATGATTCTGTGGAATTCTCCCGGCCGCTGCCGCTGGACCGCATCAGCAGCACCCTCCACCGCGAGGAAATCAGCGCCACCGACAAGGAGCGGGCGGCGTTAGCGGAGCGCTTCGGGCTCGTCAGCCTGGGCAGCCTTGCGGCCAGCTTCGCCCTGAAGCGCGTGCGCAAGGATCTGGTGCGGGTCAAGGGGCGGATCTCGGCCGACCTGGTCCAGGCCTGCGTCGTGACGCTCGATCCGGTCCCGGCGCATATCGACGAGCGGTTCGAGGTCGATTTCATGGAAGGGGAACAGCCGGCGGTTGCGGATCTTGAGCTGGACGCCGAGACGGCCGATGCGCCCGAGCCGGCGCCTGACGGATGGGTCGATCTGGGCGAGCTGGCCGCCGAACAGCTTGGCTTGGCCATCGATCCCTATCCCCGCAAGCCCGATGCCGAGGTGCCGGCAGAGTGGAAGCCCGAGCCGGCCCAGGAACCGGCTGCGGTGGAACGTCCTAACCCATTCGCCATATTGGAAAAACTAAAGACCAGCAAGGGCTGATCAGCGGCCCGGCAATGGTTGATTGGCAACCCTGGTTTCCGCGCTCACACCTTGCGTCGAGGGGCGATATTGGCTATGAACCCGCCAATTGGCGGCAGCGCATAGCTGCCTTTTATTTTGCAGTGAGACTGGACGATGGCAGTTCCCAAGAAGAAGGTATCGAGTTCGCGTCGCGATATGCGCCGCAGCCACCACGCGCTGAAGGTGCAGAAGGCGACCGAATGCCCGAATTGCGGTGAGTTGAAGCGCCCGCACCATGTCTGTGGTGCTTGCGGCTACTATGACGGCCGGGAAGTCGCGCCGACGACCAGCGCCTCCTGACGTCGCGGTGGCCGGCCTGGATAGGGGGAAACGGCCGCCCAGGAAGGAGATCGGGGGGTGAGCGCCAACCTGGCAATCTCTCTGGATGCGATGGGTGGCGACAACGCTCCGGAGATGGTGATCCGGGGTGCCGACATCGCACGCCAGCGCTTCCCTGAGGCGCATTTCCTGTTCTTCGGCGACGAACGGCGCATCAAGCCGATGATCGACCGGCTGCCGGGCCTGAGTGCCGTCAGCACCGTCCGCCACGCCGAAACCGAAGTGAAGATGGACGACAAGCCGAGCCAGGCGCTGCGCGCCGGCCGCAAATCCTCCATGCGCCTGGCGATCGACGCCGTTCATGAAGGCGAGGCTGCTGCGATCGTCTCCGCCGGCAATACCGGCGCGCTGATGGCGATGGCCAAGGTCGTGCTGCGGACGCTGCCGGGGATCGACCGGCCTGCGATCGCCTCGTTCTTTCCGACTCTGCGTTCCGAAAGCGTGATGCTGGACCTCGGCGCCAACGTGCAATGCGACGCCACCAACCTGGTGCAGTTCGCGGTGATGGGCAGCGTGTTCGCGCGCACAGTGCTGGGTGTGCGGGAGCCCACGATCGGTCTGCTCAATGTCGGCACCGAAGAGATGAAGGGCCATGAGGAAGTGCGCGGAGCCGCCCAGATGCTGCGCGAGGCCTCGCATGTGCCCGGCACGTTCCACGGCTTTGTCGAAGGCGACGACATCGCGCGCGGCACGGTCGACGTGATCGTGACGGACGGTTTCACCGGCAACGTTGCGCTCAAGAGCATCGAGGGAACGGTCAAGCTCTACAGCCAGTTCCTGCGCCACAGCTTCAAGAGCTCCTGGATGGCGGGCCTTGGTTATTTGATGGCGCGGCCGGCACTCAACGCCTTGCGCGCGCGGCTCGATCCCAGGCGCTATAATGGCGCAATCTTCATGGGACTGAACGGGATCTGCGTGAAAAGCCATGGCGGCACCGACGCCTTCGGTTTTGCGAACGCGATCGGCGTCGCGGTCGACATGGTGGCGAATGAAGCGATCCCGAAGATGCAGCAGGAATTCGCGCAATTGACTGTGCCGTCGGACGCCGCACAGACTGCTGCATCGCTTTAAGGTCGAATTGATATGGTCACACGCTCCCGACTCATCAGCGCCGGCTCATATTTGCCGGCCCGCATCGTGACCAATGACGAGCTGGCGAAGACCATCGACACCAGCGACGAGTGGATCCGCCAGCGCACCGGCATCCGCCAGCGGCATATTGCGGCGGAAGGGGAGCTGACCTCCGACCTCGCGGTCGCGGCCTCGCATCAGGCGCTGGAGAATGCCGGCCTGAAGGGCAGCGACATCGATTGCATCGTGCTCGGTACCTGCACGCCGGATCATACGTTCCCCGCCACCGCGACAAGGGTCCAGCACGTGCTGGGCGCCAAGGGATTCGCGATGGACGTGGGCGCGGTCTGCTCGGGCTTCGTGTTCGCCCTCGCCGCCGCCGACAATTTCATCCGCCTGGGCCAGGTCAGGAACGCGCTGGTGATCGGGGCCGAGACCTTCTCGCGCATTCTCGATTGGCAAGACCGCAATACCTGCGTGCTGTTCGGCGACGGCGCCGGCGCCGTCGTCCTGCAGGCGGGCGAGGGCCAGGGCGACAAGCGCGACCAAGGGATCCTCTCCACGCACTTGTTCTCCGACGGCGCGCACTATGAGCGGCTTTATGTCGATGGCGGTCCCTCCGCCACGCAGACCACCGGCCACGTGAAGATGGACGGACGCGAGGTGTTCCGCCATGCCGTCGTCAACCTGGCCGCCGCGATCGACGTCGCCATCGCCGCCAACAACATCACCGCGGATGAAGTCGATTGGCTGGTGCCGCATCAGGCCAACCGGCGCATCATCGACAGCATGGGCCATCGGCTGAAACTGACCGAGGATCGCGCGGTCATCACGGTCGATCGTCACGCCAACACCTCGGCGGCTTCCATTCCTCTGGCGCTCGCGGAAGCAGTGAACGACGGCCGCATCAAGCGCGGACATCTGGTATTGATGGAAGCGATGGGCGGGGGATTCACCTGGGGTTCCGCACTTGTGCGCTGGTAACGCGGCAGCGCGTTTACCATAGTGTGCAATCGACTCGGGTGTGCGTGTTAAGATCGTTCCTTAATTGACTGATATATTGTGACTCGTTAGGGTTGTTTCGGGCCTGTTACGAGAGACTCGCAGGCCCAAGCCACGCGCGAGACGTGGCGACAGACAGAACGGGGACGACGCGCATGACCGGAAAGACCATCACTCGCGCTGACCTGAGCGAGTCGGTGTATCAGGAGGTAGGCCTGTCTCGGAACGAATCGGCCGAGCTGGTCGATACCGTTCTCGAGGAGATTTCGGCCGCCCTCACGCGGGGAGAGAGCGTCAAGATCTCGTCCTTCGGCTCCTTCCTGGTACGCATGAAGGGCGAGCGCATCGGACGCAATCCAAAGACCGGCGAAGAGGTGCCGATCAAGCCGCGCCGGGTCCTGGTGTTCCGTGCCTCGCATGTGCTCAAGGATCGGGTCAACAAAGGCATCACCTCATGAGCACCGCCAAGCCCGCCAGCCGTCCAGAGGTCCAACCCGCTCCGCAACCAGCACCGCGCGCCCGGCGAGTCGAGAAATCAGCCGACGCCTTCCGCACCATTTCCGAAGTGGCGGACGAACTGGAAGTGCCTCAGCACGTCCTGCGATTCTGGGAGACCAAGTTCGCCCAGATTCGTCCCCTGAAGCGGGGTGGCGGCCGGCGCTACTACCGGCCGGAGGATATCGACCTGCTCCGGGCGATCCGCGGCCTGCTCTATGACAAGGGCTACACCATCAAGGGCGTCCAGAAGCTGATCCGCGAGGGCGGCCTGAAGCTGGCGGACGGCGAGGTGGTGCAGGACATCCCCGGCGGGCCGGAGGGCGAGGAAGGCCCGACCCAGGGCGAAACCGCGCCGAGCGCCGATCTGCCCCTGTTCCGGGCAACCTTGAGCGCCGATCAGGTACGCGACGTGAAGGCCGCGGTTGGCGAGCTGACTGAGTTGCGGGACCGCCTGCGCCGGGCCATCGCGGCCGGCAAGCAGGCTCTGGCCTAGGGCCTCCGCCGGGAGCCTGGGTTAACGACTGTTACACCGTCGTCCTTGCTCGCCTTGGCAGCGGTCGTTATATAACCGGCGCCGGCTGGTCCACCCCCAGATGTAAGGACCGCCGCGCCTGAGACGCGAAGTCGGAGCGTAGCGCAGCCTGGTAGCGCATCAGACTGGGGGTCTGGGGGTCGTGGGTTCAAATCCCGCCGCTCCGACCATTTTTCCAAGAACCAAAATGGACAAGGCGAGCGGCCTCGGCTGCCCGCTACAGCCACCACCGAACGACGGCGGCAGCCACGCAAATGGCGCCGATCACGTTGAGGATGCTCCCCGCGGCGCTCTTCCTTTGGCCGGCGAGGGCGGCTGCGCTGCCGAACGCATTGGCGCGCGCCGCTTCCAGACCGTGTTTCCGAAGAGCATTGCCGACGATGAGCGCAAGCGCCGCGAACCCAACCAGCCACTTCATTTCGTGTCTCGCGATGGCAGACCGCGTTCCGTAGGGCCGCGCGGCGTGACGCTGCTCGCCCAGGCGATCAGACCCAAACCGGACGGCGTGGCGACTTTGCGAGGGACTTGCTGTCAGCAGGCTGACGCGGGCCTGGCAAGGATTGCGGCGTGCGGTCGCACGTCGCGCCCGGCGCGGTGATACGGTCACGCATTCGCAGCTATGCCGCTTCGCCTAGTGCAGCGCGTTTCGCTGGAACCTGACGCACAGCAGCGCAGGACGCGGCATGGGGTTCGAGCGATCATAGATCACGCCGGCTTCGATCGACTGATAGACCTTGCTGCCCTCGATTTCGAATGCCTGGTCCCACGTGGGCGTGAATTCAGGCGCAAACCGTTCGATGACATCGAACGAGAAGCTCTGGGGCTCGGTGGCTGTGGGCGGGTGGCCGATCTCGGTGATCAGCAGGAACAGTCCGCCCGGCCTCACGATGCGCTTGATCTCCGCGACCACGCGGGCGAGATCGTGGACATGATCGAGCGAATTGAACGCGAAGGCCGCATCGAAGTACGCTTCGGGAAAGGGGATCGCTTCGGCGCCTCCATCGACATAGGTCATCTGGTGCTTGTCGGCCCCGAGCTTCATGTACTCCTTGGCCAGTGAATCGAGGCCGATCCGCTCCGCGGCCATGTCGGCCCATTCGAGGCTGCCGCGCGGCCCGCATCCGATGTCGATGATGCGCTTGCCCCGGTAGTACTCGCGATCGAGGCCGAAGAAGGCTGTATAGAAGCGCTCATAATGCCGATTGCCGAGCCGGCCGTGCTCTTCCCGGTGCTTCTTGCGCCAGAATGTGAGTTCGTGCCGTTCCTTGTAGGTCTCGGGCATCAGCTTGCGAAATGCGAAGTCGGCCACTGACCGGATCAGGTGCGCCATTCGCCACCGCCTCGGACCCCAAGTCCGTGGAATCGAATTGGCCCCGCGAACGCGCCGTTGGCTGCGGAAGTTCGCTACGCCATGGCCCTGTTGCCCGACAACCGATGCTGGCACAAATTAGATGAAATTTCCATGTCAAATGGAGCGCGGCGGTTCTGGCTGCCGCGGTCAACAGTGAGATGTCTCAGCGGCCAAGCAAGCCCAACCGCATCGCCAGCTTCGACCCCGGGCCATGCACCGCCGCAAGCAGCAGGCCGGCGATGAAGGTGAAATGATCGACGAAGTAGCCGAACTCCGTCTGGTTCGCTTGCCAGCGCGAAGGGCCATGGAACGCGAAGGCGAGGAAGAGCACATAGACGGCGGCAAGCAGGGAGGCCTCCGTGAAGAAGGCGCCGGTCAGAAAGCAGAGTACGAGCGCCACCTCAAACAGCGCAGCCAGCCAGGCCAGCACCAGCGGGATCGGGAAGCCGGCCGATGCGATATAGATGCTGGTCCCGTTTATGTCGGTGAACTTGAAGACTGCCGCCATCGTGAACACCCCGGCAAAAATAAACCGGGCAAGCAGGATGGCGGCCACATGCCACATGGGCGTTGACGATGTCGCGCTCATCGGTCGATCCCAGTTGAGTGAATGGTCAGGGACCGTAACCGATGCGTGCTGAAACCCTCAAGCGCCGCATTGTATGGGGACGATCGACCGGAGAATGCCCGGTCGATGCCCAGTCTATCGCGCGGGCTTGAGACCTGCAGTGGCCTCGGTCGGCAGCAAACCAGCCAGCTGAACCCGCATTTCCTCGAGCGCGCTGCGTAGCAGTGCGAGCCTCTGCGCTGCCTCGAATGTATCCTCGCCGGATGCCCGGAGTTCCACGATCAAGGCGGCTTGTTGTGCGATCCGCGCTTCCATCACGTCGAGATGCTCGCGCGCGGCGGAGGACCCGTTCATGTCCCCGACCTCCCGATTTCCATCAAACTCCGCCCCAGGGGCGCGATCCTGGCGGGCGGCGGATGAACCACGGGTGAACGGATGACGGTTAAGTGTGACAATTAACCGATGATCGGATAGCAAAGGTATATGTGCGGCCGCTACGCCTTCACATTGCCTCCCGACGCCATCCGGCAGTTGTTTGGCGTTGCGGACGGGGAATGGGTTCAGCCGCGTCACAATATCTCGCCGTCCTCTACCAGTCCGGTCATTCGGATGAGCGACGGCAAGCGTGAGTTGGTGCCCATGAAGTGGGGCCTCCGGCCGTTCTGGTGGGATCCCACGAAGACCAAGAACCAACCGTTCAATGCGCCGGCGGAAGACGTTTCCTCCAAGCCGTTCTTCCGCGATGCCTTCAAGCATCGCCGCTGCGTGGTGCCCGCCACGGCCTATTACGAATGGGACCGTCTGCCCAAGCCGCCCAAGCCGTACCAGCTGACGGTCGACGGCGGCGCCCCCTTCTGTTTCGCCGGCCTATGGGAAAGATGGAAGTCGCCGGAAGGCGAGGCGATGGAGACCTATGCCATCGTCACCACTCACCCCAACAAGCTGGTGAGCAACTGGCACAACCGCATGCCCGTCATCTTCGACCGGGAGGAGATCGACAGCTGGCTGGCGCAGTCGGATCGCATGCTGCTGGAGGCGATGCTCGATCCGTTTCCCGCGCACCGGATGGACGCCAAGGCGGTGTCGACGAAGATCAACAATTCTGCCTATGAGGGGCCGGCATAGCCGGTCCGCCATGGGGCATCGCAAAATCGATCCTTCATGTCGATGATCGGCGTCAATTGACCGATAAGACGGCCGGCGCGACCATTGCGCATCATGCAGTGCTGGCTGTCTGCCGATTGGGATGCGAAGGCTGTAATCGCCGCGATCATGGTGGCTGCATCGTTGGCCATGGCTGCGCCCGCAGCGGAAGCGGAAACACTTACCGGCCGCGCTGCCGTCGTCGATGGCGACTCAATCGTGATCGGCGGCGAGCGGATCCATATCCTCGACATCGACGCACCGGAGACCGGACAGCTTTGTTTCCGCAGGACCGCAACAATCGACGAAGGCGCTTGGCACTGCGGGCGGGAAGCTGCCGCCGCCTTGTCCACGCTGATCGGCGACCGGCGCGTCACGTGTGACACGATGGACAAGGGCATCAATCATGGTTGGCTGGCGCGCTGCACGGTCGGCGGCGAGGATCTGGCGGGATGGCTCGCCGTGAATGGCTGGGCGGTGCCATCTCATGACTGCAAATGTGAAGTCGTTCGGTCCGCCGCGGATCAGGCGAAAGCATCACAGCGTGGCATCTGGTCGAGCGCTTTCACGATGCCGTGGGAGTGGCGGAAAGAGCACTAGGAGTCGCAACTCACGAGCCGTTGCTCTCCGGCCGATAGAGGAACAGCCCGACGACGAACCGGTCGATCGCCGCGCCGTCGCTGCTGCATGGCATGACGAGCCGCCGCACCGGCAGACTGGTGCCGTCCGGCGCAGCGAACTGGTGCCCATGGACGTCGTCTTCCATGGGTTCGCCAGTTTCGATCGCCTGCAAGTAGGGTGCTATTGTGAGAGCGTAGTGCTCGGGCGGGATCACTTCATCGAGGAACTTGTCGGTGAAGTCGCGGTCGGCGTAGCTGACTGCTGCCGTTCCGGCAAGGCGCACGCGGAAGCGCGGCGGCGCACCTACCGCTTCCACGATTGCGATGTTCGGCAGCCAGCGCTTGAGCGTCTCTGGCCCGAAGGCGCTGCGCAACGGCACCCGCGCACCACCCTTCAGCCCGCTCCATAACGCACGCATTTCCGCGACGGCCTTTTCAAGTTGAACGGCCGCCAGTTCGCCTAGGACCGACATCAGACGATCCTCCCCACGCGACACCTCATGATAGGCCCTGGCGCTGGAATGGCACAAGCACGGCCATGCGCAAACGGCATGGTCGGCACAGTTGGTTGTGCAGCAATTACCGCCTATCATAGACCGCGAACCCAGGAGCTACGTCCTTGCCGTCATCGCTGTCGGACCATCCGCACCACCACGATCACCCGCGCGAGCACGCGCACAGTGATGTGCCGTCCGATCCTGCGTTACGCACCAAGACGCTGGAGAGCCTGCTGACCGAGAAAGGCCTGGTCGACCCGGCCGCAATCGATGCCTGGGTCGACGCCTACGAAAACAAGATCGGACCGCGGCGCGGCGCCGCGATCGTCGCGCGAGCCTGGATCGATCCGGCATTCAAGGCGCGTCTGCTTCAGGATGCGTCCGAAGCGATCGCGACGTTCGGCTTCACGGGGCGTGAAGCGCAGCACTTTGTCGTCGTGGAGAATACGCCGACGATCCACAACCTCGTCGTTTGCACGCTGTGTTCCTGCTATCCGTGGGGATTGCTGGGGCTGCCGCCGCGCTGGTACAAGGCGGCCCCTTATCGCGCGCGCTCGGTGATCGATCCGCGCGGCGTGCTGACCGAATTCGGATTGACCCTTGGCGACGAGGTCGAAGTGCGGGTATGGGATTCGACCGCCGAGCTCCGCTATCTCGTCCTGCCGGAGCGGCCGGCGGGAACGGAAAAGCTGAACGAGACGGAGCTGGCCGCCTTGGTCACGCGTGACTCGATGATCGGCGTAGCGAAAGCGAAGGCACCGGGGAAAGACAGAGCATGAACGGCATTCACGATATGGGTGGGATGCATGGGCTCGGTCCCATCGAGCACGAGAAAGACGAGCCGGTGTTCCATGCGCCGTGGGAAGCGCGAATGCTCGGCATTCGTCGCGGCGGGACCTTTCCGCCCGGCGTCAACATCGACCGCTGGCGTCATGTGCGCGAGCTCATCCCGCCGCATCTCTATCTGACCCGGTCATACTACGATCACTGGTACATGAGCTACGTCGCGGCGCTGCTGCAGAGCGGCATGGCGACGCCGGAGGAGATCAAGAGCGGCCATGCCGCGCCGGGCAGCGCCAAGCGCAATGATGCGATGCGGCCGGACCAGGCCTGGAATGCGCAGAAAACCGGTGGCGTCTTCGCGCGCAAGGTGGAAGCGCCGCCCTTGTTCGCGGTCGGTCAGCGGGTGCGGGCACGCAACATCAACCCGTCCGGCCACACGCGCCTGCCGCGCTATGCGCGGGGCAAGGTTGGAATTGTGCGCCTACATCATGGCGGGCACGTGCTGCCTGACTCGAATGCGCACGGTGAGGGCGAGGCGCCCCAGCATCTCTACACTGTTGCTTTCTCGATGCGCGAATTGTGGGGGCCCGACGCTTCGCCGCACGACGAGACCTGCGCCGATTTGTGGGAGAGCTATCTTGACCCAGCATAGCCACGCGCATGATGACAGCGCCGAGATCGCGCGGCATCACCACATCCATTCCGAGCTGCCGTCGGATCCTGCCTTGCGCGTCAAGGCGCTGGAAAGCCTGCTGACGGAAAAGGGTCTGGTCGATCCGGCCACCATCGATGCCTGGGTCGAGACCTATGAATCCAAGATCGGCCCACACAACGGCGCGAAGGTGGTGGCGAAGGCCTGGGTCGACCCGGCGTTCAAGCAGCGGCTGTTGAGCGATGCGACCGCCGTCATCGGCGAAATGGACATGCTCGGCAGCCAGGGGCAGCACATCGTGGCGCTGGAGAATACGCCGGAGGTCCACAACCTCGTCGTCTGCACGCTCTGCTCCTGCTATCCGCTCCCGCTGCTTGGGTTGCCGCCGGTCTGGTACAAGTCGGCGCCGTACCGGTCGCGCGTGGTGCTGGACCCGCGCGGCGTATTGAAGGAGTTCGGTCTGGAGCTGCCCGAGCATGTGAAGATCCGGGTCTGGGATTCGACCGCGGAGGTGCGCTATCTCGTGGTGCCCGAACGGCCGGCCGGCACCGCGCACTTGAATGAGGCGCAACTGGAGGCCCTGGTCACGCGGGATTCCATGATCGGCGTTGCAAGGGTGCAGGCGTGAACTCGATCCATGACATGGGCGGCATGCACGGCTTCGGCACGGTCCATGCCGAGCCGGATGAGCCGACCTTCCACGAGGCGTGGGAGGGCAGGGCCGCCGCCATGGTGGACATCCTGACTTATCCGCCGAGCTTCCGCGTCGACCGCTTCCGCTATCTGCGCGAGACGTTGCGGCCCGATCTCTATCTGACCCAGAACTACTACGAGCAATGGCTCTACATCGCCGAGCAGGCGCTGCTGGAAAGCGGATACATTTCGGCTGAGGAGCTGGCGCGCGGCAAGGCCGCACCCGGCGCCGCCAAGCGCGAGGATGCCGTGCGCGCCGATGCGGTCTGGAGCTTCCTGCACGATCGGGCACACAGCAGCCGCACATTGAGCACGGCGCCGCTTCTTGCCGTGGGCCAGCGGGTACGGGCGCGCACCATGCAGCCGGAAGGGCACACGCGCCTGCCGCGCTACGCCCGAGGCAAGATCGGAACAATCGTCAGCCATCATGGCGGGCACGTCCTGCCCGACGCCAGCGCGCATGGCCGGGGCGATGCGCCGGAACATCTCTATACCGTGCGCTTCATGGCGCGCGACTTGTGGGGCGATGCCGCGAACCCGCGCGACTGCGTCCACCTCGATCTGTGGGAGAGCTATCTTGAGCCTGCCTGACCCGAAGGCGTGTGCCGATGCTGCCTTCCAGCCGATCCGCCGCGCGGAAAACGAACCGTTGTTTGCGGAACCCTGGGAGGCACAATCCCTGGCGCTGGCGGTCGTGCTGCAACAGGCCGGTTGTTTCACCACCGTCGAATGGGCGGAGGCGCTCGGCGCCGCCATCAAGCGCGCGCAAGCCGCCGGCGACCCCGACGACGGCTCGACCTACTATCATCACGTGCTCGCGGCGCTCGAGCGCTTGGTGCAGGAAAAGAAGATCGCGAGCGCCGATCTGCTCGCCGCCCGCAAGGCCGCCTGGATCGACGCCTACGAGCACACCCCGCACGGCAAGCCGGTGGAGCTGCGGTCGCGTTCTTAGCACCTGAGCAGGTGTGAGCTTTCAAAGTTAACGCTTTTGCGTTTCGACCCGCTTTACAGTATCCGCGCGGAACAGCAGGCTTTGCCCGATCACCATCGCGTTCGAATATTTGCGCCATGATGTTTGCCATGGCGCATGTTGGTCTTTGTTGCCGTGCATTCCTTCCTTTGCCAGCGGGGGCGAAATGGACGCGGGACAGCTTCTTGCTCGACGTGCAATCACCGCGCTGCTGCTCGCGCTCGGGGCCGCTGCTTGCTCGACCGCGGACTACTCGAAGCCAGTCAACGATTTCGCTGCCGCGACGGGCAATGCGAAGTCGGCCCTGACCGATCTGAACGCTGAAGTCACCGCCGCCTATCGTGTCTATCTGGACAAAAGCATCGCCAAAGGCGACCTGCTCCTGACTCACGAGTCCAATGACTGCGAAGTCGAGTCAGACCGCTGCCGCCTGATCGTGCTCGACAAGAACGGAGAGAACGCCGGGGACTATCCGCCGGAGCCGCCGCTCACACGCATGACTTTGCTGATGGGCGAGATCGACGGCTATGCGGCGAATCTCAAGGCTCTCCTCGAGGACAATACCGCGCAGCAGGTGGAGGCTGACGTGAACGCGGCCCTGGGCAGCATCCAGCATCTTGCCACGACAGTTTCGGAACTTCAGACACCCCCGGGCGCCGCGCCGGCCGACATCCCGCAATTCGCGACGCCGGTCGGCGAAGGTGTCAACTGGGTACTCGGCCAGTACATCGAGCGCGTGAAGTTCAAGGGACTGCAACGTGCAACTGCGGAAGCCAAGCCGGTGATCCGTCGCGCCGCGGACCTGTTCGACATCGCTTCGAGCGTCGCGGCCGCGCCGCGCGTCGAGATGGCGAACGAGGTCGCCGCAGCGCAGGACGCAGCGCAGACCAGCCGAGACCGTACGGGCAACGATGCCTACGCCAAGGCGGCGGCCAAATTCGATGCGCTGTTGGCCGAGGGACCGCCCGAGATGTTCCAGCGCATGGCTGCCGCGCACGATGCCCTGGCGGAGAGTCTCCAAGGCGAGCATATGAGTCTGGCGACAGTGAATGCGCGTATCCAGGATTTCGCCGCGCAGGCTGAGCAACTGGCGAAGATCCTGCGTGATCTCCGCGCGCTCGCCGCGCAGCAATAGGAGGGCTAGGTCATGAACGGTCGGACGCCAACGCCCGAGCAAGTGGTCGCCGATGCCGGCAATGCCCGCCAGCAGCTGGCAGCGCTCGACCATCAGCTGCAATCCGAGATCGATGCGATCGTTTTTACGGCTTTCAAGGGCGGAAGGCCGTTGTCTTCGGACGACATCGAAAAACGCAAGCAGTTGCGCGCGACCCAGATGGAAGTGCGCGATCAGTTCAACGTGCTTTCGTTCGTTACGCTGCAGCGGCTGGACGATACGGACGAGGTCTCCCAGCTGCTCCACCAGATGAATACGATCAATGCGGGACTGCAGGACGACTTCAGACGCTTGAAGAAGATCAAGCGCTACGCAGCCATCATCGCCGGCGTCACCGATGCGGTCGCTAAGGCCACCGAAAAGCTTGCCGTCATCGCCGCCAAAGGTCTGTCCTAGGCAAGCCCGAACACCTGGCGCTTCTCCGCGATGCCTTTCAGTTCGCGCGCGCCGAGATCGCGCAGCTCGCTGCGGTCCCGGAGCAAGGCAGCGAATTCGTCGGAGATGAGGCACCCTTCGCCGAGTTGTGCCGATAGGTTCTGCAGCCGCGCAGCCAGATTGACTGCGGGGCCGATTACTGTGAAATCCAACCGCGTCTCGCCGCCGATATTGCCGTAATGCACTTCGCCCACGTGCAAGGCGAGGCCCCATTGGATGACGGCCTTGCCGGCGGCGCGGCGTGCCAGGTTGATCTCCGCGATCCGGGCCTGGGCGGCCCGCGCCGATGCAAGCGAGCGCTGGGCGGCGCGGCGGCCGCTGGAGGCCGTTGCGATGGGATAGATCGCCAGCATCGCGTCGCCGATGAATTTCAGCGTCTCGCCCTGCTGTTCTTCGACCGCGCGGGTGAGGGCGCCAAAATAGTCGTTGAGCAGCACGATCAACTCCTCGTTCGGGAGCGCATCGGACAGTTCCGTGAACCCCCGCAAGTCGGAGAACCAGATGATGGCACGCACATCCTCGCCCTGACCGCGCTTGATCTGGCCTTGCAGCACGCGCTGGCCGGAGATGCGCCCGACATAGGTGTCGAGCAGAACCCGCGCGGTCCGGCGCAGGGTCTGGATCTCCAGCAGAAAGGCGACGTGCGGCATCAGCACCTGCAGCGCCGCGATGTCGGAATCGGCGAACCCGTTCTCCTGGCGGGTGGCGAACGTCATGGCCTTGATGGTGCCGTCGGAGAACGGCGCGGGCAGCGCGATATAGTCGGTGAAGCCGTCCTCGCGCAGGTCGGGGATGATGCCGAACTCCTCCGGCTGCGGCTCCTTCGTCACCTTGGCGCGCACCGGACCGTCGCCGCGATAGACGACATAGAGCGGACTGCGCTCGTACATCGAGCGGGTCAGGCTGGTCATCTGCCATTGCCGCTCACGTGTCAGTCGCTCTGGCTCCCACACCACGCTGGAGGAGGCGATCTGCGGGTGGAGCATGGGGATGCCGGTTGTGATGCGGTCGACCGGCAGGCCGGCCTCAACCAGCTGCTCACCCAGCGCCTCCACGAAGGCTTCGGTCTCGATCAGGCGCCGCCCAGGTCCCTCCAGCCAGGCGATGATG
This sequence comes from Dongiaceae bacterium, assembly GCA_041398065.1. GTDB lineage: Bacteria > Pseudomonadota > Alphaproteobacteria > Dongiales > Dongiaceae > Dongia_A. Next base: position 209,804 of record JAWKVL010000002.1, on the reverse strand, counting down.
GGAGCGATCTCTATCAAGGGCGGCCGCCTCCTGCGGCGGATTGCAGCACGGCGCTGAAATCTCTCAGGAAATGCGTATAAGTCTTTGATCTAGCGTGGCTAGTGTCAAGCCTGATCAGCTGTCACATTTCTGCGAACGGTTCGCATTCGCGCTTGATGGGACAGCCGTCACCGCGTATCTTCGCTGCGAATTGTTCGCATAATCATTGGGCCGGCATGATCATCTGCGTCTGCAACCGCATCAGCGACCACGACATTCGCGACGCCGCGCGGGCCGGCGCCACCTGCTGCAAGCAGGTATTCGGCGGCAAACGAGCTTCGCCGCAATGCGGCTCCTGCCTGGATGCAATGGGCGAGATACTCGACGAGGCGGTCGCCACCGGCGAGCGCCATCTGATGGCGGCGGAATAGCCATTCGTCAAGACGACGGACCTTCGCCGATCTGGGTCTGCAGGTAATTCTGCAGTCCGACCTTCTGCACCAGTTCCAGCTCGGTCTCCAGGAAATCGATGTGCTTCTCGGTGTCATCGAGGATGCCGGTGATGAGGTCGCGCGACACGTAGTCCTTCACGCTCTCGAAATGGGCGATCGCGGCCACCATGTCGGTGCGCGCGGCATATTCCAGCTTGAGGTCGCTCTTCAGGCACTCCGGCACGGTCTCGCCGATCAGCAGCTTGCCGAGGTCCTGCAAATTGGGGAGACCTTCCAGCAACAAGATGCGCTGGGTGATCTTGTCGGCGTGCTTCATCTCGCCGACCGATTCTTCGTAGATCTTCTTGCCCAGCCGCTCGAAGCCCCAGTGCCGGATGGTGCGGCCATGCAGGAAATACTGATTGATCGCGGTCAGCTCGTTCTTCAGCAGCTTGTTGAGATGCTTGACGACGCTGGCATCGACTTTCATGGCGGCCTCCCCAGCTCTTGTTCCACGGATTCGCGAAGATCAGGCTAATCCGCCCGGTGCGTCGTCGCAACGATGCGTTGCGAAATGACTGTCACTCCTGCCGGGTCGCCAAGCGCGCTTCCGTCCTGGTGTCGCCGCGCCAGCAATAGAGCGCGATCAGCGTCCGATCCGTCGCCTTGCTCTCGTGCGGCATCATCGGCGGATGATGAATTGCGTGTCCCGCCGGTACCGTGCGCCATGCTTCATCGCCGCGCCGCCACAGGCCGTCAGCCGTGAGCGGATGATAGACCTCCTCGGCAGGGTGAGCGTGGAGTGGATAGTGGAGTCCCGGGCCCAGCAGCAGCAACCCGACCCGTATGCCGGAAGCGTAGAACAGCGCTTCTTTCGGCCCGGCGAACTCGACATAGCCATAGCCCGCCATGAAAGCAGCGCCCATGTTCGCGACCGTGTAGTTGGGGTTCTGGCGCCAGCGGAACAGCGGCATCGCCTGGCTGATTGTCGCACCGAGCGGAGTTCGTGGCAGCGCCGATTGAAGAAGCACTGACGCCGCGATCGCGCGCGGTTCCGGCAGGGGCTTGAATGCCTCCACGCCTGCGAGTTCTGCGTGGACGGCGTCCAGCATTGAAGCAGCGGCTACATCGCCAGGATAGTCTCGTCGGCCGTAGAATGCGATCAGAGCTTCGATCAGCGTGCGCGCGGGGTTGGCGGTGTTCACGCGTTGCCGCGGCCGCTGGCGGCGAAGCGCACCGCTTCCTGCGCGGCGCGCACCAGGGCGCGCGCCTTGTGCTGGCACTCCTGGTGTTCGCTCTCCGGCACGCTATCGGCGACGATGCCGGCGCCGGCCTGCACATACATGATTCCGTCTGTGACGACTGTCGTGCGCAAGGCGATGCAGGTATCCATGCTGCCATTGGCGGCGAAATAGCCGACCGCGCCGCCATAGATGCCGCGCTTCTCAGGCTCCAGCTCTTCGATGATCTCCATCGCGCGCACCTTCGGCGCGCCGGACACAGTGCCGGCGGGGAAGCCCGCCATCAGCGCATCCATCGCGTCGTATTTGCGCTCGATCGTGCCCTCGACGTTCGAGACGATGTGCATGACGTGCGAGTAGTTCTCGATCGTCATCTTCTCGGTGACTTTGACGCTGCCGACCTTGGCGACACGGCCGACATCATTGCGGCCGAGATCGAGCAGCATCAGGTGCTCAGCCAGCTCCTTCTGATCGGCCAGCAGATCGGAAGCGAGGGCGCGGTCTTCGTCCGGCGTCTTGCCGCGCGGTCGGGTGCCGGCGATCGGCCGGATCGTGACCGTCTCGTCGCGCAAGCGGACCAGGATCTCCGGGCTTGAGCCGATGACGGAGAAGCGGCCGAAATCGAGATAGAACAGGAATGGCGACGGGTTGAGCCGCCGCAGCGAGCGGTAAAGTGCCAGCGGCGGCAGCTGGAACGGTAAGCTGAAGCGCTGCGACAGCACGACCTGGAAGATGTCGCCGGCCAGGATGTATTCCTTGGCGCGGTCCACCATCGCCTTGAAGGCTTCCGGCGCCATGTTGGATTCGGGCTCCGGCAGATCGAGCAATACGCCGTTGTTCGAACGCTGCTGTGGCAGCGCGCGATCCAGGTCCTGGACGATGTCGGATAGCCGCTCGAGCGCCTGGTTGTAGGCCGCGCGCGCATTGCCGCCCCCGGTTCCACCTGCGCCGGGCCAGATCGGCGTCACCACCGTGATCATGTCCTCGACGCTGTCGAAGATCGCCATCACGGTCGGGCGCAGGAAGATGCTGTCCGGCAGGTTGAGTTTTTCCGGCTTCAGGTCGGGAAGCTCTTCCACCAGCCGCACCATGTCGTACGACATGTAGCCGAACAGGCCGGACGCCATCGGCGGTAGACCCTGCGGCAGCTCGATCCGCGACTCATTGATCAGCGCGCGCAGCGAAGCCAGAGCGCCGTCCGGCTCGGCGACGAAGCGATCCGGCTGGAACCGGGCGTCGCGGTTGATCTCGGCCTTGTTGCCGCGGCAGCGCCAGATCACATCGGGCTTGAGTCCGATCAGCGAATAGCGGCCGCGCGAACGACCGCCCTCGACCGATTCCAGGAGGAAGGAATTGGGCCTTCCATCCGCCAGCTTCAGCAGCGCCGAAACCGGCGTCTCGAGATCCGCGATCAAGCGCGTCCAGACGACCTGCGGCTTGCCGGATTCGTAGGCGGCGGCAAAGCGATCAAAATCCGGCTCGACGTTCATTGCTCGGCCGCGATCATCTGCTGGACGACGTCGGTGTTGCGCTCGACAGTGATGTGCTGTCCGAGCGCCACCAGGAACTCGGCGAGCATATCCTTGCGCAATTCGTCCTTCAGCTGCTTGGAAAGCTGCTCGACCTCGTCCTTGTGCTCGTCCGGCTTGGCCGGGATGATGCTTGAGACGCGAGCGACGATTGCGGCGTCGGCCGTGCGGCCGGTCGCCGCCTCGCTGAGCTTCAGCCCGAACAGCTTCTGGGCCAGGGCAGGGTCGATCGGACCGTCGCCCTTGTCGCGCGTGAACGGCTTGCTCATCTGCAGCTCCAGCCCCAGGTCCTTGCCGAGCGCCATCAGATCGCCGGACTGCGCCTTGCTGGCCAAGTCCTTGGCTTTGGCATCGGCAGCATCGCGCCGCGCCTTGGCGAGCCAATCCTGCTTCACCTGTTCCTGCACTTCGGTAAGCGGCTTGGCTTCGGCGGGCGAGACGCTGGTGACCTGAACGACGGCATACGATCCGTCGCTGAGGGTGGAGACGAGGCTGGTCTGGCCCGCTTCCGTCTCTTCCGCGAGCTTCAGGATCTCCGGCACCACGTTGGCGTCCTTGCCGTCGCGATCCTTGCCGGAGAAATCCACCGCGTCGTATTTCTGGGCCGTCAGATGAAGCTGCTGCGCGGCGTCTTCCACCGACGCGCCGCCGGCCAGCGTGTCGTCGAGCTGGTTGACGACCGAGACCATGGCGTCACCGGCCTGGGCCAGCGCCAGCTCATGGCGCAACTCTTCTTTCACGTCATCGAACGTCTTGGAGACGCCCGGCGTGATCGACTTGACATGCACCACGTGGAAACCGAACGCGCTCTTCAGCGGTTCGGAGATGCCGTCTGCGGCAACCGCGAAGGTCTGGTCCGCGATATCCGTCGGCAGCTTGTCCTTCGTCACCTCGCCCAGATCGACCGGCGCGCCGCCGGTCTCGTCCTTGACCGCATCGGCAAAGCTCTTGCCGCCTTTGACGGCGGCGACGACCGCATCCGCCTTGGCCTGGTCCTGCACGACGACCTGCTCAACCGCGCGTGATTCCGGCGTCGAGAACTCGGCCTTGCGGGATTCGTACTCGCTCTTCAGCTGATCGTCGGGGATCACGATGTCCTTGGCGAAGTCCTCCGCCGTCAGATGCAGCGCGACAAAAGCGCGATATTCCGGACGCTGATACTGCGCGATGTTATCGTTGTAGTGCTTCTCGATCGCCGCCTGATCGGGATCCTTTACGTCGGTCATGCTGGCGTCCGGGATCACCAGGTATTCGGCGGTGCGCGTCTCGTTGAGATAGGCATAGATCCGATCGGTCAGCGCCGGCGGAACGGAGAGGGCGGCAAAAGCCGGACCGCTCAATTGCTGCAGACGCATCTCGTCGCTGCGCATCTGGACATAACCCCCCTCGCTCAATCCGTTCTGGCTGAGCAGCGCCAGGAACTGTTCGCGATCGAATTGTCCCGCCGCATTCTGGAAGGCGCGGTTGGCCTGGATGTCGGCAATCGCCACCGCCTGCGGGATTGCGAGATCGAGTTGGTTGGCATATTGGCGCATCAGCATCTGGCTGGTCTGCTGATTCAGAATCTGATCGATGCCGCCCAGCGCCGCGAATTGCTGCGCATTGATATCGAGGCCCTGCTGGCGGAATTGCTGCAACCGGCGGCGCAGGTCGCGGTCGAACTCCTGCTGCGAGTAGGTGAGGTCGCCCACGCGCAGCACCGGCTTGGTCAGGCCGCGCCGCGCGAAAATGTCGCCAATGCCCCAGGCCGCGAATGCGACGATCAGGAACCCGAACAGGACCTTGACGATCCAGGACTTGGCCTTGCCGCGAATGGAAGTGAGCATGATGCCCCAATCGTTGAAAAATCGGCGCGCATCATAGGGATGGCCCCCCAGTGCGACAAGGGTGGGTGGCGAGGGAGCGGCCCGGTCCGGAACGTCCCATTTCGAGGCTCGCAACAGGACGGCTGACAGGGCAAAAAGTGCTGTGCTAACAAGCGTCTCCCGCCCATCGAACCAAGGATGACGGTCGCCTATGAACGCTTCGCGCCTGCGGCCCCTGATCGCCGGAAACTGGAAAATGAACGGCAGCCGCGCCCAGACCGAGGCGCTGATCTCCGATCTCAAGGCGCGGCGTGCGTCGCAGCCGGACTTGGCTGCCGACCTGCTGGTGTGCCCGCCGGCGCCGTATCTCGCGCACGCGGCGAAGCTGGCCGAGGGCAGCGGCATCGCGGTCGGCGGCCAGGACTGCCACACCAGGCAATCAGGCGCCCACACCGGTGACGTGGCTGCCGCGATGCTGGTCGATTGCGGCTGCCGCTACGTCATCGTCGGCCATTCCGAGCGCCGCGCCGATCACGGCGAGAGCAGCGAGCTGGTCGCCGCCAAGGCCAAGGCCGCGCATGAAGCCGGCCTGATCGCAATCGTGTGCGTTGGCGAGACCGAGGCCGAACGCGACCGTAGCGCGACCCTGGATGTCATTTCGTCGCAGCTCGAAGGGTCGCTCCCGGCGGACGCGGACGCCGCCAATCTGGTGGTTGCCTATGAGCCGGTCTGGGCGATCGGCACCGGCCGCACCCCGACCCCTGACGATGTGGCTGCCGTCCACGCCCATATCCGCAAGCTCCTGATCGGCTGGTTCAAGGATGGGGCGGAGATGCGCATCCTCTATGGCGGCTCGGTGAAGGGCTCCAACGCCGCCAGCCTGATGCACGTTCCGGAGGTCAATGGCGCGCTGGTCGGCGGGGCCAGCCTCAAGGCCGAGGAATTTTGGGCGATCGCCCTTGCCGCGGTCGGGACCTAGGCCAATATTCCGACTGGCGAAGCCGCCGAAAAGCGGCTAGAACCCGCGCCGTTTGCGGGAAGCTTGGATAGAGTTCAATGGCAATCATTCTGGTCATTCACGTTCTGATCGCCCTGGCGCTGGTCACCGTAATCCTCTTGCAGAAGAAGGAAGCGGGTATCGGCGGGCTGGGAGGCGGCAGCGGTGGCCTCGGCGGCCTAATGTCCGGCCGGGCCAAGGCCGACACCCTCAGCAAGACGACAGGCATCCTGGCAACCGCATTTTTCGTCACCAGCCTGGCACTGGCCATAATCGGCAGTCGTACGAACAATCATGGCCCGCTGGTTCCGGCGACCAGCGGAACGACGGCTCCTGTGACGGCACCTGCGAGTGGGACTGCGCCGGCTGGCGCACCTGAATCCGGCAACACGGCGCCGGTTGAGAACGCCCCGGCACAGCCAGCGACTCCGGCGGTTCCGGCGGGGGACTAAATCTCCCTCTCACGGCGGTATTCGTCAATCCGACTCGGATGAGTCCAGCGGAGATTGTTTCCTTGCTGGGCGCGCCCGACTCGTTCCATAAAGTCGGCCCATGTCTCGCTTCATATTTATCACCGGCGGCGTGGTTTCTTCATTGGGGAAGGGGCTTTCGTCGGCGGCTCTTGGCGCGCTTTTGCAGGCCAGGGGCTTCAAGGTTCGCCTGCGCAAACTTGATCCGTATCTGAATGTCGATCCGGGCACTATGAGCCCGTATCAGCATGGCGAAGTGTACGTAACCGATGACGGAGCGGAGACCGATCTCGATCTCGGCCACTATGAGCGCTTCACCGGCATCTCCTCGCGCGCGACCGACAGCGTCACGACGGGCAAGGTCTACTCGAACGTGATCGCGAAAGAGCGGCGCGGCGATTATCTCGGCGCGACCATCCAGGTCATTCCCCACGTCACCGATGCGATCAAGGAATGGATCAAGGCCGATCTGCATGACGAGGATTTCGTGTTGTGCGAGATCGGCGGCACGGTCGGCGACATCGAAAGCCTGCCATTCCTGGAAGCGATCCGGCAGCTCGGCAACGAGCTGGGCAAGGAGCGCGCGATGTTCGTGCACCTGACTCTCGTGCCGTACATTCCCGCCGCCGGAGAACTCAAGACCAAGCCCACGCAGCACTCAGTCAAGGAGCTGCAGGCCGTCGGTATCCAACCGGATCTTCTGCTCTGCCGCTCGGACCGCGAAATTCCCGCCGACAGCCGGCGCAAGATCGCACAGTTCTGCAACGTGCGGCCGAGCGCGGTCATCCAGGCGCTCGACGTCGATACGATCTATGCCGTGCCGCTCGCCTATCATGCCGAAGGCTACGACCGCGAAGTCTGCCGCCATTTCGGCGTCGACGGAAAAGAACCAGATCTGTCTCGGTGGCAGGAAGTAGTCGACCGCATCCGCTCGCCAGAGGGCGAAGTCAATATCGCCGTGGTCGGCAAATACACCTCGCTGCTCGACGCCTACAAGTCGCTGGCGGAAGCCCTGCGCCACGGCGGCATCGCCAACAACGTCAAGGTCAAGCTCAACTGGATCGATTCCGAGATCTTCGAGCGCGAAGACACCGTCCAGCACCTCGAGGGAGTTCACGGCATCCTGGTACCCGGCGGCTTCGGCGAGCGGGGATCGGAAGGCAAGATCAACTCGGCGCGTTTCGCGCGCGAGCGCAAGATTCCCTATTTCGGCATCTGCTTCGGCATGCAGATGGCGGTGATCGAGGCGACCCGCAATCTCGTCGGCATCAGGAACGCCGGCTCGACCGAATTCGGCCCGTGCCCGGAACCGGTGGTCGGCCTGATGACGGAATGGGTGCGCGGCAACATATTGGAGAAGCGTGCGGCCGGCGGCGATATGGGTGGCACCATGCGTCTTGGCGCCTACGAGGCGATCCTGAAGCCAGGCAGCGCCGTCGCGAACATCTACGGCAAGAATGCGATCTCCGAGCGCCACCGTCATCGCTATGAAGTCAACATCAACTACAAGGAACGGCTGGAGAAGCAGGGATTGCTGTTCTCCGGCATGTCGCCGGACGGCATCCTGCCGGAGATCGTGGAAATTCCCGACCATCCATGGTTCATTGGGGTCCAGTTCCATCCGGAACTGAAGTCGCGCCTGTTCGAGCCGCACCCCTTGTTCGTCTCGTTCATCGGCGCGGCGGTGACGCAATCGCGCCTGGTGTAGAGTGGCTGTCATGACCAAACCGCGCCACGTAAAGATCCACAACATCGAGGTCGGCAACGACAGGCCGCTGGCCTTGATCGCCGGTCCTTGCCAGCTTGAGAGCCGGGCGCATGCGCACGAGATGTGCGGCGCCCTGGCCGAGCTCACACGCGAGCTCGGAATCGGGCTCATCTACAAGACCAGCTTCGACAAGGCGAATCGCACCAGCGCCACGGCTGCGCGCGGCCTCGGCCTGGAGAAGAGCCTGCCGATCCTGGCGGAGCTGCGCGAAACGTTCGATGTGCCGATGCTGACCGACGTGCATGCGCCGGAGCAATGCGCGCCGGTGGCGGAAGCGGTCGACGTGCTGCAGATCCCAGCGTTCCTGTGCCGGCAGACCGACCTGGTGGTGGCGGCGGCGAAGACCGGCCGCGCGATCAACATCAAGAAGGGCCAGTTCCTGGCGCCGTGGGACATGAAGAACGTCGCCGCCAAGTGCCACGATGCCGGCAACGACAACGTGCTGCTGTGCGAACGCGGCGCGAGCTTCGGCTACAACACGCTGGTCAGCGACATGCGCGCTCTGCCGATCCTCGCCGACACCGGCTATCCCGTGGTGTTCGACGCCACGCATTCGGTGCAGCAGCCGGGCGGGCAGGGCACGTCGAGCGGTGGGCAGCGCGAGTTCGTGCCGGTGCTGGCGCGCGCGGCCGTTGCGGTCGGCGTCGCGGCCGTCTTCATGGAAACTCATCAGGATCCGGATCACGCGCCGTCCGATGGCCCCAACATGGTGCCGTTCAAGCACCTGCGCCGCGTGCTGGAAACGCTGCTCGCGCTCGACAAGATCGCCAAGTCCCGGCCGATCGAGAACATCGCTCCCTGACGCCGGTCGAGCTCCATGCGCCAACTGAAAGTCATCGGACTTGCATTGTTGGTGATGGCAGCAACCGGAGCATCTGCCACCGCGTACGACATCTGCACCGACGCCGCAGACTGCGAAGCCCGCGCCAAGTCCGATATCGCGGGCGGCCGGCTCGAGCAGGCGCTGGATGCGCTGGTGGCGGAGGCGGATCTGGCGACCGGGGCGGGCGACGATGTTCACCTGCGTGCGGCCCTTGAGTCCCTCACCGACGTCAATCTCAAGCTCGGCAAACCATTGATGGCGCATGCCTGGGCGCAGGCAGCGGCAACCGCCTTCGACCATGATCAGAAGGCCACGGCAACTCTCGAGAACGCGCAGAAGGCGTTGCCGAAGGCTGAGACCATCACGGGCATCAGCGGCACCTATGACAGCTATGCTGGCTATGGCTATTGGAGCGAGCTCAAGGTCGCGGAGCTTGAACTGGGCAAAGTGAAAACCGGCTGGCTTATGATGCGCTTCGGTTCCGTGCCGTCAGCATGGGACAATGGGCCGGCGGCGATGTGGGAGCTGACGGCGGACGGCCAGTATTCCGATGGCGCGCTCATCGTCACCTACCAGGGAACCGACGGCGGCGATTGCAGCTTGACCTTCAAGCGGACGCCGCTCGCGATCGAATGGGTCGCGCCCAAGCCGGAGGAGCTACCCGAGAGCTGCCAGATCGGCGGTGCGGGGGTGTTTCCCTGGGGACCGTTCTGGTTGGTCGATACGGCCGTCCCCAGCATCGAAGACGCCGACGAGTCCGGGGATGAATCCGGCGCTGGCGAGGATGAAGAGCCGTAGTCACGGACCTGCTGGGCAATTGACCGTGGCGCGCAATCGGGCCTAGGCTTTTCGCATGGAAGGCGATGGCCGAGACTCCGGAGTGCAGCCCGCGAGCGCGACCGAAGAGGCCGAAGGGCGCCGCTTCGGCCAGCTTCAGAACATCATCACCAGCATTCCCAGACACAAGGCCTACAGCCTGATCGGCTACGTGGCGCGCCGGTTCACTCGCGATTCCTGCCCCTCGGTTGCTTCATCGCTCAGCTACACCTCGCTTTTGGCGATGGTGCCGATGCTGGCCATCGGCCTCGCCATGTTCGCCGCCTTTCCGGCATTCAGCAATATGCGGGATTCGATGCTGCGTGCGCTGATCGAGAATACGGCGCCAAGCCTATCGGTGGTCATTGAGGGTCATCTGCAGACCTTCATCCGCAATGCAGGAGAGACGACCGGCGTCGGCATCCTCGGTCTGGCGATCACGGCGGTCCTCCTCATCAACACGATTCAGACGGCATTCGACCGCATCTGGGGCGGCGGACGCGGATTCAAGATCCAGCGCTTCCCGATCTATTGGGCGCTGATCACGTTGGGGCCAATCCTGTTCGGCGTGGCGTTCTCGGTGTCCGGCTACGCCTTCGCCTTGGCCCAGTCGGCCGGGATCGCCAATATCTCGATTGCTGTGCGGCTTTATTCCATGCTCGCGCCCTTTATCCTGGAGGCGGTGGGTTTCCTGCTATTCTATCGCTTGATTCCGACCCGGCCGGTCCGCTGGATCGATGCCGCGTGCGGCGCCGTGATTGCCGCGTTCATGTTCGAATTACTCAAGCGCGGCTTCGGACTATACCTCGGATTTCTCGGCAACTATCAGACGCTCTATGGCGCACTCGCGGCTCTGCCGTTCTTCCTGATCTGGATGTATCTGGGGTGGCTGGTGGTGCTCATCGGCGCGGAGATCACGGCTTCATTGCCTGAATGGCGATCCGGCCGCCGGGATCCCGACGAGCGGCCGCGGCGCGGCGACGTCCTTGGTCTTGCACTCGGCGCGCTGGTCAGCTTGCGCGCGGTCCAAAGCACGACAAGCGGCGGCGAGAAGCTGGACTATCTGAGCCGCGACCTGGGCGCGGAAATCGGCAAGCTCACCTATGTGATGGATCTCTTGCGCGGCGCGCGCTTTGTGGTGCGGAGCGACAACCGCCGCTGGGTCCTGGCGCGCGACCTCAATGACGTCACGTTGAACGACCTGGTCAGCGCGCTCAATCTCAGCCTGGCGGATGTCCAGGATTGCCCCAAGCAGACGATGAGCGTGATGACGGACCTCGCCGCGGGAGAACGTGGCCTGCTCGACCGGAGCATCGAAGACACCTTGAAATCCCACGGCTTGCGATAATGGACGGCAATCAGGGGTCACGCGGCGCGCCGTCGCGCGGCCGTGTCGCAATTCCGCGCACGGTCTGGGTCCTGGGCTTTGTCAGCCTGTGCATGGATATGTCGTCGGAAATCATCCATGCATTGCTCCCGCTATTTCTGACGGGAACTCTTGGCGCCAGCGTGGCCATGGTTGGGTTGATCGATGGCGTCGCGGAATCGACCGCCTCGATCGCGAGAGTTTTTTCGGGCTACCTCTCCGATCGGATCGGACGGCGCAAGCCGCTCATCCTGATGGGCTACGGCCTCGCGGCATTGTCAAAGCCATTGTTTCCGCTGGCGGGAAGCGCTGCCGTCGTGCTGGGCGCGCGTTTCGCGGACCGGATCGGCAAGGGATTGCGGGGTGCCCCGCGCGACGCCCTCGTTGCAGATGTAACGCCGCAGCATATTCGCGGACGCGCTTATGGCCTGCGCCAGTCGCTCGATACGATCGGCGCTTTCGTGGGGCCGCTGCTTGCAATCGCGCTGATGTATGTCTTTGCAGACGACATGCGCACCGTGTTCTGGATTGCTGTAGTGCCAGCGCTGGGAGCGGTCGTGCTGGTACTCGCGGGCGTCGAGGATCGCGCCAGAGATGCCGGTACGGTCGACGCCGAAGCACCCATCCATGCGCGCGACGTGACACGCCTGGGTCGAGGCTTCTGGGGCGTTGTTGCGATCGGTGTCGTATTCACCTTGGCGCGCTTCAGCGAAGCTTTCCTGATCCTCAGGGCAACCGGGGAGGGCCTGCCGCTCGCACTGGCGCCGCTGGTTCTGGTGGTCATGAACATCGTCTACGGACTTGGCGCATATCCGGCCGGGGCGCTGGCGGATTCGCTTGGGGCACGCGGGTTGTTGCTGTCGGGCGTCGCGACGCTGATCGCGTCCGACCTGTTGCTTGCACTGGCGCCGGGCCTCGTCGGCGCATTCCTCGGCATCACGCTCTGGGGCGCTCATATGGCCCTGACGCAAGGCGTGCTGGCAAAGCTCGTCGCCGAGCATGCCCCTCCCAAGCTGGTCGGATCGGCCTTCGGCCTGTTCAATCTGGCGACCGGTGCGGCTTTGCTGGCCGCCAGCCTGGCAGCGGGGTGGATCTGGGACCGCTTCAGCCCAGAAGCGACCTTCCTGGCCGGGGCCGGGTTTGCATTGGCGGCTGGGCTGATGCTGCTGGCATGGCGCGCGTTGGCTCGGCCGTGAGGCCGCCTCGGCCACAGCAATTTCGCTAGACCGTCACAGCCTCTGCGATATAACGGGCGCGAACCGTCTCCAGGGAGCAAGGCATGAGTGCGATCGTCGATGTGCATGCGCGGCAGATTCTCGACAGCCGCGGCAATCCGACCGTGGAAGTGGACGTAACGCTGGAAAGCGGCGCCGGCGGGCGTGCCGCCGTTCCGTCCGGCGCCTCCACCGGCGCGCATGAGGCGGTCGAACTGCGCGACGGCGACAAGAGCCGCTATCTCGGCAAGGGTGTGCTCAACGCAGTCGAGGCGGTGAACGGCGAGATCCAGGATGCTGTGGGTGGTCTGGACGGCGCCGACCAGGTGCGCATCGACCAGATCATGATCGAGCTGGACGGCACGCCCAACAAGGCCCGTCTGGGCGCCAACGCGATCCTGGGTGTCAGCCTCGCGGTGGCGAAGGCCGCTGCCGCGGAAGCTGGCTTGCCGCTCTACCGCTATGTCGGCGGCGCACAAAGCGCGCATCCTGCCGGTGCCGATGATGAACATCATCAACGGCGGCGCGCACGCCGACAACCCGATCGACTTCCAGGAATTCATGATCATGCCGGTCGCGGCCGAGAGCTGCGCAGAGGCGATCCGCTGGGGCTCGGAAGTGTTTCACGCGCTGAAGGCACAGCTGAAGGCTGCCGGCCACAACACCAATGTCGGCGACGAAGGCGGCTTTGCCCCCAATCTGAAAAGCGCGGAGGACGCGCTCGATTTCATCGTGAAGGCGATCGAGAAAGCGGGCTTCAAGGCCGGCGACCAGGTCGCGCTGGCGCTCGATACCGCCTCCACCGAATTCTACAGGAACGGCCAATATCATCTCGATGGCGAGGGCAAGGTCCTGGATAGCGCCGGCATGGTGGCGCTCTATTCCAAGTTGATCGCTTCCTATCCCATCCTCTCCATCGAGGACGGCATGGCGGAGGATGATTGGGACGGCTGGAAGGCGCTGACCCGCGCCATCGGCGACAAGGTGCAGCTGGTCGGCGACGACCTCTACGTCACCAACCCGGAGCGCCTGGCGACCGGCATCGAACGCGGCATCGCCAACGCTATCCTGGTCAAGGTCAACCAGATCGGCACATTGACCGAAACCCTGACCGCCGTAGAGATGGCGCACAAGGCTGGCTATCGCGCCGTCATGTCCCACCGCTCAGGCGAGACCGAGGATTCCACCATCGCCGACCTCGCTGTCGCCACCAATTGCGGCCAGATCAAGACCGGCTCGCTCTCGCGCTCCGACCGCATCGCCAAATACAACCAGCTGCTGCGGATCGAAGAAGGCCTGGGTTCCGCCGCGCGCTACGGCGGCCGCGCGGCGCTGGCCCGCAAGGGACGCTAGCGCACCCCCGGACGCTCAGCCGTAATCCTCGTGCGGCCGGTTGAGCAGCGTGCCGCAATGCCGGCAATGGATCGCGTCGGCTTCATGCCGGGTCAGGCCGCAGCCGCTGCAGCGCCAGCTCTTGCGGCTCGGCCGGAACAGCACTTGGATCAGTCGCAGGAACAGCGACACCCCGAAGATCATGATGGCGACCGACAACAGCCGCCCTTCGGTATTCGGCAGCGTGATGTCACCGAACCCGGTCGTGGTCAGGGTCGTGACCGTGAAATAGAGCGCATCGGCGAAATTGCGGATGTTCGCGTTGCGGTCAATCTGGGTCTCGAACACCAGCGCGGTCATGACAAAGATGAACAGCCCCAGATTGACCGCCGCCAGGATGACGTCCTGATGGCGGCGAAAGAATGGCACGTCCTGACGAAGCCGCCGGATGATCCGGTATGACCGCAGCAGGCGTAGCGCCCGCAGCACCCTGAGGAACGCCAGGTTCTCGCCGGTAACCGGCGCCAGGAGTGACGCGATGACCACGAAATCGACGATGGTGCCCGGCTGCAGCGCCTCAGACCATCGCCGTTCCGAGGCGGCAATCCGGACAATGGTGTCGACCAGGATGATGATCCCGAACACGGCATCGAGGACCTCGACGACACCGGCGCCATGGAAGAATGAGGAAACCACGATGAAGGCGATCATCAGCAGGTCGAACGCCAGCAAGGCGTAGCGGAACCGGTGGGCCGCAGCTGAATCGCCGAAATAGAGCTCGCGGGCGACTTGCAGGGTTCGGGTCATGCCATCCTCTCCATCAGCTGGTCCTTCTCCCGGCTGGCCATCGGATCGCTTCCGATCTTGGCTGCGACGGCGGTGCGTGGAAAGAGGGGCTGCCGAACAGCTTCGCGCCCTGCATTTCAGCAATTCTGTTGACGAGATGAATCCGAGTGTGATTCCGTCTGCTCATGCAGATCCGGCGTGAATTTCAGCGGCGACTCAAGTCCCTGGCGGCCCAGCTGCTGGGTGCGTGCGTAGCCGGCTATTTCATCTATCACGCTGTCCAGGGCGACCGCGGCATTCTGGCTTGGCTCCGGGTCAACCAGCAGCTCGAGACGGCGCAGCAGGAACTGACGCAAAGCAATGCCGACCGTGCTGCGTTGGAACAGCGGGTGGCGCTGCTCAGCAACTCCTCCCTTGATCTCGACATGCTGGAGGAGCGGGCGCGCGTCATGCTGAACTTCAGCGATCCGAATGATGTCGTGATCTTCCTTCCGAGCAATAAACCAACCGTCGGCACGCCTCAGAGATAGCGAAAATTCTGCGGTTAACCGCAATCGAGTTAATCACAGATTTGCCATAAAAAACAATATTTTACTGGCCTTGCATTTTGCCATTTCGCTAACCATAATCCCCGAAAAGCGGCCAGAGCCGCCCGTTCGTTCCTAGCTCGCCACTCCAGCCAGTCAGGGGTTTAACCATGGCGAAACCCGCTCAAAGCCGCGCTGCCAAAAGCGGCGGTGACTCCGCGCCCGAAGACATCCTCAAACACTATCGCGACATGCTCCTGATCCGCCGGTTCGAGGAAAAGGCCGGCCAGCTCTACGGCATGGGCCTGATCGGCGGCTTCTGCCATCTCTATATCGGCCAGGAAGCCGTGGTGGTGGGCATGCAGGCGGCGGCCGAGGAGGGCGACACCGTCATCACGTCATACCGCGATCACGGCCACATGCTGGCCTGCGGCATGGACGCCAAAGGTGTGATGGCAGAACTGACCGGGCGGCGCGGCGGATATTCCAAGGGCAAAGGCGGCTCCATGCACATGTTCAGCCGCGAAAAGGGCTTTTATGGCGGCCACGGAATTGTCGGCGGCCAAGTGCCGCTCGGTACCGGCCTCGGCTTCGCGCACAGGTACCGCGAGGATGGCAAGGTCACCATGTGCTACCTGGGTGATGGCGCGATCAACCAGGGCCAAGTCTACGAGAGCTTCAACATGGCGGCTCTGTGGAAGCTGCCGGTGGTCTACGTGATCGAGAACAACAAATACGCCATGGGAACCAGCGTGCAGCGCTCGTCCGCCGGCACGGAGCTCTACAAGCGCGGCACCGCCTACGGCATCCAGGGCGAGCGGGTCGACGGCATGGACGTGATGAGCGTGCGCAAGGCGGGCGCCGCTGCGCTTGCCTTCGCACGCGAAGGCAAGGGGCCCTTCATCCTGGAGATGATGACCTACCGCTACCGCGGCCATTCGATGTCCGATCCGGCCAAGTACCGCAGCAAGGAAGAAGTCGCGAAGATGCGGCAAGAGCACGACCCGATCGACCGCCTGCGCGAATACATCCTGAGCAACAAGGTCGCCGACGAGGCGAAGCTCAAGGACATCGATCGCGAGATCAAGGACATCGTGTCGGCCGCCACCGAATTCGCCCAGCAGTCGCCGGAGCCGGATCCATCGGAGCTCTGGACCGACGTGCTGGTCGAGGCGTGAGGAAGGGAGGCGAACATGGCCGTTGAAGTTCTGATGCCCGCTCTCTCTCCCACCATGACGGAAGGCAAGCTCTCGAAGTGGAGCAAGTCAGTCGGCGACGCGGTGAAGCCCGGCGATATCCTGGCGGAAATCGAGACCGACAAGGCAACGATGGAAGTCGAGGCCGTCGAGGAAGGCATCCTCGACCAGATCCTGATTCCCGCCGGCACCGAAGGCGTCGCCGTCAACACGCCGATCGCCATCGTGCGCGGCGAGGGCGAACAGGCCGGCGCTGCCCCGAAAGCCGCGCCCAAGGCGGCGCCCGCTCCGGCACCGGCACCTGCGGCCGAGACGAAGCCGGCGGCGCCGGCTGCCGCAGCGGCGCCAAAGCCGGCGGCCGCGCCGGTCGAGAGCGACTACAAGGGCGAAACCCATCCCCAGACCGTCCGTGAAGCGTTGCGCGATGCGATGGCGGAAGAGATGCGCCGCGACCCCAGCGTCTTCCTGATGGGCGAGGAGGTCGCGGAGTATCAAGGCGCCTACAAGGTCAGCCAGGGATTGCTCGAGGAGTTCGGCGCCAAGCGCGTGATCGACACGCCGATCACCGAGTACGGCTTCACCGGCATGGGCGTCGGCGCCGCGATGGCCGGCCTCAGGCCCATCGTCGAGTTCATGACCTTCAACTTCGCCATGCAGGCGATCGATCACATCATCAATTCCGCCGCCAAGACCCTCTACATGGCCGGCGGCCAGCTCGGGTGCCCGATCGTGTTCCGCGGCCCGAACGGCGCGGCGGCGCGGGTTGCCGCCCAGCATTCGCAATGCTACGCGAGCTGGTACGCACATTGCCCGGGGCTCAAGGTGGTGTCGCCCTGGTCGGCGGCCGACGCCAAGGGCCTGCTCAAGTCGGCGATCCGTGATCCGAACCCGGTCATCTTCCTCGAGAACGAGGTGCTGTACGGCCAGACCTTCGAGGTACCGAAGGATCCGGACTGGATCGTGCCGATCGGCAAGGCGAAGATCGTCCGACCGGGTGATGCAGTCACCATCACGGCTTTCTCGCGCATGGTCGGCGTCGCGATGACCGCGGCGGAAGAACTCGCGAAGCAGGGTATCGAAGCGGAGGTGATCGACCTCCGTACCATCCGCCCGCTCGACACGGAGACCATCGTCAACTCGGTCAAGCGCACCAATCGCCTGGTGACGGTGGAAGAGGGCTGGCCGTTCGCCGGCATCGGATCGGAGCTGGCCGCCGTGATGATGGAGCAGGCGTTCGATTGGCTGGATGCGCCGGTGGTGCGGGTGCACGGCGCGGACGTGCCGATGCCGTATGCCGCCAATCTGGAGAAGCTGGCTCTGCCGCAAGCGGAGAGCATCATCGCAGCCGCCAAGCGCGTCACCTACAAGTAAGGAGGCCGGGTCATGCCCATCAACATCCTGATGCCCGCCCTCTCACCCACCATGACCGAGGGCAATCTCGCGCGCTGGCTGAAGAAGGAAGGCGACGCCGTCAAATCCGGCGACGTGATCGCCGAAATCGAGACCGACAAGGCGACCATGGAGGTCGAGGCGGTCGACGAAGGCAAGCTCGGCAAGATCCTGGTGCCCGAAGGCGCCCAGGGCGTGAAGGTCAATGACGTGATCGCCGTTCTGCTCGAGGAAGGCGAGAGCGCAAGCGATATCAAGGCATCCGGCGCGGCACCTGCGCCGAAGGCCGCTCCGGCTCCGGCGCCAGCTCCCCAGGCCGCCAGATCAGAAGCGCCGAAACCCGCTGCGCCAGCAGCCGCCGCACCGGCTCCGGCGGCGACGCCGGCAGCGGCGTCGGGCAGCCGCATTTTCGCCAGCCCGCTTGCCAGGCGCCTGGCACAGCAGCATGGGCTGGACCTGTCGCGCGTGGTCGGCTCCGGTCCGCACGGCCGGATCGTCAAGTCGGACATCGAGCAGGCAGCGGCAAGCGGCGGCGCGAAGGCGGCGCCGGTACCCGCCGCCGCGAAGGCTCCGTCCGGCGCGCCCGCGATTCCGAGCACGCCGACGTTCGGTGAACCGGAGTTCGGGCTCGTACCGCACAGCATGATGCGCAAGACCATCGCGCGGCGCCTGCAGGAATCGAAACAGTTCGTCCCGCACTTCTACCTGACCATCGATTGCGAGATCGACCGGCTGCTGAAGCTGCGTGAGGAAGTCAATGCCGGCGCGCCCAAGGAAGGCAAGGGTGCCTTCAAGCTGTCGGTCAACGATTTCATCATCAAGGCCTGCGCCATCGCCTTGAAACAGGTGCCGGCGGCCAATGCCTCGTGGAGCGACGAGGGCGTGAAGATGTACAAGACCTCCGACATCTCGGTCGCGGTCGCCATCCCCAACGGCCTCATCACACCGGTCATCCGGCGTGCCGAAGAGAAGCGGTTATCCGATATCTCTGGTGAGATGAAAGGCCTCGCCGCGCGTGCCAAGGACGGCAAGCTGAAGCCGGAGGAATATACCGGCGGCAGCTTCTCGCTATCCAATCTCGGTATGTTCGGCATCAAGGACTTTGCGGCCATCATCAACCCGCCGCAGGGTTGCATCCTGGCGGTCGGTGCCGGTGACCAGCGTCCGGTCGTGAAGAACGGAGCGCTGGCGATCGCGACGGTCATGAGCTGCACCTTGTCGGTCGACCATCGGGTGGTGGACGGTGCGATCGGCGCCGAGTTCCTGAGTGCGTTCAAGAAGCTGATCGAGAATCCGCTCTCGATGCTGGTGTGAGGGTGAATGCGCGCTGCATGGGTGCTGGGGCTGCTGCTGACCGTTGCGACGTCCGCTTCGGCCGGCGAGCCGCTGGAGAAGCAGTTTTTCGATTATTTCACCGCGCGTTGTGAGGCGGCGATGGAGGCGGAATGGAAAGCCGCCAAACTCGATCCGGAGAACCCCCAAGCGCATGAGGTGATGGTCAAGTATTGCAGCTGCACGAGCCAAGCGGTTGTGAGCACTCTGAATGCGGAAGAGCTGATCTCCTTCGCCACCAATCCCGAGCAGGAGCCGGCGGCCAGCAAGATGCGGCCGCTCTTTGTCGAGTGCCAGGAGCGCGCACGGAAGAAGGTAACCGAATAAATGCTGCGGTGGTATGCGGCGGGCCTGGTGTTCCTGCTGGTCATCAGTCCGGCGGTCGGATACGGCGTTTATCGCTATGTTCTGACCCATCCGGCGGAGCCTGGTACCTTGGCCGGCCGCGTGTACGAGAAGACGGTCAAGACCAAGTTGTCGTTCCTATGCGATCGCACAGTGAAGCAGCGTTTCAAGCAGGAGGACATGACAGACGAGCAACGGGACGCGGCCTGCAAGTGCTTCGTCGACGGCATGTTCGAGAAGTTTCGCAATGTCCCGCCCGGCAATCTCAACACTCTGGCGGACGACCCTGAGATGCAGTTGAGCGCCCGCGCGATCTTGCAGCGTTGCAGCAACGAAACCGGCATAAACTAGAGACTTGAGGACCCATCAATGGCGGATACCAGCTTCGACATCATCGTGGTGGGCGGCGGACCGGGCGGCTACGTGACCGCGATCCGGGCGTCGCAGTTGGGCATGAAGACCGCCTGCGTCGAGCGCGAGCATCTGGGCGGCATCTGCCTCAATTGGGGCTGCATCCCGACCAAGGCGCTGCTGCGCTCGGCCGAGGTGGGACATCTGCTCAAGCACGCGGACGCCTACGGCTTCAGCGCCAGCAACGTGACATTCGATCTGAAGAAGGTTGTGGAGCGCTCGCGCAAGGTCGCGAACCAGCTGTCCAATGGCGTCAAGCATCTGCTCAAGAAGAACAAAGTCGAGGTGTTCGACGGCCACGGACGCCTCAACGGCCCCGGCAAGCTGAAGGTGGAGAAGGACGGCAAGCCCGTCGCGGACCTGGCCGCCAAGCATATTGTCCTCGCCACCGGCGCCAGGGCGCGCGCGCTGCCCGGTCTCGAGCCCGACGGCAAGCTCGTCTGGACCTACAAGGAAGCGATGGTGCCGCCGACCATGCCGAAGTCGCTGCTGGTGGTGGGCAGTGGCGCGATCGGCATCGAGTTTGCGAGCTTCTACCGCACCCTGGGCGCCGACGTGACCGTGGTCGAAGTGCTGGACCGCGTGCTGCCTGTCGAGGATGCGGAAATCTCCGCCTTCGCCAAGAAGGCGTTCGAGAAGCAGGGCATGAAGATCCTGACCTCCGCCACCGTCAAGGCGCTGAAGAAAGGCGCGGACTACGTCACCGCGACCATCGAGGCCGGCGGCAAGTCGCAGGACATCACGGTCGAACGCGTCATCCTTGCCGTCGGCATCGTCGGGAACGTGGAGAATCTCGGCCTGGAAGGCACCAAGGTGAAGGTCGAGAAAACCCACGTGGTCATCGACGGTTATGGCGCAACTGGAGAGCCGGGCGTCTACGCCATCGGCGACCTGGCCGGCCCGCCCTGGCTGGCACACAAGGCGAGCCATGAAGGCGTGGTGTGCGTGGAGAAGATTGCCGGCGTGAAGGGCGTGCATCCGATGGATGTGCGCAACATACCCGGCTGCACATATTGCATGCCGCAGGTGGCGAGCGTCGGCCTCTCGGAGCAGGCGGCCAAGGATAAAGGCTACGACGTGAAAGTGGGCAAGTTCCCCTTCATCGGCAACGGCAAGGCGATCGCGCTGGGCGAGCCGGAAGGCCTGGTCAAGACGGTGTTCGACGCCAAGACCGGCGAATTGCTCGGGGCACATATGATCGGGGCGGAGGTGACGGAGCTGATCCAGGGCTATACCATCGCCAAGACCATGGAGACGACGGAGGCCGAGTTGATGCATACCGTCTTCCCGCATCCGACTTTGTCGGAAATGATGCACGAGGCGGTGCTGGCAGCCTACGGCCGGGTGATCCATATCTAGGCTTGGAGCTTGAATGATGATGGGCCACTACGAAGCTTATGGCGCGTTCCACTGGGGCGTGGGGTTGATTGGATTTCTGGTCTTCGCCATTCCCGGCGTCATGATTCTGCGCAAAGCAGGATATTCAGGCTGGTGGATTCTCGTCGCGATAGTTCCGATCTTGAACATCATCATGTTCTGGGTGTTCGCGTTCGCCCGCTGGCCTGTTGAGGAAAGAAACGCCGCTCCATGACCGAGAAGCTCGCCCTTCGCCATCCCGAGAAGGCGCACCGGCCCGACAATCCGGTTCAGCGCAAGCCCGATTGGATTCGGGTGAAGGCGCCGACCAGCAACGAGTATGCCGAAACCAAGGCGCTGGTCCGCAAATACAACCTGCACACCGTATGCGAGGAAGCAGCCTGCCCGAACATCGGGGAGTGCTGGCAGCAGAAGCATGCCACCTTCATGATTCTGGGCTCGGTCTGCACCCGCGGCTGCGCATTCTGCAATGTCGCGACCGGCCGGCCCGATCTGCTCGATCCACACGAGCCGGATCATGTAGCCGAGGCCTGTGCCCAACTTGGACTGAAGCACGTCGTCGTCACGTCGGTCGACCGCGACGATCTGGATGACGGCGGAGCAGGGCACTTCGCCCAGGTGATCCGCCGCATCCGCGCCGTTTCGCCCGGTACCACCATCGAAGTTCTGACACCGGATTTCCTCAACAAGCCGGGCGCTGTCGCCAAGGTGGTCGAGGCGCGGCCCGACGTCTTCAACCACAATCTGGAAACCGTGCCGCGGCTCTATCGCTCGGTGCGGCCGGGTGCGCGCTACTTCACCTCTCTGCGCTTGCTGCAGTCGGTGAAGGAGATCGACCCGATGATGTTCACCAAGTCGGGGATGATGGTCGGCCTGGGCGAGGACAACAACGAGGTCTTCCAGGTGATGGACGATCTGCGCGCCGCCGACGTCGACTTTCTTACCATCGGCCAGTATCTGCAGCCGACCAAGAAGCACCACGCGGTTGAGCGCTTCGTCCCGCCCGAAGAGTTCGAAATGTTCAAGCGCCAAGCGATGGGCAAGGGCTTCCTGCTGGTCGCGGCGTCACCGTTAACCCGCTCGTCACATCACGCGGGCGCCGATTTCGAACGGCTGCGGGCGGCGCGGGAAAACCAGGCAAAGGTGAGCCCCGCGACGGCATGAAAGTCCACACCGAACAGAAGATCCTGCCATTCAAGCCGGACCAGATTTTCGAACTCGTCGGCGACGTCGCCAAATACCCGGAATTCCTGCCCTGGTGCACCGGTGCCCGCATCCGCGAGCGCCAGCAGACCTCGACCGGCGAGGCCATGATCGCCGATCTGATGATCGGCTTCAAAATGGTGCGCGAGCGCTTCACCAGCCGCGTGACGCTCGACCGGCCGAACCGCAGGATCGACGTCGAATACATGGAAGGTCCATTCCGGCACCTCAAGAACCACTGGACCTTCTCGGCCACGCCGGAGGGCGCCTGCCAGATCGACTTCCATCTCGAGTTCGAGTTCAGCTCGGTCCTGCTGCAGAAGCTGATCGGCGTCCTGTTCCACGAAGCGGTGCGTCGCATGGTCGCTGCTTTCGAAGCGCGCGCCTATCAGCTCTATACACCGATCCAGAGGTAGACCGCTTGCACTATGATGGAAAGCTCGCAAATGCTGCGGCGCCGGTTCGTCCGGAACGTGCCGAAAGCAGACATTGACGAAACAGGTTCAATAAAGCTGCCAGCCCAATATCGCGTTCAAGAAAGCTGGTCTATTCCCTCGAGCGCTGCATAGACCGAGGTTCGCAGCCAACGGTCCATGCTGCGGGCGAGACCGGGGTCGCCGCTCAGGAAAAGCCCGCCCCTTTCCTTCTCGCGCTCGATGCTGGAACGGCCCTCGATGATAGCACCTAGCGAAACAGCGCCGGTCTCGACGTAAAGGTCGACGTCCCTGCCGGGGTCGAGCGAGCATATCTCGGGAAAGTCTGCGCCCGGCTCGACCACAAGCCAGTAGTGAGGATACTTCGGCGGAGGATCGTCGCGGAAATGGAAGCGGATGACGGCGCGCCGCCGCGGCAGTTCAGCGAGGACGATCATTCGCCGCACGACCCACATGATGGTTGAAGCATCCGCACCGCTGAGCGCGATGTCCGCCTCGATGTTGCATTGCGCCCATTCCGCCAGCGCGTTCATCGCCGGTTCGAGATTGATCGCCTTCTCGGTGCGGAAATAGTCGATGGTGCCCGTCGCCTTGTCCTCGACGCGCTCGACCAGGCCCAACGCCTCCATCTCCTTGAGCCGCCTCGACAGGAGTGCGGTCGAGATATTGCCCACCCCCTTGCGAATGTCGTTGAAGCGGGTCGAGCCGTTCCAGAGCTCGGTCAGGATTTGGATCGTCCAGCGCGGCTCCAGGATCTCGCAGGCGAGCGAGATCGGGCAGATCAATCCGTAAGGCCGTCGCGTCATGGCCGAGCACCCCTGTGCCGCACATTAGTCCCTGCGAAGGTCCAAGGCCAGTTCACAATCTGAAGCGGAATACTTCAGAAGCTGCTCTAGGCCTGCCTGCTTTCCGCCGTCATCGTGATCGTCATTCGAGCAACCCCTAACCATCAGAGGACGCCTGGAGGGGTCGCGTGGGTACAGAGAAAAGGGAGGAAAGGCATGTCGGCCAAAATCCTGCAAATCAACTACAAGCTCAACGGGCCGAGGGACGAGTATGAGAGAGAAAACCTGCCCTATGCCCGGCCCATCGCGGACCTACCTGGCCTGCGCTGGAAGGTCTGGATCGTAAACGAGGCCCAAAGCGAAGCCGGCGGGATCTACCTGTTCGACGGTGACGCCGCAGTGCAAGCCTTCCTGGACGGGCCAATTATTGCGGAGATGAAAGGCGATCCGACGTTGAGCATCAAGGCGTTTGAAGTGATCGGAGACCTCACGGCCATCACACGTGGCCCGGTGAAGTAAATTCTCGGAAGTCCGCTTTGTGCCATTCGCCGACATTGATCGCGGCAGCCAAGTCGAGCCCGGGCCCAACGATAGCTGGCGGCTGGTCTCCTAAGAACGTCGAACTTCGATGTGATACCCGGGCCGGGCGGAGCCGGTGCGACAATGCGGCCTCGACAGCGTCGGAAAGACGGGCCATGCTTCCGGCATGTCAAGCTGGGACGATTCCAAAGGCAGCATCGAGGCACTCCACCGATATTGGATCAGCCGTGCCGGCGGACTGGCCCCACAGCGCAATGATATCGATCCGGCGGACATCAAGCTGCTGCTGCCTTATCTCTACATCGTCAGATATTAGCGCGATCCCTTTCGGGTGCGCTACATCCTGACCGGGACCGAGGCCGACCGCTGGAACGGCTTCAATCTCACCGGTCGATGTGTCGACGAGTTCCTGGGTGCCGATATCCACGGCGCCAACCGCATCCTGCTCGACGCCTATACCAGCGCGTTCCACACTGCTGCACCGGTATTCGGCACCTATAGCTGGCCCACCCGCGCCGGCTATACGCTCGAAGTCCGATTCGGCATGTTCCCCGTGCGCGTCGGCGAGGAGATCCAGCAATGCCTGGCCATCGAGGATTATTCCGGCTTCCCGCACGCCATAGCCGATGATGGCGTTCCCTTCGAGGACCCGGCGCCGAAACCCTCGGACGCCACCACGACCTAGGGAGGGACTGGCCATGCGCTACGAGCTCATGCTGCCGCATCAGATCCGACAGGCGATCGCCAAGAACTGGCCGGTCGTCTTGCCGCTCGGCGTCCTCGAGTATCACGGCGAGCACCTGGCGGTCGGCATGGATACGTTGGCGGTGACGCGCGTGCTCGAGCATCTGGAGCGCGAGGCCGACATCGTCATCTTGCCGCCCTTCTATTACGGCGCGGCCAGTCACGCCGTCGCGGGTCCAAAGGGCAACGGCACGGTCGATGTGCCGTCCGATCGGCTGCTGCCGTTCGCGCAGTCGCTGTTCGGCTCGCTGCTGAAGATCGGCTTTCGCAACATCCACGGCTTCATCCATCACCAGACCGAGAATTTCGAGGCCGGCATGCCGACCGACCTCGCGTTCAAGCTCGCGGCGCGGCAGGCGATCTTCGCTTTCCTCGATGCCGAGCGCGGCGAAGGGTGGTGGGGCGATGCGGCGATGGCGGACTACTATGCGAAGCAGGCGGCCAGGGCCGATCCCTTCAACTGGATCCAGATCCATCCGCTGCTGACTGCCGAGGCGATCCAGCAATTCCCGTTCGATCACGCCGGCGAAGGCGAGACCTCGCTGATGCTCGATCTCTGCCCCGAGGGCGTCGACATGCAGCGCTTCTCGGCCAAGCAATGGTTCACGCGGACGGCGAAGCGGGCCTCGGCGGAGACGGGCCGGCGCGGCCGGGAGCTCATCCTCGCCAACATGCGCGCGGTGATGGGACTGGACGCGCCGCGCAAGAAGGCCGCCGCGTTGCGCAAGAAGCCGGCGGTGCGGAAGAAGCGCGGGACCTGACGATCAGGCGGGGCGTTCACAGCTCGAAATAGACCCGGCCTTCCAGCCGCTGCCAAACGTCGGCCTCTTGTGTCAGGTCCGCCCGCGCGGTTGCCACCGCGCCGATCGCAGCATCGAGCGCATCGCCGCCTTCGTTGTCGAGCAATAGCGTGCGCATCCGGCGGTCCGGCGCTGCCAGCGCGCCGCGATCGATCAATCCGCCGAGGATGCGCCGGCGCGCACGGCGGTGCGATGCGTCCTTGCCCTTATAAGGCGGGTAGAGGTCGATCGACTTCAAGGTGCAGGCGGCGCACACCTCGATCAGCGTCGGCTTGCCTCGATTCAGTCTTTGCTGCGGGCGGACGATGGCGGCGCGGCGCGCGATCAGCGGATGCAGCAGGCCGGAGATGCCCCACCAGGTCTGCCGATAGAGCCGCAAATTGTACGAATTGAACGGGGTCTTGGCGATGCGGTCGGTCATGCGCTTGTGCTCGGCGGCGTTGTGCCGCGTGCGCATCAGGCTGCGAAAGGTGTCCGCATCGGCGAAATCGGCGGCATAGCGGATCGTGAAGCTGCGCCAGGTGCGTGCGCCGACCAGGTCGCGCGGCAGGCTGAACGGGAAATCGCAGCCGACGCGCGCATCGCCCAGTGCGGCGATGTGGCGGGCGAGGGCGGGCACGGCCACGGCCGGCGCTTTGCCGCCGCCGGGCAGGTCGATGGCCGCGACGCAGCTCAGCAGCTCGAGAGCGCCGTTGCCGTCCTGGCGGCCTTCGGCGATCCAGATCTTGCGGCCGGCATCGCTGGCCCCGCTGAAATCGACGCCGAGGATGCGTGTCACGCCGCCGCCTCGGCCAGCATCTCCAGGGCGCGCTCGACGGTCGCTTGCCGGACCGCGGCACGGTCGCCGTGGAATAGATGGCGCTCGATCGCCGGCTCGGCGCCACGCCGCGCGACCGCGAGATAGACCAGGCCGACGGGCTTGGATTCAGAGCCGCCGCCGGGTCCTGCCACGCCTGTGACCGCAACGGCGACGTCCGCTCGCGAATGCCTGAGTGCGCCGGCCGCCATCTCGCGCGCCACATGCACGCTGACCGCGCCGTGATGCGCAATCAATTCCGCGGGCACGCCGACCAACTCGGTCTTCGCTTCGTTTGAATAGGTGACGAAGCCTCGATCGAACACGTCCGAAGACCCGGCGATATCCGTGATCGCCGCCGCAATCATCCCGCCGGTGCAGGATTCCACCGTTGCGATCTTGAGATCCTTGGCGCGATAGAGGTCGAGGATTGTCTTTGCATCCATGGTTCGAACTTATTGCTCAGAACTCCCTCCCCCAAGCTGGGGGAGGGTTGGGGTGGGGGTTGTTCTCTCCACCGAAGGCTGCGCCAAGCTGAAACAGCGCCCCCACCTTGATCCTCCCGCGCCTCGGGGGAGGAAAGTGCTTGTGAGGTGCATAGTCATTCCATCTTCAACTCGCTGGCAGCGCCACCGTTGCCGTGGCCTGCGCGGCAATGCCCTCGCCGCGGCCGGTGAAGCCGAGCTTCTCCGTGGTGGTCGCCTTCACGCTGACTCGGTCGGTGGAGATTTTCAAGATCTCGGCCACGCGCTTCACCATGGCGTCGCGATGTGGACCGACCTTCGGGCGCTCGCAGATGATGGTGACATCGCAGTGGGCGACGCGGCCGCCGCGCTCCGCCACCAGCTTCGCGGCGTGGTCCAGGAACTTCCAGGATTCGGCGCCACGCCACTTGGGATCGCTCGGCGGAAAGTGCGCGCCGATGTCTTTGGCGCCGATCGCCCCGAGGACTGCGTCGGTAATGGCATGCAGCCCGACATCGGCATCCGAGTGGCCCTCCAGCGCAAGGTCGCAGGGAATGCGGACGCCGCACATGGTGATACCGTCGCCGGCAATCAGCTTGTGCACGTCGAACCCGTTGCCGGTGCGGAATTCCATCTGGCTGCCGATCATGCGCTCCGCCCGTTCCATGTCATCCTGTGTGGTCACTTTGAAGTTGCGCTCCGATCCCATCACGAAAGTAACAGGAATGCCGGCTGCTTCCGCCACCGCCGCATCGTCGGTCAGTTCGCCACCCGCTACTCTGCGGTGCGCTTCCAGGATCGCTTGGAAGTGAAAGGCCTGCGGCGTTTGCGCGCGCCACAGGTCGCGACGATCCACCGTATCGCCGACGCGGTCGCCCGCGCCGCGTTTGATGGTGTCGACCACCGGCACCGCGACCAGGACCGCGGGACGCTGCCCCAGCGCTTCGATGGTGCGGCTGATCGTCCCGGCGTCGATCAGAGGCCGCGCGGCATCGTGGATCAGCACATAGTCCGGCCGTTCGGTGGCGAGGCGTTCCAGTCCGTTCAGCACCGAGCCCTGCCGCGTCTTTCCGCCATCGACGGCCGGTAGGAGCTTCGCGAGTCCGCCTGCCGCCGCATCATAGAGATCGCGCTGTGCCGGATGAATCGCGACCAGAATCCCCGCGATTGCGGGATGCGCGGCGAACGTCTCCAGACAATGCCGCAGCATCGGTTTGCCGGCGAGCGATTGGTACTGCTTGGGAAGATCGCCGCCAAAGCGCTGGCCGCTGCCGGCGGCGACGACAAGAACGAATGTGCGAGGAGATGACATCTTCAGAAAGGTGTGAGGCGCGTTTGCCAAGGCCCGGCAGTTTAATGATAATGCGCGCCATGTCGACCTCTCCTATCGCCGCGATCGTGGCTGTTTCCGCTCTCCTTCCGCTCTCCATCCTCGCTTGCCGCGGGGCGCTCGAGCGCAACGCGCTCGGCTGGCTGCTGCTGGCGGCCGCAACGGTGGGCGGCTCGGTGCCGGCGATCGCAGAACTGCAATCGGGCTGGCGCGCGGGTCTCGCGGCTAGCCTGCATGTCACGGCTGCGGCCACGCTCGTGATGTTCGCAGCGGCGGCCGTGTTGAATGCGGCAGCCTTGCGCCTTGCCGCACTGGTCGGGCCATATGCCATCCTGCTGGTGTTGCTCGGATGGCTCGCCGCGATCTTCGAGGTCGAGCCGGCGCTGCCAACGGCGCCGGGGGCCTGGTTCGCCGGCCATGTCCTGCTGGCGATCGGCGCCTATGCGGCGCTGACGCTCTCGGCCCTGGCTGCCTGCGGGGTGCTAATGGAGGAGCGGGCGTTCAAGGCGCGGACCGACAGCTGGGCGACGCGTGTCCTGCCGCCGCTGGCGGAAACCGAAGGCCTGCAGAACGCGCTTCTGAAATTGGCCGCCATCCTGCTGCTTCTGGCCCTCGCAACCGGCGCCGCCAACGAGTTCCTGACGGTCGGCCGGGCGGTCATCTTCACCCACAAAATCCTGTTGTCTTTCCTAGGCTTCGCCGTCGTTGTTATCCTGCTTGTTCTGCATCACCGGACCGGGCTTCGTGGTCGCAAGGCGGCACGTTGGCTGCTGACCGGGTATCTGCTGCTGACCCTGGCCTATCCGGGGGTGAAATTCGTCCGCGAGATCCTGATCGGGCAGGGATAGCCATTGGTCTAGTGTGAGCGTTTTTTGCTTTGCAGCATCAATTGCCCGGCCTATAACTCTGCTCAGATTTTGGGCAAGTTCGAAGAGTGATCAAAAAGTGAGCATTCAAATCGGTCCGATCAAACTCGAGGACCCGGTGATCCTAGCACCGATGTCGGGCGTCACCGATCTGCCTTTCCGCCGCCTGGTGAAGCGGAGCGGGGCGGGCCTGGTCGTTTCCGAGATGATCGCGAGCGAAGCGATGATTCGCCAAAACCGCCAATCGTTGCGCATGGCGGAGAATGTGCCCGAGGAAGCACCCATGGCGGTGCAGCTGGCCGGTTGCGAGCCGCAGGTGATGGCCGAGGCCGCCAAGCTGAACGAGGACCGCGGCGCCGCGATCATCGACATCAATTTCGGCTGCCCGGTGAAAAAGGTGGTCAACGGCGACGCCGGATCGGCGCTGATGCGCGACGAGTCCAAGGCCGCCAAGATTCTGGAAGCGACCGTCAAAGCGGTGAAGCTTCCCGTCACGCTCAAGATGCGCAAGGGCTGGGACGACGCGAACCAGAACGCACCGCGCCTTGCCAAAGTCGCGGAAGAGAGCGGGATCAAGATGATCACGGTGCACGGTCGCACCCGCTGCCAGTTCTACAACGGCACCGCCGACTGGCAGTTCATCCGGAGCGTGAAGGAAGCGGTCGGCATCCCGGTCGTGGTGAACGGCGACATTGTCAGCCTGGACGATGCCCGCACCGCGCTCGATCAGTCGGGCGCGGACGGCGTGATGGTCGGGCGCGGCGCCTATGGCAAGCCATGGTTCCTGAGGCAGGTGATGGCCTTCCTGCGCACCGGCGAACGCCTGCCCAGCCCGTCGCTCAAGGATCAGCTCCACACGATCCTCGAGCACTATCAGGCGATGCTCAGCCACTATGGCGTGGAGGCCGGACTCAGAATCGCGCGCAAGCATCTCGGCTGGTATTCGAAGGGCCTGCCCGGCTCGGCCGAGTTCCGCACGCGCGTGAACCAGATCGACGAACCGAACGCGGTGATGAAGCTGCTGCACGAGTTCTATCAGCCGCAGATCGATCAGATGGCGGCGTGAGGCGACGATGACGGGCGCTGCCATTCCCCTTAGGCCCACGGACCAAGCGGCGGACACCGAAGTGTGGGAGGCGCTCGTGCTTCCCAACATGCTGATCGAGGCCCTGCCCGCCGCGATCATCGTGGTGGACCGCGACGGCCTGTGCCGGGTGCTCAATGCGGCGGCGGAAGATCTCCTGCAGGTCGGCCGCAAGACTCTGCTGGGCCGCCGCCTGTCGGAGGTCATTCCCGATGACTGCCCGCTGTTCAGCCTGGTCGAGCAATGCCGGCTCAGCCGGTCGGCAGTCAGCGAGGCCGAGATGTCGATCAGCGGGCCGCGCCTGCATCTCGAGCATCTCTCGGTCGAGGTGGCGCCGCTCGACGACCCGAACGGTTCGGTCGTGCTCGCGATGCGCGACCGAAGCCTCGAGCATCGCATGGCGCGCCAGGGCGCAGCGGCTGAAGCCGCACAATCCGTGCGCTCGATGGCCGGGATGCTGGCGCACGAGATCAAGAACCCGCTTGCGGGCATCCGCGGCGCGGCGCAGCTCCTGGAATCCAAGCTTGGTCCGCCGGACGCGGCGCTCGCCGCTCTGATCCGGGAAGAGTCGGACCGCATCGTCGGGCTGGTGAACGGCGTCGAGATCTTCGCCGACGATCGCGCGCCGGTCCTGTCCACCGTCAACGTCCACGAGGCGCTGGACCACATATGCAAACTGGCGCGGGTCTCTTTTGCGAGCCACGTCACCTTGCGCGAATACTACGATCCGTCGCTGCCGCCGCTGCGCGGCAATCGCGATCTGTTGATCCAGATCTTCCTCAATCTGGTCAAGAATGCCGCCGAGGCGTGCGATCGCAGCAATGGCGAGATCGTGGTGACGACATCCTACCAGGCCGGCTTCCGCATCGGCGAGCGCAACAAGGCGCATCGGCAACCGCGACGCATCGCGGTGACGATCTCCGACAACGGCCCAGGCGTGCCGGAGGCGCTGCTCGGGAATCTGTTCGACCCGTTCGTCAGCAGCAAGCCCGGCGGCCGCGGCCTCGGCCTGCCACTAGTGGCCAAGCTGGTGCGCGCCCATGACGGTGTCATAGAGTTCTCGAGCAAGCCCGGCCAGACGCGGTTCACCGTGCTGCTGCCGATTTCCGATCACCAGACAGAAGAAGAAGGGTCATGAACGCAACCATCCTGGTCGCAGACGACGATCGCTCCATCCGTCTGGTCGTGAGCCAAGCGCTGGCCCAGCGTGGTCATGCGGTGCGCGCGGCATCGGATGCGCGCACGCTCTGGCAATGGGTCGACGCGGGCGAGGGTGACCTAGTCGTCACCGACGTCTTGATGCCCGACGGCAACGGTCTCGACCTAGTGCCGCGCATCAAGGAACGGCGGCCCGATCTGCCGATCATCGTGATGAGCGCGCAGAACACCATCCTGACCGCGATCCGCGCCAATGAGCGTGGCGCGTTCGAATATCTGCCCAAGCCGTTCGATCTCGATGTTCTGGTGGCCGCGGTCGACCGGGCCTTGACCAAGACGCAGCCGGAGGCGCTGCCGGCCGGCCATGCCGCCGACGAGGCGCTTCCGATCGTCGGCCGCTCGCCGGCGATGCAGGAGGTGTTCCGCGTCATCGGGCGGTTGGTGAACACCGATATGACGGCCCTGATCAACGGCGAGTCCGGTACCGGCAAGGAGCTGGTGGCGCGCGCGCTGCACGATTTCGGCCGCCGCAAGGACAAGCCCTTCGTTGCGATCAACATGGCGGCGATCCCGCGCGAGCTGATCGAGAGCGAGTTGTTCGGCCATGAGAAGGGCGCATTTACCGGCGCGATTGCCCGCGGCGTCGGCAAGTTCGAGCTGGCGCAGGGCGGCACCCTGTTCCTGGACGAGATCGGCGACATGCCGATGGAGGCGCAGACGCGCCTGCTGCGCGTGCTGCAGACCGGCGAGTTCACCAGCGTCGGCGGTCGCACGCCGCAGAAGGCCGACGTGCGCATCATCGCCGCCACCCACCGCGACCTGCGGCAGTTGATCGTGCAGGGTCGCTTCCGCGAAGACCTGTTCTATCGCCTCAACGTGGTTCCCATTCACTTGCCGGCGTTGCGCGAGCGGCGGGGCGATATCGCCGATCTGGCGCGTCACTTCCTGACCCGCGCAGCGCAGGACGGCCTGGCCTCCAAGACGCTCTCGACCGCTGCCATCGAGGAATTGCAGCGCTACGATTGGCCCGGCAATGTGCGCGAGCTGGAAAACCTGATGCGGCGGATCGCGGTGCTGTACAGCGAATCCGTGATCGATGGCCGCATGGTGGCCGAGTCGCTGGCGGCGGGCGCGTCCGGCCGTGACGGCAAAGGCGGTGGGCGTCATGCGGACGAGACGCTCAGCCAATCGGTCGACCGGCATCTGCGCGCCTATTTCGCGGCCCATCAAGGACGGTTGCCGGCGCATGGACTCTATGATCGTATCCTGCAGGAGATGGAGCGGCCGTTGCTGACCATCTGCCTGGAAGCGACGCGCGGCAACCAGATCAAGGCTGCGGAGCTGCTCGGCCTCAACCGCAACACGCTGCGCAAGAAGCTGCGCGAGCTCGATATCCGTGCGAGGCGTCCCGGAACCGGCGAATGAGTGAAGTCGCCATCACCAGCAGCAGAAGGCCCACTTTGAGCCGGCGCATCTACAACTGGTCGCGCCGGATCAATATGGAGCGCCGCATCGCTATCGCGTTCCTGGCGGTCGGTGCGCTGTCCGGGCTGATGACCTACCTGGTCCTCACGGATACCTGGCAGACCCAGAACCCGGCGCGCGCCATCACCTGGCTGCTGCTGTGCGACTTCATCATCGTTCTATCCCTCGGCACCATCATCGCGCGGCGCTTCGTAGTACTGTGGATCGAGCGCCGCCGCGGCATGATCGGGGCCAAGCTCCATTCGCGGCTGGTGCTGCTGTTCGGCTTGATTGCCCTGATCCCCGCCATCACCGTCTCGGTCTTTTCGACCACCTTCTTGAATTATGGCCTGGACATCTGGTTCGGCGACAAGATCAAGTCGGCGGTCGAGAGTTCGTTCAATGTTTCGCAATCCTATCTGCAGGACCAGCGGCAGCGGGTCGCCAACGACACGCTATCAATTGCCAACGACATCCGTGACCAGGCCTTGGGCGGCTTCATCGACTTGTCCAAGCTGGATCAATATCTCGATCAACAGGTCGACCTGCGCGATCTGTCGGAAGCGGTGGTGATCGACCGCCGCCGCCAGATCCTCGCCAGCGGCGGGTTCACGCTGCTGATGGAGTTCGACCTCGATCTGCCCGAGGACGCAATGGTGCGCGCCGACAGCGGCGAAACCGTGTTGCTGCACTCGCCGACCGGCGACCGCATCCGTGCCCTGGTGGCGATCGACAAGGATCAGGGCATCTATCTCTATGCCGGCCGGGTGATCGACGACCAGGTGTTGACGGCCATTCGCGGCAACGAGAGCGCCGTCTATCTCTACCACCAGCTTGAGGAGAACCGCTCGCAATGGCAGATCACGGTCGGCCTGATCTTCGCGGTGCTCGCGCTCCTGCTGCTGATGGCGGCGATCTGGGTGGCGATCATCTCCGCCACCAACCTGGTGAAACCGATCCTGCGGCTGGTGGAAGCCGCGCAGCGACTGGGCAGCGGCGACCTTTCCGCCCGCGTCAAGACCGGTAGGCGTGACGACGAACTGGGCGAGCTCAGCCGCACTTTCAACACCATGGCACTGCGGCTGCAGACGCAGCAGGTGGAGCTGGTTGCCACCAACCAGCAGCTCGACGACCGTCGCCGCTTCACGGAGCTGGTGCTCTCCGGCGTTTCTGCCGGCGTAATCGGCCTCAATGAGAAGGGCGAAATCGAGCTGCCGAACCGGTCCGCCTCGGAGCTGCTGGGGCGCAATGTCATGGAGCATGTCGGCCAGCGGCTGGGGGATGTGGTCCCGGAGATGGGCGAGCTGGTCGAGTTGGCGCAGGCACGGCAAAGCGGCACCGCGGAAGGTCAGATCAGCATGTCGCATGGCGAACTGATCCGGACGCTGCACGTGCGCGTGGTGTCGGAGCGCAGCGAGGGAGATCATACCAGGATCGTGGTCACGTTCGACGATGTGACCGAGTTGTTGGCGGCGCAGCGCAAGGCAGCCTGGTCCGACATCGCCCGCCGTATCGCGCACGAGATCAAGAACCCGCTGACCCCGATCCAGCTGTCGGCAGAGCGGCTGAAGCGGAAATACCTGAAGGAGATCGTAAACGATCCGGAAACCTTTGCGGTCTGTACCGATACGATTGTGCGGCAGGTGGGCGATATCGGCAGGCTGGTGGATGAGTTCTCGTCGTTCGCGCGCATGCCGGCGCCCGTGCTTCAGCCGGAGGACCTGGTCGAACTGGCCCGCCAAGCGGCCTTCCTCCAACAGAGCGCCAACCCGGCTATCATTTATGACGTCGACTTGCCTTCCGAGCCTATCTGGACCAATTGTGATGCCTCTCAGGTGACGCGTGCCCTGACCAATCTGCTGCAGAATGCCGCAGACGCGATCGAAACGCGCCTGGAGATG
This sequence comes from Dongiaceae bacterium, assembly GCA_041398065.1. GTDB lineage: Bacteria > Pseudomonadota > Alphaproteobacteria > Dongiales > Dongiaceae > Dongia_A. The sequence continues at coordinate 175,101 of JAWKVL010000002.1, read as the reverse complement.
GAGCAGTCGGGGCCCGATCGCGAATCGCAGAATCGCTTGACGCCGGGTCGCATCCATCTATGGATTCGGCGCGACGGCGATCAGGTGATCCTGGCCGTCGACGACAACGGCCTGGGGCTGCCGCGGCAGGGCCGCGAAAGATTGACCGACCCCTACGTGACCACGCGCGTCAAGGGCACTGGACTAGGACTGGCGATCGTCAAAAAGATCATGGAAGATCACGGCGGCAAGCTACAATTGCTAGACGGGGAAAAGGGTGGAGCATCGGTGCGGCTGACGTTCCCGGCGGAAATCGTCCTTGCCGACCCGGCGCTGAAATCGGTACAGGCATGAACCCTGGTGTGATTACCCTGACTAGTCGAGGCATGGCATGGCGCGCGATATCCTGATTGTCGATGACGAAGCCGACATTCGGATGCTGATTGCCGGCGTGCTGGGCGACGAAGGGTTCACGACGCGCGAGGCGGCCAACAGCGACGAAGCGCTCAGCCTGCTGCACCAGCGCTGCCCCAGCCTCATCATTCTCGACATCTGGCTGCAGAACAGCACCCTGGACGGCATGCAGCTGCTCGATACGATCGAGGTCACCTACCCGGACGTGCCGGTCGTGATGATCAGCGGCCATGGCAACATCGAGACCGCCGTCAACGCCATCAAGCGCGGCGCGTTCGATTTCATCGAGAAACCGTTCAAGGCCGATCGCCTGCTGGTGACGATCGAGCGCGCGTTGGAGAACGCACGCCTCAGGCGCGAGAACGAGGAGCTGCGGCTGCGGGCCGGCGCCCAGGCGGAGCTGATCGGTCGCTCCGCCGCCATGACCCAGCTGCGCCAGGCGATCGAACGGGTAGCGCCGACCGGCAGCCGCGTGCTGTTCTCCGGCCCACCCGGCAGCGGCAAGGAAGTCGCCGCGCGCCTCCTGCACCGCAAGTCGAAACGGGCGGACCTTCCCTTCGTCGTCCTGAATTGCGCCACCATGCATCCGGACCGGCTGGAGATCGAGCTGTTCGGGACCGAGCGCAACGGCGACGGTCGCGAGAGCGTCTCCAAGGTCGGGTTCCTGGAACAGGCGCACAGCGGCACCCTGCTGCTGGACGAGGTTGCCGACATGCCGCTGGAGACCCAGGGCAAGATCGTGCGGGTCCTGCAGGAGCAGACCTTCGAGCGCGTCGGCGGCAAGACCAAGGTCGACGTGGACGTCCGGGTCATCGCCGCCACCAGCCGTGATCTGCAGTCGGAGATGGCGGCCGGCCGCTTCCGGCAGGACCTGTTCTACCGCCTAAACGTGGTGCCGATGCGGGTTCCCGCCCTGCGCGAGCGGCGGGACGACATTCCCGAGTTGCTCGAACACTTCATGCGCATCGCCTCGGAACAGACCGGTCTACCGGGCCGTAGCTTCGGTGACGACACCCTGGCGCTGCTTCAGGCCTATGACTGGCCCGGCAACGTCCGGCAGCTGCGCAATGTCGTGGACTGGCTGCTGATCATGGCCCCGGGCGAGGCGGGCGAGCCGATCCGCGCCGAAATGCTGCCGCCCGACATCGGCGCGGCCAACGCTGCCGGCGTCGCCGCCGCAGACGGGACGGAAGTGCTGTCGCTGCCGCTGCGCGAGGCGCGCGAGATCTTCGAACGCAAATATCTGGAATCTCAGGTCTCACGGTTCGGCGGCAACATCTCGCGCACGGCCAGCTTCGTGGGGATGGAGCGTTCCGCGCTGCACCGCAAGCTGCGTTCGCTGGGCATCACGGGGTCGGAACGCGGGGACAAGGTCGAGTAGCGGGCTGCCATTCCCTGGCCGCCTTTCGTCTGAAATGGAACAACGATCATGAAGGTCGTGATCTGCGGCGCCGGTCAGGTAGGCGCCAATATCGCGAAGTATCTCGCTCACGAGGGCAATGACGTCACGATCGTGGACATCGATCCGCATCTCGTGCGCGACATTACCGATCAGCTCGACGTGCAGGGCATCGCCGGCTACGCCTCGCATCCCAACGTGCTGGAGCAGGCCGGCATGCGCGACGCCGACCTCCTGATCGCGGTGACCCATTCCGATGAAGTGAACATGACCGCCTGCCTGGTGGCTCATGCCATCTTCGACGTGCCGACCAAGATCGCGCGCGTGCGCGAGCAATCCTATCTCGATACCAAATGGTCCAGCATATTCGGTTCGGACCATCTCGGTATCGATGCCGTCATCTCTCCGGAGGTCGAGGTCGCGGAGGCAATCCATCGCCGGCTGGAAGTCCCGGGTGCTTTCGATGCGGTCGCGCTGGCCGACGGGCTGGTGACGCTGGTCGGCGTCCATTGCGGGCCAAACTGTCCGGTGCTGAATACCCCGCTGCGCCACCTGACGACCCTGTTTCCGGATCTGCACGCCACGGTCGTCGGTATCGTGCGCGGAGACCACAAGATGGTGCCGGACGATGCCGAGAGCATGGTGGCCGGCGACGATGTCTATTTCATTGCGGAGACCGCGCATCTGAAGCGTGCGCTCAGCGCCTTCGGACATGAGGAGCAGGAGGCGCGCCATCTGATTGTGGTTGGCGGCGGGAACATCGGGCTTGGTCTCAGCGAGCGGATCGCCGAGCGCAACCCCGGCATCGATGTGAAACTGATCGAGCTGGACCGCCGGCGCGCCGCACTCGCGGCAGCGCGCTTGCCCAACTGGGTGGTGATCCAAGGCGACGCGCTCGATCCGCGAATCCTGGAGGAGGCCAACGTCCGCGGCACCGAGACGATCGTGGCCGTCACCAACGACGACGAGGTCAACATCCTGGCGTCGCTGCTTGCCAAGCGCGCCGGTTGCGAGCGCACCATCACGCTCGTCAACTCGACCAACTATGCGCCGTTGATCGGCTCGCTCGGCATCGATGCCGTGGTCAGCCCGCGCGCCACGACGGTGTCCAACATCCTGCAGCATGTGCGGCGCGGGCGCGTGCGCGCGGTGCACTCGCTGGGTGATGATTTCGGCGAGGTGATGGAGATCGAGGTCCTGGAGACCGCGCGGCTGGTTGGTACGCCGATCCGCGAGGCGAAGCTGCCGGATGGAGTCATCATCGGAGCGGTGGTCCGCGCGGGCAAGGTCATCATCGCGACCGGCGACACGGTGATCGAAAAGGACGACCACGTCATCCTGTTTGCCGCCAGCAACGATGTGCGCGACGTCGAACGCATGTTCTCCGTCCGCCTTGAATATTTCTGATCGACCGTCATGTCCCGCGTCGCTTACGTCAATGGCCGGTATGTTCCGCAATCCCATGCGCAGGTGGCGGCGGAGGATCGCGGCTATCTGTTCGCCGATGGGGTCTATGATGTCCTGCCGGTTCATAATGGGCATTTGGCGTTTTTCGATCGGCATCTCGATCGTCTCGACCGCTCCCTGTCGGAGCTGAGGATCGAGCGGCCGATGTCGCGTGCGGCATTGATGCAGGTGGCGCGCGAGATGGTCCGCCGCAACGGCATCAACGACGGCACGCTCTATATCCAGGTGACGCGCGGCGCGGCGCCGCGCGACCACAAGTTTCCGAAGGGCGTCAAGCCATCGCTGCTCATGATGGCGAGGCGGCGAAAGCCGCCGGCGCCCGAGCTGCTCGCCAAGGGCGCAAGCGTCGTCACCACGGCGGACCAGCGCTGGGCGCGGCGCGACATCAAGAGCATCGCCCTGATCGCCAACGTGCTCGCCAAGCAGGCGGCGGCGGAGCAGGGCGCTTATGAAGCCTGGCTGGTCGATGACGACGGCATGGTGACGGAAGGATCCTCGACCAGCGCCTGGATCGCGACGCCAAATGGCGAACTGGTCACGCGGCCCAACGGCATCGACATCCTGCCGGGCATCACCCGCTCGGTGGTGGTCGATGTCGCCCGCGAGCTCGGCCTCACGCTGCAGATCAGGCCGTTCTCCCGCGACGAGGCATATGGCGCGCGCGAAGCATTGCTCACGAGCACCAGCAATTTCGTGCTGCCGATCACGCGGATCGACGGCAAGCCGGTCGGCGACGGCAAGCCCGGGCCGATCGCCGCGCGCTTGCGTGAAGCCTACCTGAAGGTGGCGCGCCATGGTTGAACGCAATCGGCCGCGCGCCATTCTGTTCGACTGGGACAACACCCTGGTCGAGAGCTGGGGCGTGATCCATGAGGCGCTGAACCTGACGTTGGATGCGATGGGACACCAGCGCTGGACCCGCGACGAGACCGAGCGGCGGGTGCGCGCGTCGTTGCGCGATACATTTCCGGAGATGTTCGGCAGCCGGTGGCGGGACGCCGAGCAGGTCTTCTACAACAGCTTTGCCGCGATCCATCTCAAGCATCTGCGCGCCTCCCCAGGGGCGGCGGAGATGCTGAGACATCTTGCCGAGGTCGAGCAGCTCTATCTCGGCGTCATCAGCAACAAGCGCGGCGAATATCTGCGGCGCGAGGCGGAGCATCTCGGCTGGAGCGGCTATTTCAGCGCGTTGGCCGGCGCAGGCGATGCCGCGCGCGACAAACCGGCGATCGAGCACGTGCGGCTGGCGCTCGGCGACCTTGCCTGCGGTGAGGATGTCTGGCTGGTCGGCGACGCCGATATCGACCTCAAATGTGCGTACAATGCCGGCTGCACACCGGTTCTCATGCGCTCCATAGCGCCGTCAGAGGGCGAATTCCAGGGCCATGAGCCCGCGCTCTATTTCCCTGATTGCGCTGGGCTTTTGGCCCATCTGCGACAAGCTTAGTTTCCTTGCCCCGCATCCTGTGTTAATCGTGGTCTGCGCCGCGCCCTTACCCCCGAGGGAGCGAGATTGGCGGGCTCGCGCGGCCCCAAGAACAAAGGACGAAACACATGGCCAACGAAAAATCGCAGAGCGTCCAGGACGTTTTTTTGAACAACATTCGCAAGAGCAAGATGCCGGTCACGGTGTTCCTGGTGAACGGCGTGAAGCTGCAGGGCATCATTACCTGGTTCGACAATTTCTCGGTACTGTTGCGCCGCGACCAGCATTCGCAGCTGGTCTACAAGCATGCAATCTCGACGATCATGCCGGCGGGGCCGCTGCAATTGTTCGAGGGTTCGAAGGAGGGCGATGAAGCCTAGCGCTTCACCGCCGCCCAACCCGCTATTTGACGAGGATGAAGTTTGGATAAGGCAACCCCGGTCGACCGGCGCGAGGCGCGGGTCGATATCGACGGAGTACGGCACGGCGACCGCGCGCTGGTGATCCATCCGGATCTGCACCGGCGCGCGCCGGCGACCGCCGGCTTGCATTATCGGACGCCGTCCTCGCGCCTGGAGGAGGCGTGCGGCCTTGCGCTGGCGATCGATCTCGAGATCGCCGCGGCCGAGGTCGTGCGCGTGTCCGAGCCGCGGCCGGCCACGCTGATCGGGCAGGGCGCCGTCGGCCGCCTCAAGGAATTGATCGAAGAGCAAGGAATCGCCCTGGTAGTGGTCGACGCGGCGATCTCGCCGGTCCAGCAGCGCAACCTCGAACAGGCTTGGAAGGCGAAGGTGATCGACCGTACGGGCCTCATTCTCGAAATCTTCGGAGAGCGAGCGCGCACCAAGGAAGGCCAGCTGCAGGTGGAGCTGGCGGCGCTTTCGTATCAGCGATCGCGACTGGTGCGGTCCTGGACCCATCTGGAGCGCCAGCGCGGCGGCTTCGGCTTTATCGGCGGTCCGGGCGAATCTCAGATCGAAATCGACCGGCGCCTGATCGACGAGCGCATCGTGCGCATCAAGCGCGATCTCGAGGACGTGAAGCGGACCCGCGCTCTGCACCGCCGCGCCCGCAAGCGCGTGCCGTTCCCGGTGATGGCGCTGGTCGGCTACACCAACGCCGGCAAGTCAACTCTATTCAACCGCCTGACCCGGGCCCAGGTGATGGCGAAGGATCTGCTGTTCGCCACCCTCGATCCGACCATGCGGCGGGTGCGGCTGCCGGGCGGGCGCGACATCATCCTGTCCGACACCGTCGGCTTCATCTCTGACCTGCCGACCGAGCTGGTGGCGGCGTTCCGCGCCACGCTCGAGGAGGTGCTGGAGGCGGACCTCATCCTGCATGTGCGGGACATTGCGCATCCGGAGACTGAAGCCCAGAAAGCCGACGTCGAGGCTGTCCTCGAGGGCCTGGGCCTGGAGTATCATGTCGTCCACGATATGATCGAAGTGCTGAATAAAACCGACGCGCTGCCGGCGGACGACGCGGATCGGATTGCCGATCTGGCGCGGCGCGATCATCAGGTGGCGGCGGTCTCCGCCTTGACCGGTGCCGGCTGCGACCGGCTATTGGAAGAAATCGAGCGACGTCTGGCGCGCGACCGTCAGGTCGCGACCTATCGGCTGGGGCATGACCGCGGCAGCGACATCGCCTGGCTCTACCAGCATGGCGAGGTGCTGGAGCGTCATGACGACGAGGGGGGCGCCAGCCTGACGGTTCGCCTTTCTGCCGACGACCGGCGTCGGTTCGAGCAGGGCCGGCCAGCCTCGCCAAGTCCGACATGAGGTCTCCCGACGTTACCGCCATCGCGGAGTTGATTGCGGAGGTCGCGGCCGAGGAGATCCAGCCGCGCTTTCGCAAGCTTGCCGCCCATGAACGCCGCGAGAAGGGCCCAGGCGACATCGTGACCATCGCCGACGAGCGGGCGGAAGCGGCGCTGACCCCGCGCCTCATGGATCTGGTTTCTGGTTCCATTGTCATCGGCGAAGAAGCAGCGGCAAAGGATCCAGAATTGGTCCACCGCCTCGGCGAGGAACAGGTCGCCTGGATTGTCGATCCGGTGGACGGCACCGCCAATTTTGCCGAGGGCAAGGCCGAGTTCGTGAGCATGGTTGCGCTGGTCCGCGGGGATGAACTGATTGCGAGCTGGATCCACTTGCCGACCACCGGGCAGACCGCGATCGCGGAGCGCGGGTCGGGGGCGACCTTCGACGGCGTGCGCATCCCGAAACTGGCGCCGGAGGCGGAGCATCCCGCCGGCGTGGTCGGCGTCGGCAAGTTCAGCGCCCCGGCATTGCATCCACGGGCGGAAGCCCTGCGCCGGCACGTCAAGCAGATCAGGTCGCTGCGCTGCGCCGGTCTCGATTATCTGCGCCTGGCGCGCGGGGAGCTCGATTTCATCCTGTTCGGGCGGGCCTGGCCCTGGGATCATGCCCCCGGCGTCTTGCTGGTGACGGAGACGGGCGGCGTCGCCGGCCACGGCGACGGTACTCCGTACCGGCCAAGCCAGGCTCTGACGGCGCAGGGCGTCCTGACGGCGCGCAGCCAACAGGTCTGGCGTTATGTCCTCGATCGGCTGAACCCGCAGCCGGCTCATTGAACAAGGGAGAGAGCATCCATGAAAACGGCATTCCTGGGTCTGGGGGTCATGGGTTTTCCGATGGCCGGCCATCTGAAGAAGGGCGGCCACGAGGTCACGGTCTATAACCGTACCGCCGCCAAGTCGCAGAAATGGGTCGAGACCCATGGCGGACGTTCCGCTGCCACACCGGCAGAGGCAGCAAAGGGCGCCGACATCGTCTTCTCCTGCGTCGGCAATGACGACGATCTGCGCAGCATCGTTCTGGGCGAGCAGGGGGCCTTCGCGGGGATGGCCAAGGGAACCTTGTTTGTCGACCACACCACCGCATCCGCTAACGTCGCCCGCGAGTTGAGCGAAGTGGCCAAGGGCAAGGGAGTGCATTTCCTGGATGCTCCCGTCTCGGGCGGCCAAGCCGGCGCCGAAAATGGCAAGCTCACGGTCATGGTGGGCGGCGACCAGGGCGACTTCGACCGGGCCAAGCCGGTGATCGATTGCTACGCCCGCGCCTGCGTCCTGCTGGGCCCGGTGGGCAGTGGCCAGCTCGCCAAGATGGTCAACCAGATCTGCATCGCCGGGCTGGTGCAGGGCCTAGCGGAAGGGATGAATTTCGCGGTCAAGGCCGGCCTCGATCCGGCCAAGCTGGTCGAGACGATCTCGAAAGGGGCGGCCCAGTCCTGGCAGATGGAGAATCGCGCGCTCACCATGGTCGCCGACAAGTTCGAGTTCGGATTCGCGGTCGACTGGATGCGCAAGGACCTCGGCATCTGCCTGGAAGAATCCAAGCGCAACGGCGCCCGGTTGCCCGTGACCGCCCTGGTGGACCAGTTCTACGCACAGATCCAGCAGCGTGGCGGAAAGCGCTGGGATACCTCCAGCCTGATCCACTTGCTGGCGCATCCGTAGCTTTAAGATCATGCAATAATAGGCTGATAATAAATGTTATACGCGCGTATAGTCGCGCATTCTTGACAATTGCATGCGGCATGCATCTAATTAGGGGTAGATTGGGGAGGCGGGCATGCCGTGGATGTTGGCGGGGGTTTCGATCGACAGCGCAGGCGTGGTGGGCGGAACCGAATTGACGCCGGCCGCGCTACGCAAGTTCAGCCGGCTATCGCAGATGGTGGACGTCGATCACGGCGATGTCGTCGCGCCGGTGCATGACAAGCGCCGCGATCCGGCGAGCGGCCTCGTCGGGCATCGCGAGGTGGTCGCCGCAACGCAGCGGATCCGCGATGCCTTCGCCGACTGGCTCGCGCCGAACCACCGCACAGTCGTGCTGGGCGGGTGCTGCACTCTGATGATCGGGTTGGGCGCAGCCACTCGCGACCGGATCGGTCGGTTCGGCGTAGCCTACATCGACGGTCATCTCGACCTCTACGATGGTCACTCGTCGCCCTGGGGCGAGGGGGCCGACGTGCCATTGGCGACCATGCTGGGCCATGGCGATCAGGAGGTGCTGAATGCGGCCGGCGGCCGGTCCCTGGACCCGCAAGGCGTCTACCTGCTCGGCTATCGCGACGCCATCCAGGCCAAAGGGCACGGCTCCCTGATGCCGGAAGATTTTGGCCCGGACTTTCGACATGCCGATACGCTGGCGATCCGCTCGGCCGGGCCGGCAAAGGTGGGCGCGGCGGCACGGGCGCACTTCAAGAGTCAGGGCCTGCCGTTCTGGTTGTTCCTGGATGTCGACGCCCTCGACCCGGCGGCGTTCCCAGCGACCGACGCCTTGATCGACGGCGGGCTGGATTGGGACGAGATGGAGGCTCTGACAGGTCCGCTCGCAGGCTCGCCGAACCTGCTGGGCGTCGTCACCACCTGCTACAACCCGGAAAAGGACCCGGACGGTGCCTGCGGCCGCCGTCTCGGTCGGTTCCTCGAAAGCGTGGTGGAGGCCAATCCATGAAACCGGGCGAATTGCGCGACCTCAACATCATCGGCGCATTCGCCCTGGCGTTGGCCGATGACTTCAAAGGTGCCATGGAGGACCTGGCTGAGGGCAACGAGAGCGCCTGCGGAGCGCTCGTCGTGGTCGGGCAGGAGAGCGGCCTCTCCATCGATCGCCTGTCCAAGATCCTGCGTCTGTCCCAGCCGGGAACCGTCCGGCTGGTCGATCGCCTCGCCGCCGCCAAGCTGGTGGAGCGCAAGACAGGCACCGACCGCCGGTCGGTCGCCCTGCGCCTGACCGAGGCTGGTCACCGCCAGGTTAAGTCGCTGCTGGTCGGCCGCCAGCACGCGCTGAGCGAGGCGCTGCGCGGCCTCGACGATTGGGAGCGTTCGACCCTCGCCGCCATTGCCGCAAAAGTCCTACGCGGCGTGGAGCACAGTGAAGTCGAGTGCGACCGCCGCTGCCGCCTGTGCGACGACCGTGCCTGCCCCGACGAAACCTGTCCGATGATGCCTGCGTGACCGCGTTGTTTTGAGCAAATTATACTGCAAATACTGTGACTTAATTTCCTAGCCAAGCGTGCAAAAGAGGTCCATGATTTAATTCGTTGGGGGGCCACTTTGTGCGGGAGTGCGGGCATGGATGGCATTCACCCGACTTTGGCCTTTGCTGCGCTGTTCCTCGGACTTTCCGGCAATGCGCATCACGCTACGAACACTCCGCCGTCGCAAGTCGAACTGCGCGGCGCGATCGAGTGTCCGGCACTGACACTCTCTGGCAATCTCACGAAGCCCTCGAACCAATCGACCTGGACTGAGGCATTCGAGAACAGCCTGGTCGGACCCGATGACCTTGAGCCGAAATCGGCGGACGCTGCGGCCGCGGGGCCGGAGCGGTCAAGCCATGACCCAATCATGCGGCACCTGGTCCCGGTGGCCAGCAGTGACTTCAGGGAAGATCCCGAAACCGATCCTTGCACGCCGGACCGCTAAGCACGCGCTCGGCGAAGCCTAACCCTGCGCCAACTCGGCTTGGTGCGCCTTCGCCATGTCCATCAGGCTGGTGAAGCGGAACTGGTATTTCGGCATTTGCGATGGCGCCATGGTCGCGCCGAACCCGGTGTCGCCATGCCGGCGATAGATCCAGCATGAGGTCAGGCCCGCACGATTGGCCGGCTCGTGGTCATGGAACAGGCTTTCCGCGGTGTGCAGGATATCGTCCTTGCCGTGGCCCATCGCGCCAAGCGTCTCCAGCATGTAGCGGAAATTCCGGTCGTCGGGCTTGTAGGAGCCGATATCCTCGGCCGTCAAAATGGCGTCGAACGCCACCCGGAGCTGCCGGTTGCTCGAGGCGAAGCTCTCATTGTCGACGTTGGAGAGGATCACCAGCTTGTAGTGCTGCTTGAGGTATTGCAGCGCTTCGGCCGAGTCCGGGAAAGCCGGCCAGCTTCCGACCGAGCGGCCGTATTCCAAGCATTCTTCCCAGGGCGCGCTGATGCCCCATTCCTCCGCCAGCCGCTTGTAGACGACGGCCAGCAGCTCGCGATAGCGCCGCGCCGGCGTGTAGCGCTCCTGCGCCGCTTCGTGGCGCCCATGCGCCTCCAGGATCTGATTGCGCGTCAGCGGCTGCTTCACACGGCTGGTCAAGGGTTTCAGCGCCTCCACCATGCCGCTCTCCCAATCGATCAGCGTGCCGTAGCAATCGAAGGTGAGGACCTTGAACTGGCTGAGTTTCATGCTTGGCGTTCCTCGCTCTTGGCCTTGGCCCAGGCCACTTCCATTTCGTCCAGAGTGCTGCCTGCCGGCTCTTTTCCTTGTGCGGCAAGGAGTTGTTCGAGGCGGTGGAATCGGCGCTCGAACTTGCGGTTGGCGGCGCGCAGGGCGGTCTCGCCGTCGATCTCCAGCGATCGCGCGAGGTTGACCACTGCGAACAGCAGATCGCCGATTTCCTCTGCGACTGAATCCTTTGGCGCCTTTTGCTCCAGCGCCGTGCGAATCTCGGCAGCTTCCTCGCTGACCTTGTACAGCGCCTGCGCCACCTCGGGCCAATCGAAGCCGACCCGTGCGGCGCGCTTCTGCAACTTCTCGGCACGGGTGAGGGCGGGCAGGCTACCGGTCACGCCGTCGAGGGCGCTCGGGCGCTCGCCCCGGGCGGCGGCTGCCGCGGCGCGCTCGTCGGCCTTCTGGCGCTCCCAGGCATGGGTCTGCTCGGCGGCATCCGCGATCTCGAGATCGCCGAACACATGCGGGTGGCGCTTCACCATCTTGGCGTTCAGCGCTTCGAGCACGTCGGCCATGGTGAAGGTGCCGGCCTCGCGCGCCATCTGGGCGTAGAACACAGCCTGGAAGAGCAGGTCGCCCAGCTCGCCCTTGAGGCCTTCCATGTCGTCCAGCTCGATCGCGTCGGCGACCTCGTAGGCCTCTTCGATGGTGTGCGGCACGATCGTCCGGAAGCTCTGGTCCAGATCCCAAGGACAGCCGCCATTGGGGTCGCGCAACTTCGCCATGATCGCCAGAAGCCTGGAGAAAGCGGCTGAAGCACGGTCAGATGCGCTGGACTCAAGCATTTGATAAGCCTTCGTTTCCTGATCTGTTATTCGCATAATGTATATTATGGAAAATACTTCCGTCGGCCGGCTGGTCGAGCTTTGTGAAACTCATTTCGACGCCGCCGTTTCTCATGCTTCCCATTAGCACACGATCCGCATTTTGACAGCGCGCGGCCGGCATGGTCTGAACCTGCCATGGATTTCGTCATCCGCCCTTATGTCGAGGCCGACCGCCCGGCGGTCATTGCCGCGCTGATTGCCTTGCAAGAGCATGAGCGCGCGCTGCACGACACGCGGCTGCCCGGCGAAGGCGCGACCGACATCTATTTCGACCGGCTGCTCGACGAGCTCGCATCCAAGTCCGGCGCGTTCCTGGTGGCCGATGCCGGCGGCCGGTTTGCCGGCCTGGTCGGCGGCCTGATCGAAGTCTTTGAGGTGGTGCTCGAGACCACCGATTCCTGCATCTACGGCTATTGCTCGGATATCTACGTCACGCCGGAGTTCCGCGGTACCGGCCTTGCCCAGATGCTGCTGGACGCCTTGGAGCGCCAGCTCGCCGCCCAGGCCCCGATCACCCGGTTCCGGGTCAACGTGCTGGCGGTCAACCGCATCGCCCGCCGTGCCTATGAGCGGGCCGGATTTGTGCCGTACGAGACCACGTATGAAAGGCTGATCCGGCGCGACCCGCTATAGCCAGCCGCGGCGCCGGAAGTACCACATCGGGATTGCCGCCGACAGGATCATCAGCCCGATCGCGAACAGATAGCCGTGCGCCCAGTGCAGCTCCGGCATGGAATCGAAGTTCATGCCGTAAATGCTGGCGATCAAGGTCGGCGGCAGGAACGCGACGGCGGCAACTGTGAAAATCTTGATGATTGCGTTCTGCTCGATGTTGATTAGGCCCAGAGTGGCATCGAGCAGGAAATTCACCTTGCCGCCCAGGAAGCTGGCGTGGTCGGTGATCGAGCCGATGTCCCGCGACAGCGTCTTGATGCGCGCCTTGATGTCCTTCTTCATGTCGGCCTGCGCATTCAGGAACACGGTGATCCGGCTGAGGCCGAGCAGCGAATCCCGCGCCTTGGTCGCAATGTCTCCCACCCGCCCGATCCGCCGCAGCGTTTCCTGGAGATCCGGCGCCTTGCGGCGCGCCTCCCGGCTGGCGCCGGCGCTGAGCGCGGCGTGCTTGGAGAAGATATCGCGCGACACGTGCTCCATATCGGCCTGCGCCACTTCCAGCACATCCGCCAGGCGGTCGGTGATGCTCTCCAGCAGCCCCAGCAGAGTGGACTGGGCGGTAGCAGCCATGCCGGGATTGCGCTCCGCCCGCCGGGCGAACGCCGCGAACGGCAGCGGATCGACGAAACGCACCGTCACCAGGGTCTCGCCCAGCAGGATGAAGGTGATGACGCCGCTCTCCGGGAACTCGGCGGTGGCGCGGTGCAATATCGGCGCGGTCATGACCAGGGCGCCGTTCTCGGTATAGAGCCGGCTCGACGCCTCGATCTCGCCCATCTCCTCCCGCGTCGGTACTTCCATGCCGAATGCGCGCTCGACCGACGCGATCTCCGACGGTGACGGATTGCACAGATCGACCCAAACGGCCTCGCGCGACAGCGTCTCGCCGGCATTTTCCGCGACCGCTTTGACGTGGCTCGGCAGATTGTCGACGGCTGGCAGCGATTCGGCGATGGCCAGGTTCGGCGTGCCGGACAGGATACTCTTGGTCAACGAACCGTCACGGAAGACAAAGGCAGTGATCATCTGGCCTCCCTCTCCGGATCCTGTTGCGGTCGATCCTTACGATGGAAATCCGGAGCGGCAGGCAGCGCCCGGCAGCGTCGATCCCGAAGACGCCAGCGGCTAGGTAGGCCGCTGGCTTGCGAGTGTCAATGCGAAACGGTCCGTCGCTACGGTTCGAGCAAATGGAGGCGACGCAATGTCACGGGCAATGTGCGGGCGAACAAGCCCTTCATCCCTTCCATGATCCAAGCGATTTGGTCGACTGTCACCTGCCCTCTATCCGCGGCCCAATATTGCGCCGGGAACTCCGCGAACGGGCTGCCATGAAACAGGCCGGCGAAAGGATGGGTCTCGTCATTGACGCCGTCGAGGATGGCGAGCGGCTTGAACGAATGTCCGTCGACGACGGCAATGCGATAGACCGCGTGATAGTAGGACCGGCTGACCTTGGGAGGCTGGGTTCGCAGGACCCCGATGCCTTCTGCAAAGTATCGTGTCACACCGAATGACACGCGACCCCTCAGCACCACCAGGAACAGGTCCGCCTCCGGATTGCGGACGGTCGCGCGCACGATTTCACCGATCGGGCCGGCATTGGGCGCCGTGCCGGCTGATAGCACGGTCTGATAGAGCTTCGGGTCCAGGAAGGCGTCGCGGTCGAAATCCACGGGCACGATCTTGTATTTCGGCTGGAGCGTCCGCGACAGTTGCTCCGCGATGAAGGAATCGATCTTCCAGACGGTCACATCCTTGCGGTATGCGTCGATCGGCTGCCACATGTATTCGGGCAGGCCTTGGTAGGCGAGATCGTCGCCAATCGCCGATATGATGCCGACGGATTGAACGCTCTGCGTTGCTTGCTGCGGTACCGTCTTGGCCGTGCAACCGCCAAGCATCAGCACTAGAGCCAATAGAATGCACGTCGTGACCCGGTTCCAGCCCATGTCCCTACCCCCGCGGCAGAAAATGAGGCGCTACCGTATGTCGGGCACCTCGATCTCAAGCCCATCATAGCCCGGCTCCACGCCGGCTGGACATTGGGCTTTGATGACATCGTAGTCGACCGTGTGATTCATGTGCGTGAGCACGGTGTGCCTTGGCTTCAGGCGCTGCACCCACTCCAGCGCCTTGCCGAAATGGGCGTGGGTCGGGTGCGGATCGAAGCGCAGGCAATCGACCACGAACAGGTCCAGCCCGCCGAGCGCGGACAGCGCCGCTTCGGACAAGTCGGCCACGTCGGTGCAATAGGCGACGTTGCCGACGCGGTAGCCGGTGCTGGTGGAACCGAACCCGTGGTCCTGCTCGAACGCGACCACTGGGATACCGTCGATCGCAAATGGACCGGTCACTTCCTCCGCGCGCAGGAAGGGCTTGTAGAGGTGGCCGGATCCTTCGGTGTTCTGCCGGAATATGTAGTCGAACCGTCCGGTCAGAACCTGCAGCGTTTCGCGCGTGCCATAGACCGGAATGGCCGACTGCCCCGCCGGCTTCTTCAGGAACCGCGCATCATCGATGCCCTGTGTATGGTCCGCATGGTCGTGGGTATAGAGAATGGCGCTGACCTGCGCGATCCCGGCATCGAGGCATTGCTGACGCAGGTCGGGCGAGGTGTCGACCAGGATCGTGGTTGCGCCCTGCCGGAGCGCGATCGAAACGCGGCGGCGCCGGTTCTTCGGGTTGTCGGGATTGCAGTCGCCCCAGAACGGTCCGACCAATGGGACGCCGCCCGACCCGCCGCAGCCGAGAATGGTGACTCTCACGCCGCCGCCTTGTCGAACAACTGATTGAAGTTGGCCGTAGTGCGCGCGGCGAGCTCTGTGAGCGGGATACCGAACATGTCGGCAACGTAACTGGCGGTGTAGCGCACGAAACTCGGCTCGTTGCGCTTGCCGCGCATCGGCATGGGCGCGAGATAGGGCGCATCCGTCTCGACCAGCAAGCGATCGAGCGGTACAGTCTTCGCGATCGCGCGCAGCGCCTCGGCGTTCTTGAAGGTGACGATCCCGGACAGCGAAATGAAGAACCCCATCTCCAGCGCCGCATCGGCCAGATATTGCGTGGCGGTGAAGCAGTGGATGACGCCCCGAAGCGCACCGAGTTGGCCGCCCTTCTTGGCGCCTTCCCGCAGCAACGCCGCCGTGTCCTCGTCCGCGTCGCGACTGTGAACAATCAGCGGCAAGCCGGTCTGACGGGCCGCTTCGATATGGAGGCGGAACACTTCCTGCTGCTTATCGTGCGGGCTCTTGTCGTAGTAATAGTCCAGCCCGGTCTCGCCGATCCCGACCACCTTCGGATGCTTCGCCAACGTGATGATGCGCTCGAGCGCGATGTCCGGCTCGTGCGCCGCCTCGTGCGGATGGACGCCGACCGAGCAGAACATGCGGTCGAACCGCTCGGCGACGCCGAGCACTTCATCGAACTTGCTGAGCCGCGTGCAGATCGTCAGCAACCGCCCCACTCCGGCCTCCCGGGCGCGCGCGACGACAGCATCCAGTTCCGCCGCGAACTCCGGGAAGTCGAGATGGCAGTGGGAGTCGACGAGCTCCGGCGCGCCGCCATCCATCACTGCGCCGCCTCTTCGACGTAGCGTGGGAAGACGCCTTCCGGCTTGGGCAGCTTGGTGCCGGCTTTCAGCGCACCGCCCTCGCCCAAAGCCGCGAAGCTGCGCGCGCCGGCCGGAACCCCGAGCTGATCGAGCATTTTCGCCATCGAATCCGGCATGAAGGGCTGCACCAGGAGCGCGAGATGCCGGACTGTCTCCGCGAGCACGTAGAGAACGGTCGCCATGCGTGCGGGGTCGGTCTTCTTGAGCGCCCAGGGCGCCTGCTCGTCGACATAGCGGTTGCCGTCGCCCACCACCTGCCAGATCGCTTCCAGCGCCCGGTTGAAAGCCTGTTCGAGCATCAGCGGCCGCACTTTCGCCAGCAGCCCGTGCGCCGAGCCCAGCAGCACCTTGTCGGCATCGGTGAAGGCGCCGGGCTGCGGCACCTGTTCCGCACAGTTCTTGTTGATCATCGACAGCACACGCTGCGCCAGATTGCCCAGATCGTTGGCAAGGTCGCCGTTCATGCGATGCACCATCGAGCGGTGCGAGAAATCGCCGTCATTGCCGAACGGAATCTCGCGCAGCAGGAAATAGCGCACCTGGTCCAGGCCGTATTTCGCGACCATCGCATGCGGCTCCAGTGCGTTGCCGAGCGACTTGGACATCTTCTGCCCTTCATTGGTCCACCAGCCGTGCGCGAACACGCGGCGCGGCGGCTGCAGCCCGGCCGCCATCAGGAACGCCGGCCAGTAGATGGTGTGGAAGCGCACGATATCCTTGCCGACCATGTGCAGGTCGGCCGGCCAGAACTTCTGGTATTTCGGCGCGCTCTCGTCAGGGAAGCCGACCGCCGTGATGTAGTTGGTGAGGGCATCGAGCCACACATACATCACGTGGGCCGGATCGTCCGGCACCGGAACGCCCCAATTGAAGGTCGTGCGCGAGACCGAGAGATTGCGCAGGCCGGATTTCACGAAGCTGATGACTTCGTTGCGGCGCGAGTCCGGCGCCAGGAAGAGCGGGTTCTCCTCGTAGAACTTCAGCAGCTTGTCGCCCCATTGCGACAGCTTGAAGAAATAGCTCGGCTCCTCCACCCACTCGACCTCCGCGCCGGACGGCGCGATCTTCTTGCCGCTGGGTGATGTGGTGAGCTCGTCCTCGCCGTAGTACGCTTCGTCACGCACGGCGTACCAGCCGGCATAGGAGCCGAGATAGATCTCGCCCCTCTCCTTCAGCCGCCGCCACAGTTCCTGGCACGATTTGATGTGCCGCTCCTCGGTGGTGCGGATGAAGTCGTCATTGGAGAAATTCATCGCCTTGGCGAGGTCGCGGAAGTTCTGCGACACCTTGTCGGTAAAGTCCTTGGGCGACATGCCGGCAGCCTCGGCCGATTTCGCGACCTTCTGCCCGTGCTCGTCGGTCCCAGTCAGGAAGTGCACCGAACGGCCGTCCAGCCGCATGAAACGCGCCAGCGCATCGCAGGCGAGCGTGGTGTACGCGTGCCCGATATGCGGCGCATCGTTCACGTAATAGATCGGCGTGGTCACGTAGTAGCGTTCGGCCTCGGCCATCGGCTCTCAACTCCGCAAGGGCTCGGTAATGGGCGGCCTGAGGCTCTAGCGTCCGATGCCTTCGATGGCGAGGAAACCTGCGACCCAGGCCTGCTTTCGGTCCAGGTTCACGGCGCGCACCCGGTCGAACAGACGGCTGACCTTTTCCCATAGGCCGAGCCAACGATCAAGGCTGGCCACCGCCTGCATGCGCCCGACCAGCGCCATTTCCCCTTCAAAAAGCTGGGTTTCCGGCTTTTCTCCGGTGGCTGCCATGCGCGCCATGCGGGCGAACCACCAGCCCAGCAGCTCCACCGCCAGATCGAACTGCGCGTCCTGGTCCCGGCCGCCGAGCTTGTCGCCCAGCTTATGCAGGAGGCCGGCATCGAGCGTGGGCCAGCTCGCCAGCAGCGCACCGATCTCCCGCAACAGGCCGACGCCGCCCTGCTCAATCATGCGGATCGCCTGGCCCAGACTGCCGCCGGACGTCGCCACCGCCAGCGCACGGTCCTCGGCCTTGACTTTCGGGAACCGCGCGGCGAGCTCGGCGGCCGCGAGGTTGTGCGGCAAGGGCTGCAGCACCAGCTTGCGGCAGCGCGAGCGGATGGTCGGCAGCAGGGCCTGCGGCGCATGGCTGAGCAGCAGGATCACGGTGTTAGCCGAGGGCTCTTCCAGGATCTTGAGCAGCGCATTGGCGGAATTGCGGTTGAGGTCGTCGGCGCTGTCGACGATGACGACGCGCCACCGGCTGGCCGCGGCCTTGAGGTGCAGGAACTCGATCACCGCGCGTACGTCGTCGATCACGATCTCGGTGCGCAGCTTGCCGGTTCTGGGGTTGGGCGTGCGCTCGAGCAGCCGGAAATCGGGATGCGCCTGCTGGGCGACCTGGCGGAACACGCGGTGATCGCGCGGCATGTCAAGCGTGGCCGGCGCCGCGGGTGCGCCGCCGAACAGGGCGCCCTCCTCTCCCTGCGCCGGCTGAGCCAGCAGGAAACGTGCAATGCGATAGGCGAACGTCGCCTTGCCGACTCCCTTCGGACCGGAGATCAGCCAGGCATGTGGCAAGCGCCCGGCGGCATAGGCTTTGAGGAACGCTTGTTCGGCCGGCTCATGGCCGATCAGCCGATCGGTCCAGGCCGGGCCGGTTTCAATCGGCGCCTCGAGGACTTTGGCTCTGGGCGGCATCAGGCCTTCAGCCCATAGACGGCAATCACGGCATCCAGGACCGCACGCGCGACTTCATCCTGGCTCTTGCCAGCATCGATCACGACGCGCTTCAGCCCGTCCTTGGACGCCGCAATCTCCTGGAATGCGCTGCGCAGCGTCTCATGGAACGGGCGGCCCATCTTTTCATAGCGCTGGTTGGCGACGGCGCGGCTCAATCCCACCTCAACCGGCAGGTCGAAGATCAGCGTCAGGCCGGGCTCATCGCGCCGCACCACCCGCCGACGCAGCTCGTGCAGATAGGCGCGGTCGACGCCCATGCCATAGCCCTGGTACGCCATGGTGGAATCGGCGAAGCGGTCGCAGATCACCCACTGGCCGCGGGCGAGCGCGGGACGGATGACGCGATCCAGATGGTCCATGCGCGCCGCGTAGATCAGCAGCGCCTCGGTCTCGGGCGACCAGCGCACCGCGTCGCCACGCACCAGCAGCGAGCGGATCTCCTCCGCGCCCGGCGAGCCGCCGGGCTCGCGTGTCGTCACGACGTCCTCGCCGCGCGCGCGCAAGGTTTCCGCCAGTCGCTGAACCTGGGTCGATTTGCCGGCGCCTTCGCCGCCCTCGAAGACGATGAAGCGCGCAGGCGCCGTAGCCGCGCTCATTGGGGCGTGCCGAACACCAGGCGATTGAGATTGGTGAAGATGCGTCCACCAAGACCCATCTCGGACACGTCCTGCGCCGCTACCAGAGGATAGGTGAAATCGGGCAGATTCGGTGCGCTCACCACCAGCTTGCCGAGCTCCTGCCCCGCCGCGAGCGGTGCCTTGATCGGCGTCGTCACGACGGCCTTGGCGCTGATCTTCTGGCGGTCCGACCGCGGGAGCGTCAGCACCAGGTCCTGCGACACCGTCAGCGGCACCGTCGCCGCGCTGCCGTATTCGACCGGCGCATCGGCCAGCACGGCGCCTTTGGCTGCTACCGTGTAGTTGCCGGTCTCGCGGAACGCCCAGTCGAGCAGCTGGCCGGCCTCGTCGGCGCGCTCCTGCATGCCGTTGAGGCCATGGACGACCATGATGATGCGGCGGCCGTCACGCACCGCCGAGGCCGCGACACCGAAGCCGGCCTCGTCCGTGTGGCCGGTCTTCAATCCGTCGACACCGGAACCGGTGCGGTAGAGCAGCGGGTTGCGGTTGCCCTGCTTGATGCCGTTCCAGGTGAATTCCTTCTCGCCGAAATAGTGATAGTAATCGGGGAAATCGACGATCAGCCGGCGCGACAATGTCGCGATGTCCCGCGCCGTCATGTAGTGGTTCTCGTCCGGCCAGCCGGTCGAATTGACGAAATGGCTGTCGAGCAGGCCGAGCTCCTTGGCCTTGGCGTTCATGCGGTCGGCCAGCGCCTCTTCGCTCCCCGCCAGCCCTTCGGCGACCACGATGCAGGCGTCGTTGCCGGACTGGATGATGATGCCGCGGATCAGATCCTCGACCTTGATGTCGGAATCGATGTCGACGAACATCTTCGAACCCTGCATGGCCCACGCCTTCTTGCTGACGTGGAACGTGTCGGTCGGCTTCACGTCGCCGCGCTTCATTGCGTCGAACAGCATGTAGATGGTCATCAGCTTGCTCATCGACGCCGGATGGAGCCGTTCCTCGGCCATCTTGTCGTAGAGCACGGCGCCGGTCTGGAAATCCACGATATAGGCATGCTGGGCATTGGTGGAGACCGGCTCGGCCATCGCCAGCGGCGAGAGCAGAGACGTTGCAGCCAGGGCCAGGGCGGCTGTCATTCGACGCAGGAACATCGCATTCACCATCATTGCGCGGCATCTGCCGCGGAAACTCTGCCAATTCCACCCGAGCGTCAAGCGCCGGAAGCCGCTCAATCAGAGCGCGCTAGTCGACCACGATGCGCGATTCCGGGTGACCGTCGGAGATCATGCGCTTCAGCGTTTGGTCGGCTTCTTCGACCGTCGCGATCGGGCCGACACGGACGCGGTAGTAGCGCTGCTGTTCGACGACCACCGGCGCGATGCGCACCGGGCCATACTTGCGGAGTTGCCCGCTCAACTGGTTGGCGTTGGCCTGGCGCAGGAAAGCGCCGGCCTGGATGTAGATGCTGGTCGGCCTGACCGGGACCTGGATCACCTGGCCGCTCGGTTGCGGCGGCGCGACGGGCGCGACATTGGCGCCGCCCTGCGCGACTTGAGCGGGCGCGGGCTGGGCGCCCGGCTGGACTTTGCCCGGAGATACTTTCGCGCCGGCGATCGGCGCGAGGCCGCCCGACGTCACTTCGCCCGCCGGCGCGGCCTTGGGCGGCGGCGGCAGCGAATCACCACCCTGGCGCGAGGCGAGCGCCGCCAGCTGCTGGCTCTCCTCCGCCATGATGTCGACACGGACCCGCGCCGTCCCATTGCCGATGAAACCGAGGAGCTGCGCACCGCGCCGTGTCATGTCGATGATGCGGCCGGCCTGGTACGGTCCGCGATCATTGATCCGGACCTCGATCGATCGGCCGTTCTCCAGGTTGGTCACCCGCACCATCGACGGCATCGGAAGGGTCTTGTGCGCAGCGGTCAGGCCGTTCTCGTCATAGACCTCGCCGTTAGCGGTGCGCTTGCCGTGAAAGCCCGGACCGTACCAGGAGGCAATGCCGGTCTCGCTGTATTTGTAATCGGCCTTCGGATAGTACCAGATGCCGTCCACCTGGTACGGCTTACCGATCTTGTAGGGCTGAGGCTTGACCGGCCCCGGATTGGTGATGACCTTCGCCTGGTCCACCACCAGCTTCGATTCGGTGCAGCCGGCGAGCATGGCGGCGGCCAGCAGCAGCGGCAGGACAAGACGTCTGATCGTCCACATAGTGTCGGTCGGCCGGTCGAAACTCATCGGTTAAGGAATCGCCCCCAGGCAAAATCGCGGGCAGGCTAAAGCCCGCGCTTCCCCCACGCAACTCACGCGGCCTCGATGCGCCAAAACCGCGGAATTCCGCGGTTTTATCGCGCCAGATTGTGGCAAAATTTGAACCGGCGGAGCCGCCTGTGGCGACTCGGGATTGCTTGACCCCGTATCCCTCCCTGCCCTATCTGACCCCTCGCGGGATGGGTGGCCGAGTGGTTTAAGGCACCGGTCTTGAAAACCGGCGTGGGGGCAACCTCACCGTGAGTTCGAATCTCACCCCATCCGCCACCGTGCGCTTCGAGAGGTTTCGACGAACAGCCAACCCGGCAACGGCTCAAATCGGCAACCGTGATTTTGGCAAACTCTTCGACTTCCAGTCGGCTGGCAGCGCTGTCGAGGGCGGCGGAAGCGGAGTTGCGCGACCATATCCTTCCATTCTGGCTCGGCATGCAGGACAAGGACCGTGGCGGATTCGTCGGCGCGGCGACGAGCACCGGGGTTCCGGTCCCCTCCGCGCCCAAGGGTGCTGTTCTCCAGGCACGCATCCTCTGGACGTTCTCGGCGGCGTATGCGCGGCTTTCCGATCCGGTGCTGCTGGCCGCCGCGCAGCATGTCTATGACTTCATCGCACGGCACTTGATCGATCCGATCGCGGATGGCGTGTACTGGACGGTGTCGCCCGATGGCAAGCCGATCGATGCCCGCAAGCACGTCTATGCGCAGGCCTTTGCGATCTATGGCTTGTCGACATTCTACCGCGCGAGCGGCAACGCCGGAGCGCTGGACTTGGCCAGGCGGCTTTGGGGTCTTGTCGAGCGCAACGCACGCGATTCCGTCGCATCCGGCTATTTCGAGTCCTTTTCTCCAGACTGGCGACTCATGCCCAACAAGCTGAGCGGAAGAATTCCGATCCCCAAGACCTTCAACACTCACTTTCACGTTCTGGAGGCCTATGGCGCGCTCGCCGAGGTCTGGCCCAATCCGGACCTGCAGCAACGAGTCGAGATGCTTACGACGTTGCTGGCGGGACGGTTGTTCGATCGGCGCCAGCGCACCTTCTGGCAGCACTTCGATGGCGATTGGCGAAGCCTCGATCAAGGACTCTCCTTTGGACACGACATCGAGGCCAGCTGGCTCCTGTCGGCAATTGCCGATCGTCTTGCCCCCGACGTCGTTGCGCCTGTGCGCGAGGTCGTCTCGACCATTGCCTACAACATCCTGAACCGGGCGGTCGATACCGATGGTGGAGTGGCGACGGGATTCAACGTCAATGGCGAGGCTGCAGTGGGAAAGACATGGTGGGTCCAGGCCGAGGCCCTGGTCGGCTTCGTCGATGCGTTCGAGCGTGCCCGGGACCTGAGGTTCCTCGAGGCGGCTGAAGGGGTCTGGAGATTCATTCAGCAGCGTGTGGTCGACCGGAGTGGCGGCGAATGGCGCGATTGGATCGCGCCCGCAGGAACCGCGCAGCCGGACCTGCCCACGGTTGGGCTTTGGAAATGCCCCTATCACAACGGCCGTGCGTGCCTTGAGGTCATGGATCGAGCGGCCCGGCTGGCGTCGTGACCGGCGATGAGCGGCAACGATGCTGATTGACCTCCGCGCCCGGGCAAGGCAGACAACAACATGAAGGACAAAGGGCCGGAGCTGCTGGCGTGATGGCACGCAAGCCAGCCGAACCTGGAGAGGACGCCATGAATGAGTCCGCACTTGCCTCGCGCCAGGATCAAAGCCATTCGCCCGAACGCCGCACTCTGTTGCGCTGGCTCGGCGCTGCCACGCTGATCCTTCCAACTGCGCTCGCGGCGTGCGCAAACTCCGTTCCACCCAGGCAGGTCAAGCGGACCCCGAGCCACATCACGGGAAACGACCATCGCGACGGTTCATCCGAGCCCAACAGGACTATCTGGATTACGTGGTAGTCGCCACCAACTCCTGCCGCTTGGTATTCCTTTAGCGAAACGTGCCGCGCCGTCGCTCGCCAGCGCAGATCCCCCGCCGGATACCCCGCGGATACGGCTGATGATCAGGCGTCATCGAGCATGACAACCCGACCTCCGACGATCTCGGCTGCCGCGAGACCATCGACAATCGCGCATCGCATCTAACCCGCTTTGCCGCCCTCAAGACCGACCAGCGGGTTCGGCATAGGTGGCGCGATCCGGCGCAGGGTGTTGGTGTCGCGGTGGTCGAACGCCGGCGTCTCGCCGCGAACCGCCAGGTCCGTGCGCGTTACATATGTCCAGCTGTCGTCGTCGTTGAAGGTGATGTCGATGCGGTAATAGTCGGTCCGAAACGCCCCTTCGAGAAAAGTGGTCGAGCAGATGCCGAACCGGGTGTCGCCGCGCCGCGCCTCCACCGAAATGCGCCTGTCGTCCGGCGCCGCGGTCCCGCCCGCCAACACCACCTGGCCGCGCGGAATGGCGATGCTCTGCATGATCAGTCCGGTCGCCGGCTCCCACAGCCAATAACCGACCTGGTCGTGGAAGGTAATGGCTTCCTCCGGTGTGTTGATGTGGATGTGGTAGCGCAGCCCATAGAGGAGTTGGGGGCCGTTGGGCTGCGGATCGATCGGATCCATCCGAATGTGCTCCCGGTACACGCGCCGCTCGGGCCCCTCCGCTTTCGGGCTGATATCCACGCCCTTATCGGACTGCCACACGCCGGCCAGGCGGCGCAGCGGACCGAGATTGGCCAGCGTGTCCGGCGAGAAATCTTCGGGCTCGGTATAGATGTCATCGGGGATGTTCGGCATGGCTTCCTCACGTTGCGGACACTTGCCGAGAATGCGGGATCGCCGGTGCGATGGCAAATCATAGCCGGGCGCTCTTGACCGGCGGCGATCATCGCAGAGCGGAACAGCGTTCAAGACCCTCCAGAGATGCGGCCAGCCAATTGATCGTTCGGCACTAGGGTGTAGGATGCCGGGCGCTCCGATTCCTTTAGGTCGATCCAGGATGACTTACTCGCTGACACGGGTACCGGCACCTCTCGTATTGCTCTTCGGCGCGGTCGCGATTGTGGTCTCGGTCTGGACCCTTACAGAACCATCGCATCTCCTTGATCTGCTGCTTGACTCTGTCACGACCATGATGGCGGTGACGGGAGCGCTGATCGCGGGAGTGCGGCTGGCGATTGGCTCACGCACCATCCGGGGACGCCTCTTGTGGCGGTGCATCCTCCTGACGTTCCTCCTGGTGGCCCTGGGTACCGTCCTGGAACCCTACACTACTCGCATTGAGCACAAACTGAATATCGATGACCTTGATCACCTCTTCCTTCTTGCAGTTGCTCCAATCGCACTGTGGTTCACCGCGAAACTTGAGCTGATTCCGTCATGGGCTCGCAAGTGCCTGGTCATTGCGTTTCTTTTCCAGATCGGAGCGACGGTTTCCGACGTTTACGATGAGACACTCGCCGCGAGGCTGCATGCCGCTCCTGACCTGGTTGAGAGCTACTCCGATCTGGCGAATTTCGTGTCCATGCAGGGCTATATGCTGGCCGCCTTGTTGACGGTCGCGGAAGTCAAGCTGAGAGATATACGGGACGGCACCAGCGCGCTGGTGGAAGCGAGGGTATGGCCCCCGGCGATGAGTCTGTTCGCACCGGCGCGTTACAACCACACGCCGATTGGCAGGCTGAGGAGAGAAGCACAACGCGCTTTCTGGCAGAGCGCGCCCTGGTGGAAGATTCCGATCATGGTCTTGTGCGCACCAGCATGGCCGTTCGCGATCGCCGCAACCTCGGTGCGTCAGTTGCAGCGTCATGGATCGCGCGTGAAGGCGGAAAGCGGCCGATCGTATGCCGCTCAGGTGGTAGATCATTTCTCCGTCGGTCTCACCTCCCATCTCTGGCCGCACCAGTACTACATGTTCGAACTGTACGATCCTGTCCGATGCCGGCGCGCTTACGAGTACCTTCGCCGACCAGAAACCAAGGGCGCCCTCTACAAACTGCTGCGGACCAGCTACGACGAGCCCGGCAGGTTTCGCGATAAGCTGCTTTTCTTCCGTGCCTGTCAGCGCGTCGGCGTGCGCACTGTTCCCGTCGTGCTGGCGGTAGAAAATGGGATCGTTCTGCATCCTGCGCAAGGAGCTCCCTTCTCTTTCCCTCGCTCCGATCTCTTCATCAAGCCGCAGAGTGGTCGAGGTGGAAACGGAGCAGAAGTCGTCAGATATGGCGCGGGTTACTACATGCGAGCCGATGGTCGGCGCATGACCGAGGCGGAGCTGATCGATGAGCTGACCGCAATGTCGTTGGCCGCGTCCATCATCGTACAACCCCGCCTGGAGAATCATTCCGACCTCTCGGAGATCAACATGAACGCCCTGTCGACGGTCCGGGTTGTGACGGGAACTGGCTTCGATGGTCGCGGCAAAGTGCTGGCCGCCGCCCTACGCGTGGCAAGTCGCAAGGATTCGGTGATCGACAATTTTCACGCCGGCGGAATCGCCGCCGCAATTGACCTTGATTCCGGGTCGCTCGGCCAGGCAACAGACCTGGGGCTTTCGCCGAACAGCGCATGGCACTCAAAGCACCCGATCACCGGCGGTCAGATCGAGGGCCTGCAGGTGCCGGACTGGAGCGAGATGGTAGCGCTTGCGGAGACTGCGCATACCAGACTGGCGGATCGCGTGATCCTTGGCTGGGATATGGCGCCCTTGCCGGACGGGCCATGCATCATAGAAGCCAACGCGCATCCGGATCTCGACATATGCCAGCGGACGTTGCGCACGCCGCTTGGCAACGAAGAGCTTGGCCGTCTGATGGCACATCATATTGGGCAGCGGCGGCGGTACTCCTGATTCTCCGCGGCTATCGAGCTGATAGATCGCCAGTGCGGAAGCCCCGCCGGCCCGTCGCAGGCGGGATTCGCCGGAGTGTTTGCTTCAGGTTCGAGCCGCCAGGGTACCAGGTGCGCCCGATGACAGGTGCCCCAATTCAGGGGAAGTGACTTGCCAGCTTCGGAATTGCGATTCCCCGGGGAACTACCGGAGGCAATTGCTGTTCTCTCACTCGCTGGGCGCTTCCTGCCGCTGTTGACATAGATCAATCCGTCGGCGCCAGAACGTGCTCAATAATTTTAAAAGTAGACCAGAGAAACGAGCAGCCCGGCGAGTCATCGAGGGAGGGCGTGTCATGGAGCAAGTCGTTCTTGTGATGGCCCGTTTGAATGGCAAGTGGCGGGCCTATGTGCGAGATTTCCCGGACATCCAGGCTGAGGGCACTTCGGCATCGGAGACCTATCGGCGAGCGGTACGTGCGGTTCGCGGAGAAATCCACAAGCGCTGGGCCGCCGGACTCCCACTCCCGAAATTTCACACCTACGCCGAGATCCGGATCGATGAAGCTTGGTTGCGGCAATGCGGAATTCGATGGTGCAGCGCCATCGTGAGAACGGTAGGTCTACCGCCAAGGCTCCAAGCCCTGCCGCATAGCGACGTCCGCGTGCAGGGTGCCAGCGGCAAGATGCCGCTGCCGACGGCGCCCGCATTTTGCGTGCATCCGAATGCGAAGGCCAGCTGACCCATGACTTCGTGTTTCTCCTGACCGAGCGTCAGGTCGTGGGGAGCGTCACACACATGATGCGCAGACAGAAGTGATACGGATCTCGATGCGTCGTCCGGCGGGCCGCCACTCTCACCCGTTCTGATCGTCAGAACCGGTCATACGATCTGGCCAACAAGCCTGAATATGCCGACACCCTGCTGAACGCGCCGGGCAAGGCACCTAGGCCATGTGCATTTCCGGTTGGAGATCCCAGCTCGAAGGCGAGGCGTGCTTTGAGTATGAGAACACCATGACCATATTGACGTTCACGCCATCGTCCGACAGGGGAAGGAAGAGCGTTTCCTCGGTCACGTAGCGGCCGTTCGGAGCCGTGAACGGTTCGGCATCGAGCAACGGCGCCTTTGTCGCGACCACCGCATCGTAGCAGCGAAGAGCATCATCAGGGCTTGGCGCAAAGCTGGCGTCTGCGACCGGCTTTCCAGTCGGATCATTGCCGCGCACCTCCACGTCCCCGGTTCCGACCAGGCGATACACGTACCGGCGCGCGTCGGGAACGACATCGACCAGGCAGATGCCGGACAACAGCCTGCGCGGCATTTCGACGGGATCCATGTCCGCCCGCGACGGCATGGGCCGCCCGCGGCATTTCTCCAGCCAATAGGCATGGAGCGCCAGCGTGTCCTTGTGGCAGGTCTTCGGAAGCCTTGTCCGATTGTCGTTCGCAGCCATTTCGCCCTAATCTGCAGGATGCAAGATTGGTACAGGTTTCTCCTGAGCATCACGTTAAGAAATAGCGAAAATTGAATCTTTTCGGTCTGTTGCGGTGACGGCGTAGGGCACTCGCGAGCTGTTGATTAAGAACGAAAATCACGCCAGCGAACCCTCAGGATTGATCTCTCGCGGGCGCCGAAAAGCGCTCGAGGCCTGTGCGGGTCAATCTTCGCGCCCATGGTCCCTGTCGCCATGTTCGCGCTCGCGCTCCTTGTGGTCCTTCTGCCTTTCCTTGTCGTCACAGATGCCGTTGAAGCCGTTGGTTCCGGTGACGCCATTCAGCAGCCCCGCCAACAGACCGCCGCTCTGCCCTTCCGGGCAAGCGCTTGGCAGCGCACTGACCTTTTTGTCGGGCGGGGAGAGTTCGGCGAAGCGCTTCTCCTGCGACTTGAGATCGTTCTCTATCATCTCCAGATCGAACAAGAGTCGGGCATAGAATTCGAGCCTGGAATCCACTGGAGCTCCCGACTTTCTGATCTTGTCGATCCGCTTTATGAGTTCCGACTGCTTGATGACCGGAATCCCGTTGGCCTTCGCCCACTCATCGATCGCACGCTGTACGCTGTCCACGAAAGCCTTCATATCTTCAAGCGCCGCTTTTGCTTCATCGTATCCTGCTTGTTGCAGCTGCGCGTCGCCGTCGTTCTTGCCTTTGGTCGCACTTGCCGCGCCGTGCTCAAAGAGCGCAACCGGCTTGATCTGAATGGTGATCTTGCTCTTCGAACCATCCGGGACATAGACGACCGTCGTTCCCGCATACAACTTCTCGCCCTCTTGGTATGTTTGCTTCTCAAAGGCGTGAATGATCAGGACACTGCCATTTATCCCCTCACCCTTGCCGTCGTGAAAATACATGTCGCCGACTTCTTCCCAATCGACCACGGGACTCTGCAACGGCTTTCCGTCCAGCCCGATTACGGTGACGTCAGTGTTTTCGGGCTGCAGGTGATCCGCGAGCGCCATTGCAGGGCATGAGGCGATGAGCGCGGCCGTCGCGGTCGCGCAGAAGGTCTTGAATGCGAGCATGGCCCTCTCCCCCATGTCAGTCATTCAATGCAGCATTTGATCTAATCCTCGTCCGTCATTGAGCGTCAATAGTGGGACGATGGGGCTGCGCCCGGGAGAGATGCATAATCCTATCGGCGGCGGTCGCCGTTGCGGGCTGGGCTCCTGGAGCATGGCGGCCGGCGGACCGCCGAAACAATCCGTCAGCACAACGAGTTGATGACGAACACAGCGGTGGAGGATCGAGCAATCCTTGCCGGGCCCGATTGTGAAGTAGATCACTCAAAATGGCTTTTCCCGCACCTCATGTACCAGGCGTCGAGCACGAGCGGATCGCCCCGCAGGGTTCTTCGCTGAGGGTCGATCCGCAATGGAGGACCGTCATGAAGCTTCTTAACACTTTATCACTGTTAGGTTTCGTTTCGCTCCTATCGCTCTCGCAAGCCGGCGCTGCGAACGCGGATGTCTGCCAGCAGACCGTGGGGCCGTTCTGGAGCCAGTACGAGGCGTACCAGGCCGTGCAGCAAGCCCAAGCCCAGGGGTACCAGACCTCGAATGTTTGGGGCAGCGATGGCCTGATCTCGAATTCGTCGAACCGCAAATACTGGTTCAACGTCTACTATCCGTGCTAGCCGACGGTACGCGTAGCGACCGGGGCCGGCAACCTGCTGGCCCTCGATCGGCGCCCGAGCAAGGTACGTCGCAATTGCCTCTTGGTGCGTGGCGAGATATCGCGCCGGCCCCGATGGCGCACGCTTGCCTGCGGACATTCGGCATCGTCTGCAATTTCACATCGCGAAGATGTTGCCAACCGGCTTGATCTGTTCCGGAATGGCGTCTCCGGAAAACGCCGAAGGCGCCGGCAGTGCGTTCATCACCTCTTGGCAGCGCAACACTTCCGAGAATGCCGCATAGCCGCCATTGAGACTGACGCTATCGACCCGGCGACCATTGTACCAGATCGCGACGTCCTCCTCTTGCATGAAGTCCACGATGACGTCGACATTGCTGAAGCTCATCCATAGGCTGATGGTGCCGTTCAAGTTGATTGCTGTTGCCTCGTCGTTCCACGGCGGCGCTTTTCCAAACTTCAATGTGACGTCGTATCGCCTTCCGATTTCCACGGAGGACCACGCATTGTTTGCGATGAGCATATACCCCTGACTTGTCAGCCTGGTGAACCCGACGCGAAGCATGGTGCCGGTGTCGTATGTCATATAGGTGAAGCAGCCGTTGCCGAGCGTCCGATCGACGATGACCGGCCATGCGCCGACCTCCGCCCACTTCAGGAGATCGTCCGCGAACGCTGGCATGGACGTGCACGCCAGCGCCGCAACTGCCACCGCGTTGTGAATTGCCCCCACCTCGGCCTCCCCAGGCCCCTGCAATGCACGCCAAAAGGGTAGGATGGAATCGTGGGAGTGACAAGCAGGAAGGGGCGTCTCTGCCGCGCCATGCGAGGTCGTGGGACACACGGTCCTGGGGTCGATTGATCGATCCGGCAGGCACTGGCCTGCGTCAACCCGGCGGCGCCGGGCTCAAGCGTGGTTGGATATCATTCGGTTGCCAGCCGATGTCTCAACTCGCAGCGCGCACGGTAATCCAGAACTTTGCGTTCGTGCCATAGTCATGGTCATAGACTTGCGTGTTGGCTCCGGGATCGTACGGCTGCTGCAGGACGAAGTCGGCGAAGGTATTGGGTGCGATGTCGTTCGCGGCGTGCGGGAACGGAGCACCGGGCGTGTGGGGACGATGCACGACCGTGTCATCGTTGAAGATGCGAAGCGTTTGCCCGACAGACCCGATCACCTGATGATCGGGTGTGTTCCATGCGCCGCTTCCAGTCCCTGCCGGGATGTGAAATTCGATGAGCGCAGGATGTGCATCGTCGTGATCGCTTCCGTGGATATCCAGCTCGCGCCTCAGAATGCTGGCGATCGACTCACCGGGAGAGACGGCAAGCGAAGAGATGTACGCGACCAGGTCGTCATCGAGGTCGATCGTGTGCATCAACACCCGACGGAGAATAGAAGAGGCCGTCTCACCCGCTCCCATCCCATGCGCGATGAGGTAGTTGTAGATTTCGAGGTCAACCTGCACGGACGCCACGGCCATCTCTCCTCTTGATATCGCCAGCCATTCGGCACAGGGCACGTTCCCGATCTTCTCAGAACGCCCTGGGGTTGTCATTTGTGACGCGATGCTTTCGAACACGATCCTGACATGGCCTCCATGCCGGGCCGGCGGCTTCGGTCGGCCGCGCAATGCCGCTCGGCGTCGCCGGATCGCACTTTCCGGCTGCGCATCGCAAGTCCAGTCCGTATAACCAGATCATGAGGTGTAGTGCGCAGGCGTGCGTTTCAGCAAACGGGGGCGGATGGAAGGCGACTATCTCGGCATTTTCATCGATACGCTGGTCATTCTGACGGCGGCGGTCGCCGGAGCGTCCCTCGCCGAGCGGCTGAAGCTCGGCTCAATCATCGGCTACCTGGCGGCCGGCCTGATCATCGGTCCGGCCTTTCTCAACCTCATCAGCGATATCAAGGCACCCCAGGCGCTGGCCGAGCTGGGCATCGTGTTTCTGCTGTTCACCGTCGGGCTCGAGCTTCCGGTCGAGCGCTTGCGCCAATTGCCGCGCGCCATGTTCGTATTGGGCGGCCTGCAGGTCGTGGGAACGACCGCGGTGCTGGCGGCGATCTGCATCCTGCTGGGGCTGGACGTCACAACATCCGTCGCGGTCGGCGCTGCTCTGTCTCTCTCGTCAACGGCCATCGTCCTGCGCCTGTTGGCGGAGCGCCGCGAGCTGCATTCACGCGTCGGGCGTGGCGCGCTCGGCATCCTGATGACCCAGGATCTGGCGGTCGGCCCGCTGCTGGTCCTGATCCCCGCGCTACGCGGGACGCCGCTCGAAATGGCAACGGCGGTTGGCCTCAGCGTGCTCAAGGCCGTCATCGTCACGATGCTGATCCTCGGCGTCGGGCGGATCGTCCTGCGGCCACTCATGAACATCGTCGCCGCCAGCCGCAGTCCCGAGATCTTCGCAGCGCTCACCTTGCTGATCGTGCTGACAGCGGGCGCGGTCACCCATACCGCCGGGCTGTCCATGGCGTTCGGCGCGCTTCTCGCCGGCATGCTGCTGGCCGACACCGCCTATCGCCATCAGGTAGCAGCGGAGATCGAGCCGTTTCGGGGTCTGCTGCTCGGCCTGTTCTTCATGACTGTCGGCATGTTGCTCGATACCGACCTGCTACCCCGCCACGGACCGGAAATCCTACTCATGCTCGTCGGGCTGCTGGTCGTCAAAGGCACCATCGTGCTTTTGCTCAGCTGGCGGCTGTTCCTGCCGATGGCCGGCTCGGTCCGGCTGGGCCTTCTGCTGGCTCAGGGTGGCGAGTTCGCGTTCGTGTTGTTCGCACTGGAGGGGCGCGAGCGGCTGCTGTCCCCCGTTTTGCAGCAAGAACTGACCATAGTGGTTGTGCTGTCCATGATGCTGACGCCGCTGCTGGCGCTGGCCGGTCAGCGGCTTGCGCCCGGTATTGCCCGGCGTACTGAGGTCGAACAGGAGTCCCTGCCCTTCCTGCCGGAAGGCATGCACGATCATGTGATCATCGCCGGCTACGGCCGTATCGGGGCCGCGGTATCGCAGCGCATGGCCAAAGCGGAGATTCCCTGGGTTGCCATCGACAGCGATCCCGACAATGTCAACCGCGCGCGCCGCGCCGGCCTGCCGGTCTATTACGGCGATGCCGGCCGGATCGAGGTGATGGAAGCGCTCGGCTTGGCCGACGCCAAGGCCATGGCCATCGCCATCAACGACGCGGAAAAGGCCATCCAGCTGGTGGCCCTGGTGCATTATGTGCTGCCGGAGATGCTGATCCTGAGCCGGGCGTTTGACGACGAGCACGCCAAGGAACTGCGGGCGGCCGGCGCCAATCTCACGGTGCCCGAGCCGGCCTCGATCGGCGACACCATGGCCGATTCACTGCTGAGAGCACTGGCGCCGCCGGCCGCCCAGCCGGACGAATAGCCGGCATCCGGCCCGGTTCAGAGCGTCTGGCACTGGGGCCGGAATCGCCCTAAACTTCACCCATGCAGCTGGAAATCTTCTCCGACACCGTCTGCCCCTGGTGCTACATCGGCAAGCGCCGGCTGGAGCGGGCCCTGCGGTTGCGCCCGCAGCCCGACCTCATCCGCCGCTGGCGGGCGTTCCAGCTCAATCCCGGCCTGCCGGCCACCGGCATGGACCGCCGCCAATACATGATCGCCAAGTTCGGCAGCCTGGACCGCGCGCAACGCCTCAACGAGGCCGTCTCGCGCGTCGGCGCGCAGGAAGGGATCAAGTTCGATTTCGACCGGATCGTCCGCACTCCCAACACGGTGCGTTCGCACCGCCTGCTCTATGCCGCGACCGAGGAAGGCAAGCAGCCCGAGCTGCTCGAGCTCATCTTTGCAGCCTATTTCACCGAGGGGCGCGACATCGGCGACCCGGATGTGCTGTCGGAGCTCGGCCAGCGAGCTGGGCTCTCCGGCGCTGCGGTCGCCGATGCGCTGACCGACGGCGGCCGGCTGGATTCCGCCATGAGCGAGGACCTGCAATCGCGCCGTATCGGAATCAACGGCGTGCCGTTCTTCGTATTCAATGGCCGCTTCGGCCTGTCCGGCGCCCAGGAGCCGGAGGCCCTGCTCAACATGTTCGACCTGGCGCGCGAAGAAGACGCACAGAAGGGCGTGGCTTGACGCGCCAGACGCCAACCGCCGCCAAGCGCCGACGAGCCGCCCAGCGTCGACACCGGCGACATCACGTGGCAAGATTTGCCAAGCTCTGGCTTCTGCGCGTCGCAGCTGGTCTGCATCTCGATGGTCGGCTGGCCAAGCGAGGCTACATGATTTGCGGCATGTCGCGCAGCGGCAGCACCTATCTTTGCCAACTCCTGGCAAGCACCGGCGTGCTTGGCCGCCCAATCGAGTTCTTCAATACCGAGGCACGCAAGCGGACCCACGGAATTGCGTATCCTGCCGACCTCAGAGCGCAATTGTTCGTGATCAGATCGCTGGGTGCGACCGACAACGGCATCTATGGAGTTAAGCTGCTCTACTCGCATCTGCGCTTCTTTCCCGCCGGATTCAGTCCATTTGAAAGATTGCCCGACCTGCATTTTGTGCGGCTGAGTCGGCGGGATCTGCTTGCCCAGGCCATTTCGCTTGCTCGCGCTCGGCAGACCGGCAAGTGGGGAATCCTCATGCCCCCCAAGGGCAACGCCAGTTATCAGCCGGATCAAATCCGCGAATGCCTCACCGAGCTTGCCGAGCAAGCCGAATATTGGGATCGAACGATTGCCCGTCTTGGCGTGAACCCCGTTTGCTTCGACTATGAGACGGTTGTGCAGAATCCGCAGGCAGCGGTAGATCGCATCGCCGCGTTGATGGGACTTGCAGGTTCGAGGCCGATCGATCCCGGCCGCATTACAGCGAGCATACAACGCGATCTCGTGAATGAAGAATGGCGTCTCCGTTTCCTCAAGGAAACCGGTGACGAGTTCCGCCATCTGGCCGCTGTTTCTAAGCCGCCATCTGCACAAGGCTCTGCATCAGTTTCTTGACGCCGTTCATCCGCGCCTTGGTGTCGGCCCAGTCCTGGCGATAGACGAGGCGATGGTCGGTGCGCAGAGTCACGATGCTCTGGCGCTTGGTGATGAACTCGACCAGCTTCTCGGGCCGCGCGAAGCGATTGTCCTTGAAGGCGATGACGGCGCCTTTGGGTCCGATCTCCAATCGCTCGACCCCTGACGATCGGCAGAGCTGCTTCAACGCTACCACTTGCAGCAGATTCTCCGCCTCCACAGGCAGCGGACCAAAACGGTCGATCAGCTCCGCGGCGAAGGCCTCGATCTCCTGCTCGTTCGCGAGTTCCGCGATCCGGCGATAGAGACCGAGGCGGACGTTGAGATCCTGCGCGTAGATCTCCGGGATCAGCACGGGCATGCCGATATTGATCTGCGGCGTCCAGTCCTGGGCGGCGACCTTCTCCGTTCCGCGCGCCTCGCGCACGGCTTCCTCGAGCAGATGCTGATAGAGCTCGACGCCAACTTCGCGCACGTGTCCCGATTGCTCGTCGCCGAGCAGGTTGCCGGCGCCGCGGATGTCGAGATCGTGGCTGGCGAGGCTGAAGCCTGCGCCCAATTGATCCAAGGTCTGCATCACTTCCAGGCGGCGCTGCGCGGTCTCGGTCAGCGCCTTGCCGGGCGGCGTCGTGAGATAGGCGTAGCCGCGCAGCTTCGACCGGCCGATCCGTCCGCGCAGCTGATAGAGCTGCGCCAAGCCGAACATGTCGGCGCGGTGGATGACCATGGTGTTGGCGGTCGGGATGTCGAGCCCGGATTCGATGATGTTGGTGGCCAGCAACAGTTCATAGCTGCCGTCGTAGAAGGCATTCATGGCCTTCTCGAGCTGGGTCGGGGACATGCGCCCATGCGCCGTGACGAACTTGATCTCGGGCACCAGGCTGCGCAGCCGAACAGCGACGGTATCGAGATCCTCGATCCGCGGGCAGACATAGAAGATCTGCCCGCCGCGGAAATGCTCACGCATGATTGCTTCGCGCACGATCACCGGATCGTACGGCAGCACGAAGGTCCGGACCGCCAGCCGGTCGATCGGCGGCGTCGTGATGAGGCTCATTTCGCGGATATTGGAGAGCGCCAGCTGCAACGTGCGCGGAATCGGGGTCGCGGTCAGCGTCAGCACATGGACGTCGCCGCGCATCTCCTTCAGCCGCTCCTTCTGCACTACCCCGAAATGCTGCTCCTCGTCGACGATCAGCAGCCCCAGCCTGGCGAACTCGATGCCCTTGGCGAGCAAGGCGTGGGTGCCGATGACGATGTCCACCCGCCCCGCCTTCAGCATGTCCCTGGTCTCCGCCATGTCCTTGGCCGCGACCAGGCGCGACATCTGGCGGATGGTGACCGGGAATCCGTGGAACCGCTCGGTGAAAGTCTTGAAATGCTGCCGGCACAGGAGGGTCGTCGGAGTCACCACCGCGACCTGCTTGCCGGACATGGCGGCGACGAAGGCGGCGCGCAGCGCCACCTCGGTCTTGCCGAACCCGACGTCGCCGCACACCAGCCGGTCCATCGGCTTGCCGTTGGCGAGGTCGACGATCACTTCGGCGATCGCGCGCTGCTGATCCTCGGTCTCGGCGTAGGGGAAGCGCGCGCAGAATTCGTCGAACGAGCCCTCGGACGGCTGCAGCACATCGGCGGTCTTGATCTGGCGCAGCGCCGCCGTCTTCATCAGCTGTTCGGCGATGTCACGGATGCGCTGCTTGACCCGCGCCTTGCGCGCCTGCCAGGCGGCGCCGCCGAGCTTGTCGAGCGCGACGATCGTCTCCTCACCGCCATAGCGGCTGAGCACGTCGATGTTTTCGACCGGCACGAACAGCTTGTCGCCGGCATCATAGATTACGCGCAGGCAATCGTGCGGCGCTCCGCCGACATCGAGCGCGACCAGCCCTTCGTAGCGCCCGATGCCATGATCGACATGCACGACATAATCGCCGGCATGGAAGTTCGCGAGCTCGGCAAGGAAGGCATCGGCCTTTTTCTTCTTCGCGACCGTGCGGATGAGGCGATCGCCGAGGATGTCCTGTTCGGTCAGGACCGTCACGCCATCCGCAATGAAGCCGCTTGCCAGCGACAGGACGGCGCGGCCGAGCGTGCCGGACAGCAGCGCCAACAGCGCGTCCCAGCTTTCCACCGTCTCCTGCTGCGCAATCCCGTGTTCGGCCAGCAGATGACCGAGGCGCTCCAGCGCGCCGGTCGAGGCCGCGGCCAGCAGGACTCGCCTGCCCTGCTGCTGCTCCCCGCGCGCAAAGCCGGCGACGGCCTGATACAGATTGACGTCGGGATTGGCGCGCGCCTCGGCGAAGCTCTTGCCGAACCGGCCGAAGCCGTTCACCCACCCGCCCTCGTCCGGCGCCTGGAACGGATGCAGCGCGAAGGTCACGCGCCTCTCGGTGAACTCCCGCCAGGCATTCTCGCCGAGATAGAGCCGGCCGACCGGGAGCGGACGATAAACCGGCGCGCCGCTCTCGCGTTCCGCCGCCTGCAGATCGCGCCGCGCCTGATGGAAGTCGGCGATCATCTCGAGGCGCGCCTTCACCGCCTCGTCGATCTGATGATCGAGTGTGAGGAGCGCGCGCGGCAAGTAGGACTCGAACGGCACCAGCTCGGTCCCGAACAAGGGCAGCCAATGCTCCATGCCGGGGAATTGCCGTCCCGCGCTGATCGCCTCGTAGAGCGGATCGTCGGCGCCGGAGGTTCCGAACTCGCTGCGATAGTTGGTGCGGAAGTGCTCGATCGCTTCGGGTGTCAGCTGCAGCTCGTTGATCGGCCTTAACGTGAAATCGTCAAGTTTGCCGAGGCTGCGCTGCGACAGAGGATCGAACAGGCGCAGATCCTCGATCTCGTCCCCGAAGAAATCGACGCGGATCGGCATGCTGGTACCGGGCGGGAACAGGTCGACGATGCCGCCGCGCACCGCGAACTCACCGGACTCGCCCACCGTCCCGCTGCGCGCATAGCCCTTGCCGACCAGATACTCGACCAGCTTGCTCTGATCGAGCCGGCCGCCGCGCTTGAGTTCCAGTGTCGCGCCCTTGAACCCGGCAGGCGTCGGCACGCGCTGCAGGATCGCCGCAACCGTCGTCACCACGACCAGCTTGTTCCGCGCGCCCTCCTCCAGTGCGCTGAGGCGGCTCAGGGCATCGATGCGGCGCGCCAGGATATCGCGATGCGGCGAGGCGCGATCATACGGCAGGCAGTCCCAGGCCGGGAACGAGATGACGGTCAGTTCCGGCGCCATGAAGCCCAGCATCTCGACTGTGCGGGCCATGCGCAGATCGTCCTGCGCGACATGGAGAACGCCGCCTGGCGCGATCGCCGCCAGGCGGGCAATCAGCAGCGCATCAGCGCCGTCCGGCGCGCCGCCGACCTGGTGCCGCCCGGGCGCCGGAATGACAAAAGGAAGATCGCTCACGATGAACTACTGGTGCGATGAAACTCCGCGAGCGCCGCAACAAGCGGACGCAAAACGCCGGACGGGCACTCTTCCCGGCCGGTGACCCAGTTGTATATATCCGGGTCGCTTTCCTCGAGCAACGCGGCATAGACGCGGACCGCCTCTGCATCGAGCGCATCGATCCGCCGGTCCGCGAACCGCCCGAGCAGCAAATCCATCTCCCGCGTCCCGCGATGCCAGGAGCGGAACTTCAACCGCTTGCGGTCAATATCCAATCGGTCCGTCATCACTCTTTTCCGCCATCCGATGGCGGGATAGCTTGGCCGCCCGATCCACCGCCTCAGCCGAGTCCGAAAAGGTGCGACCGACCATCCTCAATCCTTTGTTCGCGCCAATAACCAGTTTGCCGGGCATCGGTCAACGGCTGGCGAAACTGGTGGAAAAACTGGCGGGACCGCTGGTAGCGGATCTGATCGGGCACCTGCCGAGCGGCCTGATCGACCGGCGCGCCCAGCCACACCTCTCCACCGCGGAAAGCGGCGTCATCGCCACCATCCTGGTGCGGGTGGAACGGCACCTGAAACCACACAATCCGCGCCAGCCCTACAAGGTGCGCTGCTCGGATCCGACCGGATTCATCGACCTCGTGTTCTTCAATGCGCGCGAGGATTATCTGCTGCGCACCCTGCCGCTTGGCGAGATGCGTGCGGTCAGCGGCCGGATCGACCGCTTCGGCGGAGAGCTCAACATGGTCCATCCCGACCATGTCGTGCCGCCGGAGGAGCTCGCCAAGATCCAGATCATGGAGCCGGTCTATCCGCTGACGGCGGGTCTGCCGCCCAAGGTGCTGCGCAAGGCCATCGAAGCGGCGCTGGACCGGGTGCCGAAGGTGCCGGAATGGATCGATCCCACGGTCCTGAAACAGCGGGACTGGAGCGGTTGGCGCGATGCGCTGGTGGCCGCGCATCATCCGCAGAGCGACGGCGACCTCTCCGCTTTGTCGCCGACGCGCATGCGGCTGGCCTATGACGAACTGCTGAGCAATCAGCTGGCGCTTGCTCTGGTGCGGTTGCGGAACAAGCGCAAGCCCGGACGGCCGAACAAAGGCAATGGCGCGATCCGCAAGCGCATCGTTGGCGCGCTGCCTTACCAGCTCACGCGCTCTCAGGAGCAGGCGCTATCGGAGATCGTGGCCGACATGGCGGAGCCGACGCGGATGCTGCGCCTGCTGCAGGGCGACGTCGGCAGCGGCAAGACCGTGGTCGCGCTGCTGGCGATGGCGAATGCCGTGGAAGCCGGCGGTCAAGCCGCGTTGCTGGCGCCGACCGACATTCTCGCACGCCAGCATTTTGCGACCCTGGAGCCGCTGTGCAAGTCGGTCGGGCTGGAGATCGCGCTGCTGACCGGCCGCGACAAGGGCAAGGCACGGGACGCGACTCTGGAACGCCTGGCGTCGGGCGCACTGAAACTGATCGTCGGCACGCACGCTCTGATGCAGGAGGATGTCAATTTCGCCGACCTGCGCCTCGCTATCGTCGACGAGCAACACCGGTTCGGTGTCGAGCAGCGCATGGCGCTGGCAGACAAGGGCGCGGGAGTGGATCTCCTGGTGATGACGGCAACGCCCATCCCGCGCACCCTCATGATGACGGCCTATGGCGACATCGACGTGTCGCGCCTGATCGAGAAGCCCGCGGGGCGCCAGCCGATCGACACGCGCACCGTGCCGCTCGAGCGCCTGCACGAAGTGGCCGATGCGCTGAAGCGCGCCATCGCGCAAGGTGCACGCATCTATTGGGTCTGTCCGCTGGTCGATGAATCGGAAGCGGTCGACCTCGCCGCCGCCACCGAGCGGCACCGCATGCTCAGCCAGTTGTTCGGGAACCGCGTCGGGCTGGTGCATGGCAAGCAGAAGAGCGCGGAGCGCGACGCGGCCATGGCGGCCTTCGCCGCCGGCGATCTCGACATCCTGGTGGCGACCACGGTGATCGAGGTCGGGGTCAACGTGCCGGAGGCGACGGTGATGGTGGTGGAACATGCCGAGCGTTTCGGACTGGCGCAGCTGCATCAGCTGCGCGGCCGGGTCGGCCGCGGCCTAGCCAAGTCGAGCTGCTTGCTGCTCTATCAGGCGCCGCTCGGCGAGACCGCCAAGGCGCGCCTGCAGATCCTGCGCGAGACCGAGGATGGCTTCCGCATCGCGGAGGAGGATCTGCGTTTGCGCGGCGGCGGGGAGCTGCTCGGCACGCGTCAGAGTGGCTTGCCCGAGTTCCGCTACGGGGACCTCGCCGTCCATGGCGACCTGCTCGCCATGGCGCGTGACGACGCGCGCTTGATCGTCGAGCGCGATCCGCAAATGAAGTCGGAGCGCGGCGAGGCGCTGCGGATGCTGCTCTATCTGTTCAGGCAGGATTCGGCGATCAAGACCCTGGCGTCGGGCTAGCGGCCTCGCTGACGGGCAGCGCCTTGGCCTCGACCGGCGGCGTCACAATGCCGCCGGAGACAACGAGCTTCAACCCGTCCTCGATCGGCATCTTCAGGCGGATCACATCCCTTGCCGGAACGAACAGCAGAAAGCCCGAAGTTGGATTCGGCGTGGTCGGCACGAAGACGTTGATGACTTCCTCGCTGGTTCGCATCTGCACTTCGCCCTTGGCCGCTCCGGTGATGAAGGCCAGGGTCCAGATGCCCTTGCGCGGGTATTCGATCAGCACGCACTCCCGGAACGCCGACGACTTGTTGGCAAGGACGGTCTCCATGATCTGCTTGATGGCGCCGTAGATCGACCGGATGACCGGCAGCCGGTTGAGGATGCCCTCGAACAGATGGTTGACGGCGCGTCCCAGGATGCCGGCAGTCAGCGCCCCGATCAGCGTGAAACCGACAAGCGCCAGCAGCAGGCCAATGCCGGGGATCGAGAATGGCAGGTAGGTTTCCGGGTTGTATTGCTGCGGAATGACGCTGAATACCCGCTCATCGACGAACGTTATGAACAGCCAGGCGAGATAGATCGTAAGGCTGATCGGCGCGGTGATGAGGATGCCGGCGAAGAAATAGGTGCGCAGCCTGCTGCCCAAGCTCATCTGGAATGCACGCGGTTTCTTTTCGGTCATTGTTCGACCCGTCCCTGTTGGCCGCCAGCCGGTCATTGAAAGGGGCTGGCCCATCCGGCGCAAGCCCCTATACTCACGGCGGGACGGTTGGGCTGATACCGATGACGGAACGCGAGTGGATCCAGGG
This sequence comes from Dongiaceae bacterium, assembly GCA_041398065.1. Classification (GTDB taxonomy): domain Bacteria; phylum Pseudomonadota; class Alphaproteobacteria; order Dongiales; family Dongiaceae; genus Dongia_A. Next base: position 133,967 of record JAWKVL010000002.1, on the reverse strand, counting down.
GCAGATTTGCTTCCTGGAGCGGTGCGAAATTACCTCGAAACTCATCGCCGGGATCGAGATCCACTGGAATGCACTCCGTAACGGCCGCGCCATGCCGCGCCGGGACGAGGTCGATCCGGTCGAGCTGGTGCCATGGCTGCCCTACGTTTCGATGATGGAACTGCACCACGACCCGTTCCGGGTGCGCTATCGCGTGATCGGAACGGAAGTCGCGCGCATCGTCGGCGAGGATTTCTCCAACCGGTGGTTGGACGAGACCGACTGGGGCGAAGCATCCATTGCGCTCAACCGGATGCTCTATGAGCGGGTGGCCGAGAGCCGCGCCCCCTTATTCGGCCTCTCCGTCGTCACGTGGCAAGGCAAGCCGGACCACGTCTTCCAATGGGCGCTGTTTCCGCTCTCGTCCGGCGGCGACCCTGTCACCCATTGCCTGAGCCTTGACGATCTCAGCGTCGTATCGCCGCGCAGCAAGTTGCTACCGATCTGAGGTTGGGTGGATTAGTACGCAGCGTCGGCGCGTTCGGTCTGCAAGCGGGTCAGCGTATCCTTGACCGGAAGCTGGGTCTTGTCGTCGGAATCGTACTGCTTCAGCAACTGCACGGTCAGTTTGATGGAGGATTGCGCATTGGCGCGGCGGACTGGCTGGTAGTAGTACGGATAGTCGTTGAACCACCAGGGACTGCAGCAATAATGGTGGCGGTTCCAGTAGTATGGATAGCCGAAGCCGTACGGAGCCGGCGTCGCCACATAGTCGCGCGTTACCTGCACGTCCGTGTCGCGCGCCTGGTTCTCGACCTTCATGCCCGCCATGCCGCGCTGGTCCGCAATCTGGGCCGCGCGCCAGAGCGCAAGATCGTAGATCTTCGCCTGATCGGCTTTCACGCGTGAGTCGTCCTTGCCCTGGCTGGACGACACGCGAATGTTCGAGCCCGTGTAGGTGACTTCGATCCGATCTTGATCGAGGTCGCGCTCGCTATAGCCGAAATCGCCGGTCTGGCCATAGGGCACCATGGCCGGCTTCGGTACTGGCGTGGCGCATGCCGCCACGAAGGCCGCCAGCAGTGTTGCCGCTGCAAGCCTTGGAATTGAACTGGTCGGTATCTGCATGCCTCGCACGGCGCAGTCGCGGATCGCCCGCCCCCTCGAACAAAGGTGGTGCGGCGGTCATTGCCGCGCAAGTCACAAGTCCGTTCAGCGCCAGACTGAGTCGGGGTTTCCAAGCACCTGCGGGCTCAGGGCGAGGCAGTAGGCGTCCTTGTCCCACAACGCTTTGCAGGCCTTGCCCGCGGCCTGTTGGTCGAGGCCGACCAGCATGGCGCTATAGCGGGCAGTTCCCTCGTAAGCCTTCTGCACGATGGCGGGGCGGCCGCCTCTTGCCAGCGGTCCGAGCGATGTCTTGGCGTTCTTCAGCACCTGCTCCGCCTTGCCGCGTTCCGGGTAGGCGCCGAACACGATGCCCCAGCCGTTGAGGCGCGCCGCCGAAGTAATAGTGCCGCCGTCTTCGCCCGCCATCTGCGCGGCATTGCAGGAGCCGCCTGACAGAATCGTGGGGGCCGGACCGGTATCGGCCGCGGTGATCACACGGCTCAACTCCGCGAGCGTCGGCCCACGGGAGTGTTGCGTGGCGAAGGCATCGTTGAGCAGGCCCGTCATCTGCAACAAGCGCTGGCTGCGATTGGCACTGCCCAGCACGACGCCGATCACACGCCGGCCGTCGCGCGTGGCGGACGCGACGAGATTGTACCCCGAGCCGCAGGTGAACCCGGTCTTGAAGCCGTCGGCACCGGCGTAGCTGCCGAGGATCCCATTGACCGTGCCGCGGCTGCGCTTGCCGATCGTCACCGCACGCTGATTGAACAGCGGATAGTGCTCCGGATAGTCGCGCAGCAAGGCGCTGGCGAGGACCGCAAGGTCGCGCGCCGTCGTAACCTGACCGTCGTTGGGCAGGCCCGAGGCGTTCCGAAACACCGTCCGCGCCATGCCGAGCGAGCGCGCCATGGAGGTCATGCCCGCGGCAAAGGCATCTTCGCTTCCCGCGACCTTCTCCGCCAATGCAACGGCGGCGTCATTGGCGGAAGCCACAATGGTGGCATTGATCGCCTGACGGACCGTGATCACCTGCCCGGCACGCAGGCCGAACTTCACCGGGCTCTGGCCGGCGGCGTGTGCAGAAACCTTGATCTTGTCGTCGAAGCGCAGACGGCCGGCCTCGATCTCCGACAGCGCCACATAGACCGTCATCATCTTGGTGAGAGAGGCCGGATACCAGAGGTGGTTCGGCGCATTGGATGAAATGACCTGTCCGGTCTCGACATCCACGATCAGGCTGGCGGCCCGCGCAGGCGCGCTGGCTGCCAATAGCAGGCCAGCCAGCGCGACAAGCGCGACCATGACGTGGGGCCCTCTACCCACGAACATTCCGTTCCATGCCCTTCCCCGGACGCCTCTTTGCCTGCTAAAAACAGGCTCAAAATTTGCCCGCATTTTAGCAGCAGGGAGCAAAAGGTGAAGCAGCAAGCTTGCACCATTGTGATACTTCTCACAACTTTTCTGGCCGGTTTGGGAATTCCGGCCCGGGCGGATTATCAAGCCGGTGTAGATGCTTACTACCGGGGTGACTTCAAAGCCGCCCTGGCCGAGTGGCTGCCGCTGGCCGAATCGGGGGATGCCATCGCTGAGAACAGCGTGGGCGCGCTCTACGACCATGGGCTGGGCGTGGAGGAGGACGATGCGGCCGCGGCCCACTGGTACCAGCTGGCGGCCGAGCAGAACCTGCCGCTCGCCATGCGCAACCTCGCCAACATGTATGCCGGCGGCCACGGCGTGCCCTATGACAAGGCACTGGCTGAGTCCTGGTACGAGAAGGCGGCGCGACTGGGCGATGCGGTTGCGCTCAAGCGCATGGCTGCCCTAGAGCCAACCAGCGAATTTGCCGCGGCGGTGGCAGCGGAACCGGTGACCGCAGCCGGGGGCAGCCAGCCGGTCCAAGCGGCCGCCGCGCCCGCAGCCGAGCCGATGACCGTGGCCGGAGAGACTCAATCCGCCGAAGCAACGCCAGCCCCGGAAGCGCCAACTCCAGAAGCGCCCGCGCAGGAAACCCCGGTTCCGGAAGCCTCGGCCCCTGAGGCGTCGGCTCCCGCGCCCGCGCCCGCGCCCGAGCAGATGGTGACGAGCGCAACCGACAGCGATCAGGCACCGCAATATGGCGAGACGGGTGCTGTCGCGCCCGCTGCCGACGCATCGTCTCCGCCGTCGCCGACCACGACCCAGCAGGCTGCGCTGACGCCGCCGCCTGCTCCGTCGGATTCCAACAATTGGCTGATCGGGATGTGGAAGGGGCCGTCTCTCGGCTGCCCGCCGGGCGGCGGGATGGAATTCGCCGAGGGTGAGACACGCTCCTATTACGGCGGCCAAATCGCCGCCCGGCTTCCAGCCAAATACAAAGTCGAGGGCGACCACATCACGGTCGTCAGCACCAGCATCGATGGCGTTGGCCACAGCTACGAGTATGAGCGCAAGGGGCCTGACGCTTTCGTCATCACGGCGGTGCCGACCGACATGCCGCAGTCCATGATCGGCATCGAGCATCACCGCTGCGCCAGCGCGCCGCTTGCCGCCGCCGCGGCGCCGGCCGCTTCATCCAAGCCAGCTGCGGCGCCCGCTCCGGCACCGGTTCCCGCGGCGCCTCCGAAGACGGCTCAGGCAGAACCCACAGCCAAACCGTTCGTGCCTGCTCCGGTCGAGCAACCCAAGACTACCAAGGCCGAGCCGGGCGCCAAGCCGTTCGTGCCCGCGGAGACGGCTGGCGCGACCCAGCCGGCCCCCAAGGCAGTACCGGTGACGCCGGTGGTCGAAGCGGCCCAGCCGCAGCCGATCGCGGGCGCCGACCAGGTGGCGGCCAAGCCTCAGGGCGCCGCTGCTGGGACCCCGCAGGCGGGGTGGGATGCCTTTGGACGCGGCGATTATCAGGGTGCCCTCGCCGTCTGGCAGCCGCTGGCCGAGCAAGGCGACGTGCCGATGCAGCTGCTGGTCGGATCGATCTACGACTACGGCCAGGGCGTGCCGCAGAACCATGCCGAAGCGGTGAAGTGGTACCAAATGGCGGCGGAGCGCGGCTCCGCCAAGGGCCAGTACCAGCTCGGCGCCATCTATGCCCGCAGCCCTCAAATCCGAAACCCGGTCGAGGGCTACAAGTGGCTGACCATCGCCGCGCGCAACCTCGCGAACGGACCGCAGGGCGGGATCACCGCCGACCAGGCGACCACGCTACGCACTCTGCTCAGCGGCCAAATGAGCAAAGAGGAGATCGCCAAGGCGAAGGAAGAAGCCGACGCCTTCAAGGCGACGAAGGAATAGCGGCTACTTGATCCAAACCGCACTGCTGGCGCTCTTGCCGTCGCGATCGATCACCGTGACGCGCACCTGGCCGCGGCCGTCCGGATGCCATTCGGCCTGGCGGCGGTAGGGCTGGGAATCGATCGGCAATCCGTTCACCAGCCAGCGCAGCGGCAGCGCGCCGCCGCTGGCCTGCAGAGTCAAATCCGGCAGGGGCTGGTCCGAACCCGCCAGTTCCAAGGTCGCACCGTCGATCGGATAGGCGATGTGCACGCTCTTGGACTGCGCAGCATCGCCGGCAGCGGCGCCAGGTCCTGCACGGAACACACGGAGATTCGCCGGCAGATGCGCATTGTCGGCGATGATTGCGTCGGCCGGCACTTCTATTGGCAGCGCCGATGGCCCTTGCGGCAACAGATCGAACGCTTCGAACAGGATCGGCGCCGCATCGGCGCGGCCCATGCGGCCAGCGGAAAAGGTGCCGTCCGGGCGGCCGACCCAAACGCCGATCGTATAGTCGCGCGTGTAGCCGATCGCCCAGGCATCGCGGAAGCCGAAGGAAGTGCCGGTCTTGTAGGCGATTGGCTGTGCATGGCGGCGGTTGCCGGCGGCGAGGAAGCTGGGCGGCGGCGGCGTGTCGAGCAGGATCTTGGTGACGTAGTAGGCCGACTTCACGGACATCAGGGGTTCGAGCGCAGAAGCATCGGCCGATGAGGCAGAATAGCTAAGGGGTGCCGCATTGCCCTGATCGGCCAGATCGGCATAGAGCGACACCAGCCCTTCCAGGCTGATGCCGACGCCGCCGAGCGCGACCGGCAGACCGGGCATCTTCGCTTCGCTCGGGAAGGCCAAGGCCACGCCGGATTCCGATAGACGCTGAACGAAGCGCAGCGGCCCGATGCGGTCCAGCAACGCCACCGCCGGGATGTTGAGCGAGGCCTGCAGTGCTTCGCGCGCGCTGATTTGGCCGCGGAAATGGCCGTCGAAATTCTTCGGCGCATAGTCGCCGAAGCGCAGCGCGACGTCCGGCATCATCGTTTCCGGATGGGCGGCCAGCTCGTCGAACGCCATGGCATAGATGAAAGGCTTGAGCGCAGAGCCGGGCGAGCGGATCGCGGCGACCATGTCGTTCTGGCCGAACCGCCGATCGGCGAAGAAATCGCTGGAGCCGACATAGGCACGCACCTTGCGGCCGTCATTTTCCACCGCCAGCACCGCGATCGTGGCGCTTGGCTCCAGATGCATCTGGTAGCGCCGCACCACTTCCATGATCGCGCGCTGCAAGTCGCCGTCGATCGAGGTCTGGATCAGGTGTGAAGACGGATCCTGGCGCGTCAGGCGGTCGGCGAGATGCGGAGCGCTCAGCGGAAATTCCTGGCGCGCATGCGGGACCGGTTCGGCAAGCGCGGCGGTCAGCGCCGGCTCGTCGATCAATCCGCGCTCCCTCATCAGCCGGAGCACTTTGTCGCGCGCAGTCGTCGCGGCGCGGGGGAAGCGATCGGGCCGCACGGCCTCCGGCGCTTGCGGCAACGCGACCAGCAGCGCCGCCTCCGCATCCGTCAGGCGCGACGGCTCCTTGCCGAAATAAGCCAGGCTGGCGGCACGCACGCCTTCCAGGTTCCCGCCATAGGGCGCTGTGGTGAGATAGGCCGACAGGATCTCGTCCTTGCTCATGCGATGTTCGATCTGCAAGGCGCGGCCCATCTCCGCGAGCTTGGCGCCGAACGTGCGCGCGCTCGGCTCCATCAGGCGCGCCAGCTGCATGGTGAGCGTGGAAGCGCCCGACACGATGCGGCCGTAGCTGAGTGCTTGCCAGCTGGCGCGCGCCACGGCCAGAGCATCGATGCCGGGGTGATTGCGGAAACGCCGGTCTTCATAAGCCAGCAGGAAGCGCAGGAATCTCGGATCGATCCGATCGAGATCGGCCGGCAAGCGCCACGTCCCCTCCGCCGTCGTGTAGGCCCGCAGGACGCGCCCATGGCGGTCGAGCACGAGAGTCGAGACCGAGGACAGGCGTTCGAGCGGCGGCGGCAACATCCGATCGGCGACGAGCGCCGTCCCGGCCACTGCCGCGAAGGCAAGGCCAAGGAGGATCGTCGCCGATCGCAAATGGCGACGCATCGGCTAGTCCGCCGTTCCGATCTGCACGCGGCCGCCGACCCCATGACCGCGATAGGTCGGCTGGTACATGTCCTCGATGCTCGGCCCCGGCAGCACATAGTCGCCGGGAGTGACGGCGCGCACCAGGTAGGCGAAGGCGAACTCGCGGTTCTGGTTGCCGTTGAACCGGTCGTAGATGTCGAACGCGGCCACGAACCGGTCGTCGCGATATTCCACATAAGTGGGCTGCGTCAGTTCCGGAAGCCAGGAATAGTCGCCGGTCTGCCGCGCGCTGGCGAGGCTCGCAATTTCCGCTTCGAAGCCGGCCGGCAGCAAATCGGTGATCAATGCCTGATGATCGAGCCCGCTGGACGAGCTTCCGGTGAGCAGCACAACCAGCAGATCATTCTGCTTGATCTTGCTGAGATCGGCTTCGGTTCCATCCGGCGTGAAGATCTCCCGCGAGATGGTGAAGCCCTCATCGGCAGGCGGAAGTCCGTTTTTCGGCACGCCGGTCACCGACGCTTTGGCATAGACCGGTACGTCGCTTCGATTGGTGACGGTCTTGCCGGACGGAAGCGACATCGCGGCAGGCATGTAATAGGTCTTGTCCTGATCGATGCCGTCACTGTCTGAGATATCGAGCTTCAGACCGCTTGCTTGCCCGGCGGTTTCCTTGGCCGCCAGCAACAGCCAGATTTCCTCCTGGGTGCTGAGCCAGCGATCCTGGCCTTGCAGATCAGCGACCCGGCTGATCAGCGGTGTCGGATCGAGTCCGGGCTGCTTGTTCTCCGCCATCAGAAAGGCGACTGCCGCGGAATCGCGCAGCTTGGTGCCGTAGTCCCACCAGCCGTCGCCGCGGCGCTCCGCATTCTTAGCTGCCGCATCGAACAGCTGGGCAGCGCGCTGTTGCTCGCCATTGAGCGACAGCGCGGCCGCGACGTGGGCGAGCGCCAGGGCCGGGGCAGTCTCGAGCGAGAACTGGTCGGCGGCGTAGCGCAGATCCGCAAGCTTCGCCTGCCCGGCGCGCGCCAGCACATACTGCGCGTAGGCCTGCGCCGAAGGCGTATTGCCGTAACGATGGATACCGCTGCCCTCTCCGGCATTGCCGGCTGCGACCTTGCGCATGCCATCGAGGCCGCGATCGATCGCCGATTGCGGCACGTTGTATCCCTTGGCCTGGGCCCGCAGCAGGAAATCCATGGTGAAGGCGGACAGCCAAGGTTCGCCGGTATCGAACGCGGTCCACAGGCCGAACAGCCCATCGAAACGCTGGCGGTTGAGCGTGCGCTGAATCGCACCGTCAAGTTCGCGCCGGTCGGCGTTCTTGTAGCGATCGTCCAGCGACCACAGTTCGGCCACGTCGCCCGCGATCAGCATCGGATAGGCGACGCTGATCGTCTGCTCGAGGCAGCCGTACGGATAGTGCGACAGATTGGCGAGCACCGTCTGCACGTCGAGATTCGGCGTGGTGCTGAAGCTCGCGCGCAGAGTCGCGCCGTCAAGGAAAGGATCGAGCGCCGCCTGGCTGAGCGTCATCGACTGGTCCGGCATCAGGCGCATGGTGAGCGATTCAGTCACCGGCGTTGCGGCCGGCCGCACCGGGATCGCGATCGCGCGCTCGAGCGCGAAGCCATTCGGTCCTTTGAGGCTGAGCATGATGTCGCCATTGCCGACGCGCTGACCCAGGATCGCGAGCCGCAGATGGGTGGTGGCGCCCTGCACCAGTTCCATGCCGGCGCTCGCGCCCTCGCCCAACTGCACGTCGCCTGCCGATGTGAAGGCAACGTCATAGTGTCCGGCGGCGCCATCGAGATTCTGCACGGTCAAGGACAGCGCGCTCTTGTCGCCCGGCGCCAGGAAGCGCGGCGCGGAGATCTCGGCGATCACCGGATCGCGCACCACCAGTCCGGCCTCGGCCCAACCGACATTCTGCGCATTGTAGGCGACCGCCATCAGGCGGAGGCGGCCGTTATAGTCGGGGATGTCGAAGGCGACCTTCGCCTTTCCGTCCTGGCCGACCTGCACCAGGCCCGAATAGAGCGCGACCAGCTTGATGTCCTTGGGCGCGCCGCGCTGCGCCTGATCGGAATCGCCGCCTTCGCGGATCTGGCCGCGCCGGCCAGCCTTGCCGTCGATCAGCTGCCCGTAGAGATCGCGCAACTCCACCTGCAGCCGCTTCTTGCCGAAGAAGAAGTCGACCGGATCAGGCGATGCAAAGTCGGTCAAAGTGAGGATGCCTTCATCCACCGCTGCCACGGTCAGATACGCGGTCGCACCGCTGAGGTTCGACAGCGTGACTGGAATCTCCACCTTCTGACGCGGTGTCACCTTGTCCGGCACCTGCATCTGGACCTGGATGGTGCGCAGCGCTGAATCGATCGCCAGCCAGGCGACACCGACGGCACGGCCGGGGCCCCGCTCCTGTTCCTTGCCGGGGCGGAATGCACTGGCCAGCACATAGGCGCCGGCGCCCCAATTCGGATCGACATCGATATCGATCACCTTGCCTTCGGCAGGAAGCGAGACAATGCGCGTGCTCAGGACCCGATCGGTCGCGATGGCGATCAACGCCTCCCCCGCAAACGGCGCGTGCAGTTGGATCTTTGCAGTCTCGCCGGCCCTGTAGCCCGGCTTGTCGCTGACCACCTGCAGGCGATCCGGCGATTCACCACTGCCTGGCTTGGCTCGCCAGCCGGCATGGAAGCGCATCGAGCTGGCGACACCGGTTGCAGGATCGTAGACCTCCAGCCGGAAGTTGCCCCACTGCACGGACTTGGCGAGCTTGGCTGGGCCGCCGACAGCGGCCTCGATCGTGCCGACTTCGGCTGAGCCGTCGTGGATCGACACGTGATAGTCCCAGGATCCCCCAGCGTAGAACCAATCGTAGTCCCATTCCTCCCGCACCAGCCGGTACTGCATGTCCGGGATGGGCTGCTCCTTGCCCTCACCATCGAGCGCGATGATCTCGAACTGCGCACTGCCGCCCTCCTGCACCTGGTTGTCGGGGAACAAGGGCTTGATGCCGAGGTAGAGCTTCCTGTCACGCACCGGCAGATCGACACTTTCGATCACCGGCCGCCCGCCGAATTCATAGACCTCCACGCGTAACGTCGCCTTCAACGGCGCCTGCACGTCCGGCACGTCTTCGAGATTGATCGGCAGGGAGAATTTCCCCGCGGAATCCGTGCTCAGATCGGCGAAGGCGACCCGCATCGGGTCGGTGTCTTCCTCCTCCAACCCGAAGCGGTAGCCTTCGAATTGCGGGAATGGGTTGCTGTCTGCTTTGACCACCAGATCCGACTTGACCTTGAGGTCCGCAGCCGGAGTGCCATAGAGGAACTTGGCATCGCCGGCGACCGTCACGGTCTCGCCCGGAATGATCGCGGCAGCCGAAGGCGTCAGCTTGGTCTCGATCCGCGCCGGCACCACCTCTTCCACCAGGAATCCGTGCGATGCGATCGCTGGCGCATGTGGATCGACGAACGCCTCGACGGTCCACTGGCCGGTGCGCGCGGCATCTGAGATCGCGATGTCCTGCTGGAATCCGCCGTCCTGGTCCTTGAGATTCTCGAAACGCTGCGCCTCGACGCCGTCCGGCCGCACCAGCCGCAGCGTGATCGGCAGGTTCGCGACGCCCTTGCCGGCCCAGTCGCGCAGCAACGCAGCCAGGTGCACGGTTTCGCCCGGCCGGTAGACGCCGCGGTCGGTGTAGATGAAGAGGTCAAGATTGGCAGGCGCGACGCGCCCGCCGACGCCGCGGTCGCTCAGGTCGTAGGCGGCGCGGGTCAAATCGAGGAAGCTGAAATCTCCGTCGCGCCGGAACGCCGTCACGGCCGTGGCGGTGCGGCCGCCCGCGCCCTCGATCAGGCCGCGATCGAAATGCGCGAGACCGTCATGATCGGTAACGGCGACGCTCAGCACGTCGTTGTTGCGCGCCAGCAATTGCACCTTGACGCGGTTTAGCGGCGTCGCTGTCTCCAGCGAGCGGACGAACGCATTGAGCCCGTCCTCGCCCGACATGGTCGTAAGGCCGATATCGGAGACGACGATCCATTGCGTGGCATAGACGTCCCAGTAGTAGCGCTCTTCATCGTCCGGTTCGTCGGCGCGCGCCGCCCGCGCCATCAGCAGATAGACGCCCGGCTTGATCTCCGGGACCATGTCGATGACCGGGACCGACGTCACGACGCGGACATTGCGCCCGCCTTCGATCGGCATGGAACCCTGCCAGATCTGTTCGCCCGCCTCGTTGGCGATGCGCCGGCGGTCCCAGTCATAGAGATTGTTGAGGAAGTTGCCGCGGTTGATCTCGCCGATCAGGTTGCGGTCGTTGATGCGCAGCAGTTTCATTTTGGTGAAATCGACATTGACGGTGGTGAGCGGCACGCCTGTCGATCCCACTTTGGGCAGCACATATGCCTGCTTCTGGAAGCCGACGCTCGGTTCACGGTCGCCGATGGCGACGTCGACCACCGCGTCCTTCTCCAGTGCACCGATCTCGCCCGGCAGGCCGCTCTTCAACGTGATCTGATAGCTGGCGCCGTAATCCAGCCCATCGAGGCACAGCTTGCGACCGGTTGCGCGATAGGCAACCTGCGTTTCCGGTTCGACCCGCACATAATCGTCATAGGTCAGCTGCCGCGTGCCGGGAATCCGGCGATCGAACTGCAGGCAGACTTCCGGCCGGTCGCCGTCGGTCGAAGTCTCCATCGTCTCGTAATGAAACGGAATGGACTGGCTGAGCCGCCGATAGGCCGCGCGCGCATCGGCGTCCTGCGTCAGCTGCACGGCCTCGTCATAGGCCTCCAGGGCCTCGTTGGTGCGCTTGATCTTTTCCAGCACCTTGCCGAGCGCCAGATACGCTGCTGCCTTCTGCGCTGAATCGTCCGCTGCCTCGGTCGCGAGGTAGCCGGCGTATGCGGCGTCGAGATCCTTGCTCAGCTTGGCCTTGATGTCGACCAAGGTCATCCAGACCTGGTAGTCGTCATAACCGGCGGGCACCATGCTCTCGGCCAGGGTCTCGGCCGCGGCAGCATCCGATCCCGCAACGAGCGTCTGCAGTCGCGCATGCGCCTCGTCTTCCCCGAGATCGGTGGATCGCAAACTTAGGAGTCGCTCACGATATTCGTAGGCGGCGGACGCAAGCGGCTGCAGATCCGCGCGCGCCGCGGGAATCGCAATGAGCACAAGCAGCAGGCAGGCCAGACGTCGCATGGCGGCGGTCATGGGAAAGCTACTCCAGAGGAGACACGGATGGCTGTTCACGCACGGGACTAGACCAGAAGGCACGGCGGTTCTCAACGCTTCCGCTGCGCCTCACGATATTCGCTTTGACTTTGGCGTTTTTTGGGCCGAAAGAAGCAATTCCCTTGGAGCACAGAGATTCCTTCCCGTCAGTGACCGCCATCACGCAGACACAGTCCGAATCGCCGCGCGTCTGGCTGCTGTTCGGGGAGCGCCGCGGCGACAATGCGCAAATCCTTGCGCTGGCCGAAATGCTGGGCTGGCCGTACGAGATCAAGCAGCTTCGATGGCAGGCGGACTACAGTGTCGACCCAGCGGAAGCCGGCGCCTCGCTCGCCGGTCTCGACACCGCGGCGAGCGATGCGCTCTCGCCGCCCTGGCCGGACGTGCTCATCGGGATCGGATTTCGCTCCGCGCCGATCTCACGCTGGATCGCGCAACAGGGCGGACGGGTCATCAATATCCGGCTGGGTCGACCGCGCACGGACCTGATGCCGTACGACCTTGTCATCACGACGCCGCAATACGGCCTACCGCCCGCGCCGAACGTTCGCGAGCTTCCATTGCCGCTGGTCAAGGCGGATGAAGCCGCCAAGACGAAAGCAATCGCACGATGGCGGCCAACCTTCGAGCGGCTGCCCCGGCCGTGGATCGCCGTGATGCTGGGCGGACCGACCCAGCACATGGCGTTCGATGAAGCCGTCGCGCGCACCCTCGCGCGCGATCTGCAAGCATTCGCGGCGCGTGCCGTCGGGTCGCTCCTGATCACCACCAGTCCGCGTTCGCCCGCCGGCCTGAAAGAGATCCTGGAACCGGCGATCGCGGCGCCGCACTTCCTGTTCGCGTTCCAGGCCGAGGCCGACAATCCCTACCCCGCCCTGCTGGCGCTCAGCGACGCCGCAATCGTCACCAGCGACAGCGCATCGATGATCGCCGACGTCGCGGCCTACGAACGGCCGCTGCTGATCTATGAATTGCCCTGGCTCGGCCGCTCGAAGAAGCCCGGCCCTGTCGCCGCTATCAAGCGCTATGTGCGCGAGCGGCGGGAGCGGCGCGGCATGGCCGGCCTGTCCGCTGATCCACTCGACCGGTTCTATGACAGGCTGACGCGGCAGGGCCGCGCCAGGCCGCGGCGCAATGTCCTCGGTCTCACGCAGAAACTTTATCAGGCGGGCATCGCCCGGCCGTTCGACCCGGCCACCGCCGATCTCTCTTGGCGCCCCGCTGCCGTCGCGCGGCAAAGCCAGGACCGGCTGGTCGAGGAGATCAGGGCGCTGTGGCGGCAGCGGCAGGCTGAGCGCTCTCGCCGGTAATGCCGGCCTTCCGCAGCATTTCGAGCGCCAGCTCCCGCTCTGCCATGATCGTGTGCGTGGCGCCGAGCTGGGTCAGGTGCTGGCGTTCGGCCTCGGAATGCGCGCGCGCGATGATCGGAAGCTGCGGATTGGTGGCACGCGCCTGTTCCACGATCGTGCCCGCCTCGAACGCATCCGGCACCGCCACGAAGATGCAGCGCGCCCGCGCAGGATTGGCGGCCGCCAGCACGTTTGCGTCGGCGGCATTGCCGAGGATTACTTCGACTGCGTGACCGTCGATCCCGGCCGTGGCCGAAACCTGGTCCTCGATCACCAGGACCGGTGAACCGGTCGAGCGCAGCGCTTCCGAGATCACGCTACCGACCCTTCCATGACCGACGATGATGAAATGATCCTCCAGCGCGGTCGACGCGACCTCCCGGCGTGTGATCGGTGTTTCCTGCGACGCCGCAGCATCAGTTGGCACGGGATCGAGCTTCGATCGGAATCGGTCCAGCAACACGAAGAACGCGGGATTGAGCAGAATGGAGATGATCGCGCCGGCCAGGATCAGGTCGCGCGCCTGCTCCGGCAGGATGCCGAGCGTGATGCCCAACCCCGCCAGGATGAACGAGAACTCGCCGATCTGGGCAAGGCTGGCGGAGATGACGAGAGCCGTAGACTTAGGATGCCGGAACAGCCGGACGATCACGAAGGCAGCTGCCGACTTTCCGAACAGGATGATCACCATGGTCGCCAACAGCGGCCAGATCTGCGCCGTCAGGACGGCGGGATCCAGCAGCATCCCGACCGAGACGAAGAACAGCACGGCAAACGCGTCGCGCAGCGGCAGGGTCTCCTGCGCCGCCTGGTGGCTGAGCTCGGATTCGTTGAGGATCATCCCCGCGAAGAATGCGCCGAGCGCGAACGAGACGCCGAACAATTCGGCCGCGCCAAATGCGATCCCCAGCGCGATCGAAAGAACCGCGAGGCGGAACAGCTCGCGCGATCCGGTGTGCGCGACATAGTGCAGGACCCAGGGAATGACGCGACGGCCGACCAGCAGCATGATCGCGACGAAGACCGCGACCTTGCCCATGGTGATGGCCAAAGTCCGCGCCAGGGCGGCGGCATCCGGATTGACGCCAGTCTGGTCCATGGTCTGGTAGATGTCGGCCAGCGGCGGCAACAGGACCAGTACCACCACCATGAAAATGTCCTCGACGATTAGCCAGCCGACCGCGATGTGCCCTTGCATTGTTTCGACCAGGCGCCGGTCCTGAAGCGCCCGCAACAGCACCACCGTGCTCGCCACCGACAAGGCGAGGCCGAACACCAGCCCGGCCATGGTCGGCCATCCCAGCAACCATGCCAGCCCCCAGCCGAGCATCGTGGCCACGATGATCTGGACGATCGCGCCGGGCACCGCGATCGATTTCACGGACAGCAGGTCTTTCAACGAGAAGTGCAGGCCGACGCCGAACATCAGCAGGATGACGCCGATTTCCGCCAGCTGGGCGACCAGCTCCTGGTCCGCGACAAAGCCCGGCGTGAAGGGGCCGACGACGACGCCGGCGAGCAGGTAGCCGACCAACGGCGAAATCCGCAGCCGATGCGCCGCCGCGCCAAGCAGAAAGGCAAGAACTATGCCCCCTACGATGGCGGCGATAAGCGAGGTGTGATGGGGCAATGCAGGCGCTCCATTCCGTGGGCACGGTTGGTCAGGAGATACGTCGCACGAGATATGTCGCACGGGCCGGATTCCGGTCAAACAGCCCTTGCTTGTCACCCCCGGCATCCCATGATATAGGCCCGCCGGTTGCGCATTTGGCCAGTCATAGTGGCCCCGCCGCCGGCCCTCGCCAGCGGAAATGCGCCTTGGTTCGGAGTTGGCTTTCCCGATGTTCGTTTGGATCGACGCGGCCCAACCGGCCGCTCGGCTGCAGGTATTTGGATTGACGGTGACGGAGCGCCACCTGCAGGCGCTCATGCGGCTGGAACCCAAGCTCACCCAGATCATCATTGACGTCGGCAGCAAGGATCCGGCGGAGCTCAAGATTCCGGCGCGCATTCTGAAGGCGCTGCCGATCGTCTCCTCCCAATCCACCGCGCCGTTCGGAGAGCGCCTGCGCGAGGCGCTGCGCCTGGCCGGCGACGCGCCGCTGTTGGTGCTGGACGGAACGGCTCTCGCCGACCAGCGTCTGCATGGGCAGCTGATCCGCGGCGAGCACAATCTCGCCGTCTTCGCGCCGGACGCGAAGGAATCCGCCGCCATGATCTTCCTGCGCATGGCGGGCTCGGTCGTGGTGCCGGAAGACGCGACGGACATCACGTCCTTTGCCCGCAGCCTGGTGACGGCCGGGCTGGCCCAGCAATTGACCCAGGACCAGTTCGACGGCTTCATCCGCAAGCTGCGGCGCACCGTGCCCTTCTACATGTTCCGCATCCTCGACCAGACCAAGGCGGCGGAGATCCAGCGCTTCCTGTTCTGGTCCAACTACAAGGGCTCGACCGACATCTTCACGCGCTACGTCTATCCGCCTCTGGTCTGGGTGATGGTGCGTCCACTGGCGCGCGCGCGGATCCACCCCAACCTGGTGACGCTGGTCAGCATCCTCCTCACCTTTGGCGCGGTTCCCTTCTTTGCCGATGGCAATTGGCTGGTCGGATTCCTGATGGCGTACGGGATGAGCGTGCTGGATTCGGTGGACGGCAAGCTGGCGCGCCTCACCTTCACCGATTCGCGCCTCGGCAACTTCCTGGATCACGGCCTCGACATGGTCCACCCGCCGATCTGGTATGTCGCCTGGGCCTATGGGCTCGGGCTGTCCGAGCAAGGCTGGAGTTCGCCGCTTGGCTGGGCGACCGTCGCAATCCTGGTGTTCTATGTGCTCGACCGGCTGATCCTGAAAATCTATCCGCGGTTCTTCCAGCGCGGCTTCCACACCCATTCGAAGCTGGACGCGACCGTGCGCAGCTTCATCGCCCGCCGCAACATCAACATGCCGGTATTCCTGCTGGGCTGCCTCTTTAGCCTGGCGCGCGAAGCGTTCTTCCTGATCGCCGCATGGCAGATCGCGACCGCGCTCTATCACGGATGCCGCACATTCTGGATCCTCGCCGTACAGAAGGCGCATCGCAATCCGCGCGCCAAGCCGGTGCACGTTGCCGCCGATCTGGACTAGGATCGCACCGGCCCATGTGGCGGACGAAAGGCGGGATCGATGACCGACAGCAAGACGGCGGCACCCATCGCGATCAAGGCGGACGCGGCCTCGCCGCGCACCAAGCCGTCAAACTATCCGGAACCGTTCTTCAGCCGCATGCTGAAGCGCGAGAAGCGGCCGCTGGGCGACCTGTTCGGGCTGAGGAACTTCGGCGTCAATCTCACGCGGCTGGCGCCGGGCGGCGAATCCGCCCTGCTCCATCGCCACAGCAAGCAGGACGAGTTCATCTACATCCTGCAAGGCGAGCCCACGCTCGTCACCGAAGCGGACGAGATGAACCTCTCACCCGGCATGTGCGCCGGCTTCCCGGCGCAAGGCGAGGCGCACCAGCTTGTCAACCGGACCGATCGGGACGTCGTCTATCTTGAAGTCGGCGACCGCACGCCGGGCGACGAAGGCTGTTATCCGAGGGACGACATCAAGGCGGCGCTGGGTCCGGACGGCAAGTGGCTGTTCACGCACAAGGACGGGCGGCCGTACTAGCCTCTAGTAACGGTCCTCGCCCAGCGCCTCGCCGATCTCGCTCGCATACCAGAAGCGCTGCAGGCGGCCGAGCTGTTTCGGCTCGAACGCCTTCACCGGCAATTCCGCGATGAAGTTGATATAGCGGCGCGGCACGTCCGTGGTGTCGCGCGGGCTGACGCCGTGGACGGCTTGCGCCGAGTTGACGAAACACAAGTAGGAGTTCGCCCGATAGGGCACGGTCTTCACCAGCTCGACATCGCGCATCAGCGTGCGATGCTTGATGAAGCGCGGCTCGCGCCGCCAGTCATAAATGTCGAGATCGCCGCCGACGCTGCTGTCGCGCGGATCGCGCATGTAGAACAAGGCAGAGAAGATCTTGTCGCAGAGGTCGACATGGGCAGTCTTGACGCTGCTCTTCTGCGTAACCGGCGTATTCATGACGAACTGGCAGTCGAGGCGCACATCCGCCTCGCCGGCATAGCCGCGCGGAACGACGCGCCAGTCCTCATAGGCCCGGCCCACCCGCTCCTCCAGACCCGGAAACTCGCGGCGGAAATGCGCCGCGAACAGACGTGTCACGTCCCGCCAGTAGTCGCCCGAGGTGTGGTAATCGAAGAACTCGCGCCACAACGGCGAGATGCGCCGGTCAGACAGCACCTGCTTCACCGTCATGCGCACCGCTTCGTTCGAGCCGATGTCCGAGCGTTCGTTGACGATCACCGCGAGCGTCGGGAAAGACGCCGACAACTCCTCGTAGAGTGCAGCCGGCACCACGTCCGCCCGCGTGTAGTGCGCGTAAGGCTCGGTGGTGACATCGCTCGGCCTCACGTCCGATAGCAGTTTTGGCGTCCGCGAAGCGATCACTGCGGCGAACATGGTGTCCTCCGACGACTGAACATGGGTCATATGGACACCATGCTAGTCCGGGGCCGCGCGGCGGCGAAAACCACCAAACGCCGCTGCGGCGATCCGCCGCGAATATGCCGTAGCCGTCCCCTCACGCCGCCGCCCGCGAACAGAGCTCAAGGGCATCGTGCCGGACGTGGTTCGCCGACATTTCGCGCCGCACCAGCTCCTCGGTGACGACGCCCCGCGCCAGGCACTCCGAGAGCAGGTTGAAGAACAGGCGCTCCTGGTTGGGATCCGGATGCGGCAGGTAGATCTCCGACTTCGGCTTTTTCGGCGCCAGCAGGTTCTTCACCTGCTTGAACATCGATTTCGGGAAAGGATAACGGCTGTAATCCTTCACCCGCACGGTGAAGTCGACCGGCAGACCGGTCTTCCAAGGCTGCGTCCGCCGGTAGGTCGTGTGGAGGATTTTCGTGTCCGGGGTCAGGCGATCGAAATCGTTCCACTCGTTCTCGAACAGGCCGACACTCTCGTCGGGCTCATATTGCAGCTTAACCCACTTGAGATAGTCGACCTTGAAGTCGAACAGGTCATTGAACGTCCGTTCGGCGTCCCAATGGGTCAGCTTGGCATTGTCCAGCAGCATGACGCTCGACGCGCGATAAGCCGACAATTCCTTGATAGCAGGGCGGACCCGGCACATGAGGGCCTTGCCCTGCATGTCGCGGTCTAGCAGATCCCAGACGTCACCGACGGCGAAGCAGTCGGGGTCGATCACCACCGAGCGCCCGGCATAGCCCATCAGCTTGGGCGGCATGAATCGCAGCGGCGTGAAGGACTGGAGATCGTCCCGCTTCCAGATGCGATGCTCGACACCGCGCAGGAAGGGTTGGCCCTCCTTCGCGTGCAGCCAGGGGAAGTCGTTGTAATGCAGGATCTCGACCCCGAAGCGGTCAGCGTGCCGGCTGTTCCGGCGCAGCGCATGCGCGGCGACCAGTGCCCCCAGATATTGCTCGTCGTTGGTCTGGATGAAGACCTTGTAATCCATGCGTTCCTGGCCCTGTGCCGATCGCCGATTCTGGCGACCGTCAGAATAGGAGATAACCGGAATCAACGGCAATCCGCCCCTGGGGGATGTGCCGTTTTGCCGCAAATTTCTTCGAGTTTCAATCCGTTAGGGGGCTATTCGTTGACTTGGCCGTGGGGAGTGCTATCAACCGGCCGGACTATCGCGCGGGATCGGTCCTGATCAGGTCCCGCCAGCAGCCGGGACAGGATGACCAACCCCGCCACCCAGACCTCGACCTTGGCAGGCGCCATTCAGATCGTGCGCATGCACGGCCTTGCCCGCAAGCTGCCGCTGGTCTTCGCAATGCTGCTGGCGGGGTTGCTGGAGGGGGTGGGCGTGGCCTCGCTGTTCCCGATCCTGGCCATCGTGACCCAGGGCATGGCCAAGCCGACGCGCCTCAACCACGTGATCGAGCAGGCGCTCGCGTTCCTGCATCTGCCGCTCAACCTGGGCATCCTGTGCCTGGTGATTGTCGTGACCATCTGGCTGAAGGCGGTCATCACCCTCGGAGTCGCGCGCAACCTCGGGCGCATCGGCGCCGGCATCGGACAGGAAATACGCCAACGGCTTCTGAAGGCGCTGGTCAATGCCCGGTGGTCCTACTTCACGATCCAGCCGGTCGGCCGCTTCGTCTCGGCCGCGACGTCCGAAGCGACCTGGGCGTCCTTCGCCTTCCGCAGCGCATTGCAGGCGATCGAGCAATCCATGCGCACGGCGATCTATTGCGCGCTCGCGCTGTTCATGGGCTGGAAGATGGCCGTGGTCGCGATCACCATGGGCCTGCTCATGGGATTGTCGCTGCGCGCCCTGACGCGGGCCGCCCAGAAAGCTGGCAAGGAGCGCCAGTTCGCCATGCGCAGCCTGATCGTGGAGCTGAACGACGTGCTGGCGGGCTTCAAGCCGCTGAAAGCCATGCACCGCCATACCGGCCTGATCTCGGAGCTGGTCAAGGACATCAAGCGCCTGCGCAAGGCCGTCAACGGATTGGTGCTGACGGAGACCCTGTCGCTCGGCTTGCCGGACCTCATCCAGACTTATCTCCTGGCGGCTGGTGCCTATCTGGCGGCCCGCGTGCTGGGCTCTCCGATCGACCTCGTCATCGTCGCCGGCGTCATCTCCTTCGCGCTGATGACCAACATCGCGCGCGTGCGCCGCGCCATCACGCAGCTCGCGCAGGCCGATACGACCTATTGGACGCTGATGGGCACGCTGAGCGACGTGGAGAAAGCGGCGGAGCGCCTCAGCGGGACCCGCGCACCGACACTGTCGATCGGCTGCGAGCTGCACAATGTCAGCTTCTCCTATGGTCGCGGACCGGTGCTGACCGACGTCAGCCTGCAGATTCCCGCCGGCCGCATCACCACGCTGGTCGGCCAGTCCGGCTCAGGCAAGACCACGATTGCGGACCTTCTGCTCGGCCTCTACTCGCCTGACAACGGCACTGTCACGGTTGACGGAATCGACCTGCACGAGATCGACATCGCGAAATGGCGATCCATGATCGGCTATGTCGCGCAAGAGATCATCCTCTTCAACGACACCATCATGGCCAATGTCAGTCTCGGCGATGAGCGCATCGACGAGGCGCAGGTGCGTATCGCTTTGGCGGCTGCGGGGCTCGGCCCGTTGATAGCAGAATTGCCGGAGGGGCTCCTGACCCAGATCGGCGAGCGCGGCTTCAAGCTGTCGGGCGGCCAGCGGCAGCGCATTGCCCTGGCGCGCGCGCTGGTCCATCGGCCGAAATTGCTGATCCTCGACGAGGCGACCAGCGCCCTCGACCCGACGACCGAAGCGGAAATCAGCGCGGCCGTCGCGGCCCAGGCCGGCGACACGACGGTGCTTGCCATTACGCACCAGCCGTCCTGGGTGGAGCGCGCCGATCGTATCTACATGGTGGAAGACGGCAGGGTTCGCGCCGTCGATCGCACCGCGCTCCATCGCGGCATCCGCGCCGCCACCTAGGAGCGCTCGGATGGTCACGATCCGTCGGCGAGCGCCCGGCGACGATGGCGCCCTGGTCCGTCTGTTCGAGGAAATGCAGGCGTACTACCGGCGGCCATGTCCACCGGCAGAGTCCATTCTGAACGATCTTGCGGCGCTGCCCACAGGCATCACCATCCTGGTGGCCGCGGCAGAGGACGGTGAAATTGTCGGCTTCGCAGCGTTCTCGGCGATCTATCCCGGACCGGGCTTGGCGCCCGGACTATTCCTGAAGGAACTGTTCGTCTCCGAACGCTTCCGCCACGCCGGCATTGGATCACGGTTGCTGCGCGCGGTTGCGGCATTCGCCGTGGAACACGGCTACAAGCGCGTGGATTGGACCTCGGATCGGAACAGCCCAGCACTGCTCGCCTACTACGAAGGCTTCGGCGCATTGAAGCAGGACGACAAGGCGTTCTTTCGCCTGACCGGCGCGGCGCTCGATACCTTGGCCGGCGATGGGAAATCCTGAGCGGTCAGACCGGCTCGGTCGCCACGCGGCCCTGGTGCATGCGCAGGATGCGGTCGGCAGCGTCCATCCAGATCGGCTGATGGGTGATGGCGAGGATGGTGCGGTTGCCGCGCAATCCGCGCACGGCATCGCAGATCTCGCGCGCCGTGGCGCGATCCAGGGCGCTGGTCGCCTCGTCCAGGATCAGCAATTCCGGGTTGTGGATCAGCGCACGGGCGATCGACAGGCGCTGTTTCTGCCCGCCGGACAGCAGGTTGCCGCGCACGCCGATGATCTCGTGCAGGCCGCGCGGTAATGCGGAAACGAAGCCCCATGCGCCGGCCAGGCGCAACGCTTCGATCACCTGCTCTTCGCTGACGGTTTCGTCGCCAAGCGTGACGTTCTCCATCACGGTGTCGTTGAACAGGATGTTCTCCTGCGGGATGTAGCCGATCTTGGCGCGCCAGCGCGCCAGGTCGGCATCGCTCAGCGGCAGGTCGTCGATCAATACCTGGCCGGCAACCGGCTCGTGCAGACCGACCAGGAGGTCGGCGATCGTGGTCTTGCCGGCGCCCGAGGGCCCGATCAAGGTCGCTACCTCTCCCACCGGCAGGGCGAAGTTGGCCGATTTCACGACTGACTTCTCGCCGTAGCTGAAGCTCACGTCGCGGAACTCGCACTGCCGGCCGAGATGAGCGACAGCGCCGCCATGCAGCGCTTCGGCCTGATCGTCCATCGCCTTCGTCAGCCGGATGATCGACCAGAAGGCCACGCCGTCGATCGCGACGCGCTGCATCGCGCCGCGCATGGTGGAGACGCCGTTCGAGATGCGGCGCAACAGCCAGACCACGCCGATCAGCTCCACCAGGCCGAGATTGAAGTAGGTGTAGCCAACGTAAAATCCGGCGATCACCATGGTGCCGAGCAGCGGCTCCTGCAGGGCGCGGACGGCTGCTTCGCTGTAGTACTCGCGCTGCGCCGATTTCCGCAATGCATCGACCTGCGCTTCGGCGAAACGGCCGAGATAGTCCTGCCGGTTCATCGCACGCAGGCTCTTGATCGATGTCAGCAGATCGCTCACCGCGCTCGACAGCAGATGGACGCTGCGCCATTTGGCGCGTCCAGCTCGGCGGGCCATTGCGACGAAGCGCGCCACCGCTAGCCACAGGATGATCGCCGCCAGGATCGCCGCGACCGAAAACTCCCACGAGATCCACAAGCAGCCGATGAGGTAGGTCGTGGTCTCCGTGAGGCGCGCCGCGAAATTGCCGGCGGCGCGATAGGCTGACTGCGCGCGCTCGCCCTCGTCGCTCAGCGCCGCGGACAGGCGCCCGGCCGGTGTGCTGATGATGTGGGACCAGCGGGCGCGCACGATCGCCTCGATCAGGCGCAGGCGCATCTGGGTTGACATGCGCGCCACTTCGCGCCCGACAAAGATCAGCCCCGCGCTCGACAGCGCGAACTTCAACGTGATGGTCACGCACAGGAACAGCAGCAGCGCGCCGAGCGTCGGCGACAGGTTCACAGCATCCAGCAAGCGCGTCACCACTTCGGTCGCGGGCGACGGCTTGATCTGCTCGCCGGAGGCCACACCGACGATCGGCCATAGGCTGGCGATCGACAGGTTCTCGGCCGCCACGCCCAGCAGCATGGCAAGCAATATCAGGCATTGCCGCCGCCAGCCGGTGTAGAAATAGAGCCGGAATATCTCGCCGATTGCCTTCACTGCGCCGCCCGACCTTGCCTTCTGGCCTGGAAGGCCTGCAGCGATAGCGCAATGGCTGCCAGCGGTCCACCCCTGCTGCGTTTCCGGGCCGAGTCGACCCATACGGGATCTACATGGGTCACGACGCCGGTGACATAGGGCAGGCCCAGGAAGTGCGCCGCGGCCAGCCGGTGGGTGCCGCGCCGCATGTGGACGATGCCGCCGTTGGCGGTCACGCCGAAGGAGATTTCGTCGTCGCCGCGATAGGCATAGCCGCGCTGCTGCAGGCTGCGGAAGAGATCGAGATAGGTGAAATAGTAGTCCAGCATCCGCTGTTCGGTGTCGCAGACGATGCCGCGTGCGGTGACCGGCATGCCTTCGTCCGCCGACTGCTTCAGCCAGCGGAACAGCCGCGTTGCGCGATAGTCATCGCCGTGAGCGGCATAGTCCTCAACATCGCGATAGGTCGGTAGTTCGGCGATCGGGCGCACCTCGCAGGCGGCAAGCCGCGGCACCAGGAAACGGCGCTTGAGCCCCGCCATGGTCCGGATGCCGACCTTTCCCAGCACCTGCCGTGGATCGATCGCGATGCGCGCGGCCGATCCGAGATTGGCGCGAATGATGGCGCCGTACCGCCAAGCCGGATTCCAGGCGCCCGGCGCAACCGACAGGGCGGCCCGGATCAGCCGCGGACCGATCGATGCTGGTTCGCCGGACAAATTGCTCTCAATAACCCCAGAGATGCTGCAGCCCGACCGCGCCGTCGGGCGATAGACCGATGACATGCGCGGTCAGGTCGGCGTCGGCGGAGAGTACCTGCAAGGCAGCGATCCCGCTCTCGCCGACATGCTCCTTGAGCCGCGCCATGACGTCGTCGAGCCACACGATCTCGCTGGCGAACGCCGGCAGCCGCAGATAGTGGCTCAGCCGCCGCCCGGCGTGATTGATCGCCGCGATCTCGACCTCGGCAGTCATGTCGTATTTGAGATTGCCGCTGCCGTTGCCCACGAACACGCCGGTTCGATAGCCGTCCCGGCAGCGCACGCGGCCGATGACGTTGGTGCGCCCCATGACGCCGATCGATGGGTGCAGCCAGTGCGGCAGTGTCGGCACCACCGCGCCCAGATTGCGCCAGCTCGGTTGGAATTCGGTGGCGTCCTGATCGCCCGTTTCCAGGTGTCGCACCACCAGGTCGGCCGTGGTGACGAAGCGCTGCGGCGCGATGCCGATCTTAAGATGGTCGGGGGCGACCAGGATGCTTGCCACCCGGAACCGCTCGGGGCTGCCCCAGATGTTCAGCACGTCCTCGGTAAAGGCCGGCCCGATGAAGTCCTTTCGCCAGCGCATCTCGCCCAGGTACGCGCCGTCCGCGGCGTAGAAGCGCAGCCAATAGTGCTCGAACGGCGGGTTCGACGCATCATAGTTGAAGCCGAAGGCCAGCTTCGACTTGCCGTGCATCACGGGCAGGAAGCTGGGCTGGATCATGAACCCGGCGGCGACCGCCTGCTCCACGACACGCAATTCGTCCGGCCGGAACGCCGCGTCCTCGCGATCATCGACGCCGACCCTGACCAGATGGTTGCCGGAGATGCTGCCCTGCTTACCAGGCTTGCTGAAACAGCCTTCTTCCAGCGCGTACCAGAACGAGGTGCCATAACCCTTGTAGGATGCGGCGAAATAATCGCGCGTATTGCCCGGCCGCTCGCGACGCTCGAAATGCACCTCTTCAACCGGGCGGGTGCGCGAACGCTTCTGCTCGGTCTTGCCGTGGCCTGTGCCGATGGCGATCGTGTCATCTGCGCCCATGTCGAGATCGTAGTTCGGGACCGTCATCACGACCTGTCCGCCGCGGATCACGGAATCGATCAGGCGGAACGGCTGTTCCCGGTTCGGGTTCTTGAAGAACTGATGCGAGCCGTGAATGATCGTGAAGGAGTCCTTCCAGAACACGTCCGCGCACACACGGAACCGGTAATGCCGCCCGCGCGTGAGATTCGGATGGCTGACATGCACTTTGAGGCAGACCGGCCCAGTGCGCTCGCCGGCGAATTCCTTGAGATTGAGATTGACCGACTGGCTCGGGCCAAGCACCTGGTAGCGACGCTTGATCCCCTCTTCCGAAATGATCTCGAAACGGAACTGCAGCGGATCCTTGATGCCGAAGAACTGTTCGAAGTGATTGAAGACCAGGGCATCGACGTCCTCGATCTCCTGCGGGACCGCAGCCGTGCCCGCGCAGAATTCCCAATTGTCGGCGACCCAATGCACCGGCATCGATGGTGCATGCGCCAAGGTGCCGCGCAGCGTGAGCCGGAACTTGGTCCCGACATCGGGACCGCCGACCACGACCGCCTGGCAGCTATTCAGATGTTCGCCGGTCAGCGGCAGCGCGCCCAATTGCTGGTCGACCACGAAGTCGTTCGACAGCCAGAGACATTCGATGTCGCCCGCCGCGCTCTTAAAGGAATCGTAGAATCCCTTGTCGCCATGCACGCCGACCTTGGTTACCGCGTCCGCGCTCAGCAGCTTGAGGACATCGGCAATCGACTGGCTGATCTGAGTCTTTTCGCTGGCCGCGCCGCCCGCCGAAGGATGCGTCCCGGCCTTGTATCGCGGCGTCTTCTTGTTGGCGTCGCTGAGGCCAAAGATCGAGCCCAGTGACCGGCCGGATTTGCCGGTTCCGGGTGCGGTCCGTTCTACATCGGCAGTCTTCATGGCCTCAGATCCGTGGTTTTTGTGGATTAACCATCATCGAATGCGGCAATTGGCCGACGGATTCAAGTGTCGGGCAGCTTGCCGATTCGAGGCGCATTTGCTAAGCAGCGCGAAATCCTAAAGGCGGCTGAGGCCCCTTTGCAATCAATCGATTATGCGGCGTAAGGTCCCATGAGCCTGCAGGCCACTCCAACCACCAGCCCAGGGCTGGCGACGCGAAGAAGCGACTTCGACACGATCTGCGAAGCGCTGGACTACGCGGCGCGCGGCGAAACCGGCTTTAACTTCTTCACCGCCAAGGGCGATTTGGCCCAGGTCCTGACCTACCGGGAATTGCGCGACCGGGCGTGTGATTTCGCCCAGGGTCTTGTGCGGCTCGGGCTTGCCAAGGGCGAGCGGATGCTGCTGATCGCCGACACCGATCCCGATTTCATGGTGGCCTTCTGCGGCTGCCAGTATGCAGGCGTGCTGCCGGTCCCTGTGGCCTTGCCGATGACCTTGGGCGGCCGGGCCGCCTATATCGATCAGCTTCGGCAGCAGCTCACGGGCTGCGGCGCGGTCGCCGCGATGGCGCCGGAAGGTTTCCTGACGTTCCTCACCGAAGCGGCGCAGGGTCTCGACCTCAAGCTGGTCGGCGGACCCAAGGAGTTCGCAGCCCTGCCACGCGCCGGCGCCGAGCTGCGCCCATTCGGCAAGGACGATCAGAGCTATCTGCAATTCTCTTCGGGCAGCACGCGCTTCCCCAAGGGCATCGACATCCCGCAGCGCTCGATCATGGCGAATGCCAACGCCATCACGCTCGACGGTCTCGACATCAATCGCGGCGACCGCTGCACGTCATGGCTGCCGCTCTATCACGACATGGGGTTGGTCGGCTTCATGCTGGTGCCGCTCACCACGCAGATGTCGATCGACTACATCGCGACGCGCGATTTCGCACGCCGCTCGCTCACCTGGCTGAAGCTCATTTCGGAATATGGCGGGTCTCTCTCCTACAGCCCGAGTTTCGGCTACGAGCTCTGCACCCGCCGGCTGCGCGAAGGAACCGAGATCAAGCTCGACCTCAAGAGCTGGCGCGGCGCGGGGATCGGCGGCGACATGGTGCAGCATCCGATCCTACAGAAATTCGCCGATGCCTTCGGACCGTACGGCTTCAGCCCCAACGCTTTCGTGCCCAGCTACGGGATGGCAGAGACTACGCTTGCCATGAGTTTTGCGCCGCTGAACAAGCGCTATGTGATCGACGAGATCGATCGCGACGCGTTGGCACAGCGCAATCTGGCAGTACCGGGACCAGGTAGCCCGAAGACGCGCGCCTTTGTCGCGTGCGGTCACGCGCTACAGGGCCACGAGTTCCAGATCCGCGACGACGCCGGCAACACGCTGCCGGAGCGCAGCGTCGGCCATATCTTCTTTCGTGGCCCCAGCGTCATGGGTGGCTACTACCAGCAGCCGGAGCTCACGGCCGATGTGATGAGCCCCGATGGTTGGCTGCAAACCGGCGATCTCGGCTATCTGCTCGATGGCCAGATCGTCATCACCGGCCGCGCCAAGGACCTCATCATCCTCAATGGCCGGAACATCTGGCCGCAGGACCTGGAATGGTCCGCCGAAGAGCTTCCCGATCTGCGGCGCGGCGATGTCGCCGCCTTTTCGATCGAGGAGAATGACGGAGAAACCGTTGTGATCCTCGTGCAGTGTCGCCTCGGCGATCCGGTTCAGCGCGAGAAGCTGAGGCGCGAGATCTATGCCCTGCTCCAGCGCGCCCATGGTGTGGAAGCGCGCGTCGTCCTGGTGCCGCCCAAGGCGTTGCCCCAGACCTCCTCGGGCAAGCTCAGCCGCTCCAAAGCCAAGGCGAGCTATCTCGGCGGCGCCTATGGCCAGCTCGACGCGGCCGTTGGGGCGTAGGGTGCATCCGCCAGCGGACCCGAGGCGCTAGTGCCGAAGCTGGCGGCGGTCACCGGTGCAACTGGCTTTATCGGCCGCCACGTTGTGACAGCCCTCTGGCGGCGGGGATGGGGCGTCCGCGTGCTGGCGCGGCGGCACCCGGTGGAACTGCTCTCGCCCCACCATCGGTTCGAGATGGTACTCGGTGATCTGGCCGAGGGGCCATCCCTGGAGCGACTGGTCCGTGGCGCCGATGCCGTCATCCACCTCGCTGGCCTCGTAAAGGCGATGACGGCGGAAGATTTCTACCGCGCAAACGAAGGCGGAACCGAACGCCTGCTGCGAGCGGCCGCCCGTGCCGCGCCGGACGCGATGCTGATCCATGTTTCCAGCCTGGCGGCACGCGAGCCGCGCCTGTCGCCCTACTGCGACAGCAAGCACAAGGCGGAACTGCGGGTGCGGGAGCTGGCTGGGGACCGGGTGTGGACCATTCTGCGCCCACCCGCAGTCTATGGTCCGGGCGACCACGAGATCCTCCCGATGTTCAAGGCCGCAAAAATTGGTGTCGTCCCCTATCCGGCCGCGACCGGGGCTGCCGTCTCGCTGATCCATGTGGCCGACCTGGCGGAGGCCATTGTTGCGTCTCTTGGCCGCTCGGGGCCACCCCAAGCGACGATCGAGGTCGATGACGGCGTTCCCGGCGGCTATCGCTGGCCGGATATCCTGAGCGCCCTGGGGGAGGCAGTCGGCCGCAAACCAGCGGGATTGCGCCTGCCACGTGCCGGCCTCTCGGCAATCGCAGCGGCCAATCGGCTGTTAACGCGGATCGACCGCAAGCCGCGCATTCTAGTGCCGGACAAGGTCGCGGAGATCTACTGGCCGGATTGGGTGGCGAGCGGGAGTCGACTCCAGGAAGTCTCCGATTGGTGCCCGTCATTCGATGCTTGGAGCGGATTCCGCGATGCAGCAAAATGGTATAAAATTACTCACTTATTGTAGCAACTTAACCAGTTAGGGCGTTGATTCGATTGAGTTGTAACAATCGGTAACAATTTGTCATTTAACCCTAACGGCCAAATGAATCAGATATGTGGCTCGGGGATTCGTCACGCCTGTTTAGGGGCATGTGGTCACCGCAGGAACAGGCAGTATCAAGAGTTTCAGATCGTGGGCACCGCAGCCATTCAGTCGAGCCCGGCTATGACCAGGGACGGCATCTTCTTGGAGATTGCACGCATGCTGGAGCGCTTCCGCGCCGGCGATGCTGCGATTACGGCGGAAACCGTGATCGCTGAGGATTTAACAATGGATTCGTTGCAAGTGATGGATTTGATGATGGAGCTGGAGGACCGCTTCGACGTGTCGATCCCGCTCAACTTGGTTCCGGAGATTTCGACTGTCGGCCAGCTCGCGGACACGATCTACGCGAGCAAGACGGGGGCATAGGGGGAAGTCATGGGTTTGTTC
The DNA here is from genome assembly GCA_041398065.1 of Dongiaceae bacterium. Taxonomy (GTDB): domain Bacteria; phylum Pseudomonadota; class Alphaproteobacteria; order Dongiales; family Dongiaceae; genus Dongia_A. The sequence goes on along the minus strand of JAWKVL010000002.1, from coordinate 105,178 downwards.
GATCGTTTCAAGACGATCCGTGAGGTCCACGGGGCCGTGAAGGCATGCGGAGCCGATCCGTTCGGCGTGAAGATGGACCGCATCGTCACCGCCACCGAGGCCGTGATCGAAGGCCGCCCGACCGTCCTCTGCGGCTCCAACAACTATCTGGGCCTGACTTTCGACGCGGATTGCGTCGCCGCCGCGCAGCGCGCGACCGAGGAGTTCGGCACCGGCACCACCGGCTCGCGCATCGCCAACGGCTCCTACTCCTGCCACAAGGCGCTGGAGGCGGACCTTGCCGACTTTTACGGCAAGCAGCACTGCATGGTGTTCACGACCGGCTATCAGGCGAACCTGGGCGCGATCTCGACGCTGGTTGGCCCCGGCGATTTCGTGATCATCGACGCGGACAGCCACGCCAGCATCTACGATGCGTGCAAGCTGGGCAGCGCCACAGTGATCCGGTTCCGCCACAACGATCCGGTCGATCTCGACAAGCGCCTGCAGCGCATCGCGGGCGAGCCAGGCAACAAGCTGGTGGTGGTCGAAGGCATCTACTCGATGCTGGGCGACCATGCGCCGCTCAAGGAATTCGTCGCGGTCAAGAAGAAGCACGGCGCCTACATCCTGGTGGACGAGGCACACTCCATGGGCGTGATGGGCCAGACGGGCCGTGGCCTGCTGGAGCAGGAAGGGGTCGACGCGGATATCGATTTCGTCACCGGCACCTTCTCCAAGAGCATGGGTGCGATCGGCGGTTTCCTGGTTTCCGACCATCCGGAGTTCGAGATCCTGCGGGTCGCCTGCCGGCCCTACATGTTCACCGCTTCGATGCCGCCGTCGCTGGTCGCGTCGGTTCGCGCGTCGCTTGCCAAGTTGCGCGCGCATCCGGAGCTGATGGTGCGGCTGTGGCGCAACGTCGATACGCTCTATCACGGCCTGGAAGCGGCCGGCTTCAAGCTCGGCCGTCAGAAGGGCCCGGTGGTGGCCGTTCACATCAACGATCCGGCCCTGGCCGCGCGCGCCTGGCACGGATTGCTGGAGAACGGCGTCTATGTGAACCTGGCGCTGCCGCCGGCGACGCCGAGCGGGACTGCCCTGCTCCGCTGCTCGGTCTGCGCGGCTCACACGACGGAGCAGCTGCAGCGCGTCATCGACGTCGTCACCAAGGTCGGGCTCGAGCTAGGCATCGTCAGCGACCGTTCGGTCCGCATCGCTGCCGCCGAGTAAAGCCGGTTATCTCGAGAAAACTTGCCGCAGCGCGCCGTCAGGCGCGCTGCATTCCATTCGGGCCGCCAGCACGCATGTTCCTGCGCAGCACGGTGAATACCTCCACGATGCTCTTGTAGAGCGTGTCGCGATAGCCCGCCGTTTCCGGCAGTCCGGACAGCAGGCGGCGATGGGCCTCCGACAGATTGTGATAGGGCATCGCCGGGAACAGGTGGTGAATGGCGTGGTAGCGCAGGCCCACGGGAAACAGCAGTTCGTGCAGCCAGGGCGTGCCGATGATGGTCACGGATTCCTTGAACTGCGATTCATGCGACATCGGAGTCCCATCGGACAGAAACAGGTGCCCGGCGAGATTGCGCAGCCAGTTCCAAAAGATCGCGACACAACTCAGTACATATAGCTCCGCCATGTAATCGACCGGCAGGACGCCCCCGACCAACAGCACGATCAACAAAACCAGCCACGCGAAACACGCGACTTCGGCGGCGATCCACCAGCGATGGTCCTCTCCATCGGGTACAATCCGCTGATAGCTCGGGTTGGAGATGTAGGACGACGCGCAACGCCACACCCACATCCGCACCGAAGGAAAGATCCAGGCGAGCGGAGAGAGGATCAGGAAACGAATGACGCCAAGCACCGGGATCACCAGAACCTGGGCGAAATAGAGCACGACTGGCAGTGCGCCGCCGCGGCCGAAGGGCTGATACTCTCCATCGTGCGTAGTGCCGTAGTAGCGGCGCGCGTGGTGGTCGGTGTGATTGGCATACATGAAAGACGGCGTCAGCATCGGTATGCCGTAGCAGACGTTCCAGAAGATCTTGAACGCGGTCATCTTGCCGGCCGGCATATGAGCGATTTCATGAATGAAGACGCCGGCACGAAACAGTCCGAACGACGCCACCAAGAACGCGGCGGCATGCCAGAAGGAGAAGTCTGGCGCGTGGAAAAAGACCCACAGAGCGCCATAGGCGACGATCGCAGACACGATGAAATCGGCGAAATAGATCATCGGCTTGTGCAGCATGAGATCGCGCACCAGCCGCCACGCTTCCGGAACGGCGAATCCCGGAGCCAAAGGCGCCTCGGTGACCGGCTTATCGAGCTTCATTCCCCTACGTCCACATAGGCCAACCGGTCGCCCCGCCGCATGGCGACCTGACGGCAAACTGACGTCCATCAATACCGTGCGTTCTACCGAAATGCGCCGCGCCGGTAAAGGCGCCAAGCCAGAACGGGTGCGGCTAGGAGAGGATGCCTGCGCTGCCAGTCGCTGACCGGCAGCACGACGCCGGAATGCCGGCGCACTTTCCATAGGACGTAGTCAAGTGCGCCTTCAAACGTAAAAGTTGCTTTTACCAGCCGCGCGAGATTCAGCAGCTTGCTCACACGGCGGCGGCGGCGCCACGCCGCAGCGCATTCCCGAGGGGTTCCATGGGCGCTCGCCATTTCCGGTCCCGCCAGCGCCGCAGCGCGACGATAGCGTTCCACATCGGCAGCGACGAGCTCGGCCGCGCGTGCGGGACTTTCGGAGCGCAGCTCCGCTCGATAGGTCTCCTCGAGCGCCCTCCGCCAGATCGTCTCCGCCGTGGCATCGCCTGACATGAGCGGCGCAACGCTGCCCAGCATGGTCAGGACGGCGTCCGCACAAGCGCCGGCGATCGCATCCTTGATCTGGGGATCACGCACCCATACTGCACGGCTCGGCTGCGAGAACCGCGCCCACAGCGAGACGTTGTCCGAGGCGGGCGACATGCCCTGCTGGAATTGCGCGAGCGAGATCACGGCGTATTTGGCGCGCAGCGTCGTGCCGTCGTGCTGGTGCTCTAGGTAGAAGACATTCGGCGGCAGAACTTGGTTGGCGACCGCGAAGAGCCCGCTGCCATAGGCTGAGCGGTAGTCATCCACCACTAGGTAGAAATCGAGCAGCGAGTCCGCGAGCAGGCTGTCCGGCTTGCGCAGACAGGAGCCGTAGAACAAGACGGCCAGCGCGGCGCCGGAATAACGCGCACGGACAGCGTCGGCCATCGCCCGTACGGCCGATGCCGTTGGTTGCGCAAGTTCGTGCGCGATCAGGTTCGTCAGTTCTGTGCGCGCATCGCTCATCGCGGCGCCTAGTAGCGATGAAAGTCGACGGCGGGCCCCGCACTCAGCTCGACATGGCCGTGCGGCCCGGGGTCGAAAATCTCGCCGTCGACCACGATCGGACTGGTCAAATGCAGGGAGATGTGGTCGGCGCGCGTGCTGGCATATCCGGCGTTGCGCATCCAGGACCGCGGCCGGCCGCGGACCACGGAGTAAGCGGCACGACCGAAGCGCTTCGCCGGCGAGGCGATCGTGGTCAGCTTGATGGCGCCGTGGTCGTGGCCCCAAAAAGGCATCACACCCGGCAGCAGCCGATCGAGCGTCGTCGCCAGGATAAAGAGATAGGCGCCCTCGCTTGGCGGAGAGCCATTGATGCCGATTGAAACCCGCTCGCCGTGCAGGCCGGAGCGATCGCCTTCACCATGCATCAGCAAGCGCACAACTGACCAGACGATGCCTGCCTTGGTGGCGAGAGTCTGCCGGAGTCCGACGCGGTGCATGTCCCGGCGCGTCAGGCGCGTACCCTGATAGAAGGCAACGGCACCGGCCAGGAATCCGTACTCCGTGCGGTTGCGGCCGCTGCATCGCACCGCGATCGTCGGGCGCCGCAGGACCTCGCCTGCATCGCCGCTCTGCGCGCGGCTGAGGATGCGGCGTACCGCTTCGATCGGCGCGCTTGGGATGCCGACGTCATGCGCAATGACGTTGGTCATGCCGCCACCGATGAGCGAGACGCGCGGCCGGCGCATGAACGGTGAGCGATCCAGCAGTTCGCCGAGCACCGCCTGGATCGTGCCGTCGCCGCCATTGATGACCAGATGTTCCACCCCATTGCCGGCCAACGCCGCGACCGCTTGCGGCATTTCGTTCATATGGCGGAAACTTTGATGCACGACCGCGGGAAACTCAGTCAGCAATTGCTCGATTGCCGGCAGTGCGCTCTTGTTGCGGCGGCTATGTGCGTTCGAGAGAATGCCGATGCGGGTCACGATGCGGCGGCCCCTTCCGGCTCCGCCCGTAGCCAGGAGACCGGAGCGTGTCCGCCCAGCTTCGCCACGAACGCCTGTACGATCCGGATCGAGTGGAACAGGAAACTTGCGATCGTCCACAGCGCCACCGCGATCAGCCCCTTGTCGGGCACCTGCAGAATCGCGGCCACGGTCAGGATCAGCAGATTCGGATTGCGCCGCGCCGTGATCAGGCGGAACCAGGAATCCACCGGCCGCCAGGTATGGATCTCGATCTCGAAGCGCCAGATGAACAGCCCCTCCTGCAGCCTGCCGGCGACATAGCCGAGGATCACCACCCACAGCGCCCATTCCAGCTGCGATGCGAGCAGCGGCCCTGCGCCGACGAACCAAGCATAGTACCAAAACGGCGGGTGCAACAGATCGATGCCATGGTCGAAGACGTCGCCCAGCTTGGTGGAGGTGAGTGTGCAGCGCGCGAGCTTTCCGTCGACGGTGTCGAGGAAGCACATGGCCCAGGCTGCCGCCAGACCGGCCAGGAACCAGCCGTGCCAGAACAGGTACGTTGCGAGCGCGACGAACCCGAGGCTGATCCATGTTACCGCATTGGGCGTGACGCCGCGCCGCGCGCACCAGCGCGTCACCGCGAGCGCCGGAACCGGCCAGACATATTTGGTCACGAGATCGGTCACGCCCTTGTAGGAGCTGCCGAACAAGGCGCGCTCCACCGCGGTCACGTCGGCGCCCTGCAGCGGGAGCAGGATCGGCCTAGCCCGCTTGCGCAAGGCCTTCTGATATGCGCTTGCCAGGGTCGCGGCGTCCTGCACCTTGAAGTCGGCGGTGGCGGCTTCGTCGAGTGCGCTGATCAGCGCAAAGGCGGACCGAATGTTCTCTTCGCCCTCGCCGTGCGCGGCCACGACTTCACCGCTCTCCGCCTTCAGGGCGACGCCGGGCGAGCTGACGAGCGCCCTGATCAACGCTTCGTCGAAGACGTAGTCGCCGCGGATCACCACCGCAGATCCCTCACCGGATTCCAGCTCCGCCGCCGGCAGCTCGCGCTCCACCCCTGCGCGCCGGAACGCGCGCTGCAGGCGCTCGCGGGACGGCAGGCTGAATGGCGTGAGGTCGCTGTCGCCGATCAGGCAATAGGCAATGCTGGCGCGCTCGGCCGACACTGATAAGGGACTCCGACGGGATCGATGAGCGGAAGAGGAATATCGGGGAGAGGACCCGGCGTCTACCAGGAAATTCAAGCACTTCGAGGCAGACGCCAAGGCTTGACGCAAGCTTGGAAATGCGGCCAAACAGGCGCATACGAACGGAGCCCGAAGCCTGGATGTTCGCCCTTGCGCACCTTTCCGACCCCCACTTGGCTGGCTGGTCGGTCGAGCGTCCCCTGGCGCTCGCCAACAAGCGGATAACGGGCTGGTTGTCCTGGCGCCTCAACCGCCACCGCATCCACCTCTCGCGGGTGCTCGACCTGATGCTGGCGGACATGGCGCACCAGCCAATCGACCACGTCGCCGTGACCGGCGACCTCGTGAATATCTCGCTGCCCCAGGAATTCGAGAATGCGGCGCATTGGCTGCGGCAGCTCGGATCCGCCGACAAGGTGACAGTCGTTCCCGGCAACCACGACAGCTATATCGCGGTAACGCCCGATGAGGGAATCGGCCGCTGGCGCGACTACATGACCAATCTGCACTGGGAGCGGCCCGACGGCGTGGCCCCAACCGATTCATTCCCATTTGTGCGCCGGTTCGGGCCGGTGGCCCTGATCGGATTATCAAGCGCGGTCCCGACCCCGCCATTCTTCGCGTCCGGCGCGTTGGGACGGCCACAGCTGGCGGCGCTTCGCGACATACTCGCGCAGCTGGGCAGCGAGGGAGCGTTCCGCGTGGTGCTGATCCATCACCCGCCCCTCTATGGCAAAGGCCACCGCCGCAAGGCACTGACCGATGCGCCCGAGTTCAGCGAAATCGTGGGCGCGGTCGGGGCGGAACTGATCCTGCACGGGCACATGCACATCGCGACTTTGGGTCGCATCGGCGAAACCCCGGTGGTTGGCGTGCCGTCCGCATCAGCCCTGCGCTGGTACCACAAGGATGCCGCCGCCTATAACCTCTATCGGATCGCGCGGGACGACAACCAGTGGAAAATCGCGGTTGAAATAAGGGGATTAACCAATATCGGGGACCGGTTCGCCCCAAGCGGCAGCTTTGAGTTAACGATTCCGGCACTGCGGCATTGACAATCCGGCGCGGGACGCGATTGTGCTAGCCGAATCAAGCGACCGAGCGCCTTATTGCCGGCGCGGCGCTTGATCCAGAGACAGGGAAACTGAGGGCAGATGGCGACCCCGAATGCGACGGCCGACAAGTTCGGCCATCCGATGAGTCTGATTCGGGAGTACCGCCACTGGCTCGTGTTGGCGCGGCCGCAACAAGCCACTCTGGGCGCCCTGGTTCTGGTGTGCAGCGACAAGGCCCGCGCTTTTTCGCAGATTTCGGTCCGGGCCTTCGAGGAGTTGGCGCAAGTGACGGCCGATCTGGACGCTGCCCTGACGCGGTGCTTCAAGCCGGACAAACTGAACTACCTGATGCTGATGATGGTTGATCCGGATGTTCACTTCCACGTCTTGCCGCGGTACGAAAGTGCACGCGAGTTCGCCGGGCGTAGCCACATGGACCGCTTCTGGCCGAAACCGGTGGATTTAACGCAACCGGTCGAAGCGGATGCCAAGCTTGCAGAAGCCGTACGCGATGCGCTGCGCGCCGCTTGGCGCATGGACTGAGGCGGATCGCAAGGATGTTCCGATTGTCGCTCATCGATCGTTACATGCTGAAGCGGGTGTCGTGGCCGCTGGCTGCGGCGGTCATCATCGGCATGGCGGCGCTGTTGCTGGAGCGGCTGATCCGCCTTCTGGACCTGTTCGCCAACCGCGGCGGACCGCTGACGCTGATCCTGAAGATGCTGGGCAATCTGGTGCCGCACTATCTGGGCATCGCGATTCCAGCGGCATTCTTCGTCGGCATTCTCTATGCGACGCTCCGGCTGTCGAATGACAGTGAGCTCGACGTTATTCGCGGCAGCGGGCTCTCCTTGCGCCGGATCGCCGCGCCGATGGTGGTGATGGCGCTGGTCTTGACGGTGGCGTCCGCGATCATCCTGGGATTTCTGCAGCCATACACGCGCTATGCCTACCGCGCCCTGGTCTATCTGGTGACCGAGACGTCGTGGAATTCGGCGATCGAGCGCGGCGCCTTCTTCAGCGGATTCGGCGGCAAGACGATCCTGATCGGCGACATTGCCGACGGCGGACACACGCTGAAACGGATCTTCATCCAGGAGACCGACGAGAAGGGCAACAATATCGCCATGTCCGCTCAGACCGGAGAGCTGACCAACGACCCGAAGACATTTTCGCTGACGCTGATCCTCCGCGACGGCGTGCGGGTCGATTCCAAGCCAGACGGCACCAGCGGCAAGGCATCGGTGTTTGGGCAGCTTAGCATGCCGTTGGAGGTGGTGGCGCCGGAGCCATTCCGTACCGAGCGCAAGGAATCGGAACTGTCGCTATGGCAGCTGGTGCGCGCGCATCTGGAGGAATGGCCGGGCCTGGGCAAGGATGACGTGCTGGCGGAGCTCAATTATCGCATCGTGCGCACGCTGACGGTGTTGTTCCTGCCGTTCCTGGCATTGCCGATGGGACTGACCTCCCGCCGGCAGCCGACCAGCATCCGGATCGTCGTCGGCATCGCGATCCTGATTATCTACTATCAAGCTCTGCAGTTCGGGAAGGACATGGCGGAGAACGGTCGCATCTCGTCGTTCGCGGGGCTCTGGGTTCCCTTCATCATTCTCTCGGTCAGCAGCGTCTACATCTTCTATATCGCGAACTCCCGCCTCAACCGGGACCCGTTCGCGGTGTTGTTCGGCGGTATCGATGATGGCTGGCAGTGGGTCAAGGAGCGCTGGCTCTCCCTGTTCCGCCGGAGGCGCCCGGCATGATGACCTTCATGCGCTATGCGCTCAAGACGTTCCTGTGGAACTTCGCCGTACTGTGGATCAGCTTCACGTCGCTGCTGCAAGTCGTCGATCTGCTCAGCAACAGCGACGAGGTGCTGGATCGCCACCCGCGGGATGCTGCTGCGGTGGTCGAATATGCGGTCTATCGGCTGCCGGAACTCGCCGTTTATCTCATCCCCTTCAGCGTGCTGATGGCGGCTCTGCTGTCGCTGGCGAAGTTCGAGCGCGGCAACGAAACGCTTGCACTGAAGTCGGCCGGTGCGCCGTACTACCAGATCCTGCTTACGTTTCTGCCGGCCGTCGGGCTGGTCGCCGCCCTGCATTTCGTGCTGACCGATCAAGTCGTGCCGCGCTCCATCAACCATCTGCTGACGCGCGATCTCTATGTCGACAAGAAAAGCAAGAACGACAAGGACGAAGACCAGCGCGTCTGGGTCCAGGACGGCGACTTAGTCGTTGAGGTCGGCCAGGTCGAAAATGAGGGCCTGGATCTGTACAACATGCGCCTCTACCACCGCGACGAACTCGGCAATATCGTCGATCAGAGATACGTGAGCCACGCTGTCTTCGATGTCCAGACCCGGAAATGGACGCTGGAGCATATCGAGGATACCAAGGTCGTCCCGGATCATCCGGCTGAAGTGACTTCCATCAAGAGCGAAGTCTGGAACACCAAGCTTGGGCCGCAGGAATTCTCCGAATTGATCGAGCGGCCACAGGCCATGACCACCAGCCGGCTGTGGAGCTTCGCGACATCGTCGCAGATCGGCGTGCGGCCGACTTATTTCTACGAGACCTGGCTGCAGAAGCGCGTGGCCCTGCCGGTCAGCTCGATCCTGATGATCCTGCTTGCGGCACCGGTCGCATTGAGCTTCGGCCGACGCGATAAAGGCGTCGCCTCCGGCATGGCAATCGGATTCGGGCTTGGCTTCCTCTATTTCATCACCGAGGGCCTGGTGCAAGCGCTGGGCGAGAGCGGCGCCGTCCCGCCGTTTTTCGCGGCTTGGCTGCCGGCGTTGCTGTTCGCCAGTATCGGCGGACTCTGGCTGATTCGGCTCGAAGGATTCTAACCCGCATGTTCGTCGTCTGGATCGACGCCGCGCACGGCGCCGGCGAACGGGTCTTTGGGCTGACCTTGCTCGAGCGCCATCTGAAAGCGTTGAAGCACCGCAAGGTGCAACCGGGCGAGGTCATTCTCGATTTGGGGGCGAGCGAGATCGCCGAACCGAAGGAAGCCGGTGGGCGCTGGCCCTTTCCCGTCCGCGTCGTGCGCAATGGCGGAACCATCGCGCAACGCCTCGCCAAGAGTGCGATTGGACGCCGCGTTTTGGTTCTGGATGCGCGGACGCTGGTAGATGCTCGGCTCTACGACTTTGTAACGTCGCAGGCGCACGATCTGGCGGCGCAGGGCGACGGCGCAGCCATGGCATGGATCGCCGACGCCGCTGCCCTGGATCCGGATGCGAATGAAGTGAACAGCGCGTTGCCGCCATCGCTGCCTCGGCTCACGCAGGCGGAGTTCCCCGGTTTCATTCGCAATCTGCGCCGCACCCTGCCCTTCTATTTGTTCCGGATCGACACTGCGGTGGAGCGAGCCAAGGTCGAGCGTTTCCTGTTCTGGTCGAACTACAAGGGCTCGACCGACTTTTTCACCAAGTATGTCTATCCGCCGCTGGTCTGGCTGATGGTGCGCCCCCTGGCGCGCGCCCAGGTGCATCCCAATTGGGTGACCATCGTCTCCATCGTGCTCACGTTTGTCGCCGTGCCGTTGTTCGCCGGCGGACAATTCTTGGCCGGCTTCCTCTGCGCTTACGGGATGAGCGTGCTGGACTCCGTCGACGGCAAGCTGGCGCGGTTGACTTTCACGGATTCCAAGATCGGGAACGTGCTGGATCACGGACTCGACCTCGTACATCCGCCACTCTGGTACTGCGCCTGGGCCTATGGACTGGCCGATGGCGACATTTGGTCGCCGGTATTCCTGGCATCCCTCCTGATGCTGATCCTCTATGTGATCGACCGGTTGATCCTGAAAATCTATCCGACGCGCTTCGGACGCGGGCTCCACACCCATGCCCCGATGGACGGGTTCGTGCGCACTTTCATTTCCCGTCGCAACATCAACTTACCTTTATTTACAGTCGGTTATGTGATGGGGCTGGGGATCGAGATGATCTATGTGATTGTGCTGTGGCAGACCGTGACCTGCCTCTATCACGGGGCCCGCACGGCCTGGATCCTGGCTTATGACCGGCCGGCCGCGGTGGGCTCGGCCTAGGCCCGCTTAACTTGCGATAAATCTTTGATCCGCTTAGATTGCGGGCCAGATTTGAGACCGCAATTTCGCGCTGAAAGCAACGATTCCAAAATGATCCGCTGGGGCTTCTGGAAGAACCGCACGCACAATCTCGCCCGCATGAATCTGGGTGATCTGATTGTGGCGTTCGCCAGCTATTACGCGGTGCTGGTCTATCTCGGCTTCGCCGGAGCCAGCCTGTGGCTGAGTGCGTTGTGGTTCGAAGGCTGGCTGCCTTTGGTGGCTGCGGGTGTGTTTGCTGTCATTGCCTATCCGCTCGCATGGTATGTGCTGCACCGCTGGGTGCTGCACGGGCAGTATCTCTATCGCTCGCCGCTGACCGCGAAGGTGTGGAAGCGGATCCATTTCGACCATCACCAGGACCCGCACAACCTGGTTGTGTTGTTCGGCGCGCTCTACACCACGATCCCTACCATCGCGTTGGTGACGGTCCCGGTCGGCTACCTGATCGGCGGCAAGTCCGCGGCGGCGCTGGCATTCGCCGTGGGCATCCTGTCGACCCTGTTCTACGAGTTCTGCCACTGCGTGCAGCATCTCAACACCACGCCCAAGAACGCCTTCATGCGCCGGATCAAGAAATACCATCTGGCCCATCACTTCCATAACGAGCAGGGCAATTTCGGGATCACCAACTACTTCTGGGATCGGCTGTTCGGCACGTTCTATGCGGAGCCGAAGCTCCGGCCGAAAAGCGCCACGGTCTTCAACATCGGCTACACTGAAGAGATGGCGCAGCGCTATCCGTGGGTCGCGGCGCTCAGCCAGGGCACGCGCGGCGACGCCAATCCGCGCCGGTTCCGTGCCGGTCAGGGCGAGGCGCCGAGCCCGCGCGCCGGTCGCTAACCCGCCCAGCCGATGTCCTCCGGCCCAGTCGTCGTTCAGCCGGTCGCAAACGGTCGCGACCTCAATGACTTCATCGCCCTGCCGAAGCGGCTCTATCGCGGCCGTGCCGGCTACATCGCGCCGCTCGACCTCGAGCGCAAGGAAACGCTGAGCAGGAAGAAGAATCCGTTTTTCCAGCATGCCGACGGCGAACTGTTCGTCGCGCGCCGCGGCGGCGAAGCCGTTGGGCGCATCTCGGCCCAGTTCTGCAGGCTGCATCAGAAGAAGTATGGCGACGATACCGCCCACTTCGGATGGATCGATACGATCGACGACGTCAACGTCATGCGTGCTTTGGCCGGCGCGGCGGAAACCTGGGCGAAGGCCCATGGCGCGAAGCGCATCCTCGGTCCCTTCAGCTTCTCCTCGAACGAGGAATCAGGGCTGCTGGTCGACGGGTTCGACAGCCAGCCGATGCTGATGATGCCCTACCACCTGCCCTACCAGGGCAAGTTGGTCGAAGCCTGCGGCTTCACCAAGGCGAAGGATCTGCTGGCCTACACGGTCGACAAGGCGACCTATCACGCCGTCGGCAGCAACCGTATGCTCGACAAGGTGCAGAGCGACGGCCGCATCCGCCTGCGCTCCCTCGACATGAAGAACTACAAGCCGGACCTGGCGGTTCTGCTGCAGGTGTTCAACGACGCCTGGTCGGATAACTGGGAGATGGTGCCGTTCGATCAGGCGGAGATAGAGACGGCCGCTGCCAGCATGAAACCGTTGATCGACCCCGACCTGGTCGTGATCGCGGAGATCGACAACGAAGTCGCCGGCATGCTCGTGTGCCTGCCTAATCTGCTGGAAGCGGTCCGCGATCTCGACGGCAGTCTGCTCCCGTTCGGCTTTGCCAAGCTCCTATGGCGGCTGAAGCGCAAGACGCTGAAGACCGCGCGCGTTCCGCTGATGGGTATCCGCAAGAAGTACCACGGCACGCTGACCGGCGCGGCGCTGCTGCCGTTGATGTTCCATCGCCTGAAGGGCCCGTTCTTCGCGCGCGGGCTGGAGCAGGTCGAGCTGTCCTGGATCCTCGAGGACAACGTCCCCATGCGCCGCGTGCTCGAAGGGGTCGGCGCGAAGGTCTACAAGACCTATCGACTCTACGAAAAGGCGATCGCGTGAACGCTCTGATCCTGGCCGGCAGCCGCGGCCCGGATGATCCGATGGCGAAGGCGGCCGGCGTTTCGCACAAGGCGCTGCTGCCGGTCGCCGGCGTGCCAATGCTGCTGCGCGTGGCGGAGGCCTTGCACGCGACCGCCGGCATCGAACACATCTATGTCTGCATCGAGGATGCGAGCGTGATCTTCCAAGTCCCGGGACTGGAGGCATTGCATCGCGCACGCGCGTTGGAGGCGTTGCCCGCGGCGGAAAGCCCCTCGGCCAGCGTCGCGGCTGCATTGCGCCGGATCGACCTGGCCCAGCCTCTCCTGGTGACGACCGGTGACCACCCGTTGCTGACACCGGCGATACTGCGACGCTTTCTGGATTCGGCGCCGACGAATTGCGATCTGGCGGTCGCGCTGGCCCCGGCCGAGGTGGTTGCCGCTGCCTATCCGGGAGCGATCCGGACGTTTTACCGCCTCGGCAGGCGACGATTCAGCGGCTGCAACCTGTTCCTCGCGCGCTCGCCGAATGCTGTGCGCGTTGCCGATTTCTGGCGCGGCCTGGAGGTCCATCGTAAGCGGCCCTTGCGCTTGATCTGGCAGATCGGCCCCATCGCGCTGATCAAGATGCTCCTGGGCGCGATGAACGCCGAGCAAGCCTTTGCCTATCTTTCGCGCAAGGCCGGCGCGACTATCCACCATGTCGAGCTTCCGATTGCGGACGCCGCGGTCGATGTCGACAAGCCGGCGGATCTGGAACTGGTCGAACGCATTTTCGCCAACCGCTAGCCAACCGCGTCAGCTTGCGGCAAGGTAGGGCCGGATAAGCAGACGCATTGACCTCGACGCTGCGCTGTCAAAGGGTCGGATGTCGACCCGTTCCATGCTTCCACAAGCAGGAGTCCCCATGACATTCGAGGAATTCTGGCCCCACTATCTGCGCGCCCATCGCCTGCCTGGAACGCGCGGGCTGCACTATTTCGCGACCGCGTTGGGGATCATGTCCACGATCGAGGCGGTCATATGCCGGCAGCCCCTGGTGTTTGTGGTGGGCGTTGCCATCGGTTACGTGATCGCGATCGGCGCCCATTGGTTCGTCGAGCGCAACCAACCGCTGATCGCGGTGAATGCGTTCTGGGGCGCGCTGGCCGACCTGCGGCTGTGCTGGCTCGCGCTCACGGGCCAGATGGGACGGGAAATGATGCGGCATGGCATCGTGCAGCCTACGACCACCGGCGACGCTGCAAACGTGAGAGGCGTGTGGCGCGTCAACGGTCCATTGGACCGATATGCCCTCCTGGGCGCCAGCATCGTGGGTGCGGCGGCGGCGCTCGCGGACCTCGTTGACCTCGCGGATCCTCTAGAATCGCTTCCGCTTCCCCTTGTTCAACTCGGCATGCCCATCCTGACCTTCGCGGCCGCGCTGATTGCAGCCGCGGGTGTGCTGCTCGCCCACAAGCGGCCTTCGTCATCGGCTGGCTCGGTGCCGCGGCAGACGACGCTTCCGGCGGATGAGCGCTCGCTGGGCCGCGCCTGCTTTGCCCTGTTGGGATTTGGGCTGACCGCGTTTGCGACGACGGAGCTGATCGAAGGGGGACTGTCTCATGGCATCCACCTTGCCGGCGGCCTTGCCATGCTGGCGATGTTGCTGTTCGCGCTTGCGCTCCTCATCCGCGTGCGCGCCGCTCGCGGCCACTTGCCGGCGTAACTCCGCTCCGCCCGTCCTGCAGCTCTGCCTATCCATTTGAGCCAATAGCCCACAAGCCGCGCGCCACCTCGTGCGGCGGGCATCCGGATTCTTACCGATTTGTAAGGTGCCAGAAAGATCGCCGAAAAGCGGATCAGTGCCAAATGACCCCTGAGGGCAGTCGCCACCCCGCTCCATTGCGGGGCATTCAGGGAGACACCTATGGGCAATCACCACTCGAAACATTGGCGCGATGACGATATCTCCACGAGTCCTGCCGGCTGGTCGTCCTGGCTGGATCACTTCGGCAGTCGAAGTGGAACGGCCTTGCATGAGGCCGGTGCCCTGATCGATCCCTCGCCCTCGCCCACGCTGCCACACTTCGACCCCGGCGACTTCCGGTCTCACCAACGCATTGACAATCCCTATTTCCCCCTCATCAGGGGCAGCGTGTACACCTATGGCGTTCTGAATGACGAAGGCGAACTCGAAGAGCGGGACGACGTATTCGCCACCTTCGAGAACAAGATGATCGCTGGCGTGCAGACCCATGTGGTCCGCGACACCGCCTATGAGGATGGACGGGTGAGCGAGGACACATTGGACTTCTTTGCTCAGGACCGGCAAGGCAACGTTTGGTATTTCGGTGAGCTCACGTACGCCTTTCAGTACGACGATGACGGCAACTTCGTAGGCGCTTCGACACACGGTTCGTGGGTCGCCGACGGTGTGGATGCCTTTCCCGGATACGCGATGCCGACCCGAGAGGTGCTTGAGGCGCTCGTCAACGGTTACTACCAGGAATTCGCCCCCGGGATCGCAGAGGATCAAGCCGACCTGGTGACCTTTCACGGAACCGCCGACATTGATATCGGGACATTCAAGGATGTGCTTCAGACACTCGATACGACGCAACTCGAGCCCGACGCGCGCGAATTCAAGAAATATGAGCCCGGCGTCGGCTTGGTCGCGGCCGAGGAACTGAATGAAGATGGCGAAGTCGAGGCGGTAGAGCAACTCCTCGGTGTCCGCCTCCTCAGGGAAGACGGTATCCGACACGAACTGTTCCACGACACGTGCGATCCCGATCTCAGGGACCTGATCGTGGACGACCTTGGTGCCGGCGGATTCGAACAGCCGGAGCTACAAGACTTTCGCCGTGCCGGCTCGGACGTGCATGTCACGTTCCTCGGCGGCGACACCGAGTCCAACGACGCACTCGGCGTCTATACGTTTGATCGCGAAACCGGCCTGATCGATAACGTCGACATCCTGTTTCCCGAGACGGATGGCCTGAAGTCCGGGCAGGAATTCATCGTCGAGCTCGACAAGGGCGAAGGATATGGCCTGTTCCTGGTCCCGAACGGCGGCGATATCGGGCTGGACTTGTCCGACTTCGAGGATGGCGGGCTGGAGATGAGGAACTTCCTGACCGGCGGCCAAGCCAGTATCTATGACCGGATGGCGCCGCAATTGATCGACGAGGACGGCAATGTGCTGCCCATCCCCGCGTTCCACGCAATCGACGTCAATACCAGCGACGATTGGAATCTACTGAATCCTGCTGGTGGCATTCAGGCCGTCGAGCTTGACAGCGATTCGCTCGAACATAGCGCATGGGACGACAAGGCCGAAGTGCTCGGCTTCGAGGACATGTTCGCGAGTGATCCGGAATTCGACGGCGATTTCAACGATGTGGTGGTCGCGGTGAGCCAGGCCGCGCTTCCCAGCAACCTAGTGACGGCCATGACCGAGGATCTCAACCTTGCCGTCTAGTCGCTTGCGATGATGTAATGGCGCGGTCAGCGGGCGCTGCCGCGCCGCCGCTGCTCGGAGCCGTTCCCAGCACGGCATGAGCCGGACATGAAAATTCTGGTCGTCGAGGATGATGAGGAGACCCGGAGTTATGTAGCCGCCGGTCTGACGACCGAGGGCTTCGCGGTCGATTGCGCCGCCAACGGTCGCGATGCGCTGTTTCTGGCATCAGGGTCCGAGTACGACCTTATCGTCGTCGATCGATTGCTACCGGGCCTCGACGGGCTCAGCCTCGTCAAGATCCTGCGCGGCGCCAACGTCTCCGCGCCGGTCCTGTTTCTGACCGCGCTTGACGGCATCGACGAGCGCGTGGCTGGGCTTGACGCCGGCGGCGACGACTATCTGACAAAGCCGTTTGCATTCTCCGAGCTCACGGCGCGTGTGCGCGCATTGCTGCGCCGGCCGCCGCTGAGCGAGCAGGAGACGGTGCTGCGGGTCGGCGATCTGGTGCTCGACCGAACGTCACGCGAGGTGCTGCGGCAAGGCCGTCGCATAGAGCTTCAACCGCGCGAATTCCTCCTGCTTGAGTATCTGATGCGGCACAGCGGTGGAATCGTCACCCGCACCATGCTTCTCGAACACGTGTGGGATTTTCACTTCGATCCCAGGACCTCGGTGGTCGAAACCCACATCAGTCGACTGCGCGCCAAGGTCGACAAGCCGTTCGAAGTCAAATTGATCAAAACGGTGCGCGGCGCCGGATACTCGATCAATGACAGCCACTGAGTTCGCGCGCACGTCGATCTTCAGGATAACGGTGTCCTGCGCTCTCGCCTTCGTCGGAGCGTTGCTGGGATTGTCCGCCATCTTCTATCTCGGCGGAACGAGCTTGTGGCGCGCCGAGATCCGGGAAGCCGTCTCGGAGGAATATCAAACGCTGCAGGCCACCTATAACAGCGGTGGAACGGCAGCGCTCACAGCGATGATCCAGGAGCGCGCGGCGCCGGTTACCGATGAAGGTTACATCTACCTGCTGCAGACGGCGGATGGCGGCAAACTGGCGGGCCAGATGCCGGCAATGCAAGCGATCAACGGCTGGGTCGACGTCATTCCTCCTAGAGGCGACGACGACGAGCCATTCATTGCGCAAGGCGCTGTGCTTTCCGATGGCTCGTATTTGCTCGTCGGCCATGATGCGCACGACCTGCACGATGCGACCGAGTTGGTTCAAGAGGGAATCGGATGGATACTGGGCATCGTGATACCGCTGTCGTTGATCACCGCGATCGCCAGCAGTGTGTTGATCTTCCGGCGCCTGGAGACCATCAATCGCCTCAGTCTGGAGATTCGCCATGGTCATCTCGACCGTCGGCTCCCGGTCAGCGCACGAAATGATGAGTTCGATCGCCTCGCCAACCACCTCAATTCCATGCTCGATGGCCTGCAGGACCTGACCGATAGCCTGCGCCAGGTGACCAATAACATCGCGCACGAACTGCGCACGCCGCTGACCCGCATTCACAACAAGGTGGAGGCGGCGCGCCGCCAGTCGCTGTCGGGCGAGGACGCGAAACAAGTCATGGATTCGATCGTCCTGGAATTGGACGGGCTGTTGAATGCGTTCGCGGCGCTGCTGCGGATCGCCTATATCGATGCCGGTACACTGCGCGCGAGCTTCAAGGAATTCGAACTGTCCGAGGCCATGACGGCGTTGGCGGATGACTTCGAGCCGATTGTCCGGGAAAGCGGCAAGCGCTTGATCGCGACTGTCGATCCCGGGTTAAATTTCTTTGGCGATCGACGGCTGATCGTTCAGATGCTGGTCAATCTGCTGGAGAATGCGATCGCGCATTCCGGCGCAGGTGAAATTCGTCTGTCTGCTGCGGCTGCAACCACCGGGATTGCAGTGCAAGTTGCCGACAATGGCGTGGGCATTCCCGAAGACGAGAGAAAGAAGGTGTTCCAGCGTTTCTATCGCCTGGGTACGAGCGGCATATCGACAGGATACGGCCTCGGCCTCAGCCTGGTAGCGGCCATTGCCAAGCTTCACCGGATCAGCGTAGCGCTGATGGACAATGACCCGGGATTGCGTATCGTGCTGAGTTTCCCGCCGATGCGTGCCGGCTCCCAAACGGAGTAGCACGGCTACGCTCGGCAATTGGTTTGTGCGACCGCAATGCCGCAGGGGGATTGGGACCCATCGGGGGGTGGGATGCGCAGGTTCCTCATGAGCTCGGGGGCTTTGCTGAGTGCGCTCGCCGGAAGCGGCGCGCGCGCCGATGGCGTTCATCTGCAGCTAGGCGGTGAATACAAGGCCGCCTACATGGCCGTGTTCGATGACGATGGCGAGGGCGAGCCCGGCAACGAGCGCAACTCCGACGGATTCTTCCAGGGTGCCGAAGTCCATTTCACCGGCTCGACGGTCTTGGATAACGGCCTTGAGATCGGCGCTCGGATCGAACTTGTCGGTGAGAACAGCGAGGACCAAATCGACGAATCCTGGGTCTATTTCTCCGGTCGGTTCGGCGAGGTCCGAATTGGCGCGCTCGACGATGCGCTGTCGCTTCTATGTGTATTGCCGCCAGGCGGCACTGAGAACTTCTCGGCCTTCTCTCCCGATCAATGGGGTGCGAACACGCTCACCACCAATGGCGTCTGCTCAGGCGTGGACGACGAAGGCGACGCGCAGAAGATCGTCTATGTGTCGCCCATCTTCGGAGGGTTCCAGCTGGGCATTTCCTACACGCCATCGGGTGACAAGAAGGATCAGGACGACGGCGTCGGACCGCATGTCGGCATGCCGGTCAATGAGGACGACGAATCCCGCCACAATGTCTCGGTCTATGCCACATACAGCTATGAAGCGGAGGAATGGTCTCTCCAAGTCGGATTGGGTGGATCCTGGGAAGGCAACGTCGAGAAGGCTGACGGAGGGCCGAACCGTGACGAATCGGAGTTCTATCAGGGCGGCGTCCTGCTTGGACTTGGCGATCTGGAGATCGGGGGGTCGTTCGAGTACTTCCACCATGACGACCTGTTCGTCGCAACGTTGGAGAACGGCGATGTCGTCGCGGACCGCTGGGTCTTTGGCGTTGGCGCCGCCTATGAAATCGAGCCGTGGACCCTTGGAATCGGCTACTCGATCAACAAGAGCGATATCAGAATCGACGGCGCACCCGACGAGCGCTTCACGCAGCAGCGTGTCACGCTCACGGCGAACTATGATCTGGCCCCCGGCATCAATCTGGATGGCGAGATCGCCTACACATGGTCGGACGCCGGCCCGGAAGACGCTCCCGATTTCGCTGACTTTGCGGACTATGACGCGCTTGAGCTCGGCACAGGAATCGCGATTACGTTCTAGCTCCAGTCCTCGACCAGTTTGGTCACGCGCTCCAGATCGGCTGGGAAGTCGACTTCGCCCCAGCTCATGCCCTCAATGTTGCACGTGCTGACATTGGCGCGTTCAGCGATCTGGCCGATGGCGCGCAGGTACCACCATTTCAGCCCTTCGGGCGTGTGCATGATGTCATCGAGGTAGTGCGTGAAGAGCTTCGGCCCCTCGCCGCGGAACAGCAGCATGCCGATCGATTCTCCGTCGGTCCGCTCGGGCGGCAGGGTCTTGCCGATATCGAGCAGCTTCTCGCCGCGCAGATGCACCTTCATGTCGTCGGCGTCATAGCCTTCCTTCTTGTCGATCGTGACGGTGATCGGCGCCGCCGAGCTGGTCATGAGCTTCTGGAAGATCCCGGGCTCGATGACGGTGTCACCGTTCAGGATGACAAAATCTTGCGCCATCTCGTGACGGGCCATCCAGCAGCTCGCGAGATTGTCGGCCAGCTTGTAGAACGGGTTGAAGATCGTACGGATCTTGAGCTTCGGGCCTTCCAGGCGCTTCAACAGGTCCTGCACATCGCGCGCGTGATAGCCGACGACGACCGCGATCTCGTCGACACCGCCCTGAGTCAGGGCCCAGATCTGCCACTCGATCAAGGTCCGCGGGCCGATCGAAAGCATGCATTTCGGCTTTCCTTCGGTCAGCGGCAGCAGGCGCGAACCCTGGCCCGCGCTCAGGATGATTGCCTTCATGGATAAGACACCAAAGAACCCCTCAATAAGCGGCGCACCATTGAGAATAGTGCCAAACCTGTCAACCCCTTAGGGTGCCGCACCCGTGCCGTCCCGACCCCATTCCCGGCGCGCTCTGTTGGCGGCAAAAAGGTTTACAGGCCGGAATCGCGCCGTTATAAGCTGCCCCCTCAGGCGGCGCGGAATCTGACCGCGCGGGACCTGATCCCCGGTAGCTCAGCGGTAGAGCAACCGGCTGTTAACCGGTTGGTCGCTGGTTCGAATCCGGCCCGGGGAGCCAGTTTCGTCAGGGGGTTGGGTAGGTCGCCCGACCCCCTGATTCATTTGCAATTCTTCCCCTCAATCTCCGGGGCACGGCTCGTCGCTATGTCCGCGCATATGGACCTGATCGGACCTACCCCAACCGGCGAGATGAGGCATCTATCGCGGCATGAGACAAGGCAGCTGCTGCGTGCGATCAGGGCCTATCGCGTAGCACACCCAAAAGCGCCGCCGCTTGCTATCACTTGCGCGGGCCGGCGCGATGGCGCGGGCGCCCAGGCGCTGGGCGTGTTGTCGACGATGCTGGTGGCCCGGAAGATGCGCCTGCGCTACCTCCACACGCCGTTCTCCATGATGGGTCATGCGCCGGGCAGCCGTGAGGACTGGGCAAAGGCGTGGGAGGCGTTTCTCAATCTCGGCTTTGGCGAGGAGCCGGTGCCTCCAGGTGCGGACCTGGTGCACGTCAAAGAGTTCCTGCGCGACGGGATTGGCGTCATCCGACCCGACACGGTGCTGGCGGCACCGGCATACCATTGGAGAAAGTTTCAGACTCCCGGTGCATTGCGGCGGTCGGGCATGTCGCTGCGGGCCAAATACCGAGCTTCACGATCGCCCAGGCCCGTAGTTCATAGGGCTCCGCCCGGCGCCTTGACCGTGGCGGTCCACATTCGCCGCGGTGATGTGTCCTATACGCACCCGATTCGGAAGTTCTTCTATACGTTTGATCCGCCGATCTTGAAAACAATTGAGGGCGTTCGCGCTGTTGCCGCCCGGCTCGGTCGCGAAACGCAAGTCAACGTGTTCTCGGAAGGACCTCCCGAAATGTTCAGCGCCTATGCCGCCGCCGGTTGCCGGCTTCATCTTGGTGGCGATGCGTTCGAGGCGTTCCACAATCTGGTGAGTGCGGACATCCTGGTCCAGGCCAAGAGCTCTTTCAGCTACATTGCAGGGCTGATCTCCACCGGCGCCGTTGTGCATGAGCCCTATTCGGGGCAGACCGGCAAGCTGTTCTATCGGTCCGCGCCCGGTTGGATTGTGCGCGAGGAGTCGGGCGCTTTCGATCCGGATGAACTGCGCACGGCCCTGATTGGCGAAACCTGGTACCGCCGCACGCTGCAGCGCATCCTCCGTTGGTTCTAACATTTCTCTTCAGCCTTCAACTCCGCGTGGACAGTGAGAGCTTGACAAAATCGACGCGAGGCGCTATTTAACCAAATAGTTATTTAACTAGATGGTTTATTGCGGATGCCGGCTGACCGTCTGAGTGCAACTTTCTCCGCCCTCGCCGATCCCACGCGGCGCGCGATCCTGGCGCGGCTTAGCCTAGGCGAGGCATCGGTCAACGAATTGGCCGAGCCGTTCGACATCAGCCTCCCCGCCGTTTCGAAGCATCTGAAGGTGCTGGAGCGCGCCGGCTTGATCGCGCGCGGACGCGAAGCGCAGTGGCGGCCATGCACGTTGCAGGCTGGCCCGTTGAAGGACATTGCCGACTGGATCGAGCACTACCGGCGGTTCTGGGAGCAGAGCTTCGACCGCCTGGATGATTACCTGAAACAGTTGCAGGGCAAGGGAAAGAAAGATGGCCGCCGCAAATAGCCAGGAGATCGAGGAGCGCACGCTCGTCCTCTCGCGCACATTCGAAGCGCCGCGCGCCCTGGTGTTCAAGGTCTGGACCCAGCCCGAGCACCTGGCCCGCTGGTGGGGCCCGAAAGGCTTCACGCTGATCTCCTACAAGACCGACGTGCGCGTCGGCGGCAGCTATCGCTTTGGCGTGCGCTCGCCGGAAAACACAGAACACTGGGCCCACGGCATCTATCGCGAAATTGCGCCACCGGAAAGGCTGGTCTTCACCCATGCCTGGGAATTTCCCGACGGCAAGCCAAAGCACGAAACCACCATCACGCTGACCTTTGCCGAGCAAGGCGAGAAGACCAAGCTCACCCTCAAGCAGACGCTGTTCGAATCCGTGACCGCGCGCGATCTGCATCGCGGCGGCTGGAGCAGCACGCTCGATCTGCTGGACGAGTATCTGGCGACCCTCTGAAGGAGACGCACCATGCAGCACCAGATCGTATCTCGCGAGGACTGGCTGAACGCGCGCACCGCGCTGCTCGCCAAGGAAAAGGAGCTCACGAAGCTGCGCGATCGCTTGAGCGCTGAGCTGCGCGCTCTGCCATGGGTCAAGATCGACAAGACCTACCTGTTCGATGCGCCGTCGGGAAAGGTAACGCTGTCCGACCTGTTCGACGGCCGCAGCCAGCTCATCATCAAGCACTTCATGCTGGCGCCAGGCCAGAAAGAGGGGTGCGTCGGCTGCTCGTTCGAATCCGATCACGCGGAAGCGGCGCTGGTTCACCTGCTGAATCACGACGTGTCCTATGTCGCCGTCGCACGCGCACCCCTCGCGGAGATCGAGGCCTTCAAGGCGCGCATGGGATGGACCTTTCCCTGGGTCTCTTCTTTCGGCAGCGACTTCAACTACGACTTCAACGTCTCCTTCACGCCGGAGCAAGTGGCGAACGGGACCGCGTTCTATAACTATCGCGCCGGACCGGTGCCGCTCGAGGACCTGTCGGGGCTCAGCGTCTTCTACAACGATGCAGATGGTTCCATCTATCACACCTATTCGAGCTTCGGGCGGGGCGGCGAGGAGCGCCTGGGCACCTACATCTATCTCGACATGACGCCGAACGGTCGGAACGAGAACGGGCCCAGCCACACCCTCACGGACTGGGTCCGGCATCATGACCGCTATGGCGCGCCGGGCCACGTGAACGGGGTCGGACGATGGGTTGCGGCCGAAGGCTCCGGCGGTTGTTGCCACGAGACCGCGGCGCAGTAGCGGCCGCCAGACGAGACAGCAATCATGCTCTGTTGCGCAATGGGCGTCGCGGCGATCGCGACCGGAACAATCGGATGGCGGCAGTTCCGGCGGCTCTTCCGCGGGGAGGTCTCCGCACGATCGGCGCTGTCGGCTGTTGTCGTGACGGCTATTGCGATAACGGTCGCCGGCGTGGTGACGGACCATCTCCGACGCCACGCCGCTTATGCCGACGGCGGGCAGTCGCTGCCTACCGCGCTCACCTCCCTGCCCCTTTGTCGCGGCGGCGTAGCCGAGGGCACCACTAGGATTGCCAGCATCAAGGAGTAGATCATGGCTGCAACAGCAAGCGCACCCCACTCCACCGCCCAGCACGAACTGGTTATAACGCGCATATTCGACGCTCCGCGCGAGCTGGTGTTCCGCGCTTGGACCCAGCCGGAGCACATCGTGCGCTGGCTCAGTCCCCGCAACTTCACCTGCATCTCCGCCAAGACGGACGTGCGGGTGGGTGGCGCCTATCGCGCCGGCATCCGCTCCACGGAAGGCAAGGAAAACTGGATGCGCGGAATCTATCGGGAGATCGTCGAACCGGAGCGCCTGGTCTTTTCCTTCGCCTGGGAAAAGGAAGGCGAGCAAGGCCGCGAGAACACGATCACCATTTCCTTGGCCGACGTGGGCGGCAAGACCCGCATGACGTTCCGTCAGGCCTTCTTCGAGACGGCCGAAAACCGCGACGATCACAACAAAGGCTGGAGCAGCTGCTTCGACAGCCTGGAAAAATACCTGGCTGGGGAGCACTGATCATGACGATCCAAGTGAGCGCGTTCCGCTGGGTACCGCCTTTCATCCAGGGCTATGTGCGCGATCTCCGCGTGCGCTGGGCGCTGGAGGAAGCCGGCATCCCCTATGAACCGGTCCTGATCGACCGGCAGGCCCAGGAATCCGACGCTTATCGCCAGTGGCAGCCGTTCGGCCAAGTACCCGCCTATCGTGACGGCGCGCTGGAGATGTTCGAGTCCGGCGCGATCGTGCTGCACATCGCGGCCAGGTCCGAAGCGCTGGCGCCTAGAGACGAAGCGGGTCGGGCGCGGGTGACCATGTGGGTCCTCGCGGCACTGAACTCGGTCGAACCGCAGGTGCAAAATCTGGCGCAGATCGACGCGTTCCATGCCGGCGAGGCGTGGACGAAGGAGCGCCGGCCGCAGCTCGAAGCGATAGTGCACAAGCGGCTTGGAGCGCTCTCGGCCTGGCTTGATGGCAAGGACTATCTCGAAGATCGCTTCACGGCGGGCGATCTGATCATGACGACGGTCTTGCGCGAGCTCGGCGGCACTGACACGCTCGAGCGATTCCCGATCCTGGATTCCTATCGGCGCAGATGCGAATCCAGGCCGGCCTTTGGCCGCGCGCTGGAAGCACAGTTGCAGGACTTCCGGGAACACGCGCCGGCACAATGACCGGCAAACCGCAGAAGAGATCATCACCATCCATGTTGGACTATTATGCCCAACCGGCGGCAATGAGCGTGGTCGGCCGTCACGCAAACGCCGTGGCGGCGCTGCCGGCCGATATCGGCGAACTCGCCTGGGTCATCCAGGGACTCGCCATCCATCAATTCATGGCAATTGCCTACGGCTGCGCAGTGCCGGACAAGCGCAAAGAGGAGTCGCACATCCGCGCTGCGGAGAAGATCCTGGATCGAATCCTCGCGCTCGACGAGCGTGCGTTGTCGGTCGCGCGGCCCGCCGAGAAGCGCGTGGTGGGCGTATGCCATCACTTTGCACTGCTGCTGACGGCCATGCTGCGCGCCAAGGGAATTCCCGCGCGCTATCGCTGCGGGTTCGGCGCATTCTTCAATCCACCCTATTTCGAGGAGCACCTGGTCTGCGAATACTGGAACACGGCGGACGCGCGCTGGGTGCTGGCGGACGCCCAGCTCGATCAGGTCTGGCAGCGCGCCTTTCACCAAAAGTTCGATCCGCTGGATGTGCCGCGCGATCAATTCATCGTCGCCGCCGACGCCTGGACCTTGTGCCGCACCGGCAGGGCCGACCCCTCCAAGTTTGGCATTTTCGTCGGCGAGCTGCGCGGCCTTTGGTTCATCGCCGCCGAGCTGATCCGCGACATCGCCGCGCTCAACAAGATGGAGATGCTGCCCTGGGACGGCTGGGGCGCCATGCCACATCCCGGCCAGCAGCTCGATGCCGGCCAGCTCGCGTTCTTCGATCGCCTGGCAGCGCTTGCTACGACGCCAGACGACTCGTTTGAGGAGTTGCTGTCTCTCTATGCGAGGGATGAACGCGTGCGCGTGCCGAAGATGGTCTTCAACGCCGTACTCAGTCGGACCGAGCTCGTCTGATCACGAACCGCGACTGCTACCCGCCATCCGCAGATAGTCTTCCTGCTCGATCGACTGGATCGATCCCGGGCGCACCGCCCT
Source organism: Dongiaceae bacterium (assembly GCA_041398065.1). Taxonomy (GTDB): domain Bacteria; phylum Pseudomonadota; class Alphaproteobacteria; order Dongiales; family Dongiaceae; genus Dongia_A. Next base: position 79,529 of record JAWKVL010000002.1, on the reverse strand, counting down.
CACCTGCCGGATCGCGTCGCGGGCGCTGGCACCGTATTGCATGAGAATCAGCGACGCGACCGTACCGGTCCGTCCAAGACCGGCATAGCAGTGAATGAAGAGGCGGCCGCCCTGTTGGAACTCCCGGTCCAAACGGGGCCACAGGCCGACCCACTGCTTCTCGAAACGCTCATCGGGAGCCTGATAATCGCAGATCGGCAAGTGCAGCCACGCGACTCCATGACTCGGCAGCTCCTTGGCCAGCAAATGCGCCGGCGCGCCAGCCTCAGTGAGCTCGTGCTCTTCCATCAGCGACAACAGAGCGTGCGGCTTCCACGCCGCGATCGACTTGAGATCGTCCCTGACGCGCTCGTGCTGCCGAACCAATCCGAGCGGTGACAGTCTCAACCGATGGCCGGGGCAGCAGCCAAGACCGAGGCGCCCGCCGTTCGGCAGCTCCAGTTCGTTGAAGGTGTATTGCATCGTCACATCATAGCACGCCGTGCCAAAAGGAAACCCCGGTCGCGAGAGCCGGGGCTTCCTTCCTGATCTTCCGCCAGCGGCAGCCTACATGGCCATCGCCTTTTCGATCACGTCGTGCGTCCACGCCCCTTCTGGCTTTGCGGTGATAACGGGATCGGAGCCGCCGCCCATCAGCGTGTCGACCGTGCGGTTGTAGGCCGCTTCGTCGAGATAGCCGGTGCCCTTCGGGTTCGTGCCGACCAGCTTGGCGATCTCTCCCATCATGCGCTTCTGGTGCTTCTCGGTCTGGGCGCCGGTCTCGTCATTCTCGAGCGTGATCATCGCCCCCTCGTCCGGATGCGCCACCGCATAGTCCCAGCCCTTCATCGAGGCCTTCAGGAACTTGGCGAGTTTCTCGACCATCGCCGGATCCTTCAGGTTCTTCTCGAGCGTGTAGAGCCCGTCCTCGAGCGTGGCGACGCCTTCATCCTCGTATTTGAAGGTGGTCAGATCCTCCGGCTTCATCCCTGCGTCGATCACCTGCCAGTACTCGTTGTAGGTCATGGTTGAGATGCAGTCGGCCTGCTTCTGCAGCAGCGGGTCCACGTTGAAGCCTTGCTTCAGCACCTTGACGCCGCCCGGGCTTCCGTCGGTCTTGAGGCCCAGCTTGGCCATCCAGTTGAGGAACGGATATTCGTTGCCGCCGAACCAGACACCAAGCGTGTGATCCTTGAACTTGTCCGGCGATGTGACGCCACTGTCGTTGCGGCAGGTCAGCATCATGCCCGACTTCTGGAACACCTGGGCGATGTTGACCAGCGGCACGCCCTTCTCCCGGGTCGCCAGCGCCGAGGGCATCCAGTCCACCACCACGTCCGCGCCGCCGCCGGCGATCACCTGGCTGGGGTTGATGTCGGGGCCGCCCGGCTTGATCGTCACGTCGAGGCCGACCTCGTCGTAATACCCTTTGTCCTTTGCCACGAAGTAACCGGCGAACTGTGCCTGCGTCACCCACTTCAACTGCAGGGTCAGCTTGTCCGCTGCCTGCGCCGCGCTTGCGCACAGCGCCAGCAATGAAGCCGCTGCAACCGCGCCCTTCCAAAGCCTTGAACTCATCGCTTGCCTCCTCGTTTATGCGTTATCGACTGCGGTAGGATGGATGCCAAAAGGTGAAGCTGCGCTCCAGCACAGCGAGTATGCCGTAGAAGGCCGAGCCCGCCACGGCGGCGACCGTGATGGTCGCCCACACCACGTCCACGTTCATGATCTGGGATTCCGTGCTGATGCGGAAACCCATGCCGGCGGTCGGCGAGCCGAAGAACTCGGCCACGATCGCGCCGATCAGCGCCAGGGTCGAATTGATCTTGAGCGCATTGAAGATGAAGGGCAGCGCCGCCGGCAGGCGTAGCGCCCACAGGGTCTGCCAATAGCCGGCGCCATAGGAGCGCATCAGGTCCAACTGCGTGCGGTCCGCGGCATGCAGGCCAGCGACGGCGTTCACCAGCATCGGGAAGAAGATCATGAAGACAATGACCGCCGTCTTCGATTCCCACCCGAAGCCGAACCACATGACCATGATGGGTGCGACACCCACGATCGGCACCGCGCTTACCAGATTGCCGAGCGGCAACAGACCCCGCTGCAGGAACGGAACGCGGTCGACGACCAGCGCCGTCGCCAGCGCCAGGATATTGCCCAACGCGAAGCCGGCCAGAACGGCCTTGAGGAATGTCTGGCGGAAGTCGTCGGCCAGGGTCGGCGCCTCTCGCTTCAGCGCTTCGAGTATCTCGGTGGGCGCCGGAAGCAGGATGCGCGGCACCGCAAATCCGACCACAACCGACTGCCACAGGTAGATGAGCGCGATCCCAAACAGCGCCGGTACCAGCAAAGCGTAGATCCGGCTCGCCGGCTGGGCCGAGATGTGTTGCATCACCGTCCAGGCGAACAACAGCACGCCGATCACGGTGAGCCAGAAACCAGGCGAGGACAGGCCCATCTCAAGTTCCGGCGTCGGCAACTGTGCGGGACCGATCCCCGCTACAATCACCGCGATCGGCCCGAGCCAAGCCCACAGCTCTCCCTTGGCCTGGTGGCGCAGCCAGCGCTCACCGGCGATGACCGCCGCAATCCCCACCGCCACGAATGACGCCGACAGCGGGAATTGGGACCAATAGGCGAAATCCTCCTCGTAGTATCCGATCGGCAGGGCGAGCCCCACTGCCATCAGGAATGCGCTCAGCCAGGCAAGCTGCGGGTTCACGTCCGTGCTCCCGTGCGCCGGAGCGTTGCCCACTCGATACCGGCGATCACATACACCATCGCCATCCCAAGGATCGCCGCCATGAACAGGGCCGACCAGATCTGCACCGTCTGGCCGTAATAGGAACCGCTCAGCATGCGGGCACCAAGTCCGGCCAAGGCGCCGCTCGGCAGCTCGCCGACGATCGCGCCCACCAGGCTGATGGCGATGGCTACCTTCAAGCTGGCGAACAGGAACGGGATGGAGGCCGGCACACGCAGTTTCCAGAACACCTGCCACTGGCTGGCATTGTAGGTGCGCATCAGGTCCATCTGCAGCGGGTCGGGCGAGCGCAAACCCTTCACCATGCCGATCGCAACCGGGAAGAAGCATAGATACATCGAGATGATGGCCTTGGGGATCAAACCGGTGACCCCGACATTACCGAGCACCACGATGATCATCGGGGCGATCGCCAGGATCGGCACGGTCTGCGAGGCGATGATCCACGGCATCAGCGAGCGGTCCAGAGTCCTGACATGCACGATCCCGGCCGCCAGCAGGACACCCAAGAGCGCACCGAAGGCAAAGCCGACTAGCGTCGCCGAAGCGGTGATGTAGGCGTGATAGACCAGCGAGCGCTTGCTGGTGACCTTGAGTGTCGCCGTCGATTTCCACAGATCGACCGCGATCTGATCGGGCGCTGGCAGGACCGGCCGCTCCATGGTCCAGGCCGCCTTGACAAGATCGCCGAAGGTGTAATCGGGGTTTGAATCCGACAGCATGTCGGACACACGCTGGTGGTTCAGCCCGACCGCCAGGGCGTACCACAGTAGAATGATGACAGCGACGACGGCGACGATCGGCAGCACCCGCCCCTTTGGCGACATGAAACCGAACACCGCGCCCATGCTATTCCCCGATCGCGCTAGTCATAGGAATGCCCGGCCTTCAGGCCTTCGCGGACGCGGTGCGCCAGTTCCAGGGCCGCCGGTGTCTCGCGCGTCTCGAGCGTGCGGCTGGGCGGCAGCGTGCTGTCGATCACGTCGATGATGCGGCCGGGCCGCGCGCTCATGACCACGATCTTGGTGGAAAGCAGGACGGCCTCGTCGATCGAGTGCGTGACGAAGATCACCGTCTTGCGGGTCTTCTCCCAGATCTGCAGCAGCTCTTCGTTCATGCGGTCGCGGGTGATCTCGTCCAGCGCGCCGAACGGCTCGTCCATCAGCAGCAGTTGCGGGTCGAACGACAGGGCGCGCGCGATCGAGACGCGCTGCTGCATGCCGCCTGACAACTGCCAGGGAAATTTCTTCTCGAAGCCCTTGAGGCCGACCAGCTCCAGGTAGCGCCTGGCCTTGGCTTCGCGCTCTTCCTTGGGCACGCCCATGATCTCGTGCGGTAGCTCGACATTGCGCTGCACGTTGCGCCACGGATAGAGGGCCGCCGCCTGGAAGATGTAGCCGTAGGCACGCTTCAGGCGCGCCTCGCGCGGAGAGACATTGTTGACCGTCGCCGTCCCCTCCGTCGGCTGCTCCAGGTCGGCGACGATGCGCATCAGCGTGGTCTTGCCGCAGCCGCTGGGACCGATCAGCGAGACGAATTCCCCGGCGTGGATCGCAAGGTTGATGTTGCTGAGCGCGACGACCGGCGCGTCGGCGGTCTGGAAGGTCAGGCCGAGATTGCGGATGTCGATGATGACGTCGGACGCCGCAGTCTTCGTATCGGCGTTGCGTGCGCGCACCGGCAGGTCGACAACCTTCCCCGTCGGCTCAGAGGGCATTGGCGCGCTCCACGACCGCGCGCAGCAGGACGTCGCACCCGGCGCCGCAATCGTCGCGCGTCGCATTCTCGATCTCGTTGTGGCTGATGCCGCCTTCGCACGGGATGAAGATCATGCCGGTCGGGGCCACGCGGCTCATGTAGCAGGCGTCGTGGCCGGCGCCGCTGATGATCGGCATGCTCGGCATGCCGAGTTCCTCAGCGCCCGACTTGACCGCCGCGACGCAGTTCGCGTCGAACTTCACGGGCGGCGAATACCAGATCTCCTTGAAGTCGAGTTCCAGGCCGTTCTTCCTGGCGGCTTCTTCCGCGGCCGCCTTGGCGCCGGCCGCCATCTTGGACAGCACGGAATCCTCGGGGTGGCGCAGGTCGATGGTGAAGAAGACCTTGCCTGGGATGGTATTGCGGGAGTTCGGGCTCGACTGGATGAGGCCGACGGTCGCGCAGGCGAACGGCTGGTTCTCGTGCCCGATCCGATTGATGGCGGAGACGACGTGCGCCGCGCCGACCAGCGCATCCTTGCGCACCTTCATGGGGGTCGGGCCGGCATGCGCCTCCTGCCCCACCATGGTGACCTCGAACCAGCGCTGGCCCTGCGCGCCCTGCACGACGCCGATGGTCTTCTTCTCGGCTTCCAGGATCGGGCCCTGCTCGATATGAGTCTCGAAGAACGCGAACACCGGGCGGCCGCCGACCTGCTCCGGCCCGTCATAGCCGATGCGCTTCAGTTCCTCGCCCATGGTCTTGCCGTCGAGGTCGGCGCGCGACAGGCCGTATTCCAGCGGGAACACGCCGGCGAACACGCCCGAGGCGACCATGGCCGGCGCGAAGCGCGAGCCTTCCTCGTTGGTCCACACCGCGACTTCGACCGGACGCTGGGTTTCGTAGTTGAAATCGTTCAGCGTGCGCAGCACTTCGAGGCCGGCCATGATGCCGTAGATGCCATCGAACTTGCCGCCGGTCGGCTGGCTGTCGATGTGGCTGCCGGTCATCACAGGCGACAGCGAATTGTCCTTGCCCGGACGGCGCGCGAAGATGTTGCCCATCTTGTCGATCTTGATGGTGCAGCCGGCGTCCTTCGCCCACGCGCAGAACAAATCGCGCGCCTGGCGGTCGAGGTCGGTGAGGGCCAGCCGGCAGACGCCGCCTTTCTCAGTGGCGCCGATCTTGGCCATCTCCATGAGGCTGTCCCACAGACGGTCCGCATTGACGCGCAGGTTGGTGCCCAAGGCAAAATCTCCCAGTTTCTCGCCAGCCCCGAAATCAGACACTTAGCGGCTTTTCATCGGACTCGCCGCACATAATTTTGTAACCGAGTTTGGCGCTTCCTGACCAAACGGTCAACTCCGTTTCCTCAGGAAATCCGCGGCTTCCGGGCGTCCTGGCAAGTTCAAGCGCGCGGTCTGCGCCGGCGTTTCCGCGATCACCTTGCCGCGCCTCAGCACGGCGAGCCGCGTTGCGCGCACGCGGATCGCTTCGACCGGATCGGCGGCCTGTAGGATCACTAGGTCGGCGTTCTTGCCCGGCGCGATTCCATAGCTGTCGAGCTGCAGGATGCGCGCGGGGTTTTCGGTGACGGCGGCGAAGCAGGCGCGCATCGCGTCCTGCCCCGTCATCTGCGCGACGTGCAGGCCCATATGTGCGACCTCCAGCATGTCGCCCGATCCCATCCCGTACCAGGGATCCATCACGCAATCATGGCCGAACGCGACGGTGAGGCCGGCCGCCATCAGTTCTGGCACGCGCGTCATGCCGCGGCGCTTGGGATAGGTGTCGTGGCGGCCCTGGATGGTGATGTTGATGAGCGGATTGGCGATGGCGTTGAGCCGCGCTTCCGCCATCAGCGGGATCAGCTTGCTGACATAGTAATTGTCCATCGAGTGCATGGAGGTGAGGTGCGATCCCGTCACACGCCCTTGCAGGCCGAGCCGCTGGGTCTCGCTCGCCAAAGTCTCGACGTGGCGCGACATCGGGTCGTCGGTCTCGTCGCAATGCATGTCGACCAGCAGGCCGCGCTCCGCCGCGATCTCGCACAAGGCGCGCACGGAGGCCGCGCCGTCCGCCATGGTGCGCTCGAAATGCGGGATGCCGCCCACGACGTCGACGCCACGCTTCAGAGACTCCTTCAAGAGTTCCATCGCGCCCGGCGATCGGAACACGCCGTCCTGCGGGAACGCGACCAATTGCAGGTCGAGGTATGGCTTGACCTTCTTCTTCACCTCCAGCAACGCGTCGACCGCCAGCAGGCGCGGATCGCACACGTCGACGTGGGAGCGGATCGCGAGCAACCCCTTGGCGACCGCCCAGTCGCAATAGGCCAGTGCGCGCTCGGCGATGGCTTCCTGGGTCAGCAGCGGCTTCAGCTCGCCCCACAGCGCGATGCCCTCCAGCAGTGTGCCCGACTGGTTGAGGCGCGGCAGGCCGAGCGACAGGGTCGCATCCATGTGGAAATGCGCATCGACGAAGGGCGGCGTGACCAGGCGGCCGCGTGCGTCGATCTCCTTGCCCGCGCCCGCATCCAGGGCCGGCCCGACTTTTACGATCTTGCCGCCTTCGATGCCGATATCGATGTTCTGCCGGCCGTCGGGCAGATTGGCGCCGCGAATGATGAGATCGAGCATGGTCTTCTCCGTTCAGCGCTCGCCCTTGCGATAGGGGATCATCAGGGCCCGCGGGTAGCCGGCGCGCCGCGACATCGCGATCAGCGCCAGGATCGACAGAATATAAGGCAGCATCAGGAAGACCTGATAGGGCAGATAGGCGCCGGCCAGCTGCTGCAGGCGCAGCTGGTAGGCATCGAACGCTGCGAACAGGATGGCGCCAAGCAGCGCCTTGCCCGGCCGCCAGGAGCCGAACACCCCCAACGCGATGCAGATCCAGCCGCGGCCGTTCACCATGTCGAAATAGAACGAGTTGAAGGCCGACATGGTGAGGAATGCGCCCCCGAGCGCCATGAGATACGCTGCCCACCGCCACCGCGCCGATGCGCAGCAGCGTGACATCGATGCCCTGCGCTTCCACGCCGCCGGGTTCTCGCCCACCGTGCGCACCGCCAGGCCGACCGGCGTGCGGTAGAGCACCATCCGCGACGAGGATCACCGCGACGAACGCAAGATAGGTGAGCGGTGTCTGGTTGAACAAAGCTTCGCCCAAAATCGGGATCTGCGACAGCAGCAGGATCGGAGCGGCGCGAAGGTTTCGATCTTCGGCGGTGACGTGACACTCGGGAACGCCGGGCGATACGCGAAGTGAGCGGGTCGCAAGTAGCGTAATGCCGATGCCCGTGACATGCTGCGACACAGGCAGCACGGTCGGGCCGTGCAGCAATCGAACGCCGCCCCGGCGATCGCCCATCAGACCCCGGTCCACAGATCCGCACCGTTATAGACCACCCAGCCAGCGAATGCGCCGACCGTCATGATGCCTTCGATGCCGAGATTGAGCACGCCGGCGCGTTCACAGATCAGCTCACGCCAGGGTGGCGAAGATCAGCGGCGAAGCGATGGATCGCCGCCGCCAGCTCGCCTCGAAGATGATCTGGATCGCCTGCCCACTCTATCTCCACCTGAGGCGGAAGCGGGTGAACAGCATCGCACCATGGTGAGCAAGGCGGTGGCGACCATCACATTGGCGATATAGTTCGGCACCCCGACGCTGCGGCTCATGGCATCGGCGCCGACGAACATGGCGGCGACAGATCCGGCGGCGATCACGCCGCCAGGTGGAGCATCGCCAGCATGGCGACCACGATGCCCGTGTAGCCGAAGCCTGGCGACAGATCAGGGTGAGGTTGCCCTTGAGCCCCGCCACTTCGCTGACGCCCGCCAGGGCAGGAGCCGCCCGAGCAGCGCGGTCTTTGCCATCACCCAGTTGACCGGGATGCCGGCGAAGCGCGCGGCGCGCGGATTGAAGCCGACAGCGCGCATCTCGTAGCCGAGGTCGTGCGCGTTGATGAACCAGACGATCAACGCCGCTCCGATCGCGATCACGAAACCCAGATGCAGGCGCTTGCCCTGCACCAGCTTCGGCAGGCGCGCGGCCTCGATCACCTTCTGGGATTGCGGCCATCCGAGGCCCATCGGGTCCTTGAGCGCGCCGTCCAGCAGCATGCTGACGAACAGCACCATCACGAAATTGAGCAACAGCGTCGTCACCACTTCGTCGACGCCGAAGCGGGTCTTGAGCAAGGTCGGCCCCAGCAACAGCAAGGCGCCGGCCAGCATGCCTGCCGCCAGGATCAGCGGGATCAGGATCGGCGCCGGCAGCGGCAGCGCGCCTGTGCCGAGCACGATTGTCACGATCGCACCGGCATAGAGCTGCGCCTCGCCGCCGATGTTCCACAGCTTGGCGCGGAACGCGACGGCGGCGGCGAGGCCGGTGAAGATCAAAGGCGTCGCGCGCGTCAGGGTCTCGAGGAACGCAAATTGCGTCCCCAGGGCGCCCTTGATCACCGCCGCAAAGACCGAGAACGGCGATGCGCCGCCAAGCAATACGAGGATCGCCGCGATGACGAAGCTTGCGACGATCGCGGCGAGCGGCGCTGCGATCCAGGTGCTTCTCGCTGCTTCGCTGCGAGGCTCAAGCCGCATGGGCCTCACCGGCAAATCCGTGCCCCGCCATCATCATGCCCAATTGACGGATCGTCACGTCGCTGCGCCGCATGGCCGGCGACATGCGGCCGCGGTACATCACGACCACGCGGTCGGACAGCGCGAGCAGTTCGTCGAGATCCTCGGAGATCAGTAGGATGCCCGACCCCTCGGCGCGCGCCTTGAGCAGCTGCTGGTGCACGTAGCCGACCGCCCCGATATCGAGACCGCGGGTCGGCTGGTTGGCGAGGATGATGCGCGGATCGCGCGCCATCTCGCGGCCAAGGATCAGCTTCTGCATGTTCCCGCCGGACAGCAGGCGCGTGGCCGCCTGCGGGCCGGGACAACGCACATCGTAGTCGGCGATGATCCGGCTCGCGAAATCCCGCACTGCCGTCCAGTCGATCAGGCCGCGCCGCGAAAACGGCGGCTCACGATAGCGCGCCGAGATCAGATTCTCCTCGAGCGACAGGTCGCCCACTACGCCGACCGCATGGCGGTCTTCGGGGATACGTCCGATGCCATAGGACACCATGCGGGCCGGATCGAAGGAGTGGATCTCCTGCCCGAATATCGAAAGCGAACCGCCGCTCGGCGCGACGATCCCGCTCACGAGGTCGGCCAGCGCCCCCTGCCCGTTGCCAGATACTCCCGCGATGCCGACGATCTCGTTGCCATGCAGGTCAAGCGAGACGTCCTGCAGGCGGGGATGGCCGTCGCCGGTGAGCGACACGGCCTTGAGCGCGAGGACGACCGGGCCGAGGGGAATGGGCTCGACCTTTGGCTCCGGGATCGGCCGGCCAACCATCAGTTCGGCCAGCTCGTGACGATCCGTCTTGGCGGTGTCGCGCTCCGCCACCAGTTTGCCTTGACGCAGCACGACGACGCGGCGGCTCACCGCCATCACTTCGTTCAGTTTGTGGGAAATGAAGATGATGGCGAGACCACGCTCAACCAGCTTCTGGAGCGTGGCGAACAGCGCTTCGGTCTCCTGCGGCGTCAGGACGGCGGTGGGTTCATCGAGGATGAGAATGCGGGCGTCGCGATAGAGCGCTTTCAGGATCTCCACGCGCTGGCGCTCACCGACCGACAGGTCGGCGATGCGAGCATCCGGCTTCACCCTCAGCCCGAATGACTCCGACAACTCCGCCAATAGGGCCCGCGCTTTGGCCCGGCCTGAGTGAACGCGCCACAAATGCTCCGTTCCCAGCAGGACGTTGTCCAGGACGGTGAGATTGTCGGCCAGGGTGAAGTGCTGGTGCACCATGCCGATCCCGCACTCCAGCGCGGCTCGGGGCGATCCGGGCGGCAGCTTCTCTCCGAACACTTCGATCGCGCCTTCGTCGGCCACGTAATGGCCGAACAGGATGTTCATGAGCGTGGTCTTGCCGGCGCCGTTCTCGCCGAGCAACGCCAGTACCTCGCCGCGATGCAAATCGAGGCTGATCGCATCGTTCGCCAGCAGCGGTCCGAAGCGCTTGGTGATGCCGGTGAGCCGGAGGACGATGCTCGACGCTTCAGCGGCCATGACGCAAACACTGTGGTTCCTCCCCGAGGCGGGGAGGGTTAGGGTGGGGGCGACGGCAGCCCAGCTCGGCGCGATCTTCGCCGGTGAGAACAACCCCCACCCCGACCCTCCCCCAGCTTGGGGGAGGGAGAAGCAGGATGTTGTTGCACATCGATGATCAGCTCGATTTGGGCTCGCTGTCGTCGATCTTGACGGTGAAGCTGCCGTCCTTGATCGCCTTTTCCTTGGCGGTCACCATGGCCATCGCGTCGGCCGGCACCTTGCCCTCGAAGGTTCCGAGCGGCGCCAGGCTGCAGCCGCCGGCCTTCATGAAGGAATAGACGCCGTAATCGTCGGCCTTGAAGCTGCCGGCCTTCACGGCGGCGATGGCCGCATCCAATGTCGGCTCGAAGTGCCACAAGGCGGAGGCGACCACTGTGTCCGGATAGTCGGCCTGCGTGTCGATGACGTTGCCGATCGCCAGAACGCTGCGTTCCTTGGCCGCGTCGGATACGCCGAAACGCTCGGCATACATGAGGTCGGCGCCGGCATCGATCTGGGCGAAGGCGGTTTCCTTGGCCTTCGGCGGGTCGAACCACGAACCGATGAACGCGACCTGGAACTTGGTGTCCGGTGCGAACTCGCGCACCCCGGCCATGAAGGCGTTCATCAGCCGGTTCACTTCCGGGATCGGATAGCCGCCGACCATGCCGATACTTTTCTTCTTGGTCATGGCACCGGCAACAATTCCGGTGAGATAGGAGGCGTCCTGGATGTAGTTGTCGAACACGGCGAAATTCGGCACCGCTTCGTCCGGCTTGAAGCTCGAGCCGATCAGGAACGCCCGATCGGGATAGTCTTTCGCCACCGCGCGCGCGGCATCCTCCACCGCGAACGCCTCGCCGACGATCAACTGGTGGCCGGCCTCGCAATATTCGCGCATCACGCGCTCATAGTCGGTGTTCGCCACCTTTTCGGAGAAGGTGTATTCGATGTCGCCGCGCTCCTGGGCCGCGGTGGCGGCCTTGTGGATGCGGCTCACCCACTGCTGTTCGACCGGAACGGTATAGATGGCAGCCGTCTTAATCTTGTCCGCCGCCAACACTTGGCGCGGCAGCGTGCCGATGGCCGATGCCGCAGCAATCCCGCCCGTCGCGAGCAGGAGATTACGACGCGAAAGCAACATGTCAGTCCCCTTTGTCCCTGTCCGTTGCCCGGTTTGCCGGGCGCCTTCCCTGATCGTGTTTCCTGATCTTGCGCGAACTCTAGACTATTCCGCAGCCTTGCGCATCGGGTTGCGTGGATCCTGGGTCCAGTTGAGATAGGGCTTGCCCGTATCGACCGAGACCATGGAGATGCAATCCGGCACCGGGCAGACATGGGCGCAGAGATTGCAGCCCACGCACTCCTCCTCGATGACCTGGTAGCGCCGCGTGCCGTTGTCCTTCATCTTCGCGATCGACTGATGCGAGGTGTCCTCGCACGCTATATGGCAGAGGCCGCACTTGATGCATTTGCTCTGATCGATCTGCGCGATGCTCTTGTAGTTGATGTTGAGGAACTGCCAGTCGGTGACGTTCGGCACCGCCTTGCCCCGGAAATCCTCGATGGTGGCGTAGCCCTTGCTCTCCATCCAGTTCTTGAGACCGGAGATCATGTCGTCGACGATCTTGAAGCCGTAATGCATGGCGGCGGTGCAGACCTGCACCGTCCCGGCCGACAGGCTGATGAACTCCGCCGCGTCGCGCCAGTTGGCGATACCGCCGATGGCGGAAATCGGCAGGCCGTGCGTCTCCGGATCGCGTGCGATATCGGCAACCATGTGCATGGCGATCGGTCTCACCGCCGGGCCGCAATATCCGCCGTGGGTGCCCTTGCCGTCGACCGTCGGCGTCGGCGCCATGATGTCCAGATCGATCGAGGTGATCGAGTTGATTGTGTTGATCAGCGAGACCGCGTCCGCCCCGCCCTCCCTGGCCGCGCGTGCCGGCTTGCGGATGTCGGTGATGTTGGGCGTCAGCTTCACGATCACCGGCATGCGGGTGTGCTGCTTACACCATTTTGCGACCATGCCGACATATTCCGGCACCTGGCCGACCGCCGAGCCCATGCCGCGTTCCGACATCCCGTGCGGGCAGCCGAAATTGAGCTCGACCGCATCGGCGCCAGTCTCCTCCACCATGGGCAGGATCGCCTTCCAGGCTTCCTCGGTGCAGGGCACCATCAGCGAAACGACCACAGCGCGGTCCGGCCAGTCGCGCTTCACCTGCTTGATCTCGCGCAGGTTCACGTCCAGCGGCCGGTCTGTGATGAGCTCGATGTTGTTGAATCCGATCATGCGCTGGTCGGCGGAGTGCAGCGCGCCATAGCGCGAGCTGACATTCACCACCGGCGGATCCTCGCCCAGGGTCTTCCAGACGACGCCACCCCAGCCCGCCTTGAAGGCGCGCACGACATTGTATTCCTTGTCGGTCGGCGGTGCGGAAGCCAGCCAGAACGGGTTGGGCGACTTGATGCCGACAAAGTTGCTGCGAAGATCGGCCATGACGGTTCTCCCTTTCCAGCCGTTCGCTATTTCGCGCCGCGCAGATACCGGTCGATTGACTGGGCGGCGACCTTGCCGTCCTCGACGCTCTGCACGGTCAGATCGATGCCGCTGGCGACGCAATCGCCGCCGGCCCAGACATTGGCGAGCGAGGTCTTCCGCTCCTCGTTGACCGCGATCTTGCCATCGGCGACGTCCAGCGATTCTTGCGCCTTGCCGTTGACCGGGTCTTTCACGAATTTCTGCCCGATGGCCTTGAACACCTGATCGCACAGGATCGAGAAGATCTCCCCGGTGCCGGTCAGTCGTCCGCGATCGTCCAGTGCCGTGCGCTCGAATTCCACTTCCTTGACTGCGCCGTTCTGGCCGATCAGGCGTACGGGCCGCGCCCAATGCTTGATCTTGACGCCGTTGACCTGCGCGAATTCCTGCTCGTGCCAAGTGGCGCTCATGTTCTCCGGTGCACGGCGATAGACCAGGGTCACGTCCTCGGCGCCGAGCTTCCTGGTCTGCACAGAGATATCGATGGCGGTATTGCCGCCGCCGATCACGACGACCTTGCGGCCAACCTTCAGCGTGCCCTTGTCACGCGCCTGGCGCAAATCCGCGATGTAGCCAACTGCGTCCATCACGCCGGACAGCTGTTCTTCGCCCTCCAGCCCCAGCGCATTCACGCCGGACAGGCCGAGGCCGAGAAAGACCGCGTCAAAGTCGCGGCGCAACTGATCGAGCGTGATGTCGCGGCCGAGCGTCCTGCCGGCTTCGATTGAGACGCCGCCGATGGAGAGGACGAAGTCGACTTCCTTCTGTGCGAAATTGTCGACGGTCTTGTAGGCCGCGATCCCGTACTCATTGAGACCGCCAAGCTTGCTCTTGGCATCGAAGATCGTGACCGCGTGCCCCAGCATCGCCAGGCGGTGCGCGCAGGACAGACCCGCCGGTCCGCCGCCGACCACCGCCACGCGCTTGCCGGTGGACGTCTGGCGAGCAAAGGGCTGGCGCCCCTTCTCCATCACATGGTCGACGGCGTAGCGCTGCAGCATACCGATACTGACAGGCTTGTCCTCCGACGTGTTCCGCACGCACTTGTCCTCGCAGAGAATTTCGGTCGGACAGACGCGCGCGCACATGCCGCCCAGGATGTTCGCCTCGAGAATCTTCTCCGCGGCGCCTTGCGTGTTGCCGGTGTTGATCATGCGGATGAAGTTCGGGATGTCGATCGAGGTCGGGCAGGCCTCGATGCACGGCGCATCGTGGCAGAAATAGCAGCGGCTGCTTTCGATCAGCGCCTTCTTGCGATCGAGCGGCGGCTTGATGTCTTCGAAGTTGGCGGCGATCTCGTCAGGCCGCAGACGGCCGGCAGCAATATCCGGCGTCGCCGATTGCGTCATCAACCCCTCCCATGGGTCTCAGCCACACGCGCTCCGGCTCGAGGTCCGCCAAGCGGCCCTGAACCGACACTGGCTTAATCCATGGACAGTGTGCGGAAATCTGACCAATCGATCAAGATTTTTCTGACCGAATGATCAAGTTTTTTCTTTTCTTCCGTTGCGAGGGAGAGTCCAATAAGACGCAATATCAAGAGGAGATCAGGCGTTTTGGCAGTAAACGATCAACCCGGCGTCGACGCCGGCAATGGCGGCGGTGTCAGGCAACGCAGCCGAGCCAGCATCGAGCGGCGCATCCTCGAGGCTGCGGAATCGGTTTTCGCCGAGGCGGGATTCAATGGCGCCACGACCGCGGAGATCGCGCGCCGCGCCGCCATTCCCAAGGCCAATCTCCATTACTATTTCAACACCAAGGAAGAGCTGTACCAGCAGGTGCTGACCGGCATCATCAATACCTGGCTGCACACCGCCGACGAAATCACGCCCGATGCCGATCCGGCGCACGCCCTTGCCCACTACATCTCCGCCAAAATCGAGCTCGCCCGCGAGCAACCGATCCCCTCGCGCGTGTTTGCCAACGAAATCATCCATGGCGCACCGCATCTCGGGTCATATCTCAGTACGGAGCTGCGCGATTGGGTGGATTCAAAAGCCAAGGTGATCCGCAGCTGGATCGCGGCCGGGAAGATGCGCGAGGTAGACCCCAAGCACTTGCTGTTCATGATCTGGGCGAGCACGCAAACCTATGCGGATTTCGCGTCGCAGATTTCGGCAGTGCTGGGCAAGGAACAGTTGACGCCGCAGGAATATAAAACGGTTGCGCGCCAGGTGAGTGAAATCATCCTGCGTGGCTGCGGTTTGACGCCGCCAGCACAAATCTAGGTTCGATAGAAAAGCGCCGCCGCGTGGTGCACGGCGACGCTTCTCGAATTCAATGCCGCGTTTCCTTGACCTTCGCCGCTTTCGGAGCGGCCAACTCGGACGCCACTTCCCCCGCGACGTCGATAAAGTGCGCGAGCTCTCTCATCTGGAGCTCCCGGGCCATCTTGCTCAAACGAACAAGCTCCTTGCGTATGTGATTGTGATCGATGGTACGCATCGCGTGACTCCCCTCATCTGGCAGCATCGCCGTAATGCCACGCCGCCTGACTCCCCAAGCCGGTTTCTCGTTCGAGACGTCACCTTCCACCACCAACCACGAGGTCTTATGCGCCTCTGAGATTTATGCGGTGGAACAAAACTCTCCTCCAACACATCGATCCGATTTCAAGGTCGAACGTCGACCGTACTTCGCGGCTGAGTCCCACTTCCTTGCCTGCCGACAAGACACATTCAGCACACGCGCCCCGAACATTACCGACCGGATACATCCAGGCCGTCGGCGCATCAAGTTTCCACAGTTTTTCGGTGTGAAGTCAAGGGCGGTCCTATTGATCAGGACGTGATGCCGACCAAAGTAGGCATCGTTCGATGAGCGGTGTGCCGAACACGTCACGCATTCGTCCATCGCAATTCTGTCGCATCGACAAAAAAAGGCCGGCATTTCGCCGGCCGTTCAAAGAGGGAGGAGGATGAACTTGATCGAGCGTTATTGGGCGGCCTTGCGTGGCACCGACCGCGGCGAGCGCGCGGCATTGGCTTTCGACAAGGCTTCGAACATCGGGTGGAACGGCGGACGGTCGATGTAGCGGCCCGCCCCCTTCTCGACGTTCAGCTGACCCTTATCCCAGACCACCTTGCCTTGGCTGATCGTGTAGCTGTTGATGCCTTTCACGGTCATGCCTTCGAAGATGTTGAAATCGACCTTCTGGTGATGGGTCTTGGCGGAGATGGTGCGCGTGCCTGCTGGGTCCCAGACGACGAGGTCCGCATCGGCCCCGACGCTGATCGAACCTTTGCGCGGATAGATGTTGAAGATCTGCGCGGCGTTGGTTGAGGTCACCTTTACGAATTCGCTCGGTGTCAGGCGCCCGGTACCGACGCCATGATGCCACAGCACCGCCATGCGGTCTTCGACGCCGCCCGTGCCGTTGGGTATCTTGGTGAAATCGCTGCGGCCCATCGCCTTCTGATCGGCGCAGAAACAGCAATGATCGGTCGCGGTCGTCTGCAGATTGCCGGACTGCAAGGCGCGCCAGAGGTATTCCTGGTTTTCCTTCGGCCGGAACGGCGGGCTCATGACATGGGCGGCCGCGTAGTTCCAATCGGGATGCCGGTATACGGGATCATCAACCAGCAAGTGACCGGCGAGCACTTCGCCATAGACGCGCTGGCCTTCCAGCCGCGCGCGATGATGGCCTCGACCGATCCTTGCAGGAATTGTGCACGATGTAGAGCGGCGCCCCCAGCACTTGCGCCACGCGGATCGCGCGGTTCGCCGCCTCGCCTCTACTTCGGGCGGGCGCGACAGCAGGTGGCCTTCGGGACCGGAGATGCCGCGCTTCAGGATTTCCTGCTGCCGTGGAAGACAAGCTCGCCATTCTCGGCATGGACGGTCGCGATCGCACCCAGTTCCTGGCAACGCGCGAAGCTCTTCACCAGGTTCTCGTCGGCACCATGATGGCGTTCTTACGCCATGAAGTGCTTGAGCTGTTGACGCCCCGATTCTTCACCAGGGTGCCCATGTCGCGATAGACCTCGTCGTTCCACCAGGTGACGGCGACATGGAAGGAATAATCCTGGCAGGATTTCTGCGCCCACTCGCGCCACTGGTCATAGGCGGTGAGCAGCGAGGTTTGCGGCGCAGGGATCACGAAATCGATGATCATGGTGGTGCCGCCGGCCGCCGCCGCTGCGGTGCCGGTGAAGAAGTCCTCGCTCGCCACCGTGCCCATGAAAGGCAGTTGCATATGGGTATGCGGGTCGATGCCGCCCGGCATGACATATTGGCCGCCGGCGTCGATGACGCGGGCGCCGGAGGGCGCATCCAGCTTGGCGCCGACCGCCTTGATGACGCCGTCAGCGCAATAGACATCCGCGCGCGCGCTGCCTTCGGCCGTCACAACTGTGCCGCCACGTATCAGCAGGGACATGTGCTGACCTCCCCTTCGAATTTTGCGGTGAGACCGCCCCGGCCCTGGCGCCGAGACTTGTCCAATTGGTCAGATTCTATCTCAGGGCCGGATCGGAGACCAGAAGGAATTCAGATGGGGCCCGCTGTTCAGCAAAAAAGGCAGGCCCATCAAGCCTGCCTTTTCTGCTGATCTTGCAGCACCGGATCGCACTTGAGGCGATCCTCGAGACCATGTCATCCCAGAACTTGGACCGTGGCTCGCGCCAACTTGAAAAACACCGCCAGTCTACGACCAGCAGGCGCAGGAAGGTATCTTAGCTTTACTCTGGAGTCACGCGGAAACTTCATGCCTGACTTGCATCGCCGGCATGTAGTGAAACCGCAACCTTCCTGGGGAAGTTTGGGGCGAGCAACCGGACTTGAACCGGCAACCCCTAGATCCACAATCTAGTGCTCTAACCAATTGAGCTATGCCCGCCACCGCGCCGCGGGGTCTAAACCAGGGAACCCCTTGGGTCAAGGCCCTGGCACTCTTGCAGCGCCCTATAGTTAAGCGCGCTCGAATTCCCTTTCAACGACATGGATGCTGTCGCCATTCCGCAAATTCCTGTCGGCGGGGACAGCCATGGCGGGAGCCTGAATCCATAAAATCCGCCGCTGAATAAGGCCCGGCGGGCGGGCCCTGGCTACAGCGAGGATAAGACACATGCTTCATTTGGCGAGCGGCATGAGCCGCCTTGGCACCGAATCAGCGTTCGAGGTGCTGGCCCGCGCCAAGGCGCTAGAGGCGCAGGGCAAGTCGATCATCAGCCTGTCGATCGGCCAGCCGGATTTTCAGACCCCCGGCCACATCGTCGAAGCCGCAATCAAGGCGCTGAAGGACGGCCATCACGGCTACACGCCGGCCAACGGCATTCCGCAAGTGCGTGAGGCGGTCGCCGCCGACCTCAACCGCCGCCACGGCGTCAACGTCGACCCGGCGAACGTGCTGATCGTCCCTGGCGGCAAGGTCACCATGTATTTCGCGATCTCGATGTTCGGTGAGCCCGGCGCCGAGATCATCTATCCCAATCCCGGTTTTCCGATTTACGAGTCCGTCATCAAGTTCGTGGGCGCGACGCCGGTGCCGCTGCCGCTGCTCGAAGAAAACGGCTTCGGCTTCAAGGCGGAGGATGTGCTCTCGCGCATAACGCCGAAGACGCGCCTGATCATCATCAACTCGCCTGCCAACCCGACCGGCGGCATCTGCGTCAAGGCGGAGATCGACAAGCTGGTCGCCGGCCTCGCGCAGCACCCCAACGTCGCGATCATGTCGGACGAGATCTATTCCGAGATGCTCTATGACGGGAACGTGCACACCAGCCTGCTCAAGTATCCGGAGATCGCCGACCGTCTGATCGTGCTGGACGGCTGGTCGAAGACGTATGCGATGACCGGCTGGCGCATGGGCTATTCGGTTTGGCCGAAATCGTTGATCGATCATGCAACGCGGCTCTGCATCAACGTGCATTCCTGTGTCAACGCGGCCGCGCAATGGGCCGGCATCGCGGCCTTGAAAGGTCCGCGCGGCGAGATCGACAAGATGATGAAGGCGTTCGACGAGCGCCGGAAGTTCGTGGTCGCCGAACTGAACAAGCTGCCGGGCGTCTCCTGCATCACCCCGCTCGGCGCGTTCTACGCGTTCCCGAACATCAAGGCCACCGGCCTCAAATCCAAGCAGATGGAAGTCGGCCTGCTCGACGAAGCGGGCGTCGCCTCGATCGCCGGCACCAGCTTCGGCGCATACGGCGAAGGCTATCTGCGCATCTCCTACGCCAACAGCCTGGAGAACATCGCCGAGGCCATGCGCCGGATGGGCGGCTTCCTGGAGAAGCGGCGCATAGCGGCGGAATAGGACGCCTTCGAAAGATGAAGCGGGCCGGCAGACACT
The DNA here is from genome assembly GCA_041398065.1 of Dongiaceae bacterium. Classification (GTDB taxonomy): domain Bacteria; phylum Pseudomonadota; class Alphaproteobacteria; order Dongiales; family Dongiaceae; genus Dongia_A. Next base: position 60,098 of record JAWKVL010000002.1, on the reverse strand, counting down.
TGCCGGCCCGTTTCGTTTGTATCAGTTCGACGTGGCGGCGCTCGCTTCGCCAATGATCATGTCGGCGAGCTTGGCGTAGCCGGCTGCTTTCAGCCTTTGCACCTGATCCTGATCGGATGACGCGCGGTTGATCCAAGCGCTGATCGCGCTGTTCTCGATCGCATCCGGTTGGATCATGCGCCAGCGGCCGGAGGCGACGTCGATGATTGCCGCCTTCAATCGGATGCGCATATCCTGGGACTCATCGGGAATAACGGCACCGACGATGGGAACCCACGATACCGCTTTGGTGACGCCGCCGGAGCGCAATGCGTCGAGCTGGCCCCAATAGACCAGGATCTGCTCATATCCGCCCTGCGCCGCCGCCAGCCGCAGCCGCTCGCCATAGGAGCCAGGCGCGGGGGCGCTCGCCGTGCTGATCGCGGGGTAGCTCGACCGTTCGGGTATGCCGGAAAACGGCGCGACCTGGAAACGGCCTTTCAGCAGGTCGATCATCATGTCATCCGGCGCCCAGGCTCCGGACTGAACGACCAGGAGCGGCTTGCCGCGCCGGGCAACCACGGGATGATTGTCGGCCAAGGCCTTTGCGATGCCGCCCTCGAGGTTCTGGCTGCTTCCCTGCGGAACGAACAGATCGAGGTCGCCGATCTCGCCTTGATAGAGGGGGTTGCCGCCGGAATAGCCGTTTTCCTGATATCCCGAGTTCGAGATGGAACGCGTACCGCAGCCGGCTAGCGCCGCCAACAACGCCAGGACAATGATGCCGTTTCGCAGCATGGAAATCCCCTGTCTTGCCGTAGTCCTGACTTCTCTATTGCCCGCACGCGGCTAGAATGCGGCGGAACTGGGGAAAGACTTGGGACGGCAAGGAATTTCGGCGGCGGTGTCGAAATCCGCCAAAGCCAAACGTCATAGTGCCGGCGGTGCATGAGGTGCCGCAGCAATCGGCCAGGAGATGACCATGAAATACATGCTGATGATCTACAACGACGAGGAGAAGGTGCGCGCCATTCCCAAGGAAGACGCGAACAAGATGATGCCCGCATATGTCGCTTATACCGAGGCGCTGAAGAAAGCCGGTATCCTGTTGGGCGGCGACCGCCTGCAATTCTCCTCCAATGCCACCACGGTGCAGATCCGGGACGGCAAGACCAAGGTTCTGAACGGCCCATACGCCGAGGCCAAGGAACAGCTCGGCGGCTATTACCTGATCGATGTGCCGGACATGGACAGCGCCCTCTCCTGGGCGTCGCGCTGCCCTGGCGCCAGCTCCGGCACCATCGAGGTGCGACCGATCTGGTCCATGCAGTAGTCCGTGACGGCGGGACAGGATGACCGGCTTGGCCACGCGGCCGCGGAAGCGGTCGCGCGCCGGAGCTACGGCAAGCTGGTTGCCTTTCTCGCCGCCCGCACCCGCGACGTAGCGGCAGCCGAGGACGCATTGTCCGACGCCTTCGCCGCCGCGCTGGCCGATTGGCCGAAGCAAGGAATACCGCGGCAGCCCGAAGCGTGGCTGCTGGCAGTGGCGCGACGCAAGGCGGTCGATGCCATGCGGCGGCGCCGTACCAGCGACGCGGCGGCGAGCGAGCTGCGGATGATGGCAGAGGAAATGGAGAGCAATCTGGCGAGCGAAGCCGAGATTCCGGATGAGCGTTTGGCTCTCATGTTCGCCTGCGCGCATCCCGCGATCGACCCGGCCATCCGTGCTCCGCTCATCCTGCAGACCGTCCTTGGCTTCGATGCGGCGACCGTCGCCTCGGCTTTCCTGGTCGCGCCGTCGACCATGGGCCAGCGGCTGGTGCGGGCAAAGCAGAAGATCGCGCAGGCCGGCATCCCGTTTCGCCTGCCGGAGCGCGCGGATCTGCCGGAGCGTTTGGACGCTGTGCTCTCCGCCATCTATGCAACCTTCACCGAAGGCTGGTCTGACCCCGCGGGCACCGAGGCGCGGAGGCGCAATCTGGCTGAAGAGGGAATCTGGCTGGGGCGCCTGGTTGCGTCTCTGTTGCCCGGAGAGCCCGAAGCGTTGGGCTTGCTTGCCCTGATGCTCTACGCCGAAGCGCGCCGCCAGGCGCGGCGCGATGCACATGGCGCGTATGTGCCGCTGGGCGAGCAGGATACCGGGCGCTGGGACACCGATCTGATCGCCGAGGCGGAGGCCCTGCTGCACGCCGCCAGCGCGATGGGCGCACTCGGGCGCTATCAGCTGGAGGCGGCGATCCAGTCCGCCCATGTCGTGCGGCGTCTGACCGGGCGCGCCGACTGGCACGCCATCGCACGGCTCTATGACGCTCTTTTTTCCCTCACCCAGTCGCCGGTTGTGGCGATCAACCGTGCGGTCGCCATTGCTGAGACGGACGGACCAGCCGCGGGTCTCGAGCAACTTGATATGCTGAGCCAGGATCCACGGCTCGTCGACTATCAACCCTACTGGGCCGCGAGGGCGGATTTGCTGGCGCACACCGGGGCGAATGCGGAAGCGGACCGGGCATATGAAGTCGCGATCGGACTGGAATCCGATCCGGCGGTCCGTCGCTTCCTGGAGCAGCGGCGAACCGGGATCCGAGGGCAATAGCCGCCCTGCTCAAATTCCGGGCAAGATCGCCCAAATGTTGGGCATACAGGACGTTGGACAAGGCCCGAAAATGGCGCAAAGCTGCCTGTTCGGCAGCGGGGACTGCTTGGCACGACCCTTGCTGATACGCGTTTGGTCGCAGGCCATTCAGGTGTTCAAATGAAGAAAATCGAAGCCATCATCAAGCCGTTCAAGTTGGACGAAGTGAAGGACGCACTGCACGAAGTCGGCATTCAGGGGTTAACGGTCACCGAGGCAAAAGGCTTCGGGCGGCAGAAGGGTCACACGGAGCTATATCGCGGGGCGGAGTATGTGGTCGACTTCCTGCCCAAGATGAAGCTGGAGGTCGTCGTGGAGGATCATATGGTGGAGCGCGCCATCGAGGCGATCCGCCAAGCCGCCGCCACCGGTCGCATCGGCGATGGCAAGATTTTCGTGCTGAACGTCGAGGAAGCGATCCGCATCCGCACCGGCGAACGCGGTCCGGAAGCAATCTAAGCAATTCTCCTTGGGAGGCGCCGGCGGCTCGAACCGCCGGACATCAACCAAACAACATCCAGAGATCAGGAAGGTATCATGTCGAGCGTTAGAAAAGTGTTGGATCTCATCAAGAAGGAAGAGATCCAGTATGTCGATTTCCGTTTCACCGACCCGCTGGGCCAGTGGCAGCACTTGGCGCACCATGTGTCGACCATCAGCGAGGAGTTCCTCACCGAAGGCGTGATGTTCGACGGTTCGTCGATCAGCGGCTGGAAGGCCATCAACGAGTCCGACATGACACTGATCCCGGATTGCGACACCGCCGTCCTGGACCCCTTCTCCGCCCAGAAGCTGCTGGTCATCTTCTGTGACATCGCCGAGCCGCTGACCGGTCAGGCCTATGGCCGCGACCCGCGCTCGATCGCCAAGAAGGCCGAAGCCTATGTGAAGAGCTCCGGCGTCGGCGACTTGGCGTATTTCGGCCCCGAGGCCGAGTTCTTCGTGTTCGACGACGTCCGCTATGACGTCAAGATGAACCAGACCTTCGTCTACCTCGACAGCGAGGAAGCGCCGTATGTCTCGGGCAAGAAGTTCGAGGAAGGCAATCACGGCCACCGCATGAAGGTGAAGGGCGGCTATTTCCCGGTCGCTCCGCTGGATTCCGGCGGCGATCTGCGCTCGGAGATGCTGTCCACGCTCGCCGCCATGGGCGTCGAGGTCGAGAAACATCACCACGAGGTGGCGCCGAGCCAGCACGAGCTGGGCGTCAAGTTCGGCTCGCTGGTGCATTGCGCCGATGCGATGATCAAATACAAGTACGTCGTGAAGAACGTCGCGCACGCCTATGGCAAGACCGCGACCTTCATGCCGAAGCCTGTCAAGGGCGACAACGGTTCGGGCATGCATGTCCACCAGTCGATCTGGAAGAACGAGAAGCCGCTGTTCGCCGGCAACGGCTATGCGGACCTGTCGGAGACCGCGCTCTATTATATTGGCGGCATCATCAAGCATGCGAAGGCGATCAACGCCTTCACCAACCCGACCACCAACAGCTACAAGCGCCTGATCCCCGGGTTTGAAGCACCGGTGCTGCTGGCCTATTCGTCGCGCAACCGCTCGGCATCGTGCCGCATCCCCTACACCGCCAGCCCGAAGGGCAAGCGCGTCGAGGTTCGTTTCCCCGATCCGCTCGCCAATCCGTATCTGGCCTTCTCGGCCATGCTGATGGCCGGTCTGGACGGCATCCAGAACAAGATCCATCCGGGCGACCCGATGGACAAGAATCTGTACGACTTGCCGCCGGAAGAGTTGGCGGACGTTCCGACCGTCTGCGGCAGCCTGCGGCAGGCGCTGGAATCGCTGGAAGCCGACCACGCATTCCTGCTGAAGGGCGATGTGTTCAACAAGGACTTCATCGAGGCCTACTCCGCGCTCAAGTGGGAGGAGGTCTACGCCCTCGAGCACACGCCGCACCCGATCGAATACCAGATGTACTACTCGAGCTAAGTCGCTATTCCCTGCCGCGGTTTGCGACCCCGCGGAATCCGATCGCCCGCCCCTGGGAGACCCCCACGGGCGGGCGATCTTTTTGTTTTGGGCCGCATCGTCTAGCCTGGGCATTCGCTGCATCCCTGCTACGAGAGCGTGCTCATGGCTGGCAATTCCGTTTCCCCTGAAACCCTGTGCGCCCAGGCGATGGGCTGGATCGAGCCGACGACCAAGGCGGTGGTCCAACCGGTCCATGTGGCGACGACCTACCTGCGCGACGAGGACAACGAATACCGCTCCGGTCGCGCCTATATCCGTGAGGACAACCCGACGTGGGATCAGGTGGAGGAGTTGCTGACCCGGCTGGAAGGCGGGGCGGCGACCCTGTTGTTCTCCTCCGGCATGGCAGCGGCTACCGCGACATTCCTGGCATTGCGGCCGGGCGACCACGTCGTGGTGCCGGAGGTCATGTATTGGGGCCTGCGCAAATGGCTGCTAGGCACGGCGACCGAGTGGGGACTCAAGGTCGATCTGGTCGACATGACCAATCATGAGCGGGTGCAAGCAGCCATGCGCCCGGGTAAGACCAAGCTCATCTGGGCAGAGACGCCCTCCAACCCGATGTGGCAGGTCTTCGACCTGAATGCGCTGGCAGAGATCGCGCATGGTGCCGGCGCGAGGCTCGCCGTGGATTCGACCTGCGCGACCCCGATCCTGAGCCAGCCCATTGCGCTGGGCGCCGACCTTGTCATGCATGCGGCGACCAAATATCTGAACGGCCATTCCGACGTGCTTGCCGGCTCTCTCACCACCGCGCGGCAGGACGAATACTGGCAGCGCATTCATGGTGTGCGGACGAGCTGCGGCGCGGTCTTGGGAAGCTTCGAGGCCTGGCTTCTGCTGCGCGGCATGCGTACCTTGCCGCTGCGCGTCAAACAGTCTTCGGCGAATGCAATGCATCTCGCCGCGCAACTGGAACACCATCCGGAGGTCGGGCAGACGCTCTATCCTGGCCTGGCCAGCCATCCACAGCACGAGTTGGCGAAGCGCCAGATGCAAGGCGGCTTTGGCGGCATGCTGTCGATCCGGGTCAAGGGCGGCGAAGCAGCAGCGATCCGCTGCGCATCGCGGGTGAAGCTCTGGAAGCGCGCGACCTCGCTTGGCGGCGTCGAGAGTCTGATCGAGCATCGCGCCTCGATCGAAGGCCAAGGCACACCGGTTCCGCGCGATCTGCTGCGCTTGTCGGCAGGAATTGAAAATGCCGAGGAGCTGCTCACGGATCTATCGCAAGCTCTTGCTCCCTAGATAGACAGCTCGGTATCCCCACTGCTTAGGATTCTCTTTACGGCTGCACCGTAGCTTTGGCGCCGAACAGACACTCCCCGAGGGATGGCGCGAGCAATGAAGATCTGGAGCAGGATGATGGTTTCGGCCGGTGGCGCTGTGCTGGCCGCCATAGTGGTCGGCGCGGTCGGTCTGTTCGGCATGGGAAAGATCAACGACGCGATTGAGACCCAAGTCGCGGTCGGATCGCTGCTCAAACAGCATATGGCGGCAGACCTCGGCCGCGCCAAGCTGGTCAACCAAGTCGAACGAGCCATCCGCATCGGCCGCATGAATCGCAGTGAGGGTCCGACCGTCATCGCGGAGGTGAAGGCCGACGCCGCCGTGGTTTCAGCCAACCTCAGCCGCCAGCCATCTGCAGCCTTGCCGCCTGATCTTGGCAAGGAGATGGTAGATGCGCACGCGACCATGCAAGACTTCGCCGATCAGGCGAGCACCTTGGTCGAGTTGGCGTTTGCGGACAACTACAAGGCCAACCAAGAGCTCGACACTTTCCTCAAGCTGTCCGCCGATCTTACAGAGCGCATGGCGGACCTGAGCGACAAGTTGGAAGCGGTCAACCAAGCGACGGCCGGGGCGACCGCCGACCTCAAGGAAACGCTGATGCTGGCGATGATTGCGGTCGTGCTCGTCTCCGTCACCGGCTTGCTTGCTTTCAATCTCCTGGTTGCCCGGTCTGTGTCCCGTCCGATCACCCTCGTGACCAGCATCATGGCCCGGATGGCCGGCGGCGAGCGTTCGATCGCGATTCCGCAGATGAACCGCTCCGACGAGATCGGTCAGATGTATGCCGCCCTCTCCTCTTTCAGAGAGAGTCTGAGCCAGGCCGATCGCTTGGCCGAGCAGGAGCAGGCCGAAGCCGAGGCGCGCGCCAAGCGCGGCGATCGGATGGAGGCTGCGTGCCACGACTTCGACGAAACCATCTCAGGCTTGCTCCGCGGCTTCGAGGACGTCATGGGCGAGCTGCGCAAGTCCGCCGAGGCGATGTCCAACTCCGCGCGGCAGACCGAAGCGGAGGCAAAGACGGCCAATTTGGCGTCCCAGTCCGCCGGAAGCAATGTCAACTCAGTCGCCGGGGCGACCGAGGAGCTGGTAGCTTCGGTCGGTGAGATCGGCCGGCAAACCGAACGCTCGTCGGATATCGCCGCCCGCGCGGCGGCTCGTGCGAGCGAAACCGATAAGCAGATCCAGGGATTGGCAGAGGCCGCGCAAAAAGTAGGCGATGTGGTGAAGCTGATCACCGATATCGCGGAGCAAACCAATCTGCTGGCGCTCAACGCCACCATCGAGGCGGCGCGCGCCGGCGAAGCCGGCAAGGGATTCGCCGTGGTCGCCAGCGAAGTGAAAAACCTTGCCAACCAGACGGCGCATGCGACCGACGAGATCGCACAGCAAGTTGCAGCGATTCAAGGCGAGACAAGGTCGGCGGTCGAGGCAATCCAAGGCATTTCCGCTATCGTCGGAGAGATCAACCAGATCGCCTCGACGATTGCAGCCGCGATCGAACAGCAGAGCTCGGCGACTCGGGAGATTGCTCGCAACGTCGAGGAGGCCTCGAGCGGCACGCAGTCGGTCAGCACGAGCATCGGGCACGTTTCCCAGGCAGCCACCGAGACCGGTGGCGCGGCCAAGGCCATGCTCGGCGCGGTCGGCAAATTGGCCGACCAGTCGGCCCGGGTGCAGAGCGAGGTCAGCGACTTCCTGCGCGAAATCCGCAGCGCCTAGCGCATTTGCTATTGAAGCCGACGCGAGTCGGCGCGGAACATATCGTCGTCATAACGGCGCAGACCACCGATCAATTCAGCGCGGCGGCTCTTTGGTGCGGAACCGCCAACCCACTGTTTCCGTTGTGTCAAAGCCGCGCTTGGCGGCCCTTGATCGGCTTAACCGGTCATTAAGCCTATTTGGCATAAGCTTTGCACCAAAGGGAGGTGTAGCAAACCGTTGCTTCGGCGGTCGCCGGCCAATCAGGCGACTGGAGGTTTATATGGTTCGATGTGTAAGACTTGCGTTCCTTGCTCTCTGCGGCGCCCTGAGTTGCGCTCAGCTTGCCGCCGCTGACGAACTGAGCACCGATGCCAATATTATCACCGGCCTCGATGTCTCGAGTTCAATCAATGCCCAGGAAACGATGCTCCAGATCGACGGCATGGCGCAGGCCATCCGCGCACCGGAGATTCTTGCCGCCATCCAGCACGGACGGTATGGCCGGATTGGCTTTGCGGTTTTCGTATGGGCGGACGGCGACTATCCGGAACTGGTCTCGTGGCGCATGATCGGCACGCCGGAGGACGCCGAGGCGGCATCGCAGGAGATTTCCTCGCGTCTCCAGTCGCTGCTTGAGAACACCTCGCGGTCAGTCGGAACGCTGACCAATCTCTCCGGTGCGATCGAGCATGCCACTCAAATGCTGCAACAGGCTCCGTTTGCTTCCAATCGGTCGATTGTCAATATCATCGGCAATGGCGAGGACAATGTCGGAGAAGATCCGCAGCGGGCTCGGGCAGAACTGCTGGCACGCGGCGCCACCATCAATGGTGTGGTGGTCGGCGGCGATCCTGCCGTGCTGAACTACTACCGCCAACAGGTGATCGGCGGCCGCACGGCGTTTGTCCTGTCGGCTGACAAGCCGGAGACCCTGGTCCAGGTCTTCGCGCTGAAGTTCGTTTCGGAGATCGCGCTGAATATTCGGCCCGACTATCGACCGGATCGGCTGTAACACTCCGGGGCGGGCTCGCCCGCGGTAGCACAAGCACGTCAATTTGGCTTGACGTGTTCCGGCGGCGCGGCGGAAGCTGTCGCTCGTGCGGTGTCTGCTTGCCACTCTTGCATTTGGCTGCGCCCTCTTCGTTGGCCGCGTCACGTTCGCGGACGACGTCTGGACGGACGCCAACATCGTCACCGGACTCGATTTCTCCGGATCGATCGAGGCACAGGAAGCCGAAATCCAGATCGACGGGATCGCAATGGCGATTCGCTCGCCCGAAGTTGTCTCGGCCATCGCGCAAGGCCGCTACGGCCGGATCGGCTTCATGGTCTATGTATGGGCGGATGGGAACTTCCCTGTGCTGTCCTCCTGGCAGCTCATCAGCTCTCCGCAGGAAGCGATCGAGGCATCGGACGAAGTCAGCCGCCGATTGCGTGCCATCCTTGATTCAGGCGTAATAAAGAAACTGGGCGCCCTGACCGATCTGTCCGGCGCGATCGATTTCGGCGCCGCCATGCTGCAGGGTGCGCCGTTCGCCACCAACCACAAGATCATCAACATCGTCGGCAATGGCATTGACAATGTCGGCGAAAGCCCGCACTGGGCGCGCGATCGCAGCGTGGCACAAGGCATCACCATCAACGGCGTGACGCTCGGTCACGACCGGAGCATCTACGAGTATTTTCGTCAGGAAGTCATCGGCGGGCCGACCGCCTTTGCGCTCGCGGCCAATACCCCGGATACCCTGGTCGAGGTCCTGGCACGCAAGTTCGTGAACGAGATCGTCCTGAACGCCGGCCCGGCCGATCAGCCGTTGCGATAGCTCGCCGCCAATTCGGCGTAGTGCCGGGCGGTGTAGGCGAAGTATTTCAGCTCCGCCTCGCGCAAGGGGCGCATCAGCCGCGCCGGGCTGCCGGCCCACAGCTCACCGCTTTTCACGCGTTTGCCCGGGGTCACAAGGGCACCTGCCGCCACCATTGCACCAGACTCGACCACCACGCCGTCCATCACGCAGGCCTTCATGCCGATGAAACAGCCGTCCTCCAGCGTGCAGGCGTGGATCAGCGCCATGTGGCCGATCGTGACGTCGGCGCCAATGGTGGTCTTGGTGCCCGCCGCGCCTTCGCGCTCATGATTGATGTGGACGATCGTGCCGTCCTGGATGTTGGTGCGCGCGCCAACGCAGATCGAATTGTCGTCGCCGCGCAGCACGCAACCGTACCAGATCGAAGCCTCTTCGCCGATCACGACGTCGCCGATCACCACGGCGTTTTCCGCGATGAACGCACTGGACGCGATCGACGGCGTGACGCCGTGATGCGGACGGATCAGGCCGGACATCGGGTGCACCGCTATGGAAACAGCGGCAGCTGCTCGAGCGCCGTTTCTTCCGGGAAGCCCGCCATCACGTTCATGTTCTGAACCGCCTGGCCAGATGCGCCCTTCACCAGATTGTCCTCGACCGCCATCAGGATCGCGCGGTTCGGCACGCGGTCGGCATGAACCGACATGATGCAGAAGTTGCTGCCGCGCACGTGGCGGGTCGCGGGCGCCGTGCCATTGGGCAGGACACGTACGAAATACTCGTCGTGATAGCGCTCCGTAAGAGTGGCCCGCAGTCGGTCGACCGTGGCGCCCGGCGCCATCTTCACGTAGATCGTGGCCAGGATGCCGCGGCTCATCGGCATCAGGTGAGGCGTGAAATTGACGATGATCGACCGGCCGGCCGCCTCGGACAGGCCCTGCTCGATCTCCGGCGCATGACGATGGCTGGCGACGCCATAGGCATGGACGCCCTCCGTTACTTCGGAGTAGAGGCTGCCGAGCTTGGCGTCGCGTCCCGCGCCGGTGACGCCCGACTTGGCATCGATGATGATGTCATCGGGGTCGATCAGCTTTTCCGCGAGCAGGGGAATCAGCGGCAATTGCGCCGCGGTCGGATAGCAGCCCGGATTGGCGACCAGCCGCGCCTTGCGCACGGCATCACGGTTGATCTCGGTCAGGCCGTAGACCGCTTCCTTCTGGAGGTCCGGCGCGTGATGCTCGTGGCCGTACCACTTCGCGTAGGTGTCGACGTCGAACAGGCGGAAGTCGGCGGAGAGGTCAACGATCTTCAGGTGCCGCGGCAGCTTGGCAATGACCTCCTGGGTCAAGCCATGCGGCAGACAACAGAACACGAAATCCACCCCGCCCCAATCGACCTCCTCGATCTTGGAAAGGGTCGGCAGCTGGCTCAGCGCAAGTTGCGGGAATACGTCGGCGGCGGGCTTGCCGGCTTGCCGGTCGGCCGTCAACGCAACGACCGCGACGTGCGGATGGCGCGACAGCAGGCGCACCAGCTCGGCGCCCGTATAGCCACTGGCACCCAGGATTGCGACCCGAAGCTTGTTGCTCGCCATTTCCGACCTCGGCAGAGGGATTTGTATCGCAGGAGTGCTAGCGAAAGCGGGAGCCCACGACAACAGAAATCAGCGTTACCGGCCCGATTGGCAATCGATCCGCATCGCCCTAATGTGCGCCCGAATGGGAGCGAGGGACAGTCTCGAAGAAAAGCGAGCTATTTGGCGCCTTAGGGGGAAATTGTGACTCTGTTGATCGCCGGCTTGGTTCTGTTTATCGGGACCCACCTGCTGCCAAACTTCGCCGCACTTCGCGCCTCTGCCGCGGCGAGATTGGGCGAGAACCCCTATAAGATGCTGTTTTCAGTGGTGTCGGTCGCCGGCCTCGTGCTGATCGCGATCGGCTATGGGCGGGCGCCGTACGAGCAGATCTTCGAACCGTCACGGACCGCGCGGCTGCTTCTGCCGCCAGCGATGGCGATCGTGTTCATGCTGTTCGGCATCGCCAACCTGCAGAGCCGGATCCGCCGTCTGGTGCGCCATCCGATGCTCGGCGGCTTGCTGATCTGGTCCGCCCTGCACTTCATGGCGAACGGCGATCTGGCGTCCAACGTCATGTTCGGCGCGTTCGCTTTATGGTCGGTATTCGCGATCCTGTCGGCTGAGCATCGCGGCAAGCGTCCGAGTTACGGACCCGGCAACCTCAAATATGATGCCATCGGCGCGATCGCCGGACTGCTCGTATTCGCGATCGTGTTCTATTTTCATGCCAGCTTGTTCGGTGTTTCACCGGTCTAGGCTGCCGGCATCGAAAAAGAAGAACTAGGTCAGACGTCGCCACGCCTGTTTTTGCAGCGCTTCGCCGAAAGCTCCTTCAGTCCATTTTTCCGCCAGCGCATTGAGCATGAGTTGGGCCTGCGTCTGGGGTGCCAGACCATAGAGCGGCGGATCGCGATCGAGGTTGGTGGGAAACGAGTATCCTTCCGCGCAGGCGGCAACGGCATTGTGGCGCTGGTCCGCATTGAGCTCGTTGCCCAAGGCCACAAGTGCCGGATAGAGCGCGGCGCACATGCGAGTGCGATCCACGCTTTCCATGGCCCGACCGTAGGCGGAGGAGACCTGCAGCAGGTTCGCGATGCGCTTCACGTCCTTGGTGTGGTTGCTGCCCGCCGCGTGAAACAGGGCCGGGTTGAAGAAGACTGCATCGCCCTTGGCCAACGGCAGCTGAATGCGGTGGCGGTCGAAATACTCGATGAATTCCGGCCGGCGCCAGGCGAGGTAGCCAAGCTCGTAGGTCTGCGAAAACGGCAGATAGAGCGTTGGGCCGGTTTCCACCGGCATGTCGCAATGGGCGACGGCGCCTTGCAGTGTCAGCACCGGCGACAGGCGATGGGCATGTGCCGGAAAGCGCGCCAACACATCGACGGTCTGGAATCCCATGTGATAGTCGCGATGCGGCTGCTGCGCTTCACCGCCGGGATTGACGACATTGATCTGCGAGGTGATCTGGTAGCCGGGTCCGAGCCAGGCTTCGCAAACCAGCGCCACCGCTGCATTGCTGTAATAGCGCGCGAACAGTTGGGGATCGCGCAGGCACATTTTCTCGAGCGCATTCCAGATCCGGTCGTTGGCGCCCGGCTTGGCGAAGTGGTCGCCCGCGTTGCTGTGGTTTGCGCGCTGTTCCGCAATCATGGCGAAAAAGCAGTCGGTCGTCGCGTCGAACGCTCCTGCATCAGAAAAGGCATTCCTGAAGAGCAGAATGCCGGGGCCATCCATTATCGCCCGCGCCCATTCGGCCATCAGCGCCTTGCGCCTCTCGGGCTCTCCAGCTGCCCGGCGTATATCGTCCCCTTCATAGGTCAGCACGTTCGAGTGGACCGCGCTCGCCATCGGATAGTCGGCAAGGCGCGCATGGCGCTCGACCAGCCGACGGAAATCCTCCAGCCGGCAATCGGCGTCACTGATCCAGACGCGGGCGTCGTGTTCCATGGGCTCAACAGTGCATCAGCCAGCCCAAAATGACAAAGGCCGGGACGATGCCCGGCCTTTGCAGCTTGATCGCTCCGGAAGCGCCTAGCGCTTCGAGAACTGGAAGCTCCGGCGCGCCTTGGCGCGGCCGTACTTCTTACGCTCGACCGTGCGCGGATCGCGGGTCAGGAAGCCGCCCTGCTTCAGCGCCGGCCGGAGGTCCGGCTCAAACAGGGTCAGCGCCTGGCTGATGCCGTGGCGCACCGCGCCGGCCTGACCGGAGAGTCCGCCACCAACCACTGTGCAGACGACGTCGAACTGGCCCGCGCGGTTCACCACGCTGAAGGGCTGGTTGATCATCATGCGCAGCACAGGACGGGCGAAATAGACCGTGCTGTCGCGGCCGTTGACCGTGATCTTGCCGTTGCCCGGCTTCAGCCACACGCGGGCAATGGCGTCCTTGCGCTTGCCGGTCGCATAGGAGCGGCCCTGGGCGTCGACTTTGCGCTCGCGCTTGGGCGCTGCCACCGGCGCCTGGGCGCTGCGGGCAACCGTTCCGAGTTCCCGAAGATCCTTCAGGTCGGTGACGCGGCTGGTTTCGTTGCTCATGTTATGCGCTCCGCTTGTTCTTCGGGTTCATGGCGCCAACGTCCAGCGTCTCGGGCTGCTGGGCGGCATGCGGATGCTCGGCGCCGGCGAACACGCGCAGGTTCTTCATCTGCTGGCGGCCGAGCGGGCCACGCGGCACCATGCGTTCCACCGCCTTCACAATCGCGCGCTCCGGGAAACGGCCACCGAGCGTCTTGCCCATGGTGATCTCCTTGACGCCACCAGGATGGCCGGTGTGCCAGTAAAAGACCTTGTCGTTGAGCTTGTTGCCGGTGACTTTCACCTTGGCGGCGTTGATCACGATCACGTTGTCGCCGCAATCGACATGGGGGGTGAAGGTCGTCTTGTGCTTACCGCGCAGGCGGTTCGCCACGATCGAGGCAAGGCGGCCCAGCACGACGCCGTCGGCGTCGATCAGGATCCACTTCTTGACCACCTCGCTCGGCTTGGCGGAATAGGTCTTCATTGCGTTTGCTCCTGTTGGCCGGCGGGAGATCGGCCCTGCCGGCAGCCGGCGGATCGTATAGTCGAGCATATTGAGCGCGTCAATCGAACTAAATGCTGAAAAATCAATATTATATCATTTTGGTATTCTGATACCACACAACAATGTCGCGCTGTTCTCGACTTTTCTGCAGGGTTTGGGAATGATGGCCAACATCATCGACCATGTCGCCCGACCCTGACTACGACCTATTGAGCGACCAGGACCTCTCCCGGCAGATGATGCCGCGGATTGCGGTGCCCGACCATGAGCGCTGGCTGGCCGATGATCTTGCGCTGTCCAATGCCGTCAAGGACCGCATCCCTGTCATCCGCGATCAACGCTACGGCGAAGGCCCCCTGCAGACCGTCGACCTGTTCCCTGCGTCGCGGCCCGGTGCACCCGTCGTCGTGTTTTTCCATGGCGGCTTCTGGCGCGCCTTGTCCAAGGACCATGTCGGGCACGTGGCCGGCCCGCTCAGTCAAGCCGGCGTGGCGTGTGTCCTGCCCGGCTATGACCTTTGCCCCAGCGTTTCGCTGCAGACCGTGATTGCCCAGGCCAGAGAGGCGCTGCTGTGGTCGCGCCAGCAGGCACGGCGGCTCAATGGCGACGCCGACCGCATCTATGTCGCGGGCAATTCGGCAGGCGCGCACCTTGCCGCCATGATGATGACGGAAGACTGGAGCGGACATGGCCTCGCCCGCGCGCCGATCGCGGGCGCCATACTGGTGACCGGCATCTACGATCTGCGCCCCATCCTTCGCATCCAGGTGAATGAGGATGTCCGTCTTTCAACCGAAGACGTGCCGGGGGTGAGCCCGCAATTCCTGCCCCTCCATTGCCGCGTGCCGGCGATCGTTGCGGCCGGTGGCGACGAGCCGCAACTCTGGATCGAACAATCGCAGCGCTTTGCCGCGAAACTGTCCGCGACTGGCGCCGACGTCCGGCTGATGGTGCCCGAGGGGATGCATCATTTTTCGATCACCCAATCGCTTGCTGATTCAACCGCGCCGCTAACGCGCGCCATACTTGATCTGGTTCACTGATGACCACCATGAGCAGCATCGCCATCCAGCCCCTATATGACAAGATCGGCGCCACCTACGACGCGACGCGGCACGCCGAGCCCGCCATCCTCGATGCACTTGCCGAATTGCTCGAGCTTGGCGAGGGCGCCGACGTGCTCGATATCGGATGTGGGACCGCCAACTACACGACAGCGCTGGGCGGCCGCGGATACGAAATGCTCGGCATCGACCGCTCCGGGCTGATGCTGCGAACCGCGCGCGCAAAGGCGCCAGGACTGGCGCTGATCGGCGCGGATGCCGCCAACCTCCCCTTCCCCAACCGGACCTTCGACGGCGCCATCTGCACCCAGGCAATCCACCATTTCGACGACCTCGAAGCATCCTTTGCGGAAGCGGCACGCGTGCTCGATCGCGGGAAGCTGGTGATCCTGACCGCGCTGCCCGAGCAGATAAAGCGCTACTGGCTGAGTGCCTATTTCCCCACCTTGATGGCGCGGTCGGCGGAGCAGATGCCGGATTGGGGAACCATCGAGATCTCACTGCGCCGGGCCGGATTCCGCACCTGGACCCAGAAGCTCTATTGGATGCCGCAGCAGCCGCTCGATATGTTTCTTTACAGCGGCAAGCACCAACCCCATCTATATCTTGACCAGCGGGTGCGGGCGAATATCTCGGCCTTCGCCAACCTGGCGGACCCGGATGAGTTGGGCGAAGGGCTCGAGCGTTTGCGGCACGATCTGGCAAAGGGCCGGTTCGAGCACACGACGGCCGAATACGAAGACGTCGGCGGCGACTGCCTGTTTATCGCCGCGCAGGTCTGATCATCGGGAGAGAACGTCATGGATATCGCGCTGACATCGTTCGCGGACTCCAATCAGCCGAGAGTTTGCCCGGATACCAACCTGGTTCTGCGGGATGAGCTCGAGAACGGCATCGTCCGGCTGACAATGAACCGGCCAGATGCGCGCAATGCCTTGTCGCTGGAGTTGATCCGGCAGCTGATGACGCAGATCGAATCCATGGCACACGACGACAAGGTGCGGGTCGTCGTTCTGGCGGGTGCTGGCCCCGCCTTCTGCGCAGGACACGACCTGAAGGAGCTGCGCGCGCAGGCAACCGTTGATTTCTATCAGAAGGTCTTCGGGCTGGTCGCGCGCCTGATGCTCGCGATCACAGATTTCCAGCGTCCTGTCATCGCCGAAGTGCAGGGCATCGCAACCGCCGCCGGATGTCAGCTGGTTGCGACGGCGGACCTCGCCATCGCGTCCGAGGATGCGCGCTTCGCGACGCCGGGTGTCAATATCGGCCTGTTCTGCTCGACGCCAATGGTCGCGCTCAGCCGCGCCGTCTCGACCAAGCACGCCATGGAGATGTTGCTGACCGGCGACATGATCGGCGCCGCTGAGGCACAGCGCATCGGCCTCATCAATCGCGCCGTGCCGGCGGGCGAACTGACCAAGGCGACCATGGAGCTTGCCAACCGGATCGCAAGCAAGTCGGTTCAGACCTTGAAGATCGGCAAGGGCGCGTTCTACCGACAGCTCGACATGGATCTGAAGCGTGCCTACGACTATGCGTCGCACGTGATGACGGAGAACATGCAGGCGCTGGATGCGGCGGAAGGCATCGACGCCTTCCTGCAGAAGCGCAAGCCTGTTTGGCAGGACTGCTAAGCACAGACCGCGAGGGACGTTTGCCCGACTCGCGGGCGGGTCTCTAGTGTCGAAGCAGCCAGCCACTTCGACCTTGGAAATTTCTGCGCAGTCCCATGAGCAGCCGCTATCCGCGTTGGACGAATCTCGACTTCCTGGAATTCTGTCATCCGCGCATCCGTGAGATCTACGAATATTGGAACGGCAAGCGTGCTGGGAGATTGATGCCCCGGCGCGCCGAGATCGAACCGCTCGATCTGCCGAGCTTTCTTCCGGGTATCGTGATGGTGGACGTCGGATACGAGCCCTACTCCCTCACTTATCGGCTGGTCGGCACGCGCGAAGCGGAAGCGCGCGGCCTCGATCCCACCGGCAAGAGCGTGTTTCAGTATTGGGACGGCCGCTCGCAAGAGGATGTGCTGGAAAACTACCGGCTGGTCATTGAGAAGAAGTGCCCGCTCTACGACGCCGACTGCACATTGGACCCTGAGCGGGATTGGTTGGAGGCTGGAACAGTCTTTCTGCCGCTGTCCGACGACGGCGAGACGGTGAACAAGATCCTGATCTATACCGAGTACAAGGACCGGACAATCTAGCGCGGCCTCTGCTCCGCCGCCGGCAGGCGGCCGGCGACGGAGACAGGAGCGGTAAATCTACAATCTCAGAGCGTCCAGCGTATCGGCCGGCACCGGCCACCGATTCTGGCCGGGGTCACGCACGACCTCGGTGAGAGCGCCGGTGTCGATGTCGTAGAAATAGCCGAAAACATTGGCATGCTTCGCTGTGCCGGTATGGGAGCGTATCAAGGCCACATCGCGCTTCAGCGAAGCTTCGTAGTCCTCGATGCAGATGTCTCCATGGTGATAAAGCCGAGAGATGTCCGCGTCGTGCTCATTCCGATAGGCGGTGATGATGCCGTCGACGGTGAAGGTGGTCGCGCCACAATGGGAGTGGTGAACCACCACGATGTTTTCAATCCCGAACAGATGTTGTGCGACCGTAATGGAGCGAAGCGCATCCACGGCCCGGCCGCCGGCGACGATCACCGGAAAGATGGTCGTCGTGGAAGCGACGCGATTGCCGGCATGGTCCAGGATGACTTGACCCGGATAGGTCTCATCGCCGAACTGTCGCGCGACCGCGCTTGGAATCTCAGTTGCGCGGGGATCATAGCAATAGATGACCAGAGTTTTCAGCGGCACCGCTTTCGAAAAGGCTTTGCGCGTTTCCGCTTCGTCAAAAGTTTGCGCCGCACTGAAGGCGTACCGATCGAACCTACTCATATCCGACACTCCCATATCGTGCATATGCACGTTAATGCTCTCAACTTCACGCGAGGGCGCCTCTTCGGTGGTGTCCTAGCGAACTTCTTCGATCAACTCCGACAGAGCCCCTTGCACAGCCTGCCAACTGTCTGCTCCGAGGCGCCGCTTGACCCTGCGTTGCGCCTCCTCCCAGAGAGGCAAGGCCTCCTGCAACGCCTCGGCGCCCGACGACGTCAAGGTCAGGACGCGGCTGCGATGACGTGCTTCCGGCGCCAAGCGGACATAGCCGTGTTCCTCGAGCGGCCGCAGATTCCGGCTGAGCGTGGTGCGATCCATCTCCAGCGAATCCGCTAGTGACTTGATGGACATGGCACCCCGGGCTCCCACCGCTGCCAGGACAGCAACCTGCGTCGCACGCAATCCGGTTGATCGCAAAGCGTCATCGTATGCCCGCGTGATTGCGCGCGCGGCCATGCGCGTCTTGTGGCACATGCAATTGTCCAGCAGGGTCTGCGCAATCTGCGTCGGGGGTTTCGCCATCGCCATGAAGTGTATATACACGTTACATGGAGTGAAGTCTAGTGCTCACATGCAATCTCCGTCGTGGGCGCAATTCGCGTCGCGACTAGCATGTCTTGTTCCTGATCTGCGCGCCGGTCGTTCGACGCGATACACGGCGGGCTCGCTTTTTGGGCGAGTTGGGTATTCAGTCCACGGCGATGGCGGCGGTTAGCGCGTCAAGACCTTCAGCGGATCTACAGCTTTGGTGCCTTGGCGGAGCTCGAAATGGAGCTGCGGAGAATCAACATTGCCGCTGCTGCCGACGCGCGCAATCACTTGGCCGCGCTTGACCTTGTCGCCTTTCTTCACCAGCAGGGACGAGTTGTGTGCGTAGGCGGTAACCCAGCCGTCGGCGTGGCGCAGCAGGATCATATTGCCGAAACCACGCAGCTCGTTGCCAGCATAGGCGACCACCCCATCGGCAGATGCTTTCACCGGCGCTCCCACTGGCGCTGCGATGTTGACGCCATCGTTGCGCAGATTGTCTTTGGCCGGGCCAAACTTCGAGATGACCTTGCCATCGACCGGCCAGATGAACGGGCTGTTCGGTTTCAGCGCCGGCAACGGGTCGCCGGATGGTGCGGACTTAGGCGGCGGCGGCTGAATTTGCGCCGTCTGCGTCGGTGCCGACGGATTGACAGGATCAGGCGAAGGCAAGGTCTTCTGCGTCTGCGTTGGCGCCGGTGACGGCTGGCTCTGGAGCGGTGGCAGACCGCTCGACGAGATCCCGCCGCCGGCCTGCGATGGTGTAACGCTTCCCGCCTGCGTCGTGACTGCCATGGAGCCGTCGGGAACAAACGGTTTTGGCTGCGGTTCAGTTGGAACGGCAGCGGATTGCCGCACGTTCGCTGGCGAGGTGGGGGCGTCAACGCTGGCGGGCAGGACCAGCGCCTGGCCGACCTGCAGTGTGTAGGGCGGCCGCAGGTTGTTGAGCTGGATAAGCGCGCTGATGGATACGCCCTGGCGGGTGGCGATACCGTAGAGCGTGTCCCCTCTCTGCACCAGATAGCTGCCGCGGGGCGCGAGGTTCAGGCGCTGACCGGCCTTCAGCGCGTAGGGCGGCGTCAGGCCATTGAGGTCGATCAGCGAGCGGATCGGCGTGTTCGTCCGCTCGGAAACGATCGCGACGGTGTCGCCGGGGGCGACCACATACTGGCCGTTCTGTACTTCGCCAAACGGAGCACCGGCCGGCACCGCTGGATCGGGGGCCGGCGGCGCCGCCAGCATCGTATCCAGATGACAGCCCGCAACTGCCGCCGCGGTGAGCATAGCGAGGAGCAACGTGCGGAACGCGCCGATGCTGCTCATCACCCTCGACCGTTCTGCGCCGTCCGCGGGGAACGGCCCTCTTCTTCCGGCAACGCACCGCCAACCAGCGGCACAAAGCGGACATCGGCCAGGATTTCCTGGTGCACGCCATCAGGTGTTCTGGTAAGGCGCAGCAGCACCTGGTCGCCACGCTCGGCGCCTACCGGCACCACCATGATGCCGCCTTCGGCCAATTGATCGATCAAGGTCTGCGGCACACCGTCGGCGGCGGCCGTTACGATGATGCGGTCGAATGGCGCCTGTTCCTTCCAGCCCTTGGCGCCGTCGGCGACCTTCGACGTGATGTTGTGGATGCGCAGCTCGTGGAAACGCGCCTCGGCTTCCTTGAGTAGGGAAGCGAACCGCTCGATCGTGTAGACCCGGCGGGCCAGTCGCGACAGAACAGCAGCCTGGTAACCGGAGCCCGTGCCGATCTCCAGCACCTTGTGGTTCTTCTCGACCTGCAGCGCTTCCGTCATCAGGGCCACGATCTGCGGCTGACTGATGGTCTGGCCCTGCGCGATCGGCAGTGCCTGGTCCTCATAGGCTTGGTCGTGGAAGTGCGGAAGCACGAACTTCTCGCGCGGGATGCGCTCCAGGGCCGCCAGCACGCGCGTGTCGGTGATGCCTGCGCGCCGCAGGCTCATGATGAGTCGGATCTTGCGCGCCTGGAGGCTCATCCCACCGCCCGCTTGCGTGCCGACTTTGTAGCCGTCCGCTTCATGTCCGAAAACCGTGCCGCAAGCTGCGGCACCGTTGCGGCATGGGTGGAATCGCACTCGAGCGGCGTCACCGCCACCATGTTCTCGATGATGGCTCCGAGGTCGGTATTCGGGTCCTTGGGATCGTCGGTCGGGAAATCGCCGATCCACAGGACATCGCGGCCATAGGGATCCTTGGCCATCTTCACTTGCGTATGCTCCAGGCGGCGGCCCTGTGGCGCGACCTTGATGCCGGTCACCTCATCCGGCGGCACCGGCGGGAAGTTGACGTTCACCAGGATCGATTGCGGCCAGGACCCGGCATAGAGCCGGCGGATGATCTCGGGCGCGAATTTCTCGGCCGTCTTCCAGTGCAGCGTTTCGCCTTTGCGCACCTGGCTGAAGGCGATCGCCGGGATGCCGAGGAGCGCCGCCTCGCGCGCGGCGGCGACAGTGCCGGAATAGAACACATCCTCGCCCAGGTTCGCGCCGCGATTGACGCCGGAGAGCACCAAGTCCGGCGCGCGGTCCATGATGATGTGCCTGACCGCCATCAGCACGCAGTCGCTGGGCGTGCCGCCGACCGCAAAGCGCCGCGGGCCGATCTTGTGGACCGGAAGCGGACGCCGCAGCGTGAGGCCGTGACTGGCTCCGCTCTGCTCCGCCTCCGGCGCGATCACCCAGACATCCTTCGACAGCGAGCGCGCGACGCGTTCCAGGACCTTCAATCCCGGGGCATGAATGCCATCGTCATTGGAAACCAGGATGCGTGCTTCGGATAAGCTCTTGAGCGGTGCCTTAGGCATTTGCTTTCGCGATTCTTTCAAGGCCGTTCATATACGGGCGCAGCGCATCAGGAACGACGACCGATCCGTCCTGCTGCTGATAGTTCTCGAGGATGGCAACCAGGGTGCGTCCAACCGCAAGGCCGGAGCCGTTGAGCGTGTGGACGAATCGCGTGCCCTTCTCGCCCGGCTTGCGGCAGCGCGCTTTCATGCGCCGCGCCTGGAACTCGCCGCAGTTCGAGCAGCTCGAAATTTCCCGATAGGCGTTCTGCCCTGGTAGCCACACTTCGATGTCGTAGGTCTTCTGTGCGGAGAAGCCCATGTCGCCGGTGCAGAGCGTGATGACCCGGTACGGCAAGCCGAGGCGCTTCAGCACTTCCTCGGCGCAATTGGTCATGCGCTTGTGTTCTTCGTCCGAATGGTCGGGATGGGCGATCGAGACCAGCTCCACCTTCAGGAACTGGTGCTGGCGGATCATGCCGCGCGTGTCCTTGCCCGCCGCGCCTGCTTCCGAGCGGAAGCACGGCGTGAGCGCCGTGAACCGCCAGGGCAGTGCCGTTTCGTCGATGATCTCGTCCGCGGCCAAATTCGTCAGCGGGACCTCGGAGGTCGGGATCAACCAGAGGCCCTGCTCGGTACGGAATTGGTCCTCGGCGAATTTCGGCAGCTGGCCGGTGCCGAACAGCGCCGTGTCGCGCACCAGGAAAGGCGGCGAGACCTCCGTATAGCCCAGCTCGCCGGTATGCAGATCGAGCATGAACTGCGCGATCGCACGCTCCAGCCGCGCCAGCATCCCCTTCAGCACGACAAAGCGGGTGCCCGAGAGCTTGGCGGCATCTTCGAAGCTCATCATGCCCAGGGCTTCGCCGATCTCGAAGTGCTGCTTGGGGGTGAAGGCGAAGTTCGGCTTGCCGCCGACCACGCGCTCCTCGCGGTTGCTCTTCTCGTCGAGGCCCTCCGGCACATCTTCCGCCGGCAAGTTGGGCTGGCTGGCAAGGATGGTCTCGAGCTCCTTTGCCGCCGCCTGTTCGGCTGCCTCAGCCTCGGTCATCTTGTCCTTGAGGGCGGCGACTTCCGCCATCACGGCGGTCGCGTCCTGGCCTTTCGACTTTAGTTGTCCAATCTGCTTGGAGAGCTCATTGCGGCGCGCCTGCATCTCCTGCCAACTGGTCTGCGCAGCGCGGCGCTTGGTGTCGAGCGCCATGATCTCGGCTGCCAGCGCAGGCAGGTT
Organism: Dongiaceae bacterium; assembly: GCA_041398065.1. GTDB lineage: Bacteria > Pseudomonadota > Alphaproteobacteria > Dongiales > Dongiaceae > Dongia_A. The sequence continues at coordinate 37,576 of JAWKVL010000002.1, read as the reverse complement.
CCGACGTGCGCGGCCACGATCGAAAGCCTCGGGATTTTCCCGAATCCATTTGACGTCAAACATGGGGCCGCGCCGTCGAATACATGGGTTAAGACTTGCACCGCGTTATAGGGATCATGGCCGATTCCGTAAAGCTGACACCCTCACCGGCCGGCAACCGGCAATGCGCCGTCCGACTTCACAGTACGGATCGCGAAGTTGCTGCGGATGTCGCGCACCATCGGCATACTGAGCAACGTCCGTGAGAGGAACGCGTCGTAAGCGGCCAAATCTGCAACAACAATCTCGAGCAGGAAATCCGCCTCCCCGGACACCATGTGACAGGCCACCACCTCCGGCAGCTTGCGCACCCCGTCCTGGAACGCATTGGCGTTGGCGTCCCGGTGGCCGTCCACCTTCACACCGACGAAGATCGTCATGCCGAGCCCCAGCCGGCGGCGGTCGACCTTCGCCTTGTAGCCGGCGATGAAGCCCTCTTCCTCGAGGCGCTTGACCCGACGCAGGCACGGCGAAGGCGAGAGCCCGACCCGCTCAGCCAGCTCGACGTTGCTGAGCCGCCCGTCTTCCTGCAGCACAGCCAGGATCTTCGTATCGAGCGCGTCGAGGCCGAGTGTGGCATTTTCAGTCGCCAAGGCATCGCTCCCCGCTATAAAATTGCTACACCTCTAGCATATTGAGGCATCTTTGCAATGATTTTTGCGCAGCATCCGCAATATGATCCGCGCAAGGGCTCCAGCTTTGGCAGGAACGTGCGCAATGGACACAAATCGGGGCATCACCGGCAAGTCGACCCTGGTGGGGTCGCTGGCGGCGCTTGCGTCCGTCCTGATCTGGAGCGGGTGGATCGTCTTCACGCGTCACGGAGTCACGACTGACATGGCGCCGGTGCAGCTGGGCCTGCTGCGCTATTCCATCCCGGCGCTGATCATGCTGCCGATCTTGCTGCGCAGCAAAGCAGCCTACCGCCGCGCTGGATGGGCAAAGTGCGCGATCATGGTCTGCGGCTCCGGCGCGCCGTTCTTCCTGATCTGCTCGCAGGCCATGACGATGGCCCCGGCAGCCCAGGTCGGTGTCATGCTGCCGGGCGTGATGCCAATGTTCGTTGCGCTGTTTGCCTTCGCACTGTTCGGCGAGCGCTATTCGGGCGCCCGGCTGCTGGGCTACGGGCTGGTCCTCGCGGGCGTGGCCGGGCTCTGCGGCTCGAGCCTGATCGAGGCCGGGATCGGGGATTGGCGCGGGCAGGTCTTGCTCCTTGTCTCAGCCGCTTGCTGGGCGTGTTTCACATTGGCATTCAAACGCTCCGGGTTGACCGCCTGGCAGGCGGCCGCGCTCATCAACTCGGTTTCTGTTGTGATCATGGTCGTGGCCGATCTGTTCCAGGGCGGGACGCCACTCTGGTCTGTTCCCTGGCAGACCCTGACGATCCAGGGCTTTGCGCAGGGGATCCTGTCCGGCCTGCTGGCGCTTGCATCCTACAGCTATGCCGTGGCGGTGCTCGGCGCGCCACGCGCCTCGTCCTTTGTCTCCCTGACCCCTGCCCTGACAGCCGTCGTCGCCGCCTTGACCTTGGGCGAATGGCCAAACGCCGTGACCGTTGCCGCCGTCCTGATCGTCGGCTCGGGCGTGGCACTGGCGAGCGGTGTCGCTTCGAGAATCTCCTTAAAACCCAGAGTCTTGCGCCAACAATCTTGATTCGATCGGCAGGAGGATAGCTGCCCTGCGGCGGCCACTCTTGCGCCCGCTCGCCTTTCGCGATAGACCGCCGCCGAATTCGGGCGGCGATGGGCCGCCCTCGTGCTTTCAGGTCTCGATGAAGCAAAGCGTATCCAAAGCCACCCCGCGGGTTGGCATTGTCAGCCTCGGCTGTCCGAAAGCCTTGGTGGATTCCGAGCGGATCCTGACCAAGCTGCGGGCGGAGGGCTACGTCGTCTCGGACTCGTACGACGGAGCGGACGTGGTGATCGTCAACACCTGCGGGTTTCTGAACAGCGCCAAGCAGGAATCGCTGGACGCCATTGGCGAAGCGCTGAAGGAGAACGGCAAGGTCATCGTGACCGGCTGCATGGGCGGGAACGAGCAGGCGATCCGTTCGGTCCATCCCGATGTGCTCTCGGTCACTGGACCCCAGCAATATGAATCGGTCGTCGACGCGGTACACAAGGCGGTCCCGCCAAAGCACGATCCGTTCGTTGATCTGGTGCCGCCGCAGGGCCTGCGCCTGACGCCGCGGCACTACGCGTACCTGAAGATTTCAGAGGGCTGCAACAATCGCTGCACCTTCTGCATCATTCCGAGCCTGCGCGGCGACCTGGTCAGCCGCCCGGCGCGCGACGTGCTGGTCGAGGCAGAAAACCTGGCGAAGGCCGGGGTGAAGGAACTACTGGTGATCTCGCAGGACACCAGCGCCTACGGCGTCGATCTCAAATACGCCGAGAGCAAGTGGCGCGGCCAGATGGTCAAGGCGCGCATGACGGAGCTGTGCGAGGCGTTGAGCCAGCTCGGCATCTGGGTGCGGCTGCACTACGTCTATCCCTATCCGCACGTCGACGAGGTGCTGCCGCTGATGGCGGAGGGCAAGATCCTCCCCTATCTCGACATTCCCTTCCAGCACGCCAGTCCCCGCATCCTCAAAGCCATGCGCCGTCCGGCCAATCAGGAGAAGGTGCTCGGGCGCATCCAGAAGTGGCGCGAGATCTGTCCCGACCTCACCATCCGCTCGACCTTCATTGTCGGCTTCCCGGGCGAGACCGAAGAGGAGTTCGACGAGATGCTGGACTGGCTGCACGAGGCGGAGCTGGACCGGGTCGGCTGCTTCAAATACGAGCCGGTCGAGGGCGCCAAGGCCAACGAGATCGCGGAGCAGGTCGACGAGGACGAGAAGCAGGATCGCTTCGACCGGTTCATGGAGGCCCAGCGCCAGATCAGCGAACGGCGCATGGCGAGCAAGGTCGGGCGCACTCTGCCAATTCTGATCGACGAGGTGGACAAGGACGGCGCCACCGGCCGCTCTCCCGCCGACGCGCCGGAGATTGACGGGAATGTCTATCTCGACGGCGAGACCAAGCTGAAGCCCGGCGACCTCGTGCAGGCCAGGATCACCCAGGCCGACGAATATGATCTGTGGGGCTCGGTCGTCCGCTGAACAGCCGGCTCAGCGTGGCGTGAGCGCCGCGTAGGCAGCGGCGATGTGCTTCGTCACTGGGCCGACCGCAAAATCCGCTTCATCGAAGCGGCGAACCGGCACGATCTCCAGCAGAGAGTTGGTGACGAATATTTCCGATGCGCCGCGCAGCTCCGCGCGGCCGAACGTGCCTTCCCGGCATTCGATGCCGTCTGTCCTGCAGATCGCGAGCACGGCGTGGCGCGTGATGCCCGGCAAGGCTCCCTGCTCGATCGCGGGTGTCACGAGAACGCCATCCAATACCGCAAACACATTGCTGCGGCCGCCACAAGCGATGGCGTCTCGATTGTTCAGCATGATCGCCTCGTCGGCGCCGGCCGCTTCCGCTTCGCTTTGGGCGATGACGTTGTCGAGATAGCACAGCGTCTTGAGGCGTGACGTGGTGGATCCTTCGTTGCGGCGCACGCGTTTGGACGTGACAGCGATGAAGCCGTCTGCGCTTGCCGGCGGGTGATAGGCGGCGGCCGAGATGATGAGCGTCGGCAGCGGATCCTCCGGCGGAAGCAGGCCGCGCTGCCCCGGGCCGCGCGTCAGAGTAATGCGCAGGGCGGCGTCGGCTTCCGAAAGCTGGTTGGCAGCGAGCGTCTCGCGCACACCGTCGGCAATGCTCGGCGGGTCGAGCGGCAACGGAATCGCAAGCTCCGCCGCGCCGGCCGCCATGCGCTGCAGATGATCCTCGAGCTTGAAGACGTGGCCACGATAGGCGCGCAGGGTCTCGAACAAGCCATCGCCCAGCAACAAGCCACGGTCGGCGGGATCGATGTGAGCCTGCTCGCGCGCGACCAGCCGGCCGTTGAGCCAGATCATGCCGCCGATCCGCGCGCGGGCTGGATGCCGCCTTGCGCCAGCACCTCGATCAGCGCCTTGGCCTTGGTCAGGCTCTCCTCGTACTCGGCCTGCGGGTCGGAATCCGCGACAATGCCGCCCCCGACCTGGAAGGTCAGATCCCGGCCATGGATGCAATAGGTCCGGATGACGATGTTGCTGTCCATGCCGCCGTCGGCGCTGAGATAGCCGATCGAGCCGCAATAGGGCCCACGCGCGGTCGGCTCCAGCTCGGCGATGACCTCCATGGCGCGGATCTTCGGCGCGCCGGTGACCGAACCGCCGGGGAAGCAGGCCTTCAAGAGATCGACGGCAGTCCGCCTTTCGGCCAGCTCGCCCGTGACGACCGACACCAAATGGTGCACGGTCGCGTAGCTCTCGAGGCCGAACAAAGTCGGCACCTTGACCGAACCGATCCGGCAGACACGGCTGATGTCATTGCGAAGCAAATCAACGATCATCAGGTTTTCCGCGCGGTCCTTGTTGCTCGCCAGAAGCTCGGCGGCCAGAGCCCCGTCTTCGGCCGAGCCGTGACCGCGTGGGCGCGTGCCTTTGATCGGCCGCGTTTCCACTTGTCCCTCGGCCACTTTGAGGAACCGTTCGGGCGACGACGAAAGAATGGAAGTTTCGCCGAAATCGAGATAGGCACCGAAGGTCGCAGGATTACGCGTGCGCAGTGCCCGGTAGAGCGACAGGCGATCAAAGTCCGCCGGCAGCTTGGCACGGAAGCGTTGGGTGATGTTGGCCTGGTAGATGTCGCCCGCTTCGATGTAATCGATGGTCCGCCGGACCGCGTTCTTGAATTCAAGCTGTGTCAGGTCAGGCCTGGCTGAGATAGCCCAGGACGGCAGTGGCGGATGCATGGGGGGCTGACGCAATCGGTCACGCGCCCAGGCAATTCGAGCCCTGGCGCGCTCGCGCCGCCCCTGGACGCTGGCTTCGGGGTAGCCGCTCGCCAACAGCCAGGCGCGACTGTCGACGTGATCGAATGCGAGCACGAGATCATAGAGCCCCAGAATGAGATCGGGCCATGCGATGTCGGCGCGAGCGTGTGATGATACGCGCTCGACGTGATGACGCAGGCCATAACCGAAATACCCGGCGAGGCCGGTCTGAAACGGCGGCAGGTCGGGTCGAGTTTCTACGCGATATCGCGCGCATAGATCCCCGACCACGGCGAAGGGATCGCTCCCGACCGCCGCGCCGTTCAGACGTACGCCGAAACGGTCTCCTTCCAGGCGCGCGAACGGATCGATGCCCAGAAACGAATAGCGACCCAGACGCTCGTCCTTCAGCGCACTGTCGAACAGCGCCAAGCCCGGCCGGTCGGCAAACGTACGGCACCAGGCGACGGGATCCGCCGGCAATTCCTCGGGTGTCAGTTCGTATGCCAGAAGCTCGGTTTTCATGGCGCGGAGGCTAGCATGGCGCCCGCCTTCCGTCATTCCGGGAGCGTCCTGGTTCAGGGCTTAGGCGTCGCTTTCGGATCAGCTTGGTCAAGCTGCGCACGCGGTCTTAGGGCAGCGTCCATGAGCGCATTTTTCACGATCAAATCGATCTGCCCAACGACATGGAGCGCCTCTTTCAGCCGATCCTGTTCCAAATCCAGGAGGCGGCGCACCGCGACCTGGGATGACGGCGCCTGACCCTTTGCCAGATCCTCGAGCTGCTGATCCAGGATCAGGCCCAATATCATCTCATGCGCGTCCAGCAAGCGCGCCAGATCCTCCTCGACGATGATCCCCGCCGAATGGGCGGCGCGCCAGCGGTCGCGGGATGAGAGCGAGATGTCTCCCAGCCGCAGCGCGAGCACTCGTCCACCGGCGACGATGGGAAACAGGCCGCCGATCTTCAGGTCGACGCGGCCTTTCTTGGTCTTGATCCGGCCAAACCAGCCGAGGGCGGCGCTTTTCTCGCCAATCTCTTTCGCCATCAGGTTGAGGAATAAGCGGGCGTCCTGCGCTCGGGTCGCGATCTTCCGCAGGCTGCCGGCCAAGGCGAACCGCCCTTCGACCGGCGAGAAGTCATAGAATATGTCCGCGCTCAGGATCGCTTCCGGCTCCGGACGGTTGAACCAGTCCTCCAGGTTCAGCCGCCACCCCTCCAGATTGTGGCGGAGCCCGCGCTCCGAGGCCATCACTTTGCCCTTGCAATATGGAACGCCGGCCTCGTTGAGGATTCGGGACATGTGAACGCCGAAATCCTGGAACCACGGATGATCGTCATCCTTGTGATCGTGGATCAGGGCATTGTCCTGATCGGCGGCCAGCAGGCTCTCCCCACGGCCGCCCGAACCCAGCACCAGCAGGCACCAATTTGCCGGCGGGTCGCCCTTGCCGGTCGCCGTCATCTCGGCAACGGCAAGCTGCCCGGCGCGTGCTGTCATGTCGCGTATGACGCTGCTGATGACCGCAGCGACCTGATACGCAGCGACGCCTTCGGCACGCAGAGAGCGGCCGAGTTCCGGCAATTGATTGAACGCTTCCGCCAGTTGTTGCGCGGACCTGGCCTGCGCGACCTGATCGGCGATCACGAGGGCAACCGTAGCGCGCCGGCGCAATACTGCGCGAATATCGAGCAGGCCGGCCAATGCGCCGGTCTCGGGGTGCACGACCGCCAGATGCCGATGGCGAAGCCGATCCATGCGCGCGATCGCCAGATAGACGAAGGCATCGGTCGTGATGGACGCGACCGGCGCACTCATGATCTCAGCAACCGGCACTTTCAGGGCATCCGCCGCATCTTGCGCCAGCCGAACCAGGATGTCGCGTTCCGTCACAATGCCGGCAGGCCGTTTCTCCGCATCCACAACGATGACCGCGCTGGCATTTTGCCGCGCCATTACATCCGCTGCCGCTGCCAGTGGGGCGGATCGTTCCAGGATCGGAACATCCGTCGCCATCAGATCGGCGACCCGATGCTGAAAGGGGAACGGATCGATCCGCGCGACGGCGGTTGTGTCGGTCATGGCGTCGAATCCGTTTGCGACACGCTCGCGCCTATGCCGGACCGCTTGGCCGTCCTGCGCTGCACGGTTGGCGCTGCTTCCAATTTCGTCACACCTTGCCGATTCACTGTATCGAGAAGCCGCGCGAAGGTCTCACTCGTGGTCAATGCATCCCTCGTGCGAAGTGCCGCCCGATTGCTGGCACCTTCAGGCCGGCGGCGATGTCATCCAGCGCAATGGACGAGCGATCGGGAAACAGCCCGGCAAAGAGCAGCACGACGTCAAATGCGAGGCGACTTCGCGCCGAATAACTTCCGCCTCCCCGGCCATCAGGGCTACCCAACCTTGCAATCGCTCGATTCGCACTGTCAGGCGGCGGGTCGAATGGGCAATCGCCAGGCCACTGAGAATGGCAACCGCAGCCGGCGCCGCGGTTTGAACACGCATTGAGATGCCGTCGACCGCGACGCACATGACGGCGATGGCTGCCAGCAATCCAATGGCCCCTGCCAGGACCGCCAGTTCCACCTCAACGCCCATTGGCCGCACGTATCCACCCCCTCCTGCTCCGTCCGGCCGGTGGCGCCACCTGGAATCCGTGGACGGGCAAAGCATGCATCCAACACCCGAGGGAGGCAACCGGAGCCGGCTCGGCGGGTGTATTCGCAGTTGCCACCGCTAACAGAGCGTTGAATGATGTCCGAACATGGCCGGGAGGCGGCGGTCACGCCTGCATGCCGGACCCACTGACAAGGGTACAGCCTACTTTGGCGACGCAGACCGAAACTGGTAGAATTTCCTGGCGTCTTTCCGCCGGTTCAAGCCTGCTCGGCGAGGGAGTCCTGGTCGCGGCGGGCTATATTCTGTGCTTTGCTGTCGGCATCGCGTTTGCGCTGGAGACCGGCATTTCAGCGGTCTGGCCGCCGAGCGGTTTTGCCCTGGCGGTCCTGCTGCGATTCGGCCTGCGCTCCGTCGTTCCGATCTGGATCGGCGATGCCATCTCCAACCTTCTTTGGATGCACTTGTCTCCGGTGGCCAGTGTGCTGATGCCTGGGCTTGCGGTTGCGGAGCCGCTGATCGGCATTTTGCTGCTGCGCCTGGTCGGTTTCGACATGGCCCTGCGGCGCTTGCGCGACATTGCCGCTCTGGTGGCGGTCGGCGCTCCTGTCGGCACCCTGTTCAAGGCGCTCGCAGGCCTGTACGCACTCAGCCTGCTCGGGGTCACGAACTGGGCCGACTACTGGCACAACGTCGCGGTGTTCTGGGGTGGCAACGTGGGCGGCGTTATCACCGTTGCGCCCGCCATTCTCATCCTCAGCAATCGCGGCGAACAGGCCGCAACGACCGAGAACTGGATCGAAGCCGGCATGCTCACATTGCTGGCCTTCGCGGCACTGCAGGCGTCCGTGATATGGCCCGATGTGGCCTACGCTGCAGCCGCCACGTTCATTGTCTTTCCGATCGTGGCATGGGTGGCGCTGCGCGCGCCGCGCCGCGTGTCGATCGCGGTTGCACTCTGTATCTCGGCAGTCGCCCTTGCGACCGCCAAGTTCGGCGATCAGCACTTTCTCGGCGCCCGCGACCAGCTCACCGAGCTCGTCGGGCTGCATAGCTTTGTCGCCTGCCTTACCCTGACCTGCCTGCTGCTCGCTGCGCTCAACCTGGACAAAGCGCAAATCGAGGAGAGGCTGCGCGAGCGGGAGCAGTTCCTGTCGCTCGCGATCCTCGGCAGCAACGATGGAATCTGGGACTGGCGGCCGAATGAGCACCGGCTTTGGCTCTCGCCGCGTTGGAAGGAGCAGCTCGGCTATGCGGAGGACGAGTTGCCAGACTCGCTTTCGACCTGGTCCGCGCTGGTCCATCGCGAGGATCGTGACCGGGTATCCCAGCGCTTCAACGACTTCCTCGAGGACCGGGCAGACAGCTTCGAGATGGTCCAGCGCTACCGGCACAAACTGGGGCATGATGTCCACATCCTGACGCGCGGCATCAAGATGAAGGACGAAGAAGGCCGGGTCGTGCGCGTGGTCGGCGTCCACACCGATGTGACCGAGCTGCTCAATGCGCAGGAAGAGCTGCGTCATCAGGCCGCCTCGCTTGCCGTTCTGGCGCGCGACCTGGAGGAGCAGCGCCGGACCGCCGACGCGGCGAACACCGCCAAGTCGCAGTTCCTGGCGACCATGAGCCACGAAATCCGGACGCCGATGAATGGCATCATCGGCATGCTGTCGCTCCTCCTGGATTCAAAACTGAGCCCGGATCAGAAGAGATGGGCTTCAACGGCCCTGGATTCGGCGGAAACTCTGCTGACCATTATCAATGACATCCTCGATCTGTCCAAGCTCGACGCCGGCAAGATCGAAACAGAATTGCTGGATTTCGACGTTGCCGGACTGATCGAAGGCGTCGCCGCGCTTCTCAAGGTGCGCGCCAACGCCAAGGGCATCGTCTTGCGGACCGACATCGCGCCAGGTCTGCCGAAATGGCTGAGATCCGATCCCACGCGACTGCGGCAGATCCTGTTCAACTTGATCGGCAACGCCGTCAAGTTCACCCAGCGGGGTCAGGTGGTCGTCAGCGCCACCACCGGTGCCATGCGTGGCGATAGCTGCGAGTTGCGTATCGACGTGGTGGACACCGGCATCGGCATCGGCGGGGATCAGATGGCGGGCCTGTTCGAACCGTTCCGGCAGGGCGACAGCGGCATGACGCGTCGGTTCGGCGGCACCGGCCTTGGCCTTGCCATCGTGAAGCGCCTCGTTAGTCTGCTGGGCGGCAGTATTGCCGTCCAAAGCACGGTGAATGCCGGCAGCACGTTCACTGTCATCTTGCCCTGTGCGATCGTCGCTTCGCCGCTCGAGCGGCCAGCAGCGGCAACCTCGGACGTTTCATCGGCCGCGCCACGCCAAGCCTCGATCCTGGTCGCCGAAGACAACGACATCAATCGCGAACTGGTCACTCAGATGCTGGTCCGGCTGGGGCATGTCGGGACGACCGTCAGCAATGGGCGCGAGGCGGTAGCGGCCGCGAGGAACGAGGTCTTCGACCTTATCCTGATGGACATTCAGATGCCCGAAATGGATGGTGTGAGCGCGGCCGCCGCGATCCGGGCCCTGCCTGAACCCAACGGCAGCGCTCCGATTGTGGCAGTCACCGCGAATGCGATGGTCGGCGACCGGGAGCGCTATCTGGCCACGGGATTCGACGACTATCTCGCCAAACCCCTTCATCTTGATGAATTGCGAGAGATCATCGATCGCTGGACCTTGGCGTCGAGTTTGCCGACAGATCGTAGCACGGAACAACCAGCGGCGCTGGATCACGCGCGGGCGATTCAGATCAGGTCTGAAATGCCAGTGTCCGATTTCGTGGCACTGGTCGAGAGCCTCTCAAGTGAGATTGACGCGCAAATCGATCGTGTCCAGCGGGCCATCCACGCCAACGATCTTGACAGCGTCCGCGTTGCATTTCGGACCTTACGCGATGCGGCTGGAGCATTCGGGCTCAACGAACTGGCGGCCCTGTCTGGCGAACTCGCGGACGACACCGGCGATCTCGATCGCGCGACGGGGCGCAGCGCTGCGGTTCAGGACGCGGTTGCGCGGGCGAAGGCCGCGATCGACGAGCTGCTCGCGTCCGTGCGAGATCCGAAGGCATGATCGGAGGTAATGCAGCAGGTGTAGCGGTCCGTGTCGGAGCAATTGTTGCTTTGATTGTCCTCGGCCTGGCGATTGCATTGCTTGCATGGCAGGAACGTGTCACAAGCGACATGCTGGCCTCGGCGCCGGATGCTACGCTGTCCATGTCGGCCGTCGCCGCTGTGAGTGCTCATTTGCGCATAGTTATCCTCTTGCTGGCGATCAGCGTCGCCGCCGTCGTTCTGGTCGCCATTCTGGTAGCCCGGACCGTGCCTCCCACAGACAAACAGACTATGCCCGACACCCGCGTCGAGGACGACGCTACCGGGCAGCACATGCAGGACATGACGTCTGGCGTGGCGATGCCGATTCCGCTCACGCGCATGGGGCACCTCATGTCGGTCGGCGGCCTGCTTCGCGGGTTTTGCCACGAGCTGAACAACCAGCTGGGTCCGGTCCATGGCTATGCGGAGTTGCTATGCGACGATTCGCGATTGAGTGAACTGCACCGGCGGCAGATCGCGCGTATCAAGGATGCGACGAAAGCGGCTCTCGCCGATGTCCGTGCGTTTGGCGCCGCGGTCGGCTGGTCGGATGACCCGACGCATATTACGCGCTTGGGTGAGACGGTGACGGAAGCCGCACGCTCCGCCCAGGCCGCTATCTCCACGCGAATGGAGCTGGAGGTGCCAACGGGATCAGATATCGAGGTCACAGCCACCCAGTCGGAAGTGGGCCAAGCTATCCTGCATCTATGCGCGGCCGGATTGCCGCTGCTCGGGAGGCAGGATACGCATCTGCGCATCACGGTCGATTCCGTCGTGGGCGCATCGTCGACGACGTCGGAAGACGTTGCCTTAAGCGGACACCGCCTGGAGATTTGGTCCGACCCGATTGATCCGCGGCGCACCAAAGTGCAATTCGGAACCCTTCGACCGATCTGGCGCTACGGACGTGTGCGGTTCGACTTCGGCGGGCACGGCTGGAGCCGAGAACTGGTCGGCAGAATGTTCGATCTTGCCCACGCAGATGAGGCGGCGGCGGAGATTGCTGCAATGACCCTGCTCGGCACGCTCATGATCGAGACCGGCGGGGTGATCATGGTCGACACCTGTCCCTACAAGCAGACGATCGTGACGCTGTTGTGGCCCGCGCGCATCGCGCCGGAAGTCGGCGCTCCGCTGGAATTGGATACGCAGGAAGATGAATTGGATGCCCTCATCGTCCATGCGTCAGAGACGGCAGCCGAAGAGCTTTCCCGACGCTTGACCGCCTTCGGGCTGCGGGTTGCCTCGACGACCAGCGCAGATGCGGCCTTGGAGCTGGTGTCGGAGATGGGTCCGCGCTGCCATGCCGTCGTGCTGGCGCAACTGGACGACGGCAACCTGCTCGCGCGGCTTCGAGATCAAGTGGTGAGGCCGCACATATACCAGTTTCCCGAATTGCCGGAAGCGAAAGAGCTGGAGCGGCTGGCGACAGAGCTGCGGCGCTCGGAGCCAGTCGGGTAGCCGTTCAGGTAAACTGCCCGAGCTGCGCCAACCGCACGGCGATCTGAGTGCGATTCTTGGTTTCGAGCTTGCGGCACAGGTTGCGGACATGCAGCTTGACCGTAACCTCCTGCAGGTCCAGGGCACGGGCAATCTCCTTGTTCGACGCTCCCTTGACGAGCATCGCCGCCACTTCCAGCTCACGTGGCGTCAGGACTTCGGCACCGATGATCTTCAACCCCTCAGCAGCGTCGGTGGGACGCATCAGGTCCGCCGGCGCATAGACCTGGCCGGCCGCCATCGCCTCAAGCGCCGCAATCAACTTCGCACCCGACAAGGTCTTCGGGACGAAGCCTTTCGCGCCCGCAGCCAACGCCGAACTCGCGACCGACTTGGTGACCATGCCGGTGATGATGGCGACGGCCACGCCGGGGCAATGGGCAACCATGCGCTTCAGGCCTTCGAGCCCCTGCATGCCCGGCATGTTGAGATCGAGCAATGTCACGTCATAGCAGCCGTTCGCAACGACCAGTGCGAACGCCTCATCAAAGTTGCGCGCAGTCGCCACTTCGGCTTCCGGGGCATGACGTTCGATGACCGCCTTGAATCCGTCCAGGACCAATTCATGGTCATCGGCCAACAAGATTCGCACGCCTATTTCCTCGGCACATGTGAAGCGAGGCAATTGCCACATTACGTCGGCAGAGTGCTTAACGAAAGATGAAAGCTTAGGGCCAGCCCTCAATTAGAGCGCGCGCAACGGCAATTGCGTTCCGCGGACTAGCCAGTTGTCGGGTGGATAGCGGCATTCCCCATCGATCACGTGCAGCGCGTAGGCATGCCGCGACCTGTCGGATGTATTTGGCCCGCTGTAGTGCGGCAGTTGGCCGTGCAGGACGATTAAGGAACCCTTGGGCGCTTCCAATCCGACTCGGGGACCATCCGGCCAAGGCAACGGATCCAGGATATCCGTCTCCAGTCTTCCATTCCGTCGCAGAAATCGCGACTTCAGCGGCAGGCGATGAGCGCCAGGCAGGCACCACATCGCGCCATTCTCCATGGTCGCATCCTCGAGCGCGAACCAGAAGCCGATGCAGCTCAGCGGATCGGTGTAGAGATAGGTCGAATCGACGTGCCAGCTCACCTCGCCGCCGATATGAGGCTGCTTAAAGATATACATCGATTGGAGTAGTCGGGGTGACCGGATGGCGAGGTCCCCGGCGAGCATGCGCAGCTTCACGGTGCGAGAAAACGCCTCGAAGACCGGATCGAGGTCGTGCATGGCATGGCCGATCTTGTTGATCGACAGCACCTTGGGCTGCTTCAATTCGCCGCGGGCGTCGAAGGCGTCTTCCTCGAAAAAGAAGCGGATCTTGTCGCCGGATTCCTGGAAGTACTCGGCCGCTGCATGCGAGCGGCTCGTGGTCGAAAAAACCGTGCGATGCTCGGCCGGATCGAAGCCCTCCACGAGTTCTCGGGCACGTGCGCGCAGCCGGTCGCAGGCGGCCGGCGTCACAAAGTCCTCCAGCAATAGATATCCGTCTTGGGCGAAGGCTGCCTGCATCTCGGGCGACAAGTGGCCGTCCCCAGTCCGGAAGCGGCGCGGCGTCATGCGAAGCAGTCCCGCCCATGCGCCAGCGGTGCCAGCCCCAAGTGCTGCGCGATCGTCTGACCCATGTCGGCAAAGCTGCGACGCTTGCCAAGTGATCCGGCACTGACTTCGGGGCCGAAGAACAACACGGGCACGTGCTCGCGCGTATGATCGGTCCCTGGGCGCGTGGGATCGCAACCGTGATCGGCAGTCGCCAGCACGAGATCACCGCGGCATAACTTCGCTTCCAGTTCCGGCAGTCGCCGGTCAAACGCCTCGAGTGCGGCCGCATACCCGACGACGTCACGGCGATGACCGTACAGCATATCGAAATCGACAAAGTTAGCGAATACCAGCGCGCGGTCCTGAGCTCCGGCCACAGCCTCGAGCGTGCGGTCGAACAGGCCAGTATTGTCGTCGGCCTTCAGCTTCCGCGTGATTCCGCGATGGGCAAAGATGTCGGCGATCTTGCCGATGCTCCAGACCTCCGCGCCCGAAGCGGACACGCGGTCCAGCAGCGTCTCCTCCGGCGGCGGCGTGGTGTAGTCGCGGCGATGCGCGGTGCGACGGAAGTCTGCGGGCGTTTCGCCGACAAACGGCCGCGCGATCACGCGGCCGATGTTCAACGGTTCCAGCAGCTCCTTGGCGCGTTCGCAAAAACGATAAAGCCGCTCCAGCCCGAAGTGACTCTCGTGTGCCGCGACCTGGAACACGCTGTCGGCCGAGGTGTAGCAGATCGGCTTGCCTGTTTGGATATGTTCGACCCCAAGCTCAGCGATGATCTCGGTGCCCGAGGCATGTTTCTCGCCGAGGATACCGGGCAGATCGAACTCGCGCACGAGCTGGGAAATGAGCGCGCGGGGGAAACACGGCGTCTCGCGCGGGAAATAACCCCATTCGAACGGCACCGGGCAGCCGGCCATTTCCCAGTGTCCGCTCGGCGTGTCCTTGCCCCTGCTCTCTTCGGCGGCACAGCCATAAGCGCCTTGGATCCGACCGGCTTCGAGGCCGGCGGGAACAGAGCCGGTCGACAGTTCCGCGGCTTGGCCCAATCCCCAGCGCGCGAGGTTCGGAACGTGCAATGGGCCGGATCGCACGCCCGCTTTGTCGGCGTGGCCCGCGGCGCAGGCCTCCGCGATGTGGCCGAGCGTGTCCGCGCCGGCATCGCCGAACTGTGCGGCGTCGGCGGTGGCGCCAATGCCAAACGAATCCAGGACCAGGATGATCGCACGCCGCTGCATCAAGCTAGTCTACCGCAATCCGCTGGCGAATGACGCCTGGAATGACCACACGTTCACCGGTTGCCACCTGAACCGCCTGGCGGATTGCCTCGGCAGCCCTGCCCCAGGATGCACCGTCGGCGGCATGAATCAAGCAGATCGGCCGATCTGGGCCGACCTCCCTGCCAACACCCTGGAAGTCGGAAAATCCCACCCGATGGTCGATCTTGTCTTCGGAGCGGAGGCGACCACCGCCCAGCTCGATCAGGGCCACCCCGATCGCCCGGGTATCGATGGCCGCGACCATGCCGGCCTGTTCCGGCAGGCAAGCCTTGACCACCGGCGCCGACGCCAAGTGCCGGCCGGGATGTTCCAGCAGGTCCGACGGACCACCGAGCGCCGTTACCATGCGACCGAAGATCTCCGCTGCCTTGCCGGAGGAAAGCGCGGCGTCGACCTTGGACTTGGCGTCCTGTGGCGTGGCGCACAGGTTCCCAACCAGGAGCATTTCCGCGACCAGTGCACGCGTTACGTCATCGAGCCTCGGGTCACGACGCTTGCCGGTCAGGTAGTCGATTGCCTCGAAGACCTCCGTGACGTGGCCGGCGGAATGGCCGAGCACCTGGTTCATGTCGGTGATCAGCGCCGTCGTCCTGACCCCTGCTCCGGTCGCGACTTGCACGATGCTGTCCGCCAGCTCGCGTGCGGACTCGAAAGTCGGCATGAAGGCGCCATTGCCGGTCTTCACGTCCATCACGAGGCCCTGAAGGCCGGCGGCAAGCTTTTTCGAAAGGATCGATGCGGTGATGAGCGGGATGGATTCGACGGTCGCGGTGACGTCCCGGATGGCGTAGAGGCGGCGGTCGGCCGGCGCCAAATTGGCTGTCTGACCGATAATGGCGCAGCCGACCTCGCGCACCACGCGCCGGAACAAGGCGGTGTCGGGCTGAGTCTGGTAGCCGGGAATGGCGTCGAACTTGTCGAGCGTCCCGCCGGTGTGGCCGAGGCCGCGGCCCGAGATCATCGGCACGAAGCAGCCGCAGGCGGCCGCGATCGGCCCCAGCATCAGAGACACCTTGTCGCCGACGCCGCCTGTCGAGTGCTTGTCAACCACGGGGCCGCCCAACCCCTCGCGCGACCAGTCGAGCACATCGCCCGACCGCATCATGGCGCGCGTGAGGGCGATGCGCTCGGGCATTTCCATGCCGCGGAAGAACACGGCCATGGCGAAGGCGGCCACCTGCCCTTCAGAAATGGAGCCGTCGGTGATGCCGGCGACGAACTCTGCGATCTCGGTTTCGCTCAACGCACCGCCGTCGCGTTTCTTGCGGATGATCTCCTGGGGTAGCATCAGGCGCCCCAGTCCGTGATCATGCGATTGAGCAGGCGGCGCAGTGCGCCGGCGGCACCGGCCGCCACGTTCATGGTCTGCTCGTGGCTCAACGGCGTCTCGCTCATGCCTGCGCCGAGATTGGTGATGATGGAGAATCCGGCGACCTTCATGCCGACCTGACGGGCCAGGATCACCTCGGGCACGGTCGACATGCCGACAGCGGTAGCTCCAATCTGGCGGAGAAACCTGATCTCGGCCGGCGTTTCGAATTGCGGGCCCGAGAGCCAAGCGTACACGCCTTCATGCAAGGCCATCCCGGCATTTCGGGCCGCGGCGCGCGCCTTTTCCTGCAGGCCGGAATCATAGGCGCCGACCATGTCGACAAACCGGCTGTTGCCGGATTCGTCGTAGAGCGGCGAGGCTTGCACAAGATTGATATGGTCGGTGATCAGCATGACCGAGCCAGGGCCCATGGCGGGATCGAGGCTGCCGCCGGCGTTGGTCAGAATGAGCGCTTCGCACCCAATCGCGTTTAATGTGCGCACCGGCACCTTCATCGCATCGGCGCGGCCGTGTTCGTAGAAATGCGCGCGGCCTTGTAGGACGGCGACCGGCGTCGCGCCGATCATGCCCAGCGACAATCGTCCCGCATGACCTTCAACACTCGGCTGCGGAAACCCCGGCAAGTCGCGATAGTCGATCGCGGTAGCGTCCGCAACATCCTGCGCCATGGGCCCAAGCCCGGAGCCGAGGATCACACCGACCTGCGGTTTGAACCCAGGCCGGGCCGACGTGATGATGCTCGCGGCCTCGCTCATGCCAAGTTTTCCGGCCCGAACGAATCAGGCAACAACTCATCACGCGCGTAGGTACGGCGCAGACCCTCCGGCCCGCAGACATGGATCCTGGTGTCAGGTGCGGCAAACTCCCGGATGCGCTGGCGGCATCCGCCGCATGGCGCGCAGAGATTGTCGCCGCGTCCGATCACGACGATCTCGCGAATTTGCAGTGCGCCATCCCGCACCATCGCCGCGATGGCACCGGTTTCCGCGCAGGTGCCGACCGGATAGGCTGCGTTCTCGACATTGCAGCCGCTGTAGATCTGGCCGTTCTCCGCCAGGATCGCGGCCCCGACCTGGAATTTCGAATACGGCGCGTAGGCCCGCTCCATGGCGGCACTGGCTGCCGCGAACAAGCGCTGGTCCATGTCCTCAACGCTCCTTGACGTAGGGTTGCCCCAGCGCATGGGGCGCCATCGCGCGCCCGACAAAGCCCGCTAGCAGCACCACCGTCAGGATATAGGGCGAAGCCTGGATCAACTCCACCGGAACCTCACCGATGCCAGGTACAATAACGCCCTGCAGACGGATCGCGACGGCATCCAGTAGGCCGAACAGCAGGCAGGCGAACATGGCCGGCCATGGGCGCCACTTGCCGAACACCATCGCGGCCAGCGCGATGAAGCCGCGCCCCGCCGTCATGTTCGGGCTGAATCCGGCGTTCTGGGAGATCGCCAGGTACGTGCCGGCAAAGCCGCACAAGGTGCCGGCGATGATGACGGCGCGGTAGCGCAGCCATGTCACGGAGATGCCGGCCGTGTCGACGACTTTCGGATCCTCGCCGACCGCGCGGAGACGAAGGCCGAAGCGCGTGCGATAGAGTGCCCACCAGGCCAGCGGCACGGTCGCGAAGGCGAGATAGATCAGCAGGCTATGTCCGCTGATCACGGTGCTGTAGAGCGGGCCGATGATCGGTATGGACGCCGCACCCTCAACTCCCGGCCAGCGCAGAGGCATGAAGCGCGCACCGGTCGAGAGATCCGGTGTCTGGCCGCCGCGCCCGAACCAGGCGTTTCCCAGCACCACTGTCAGTCCAGCCGCCATGATGTTGATGGCGACTCCACTGACCACCTGGTTCCCGCGATAGGTGATGCAGGCCACTCCGTGCAGGAGCGCCATCATGATCCCGACGAGCACAGCGCCCAACAGCGCAACCCAGGCCGATCCCGTAAGCACCGCGACGCAGGCCGCCGCGAATGCGGCCGCCAGCATCTTGCCCTCCAGCCCGATATCGATGGTGCCGGAGCGTTCGGAGAACATGCCGGCCATGGCGGCGAACACCAAAGGCGTCGCTACGCGCAAAGTAGCGGACAGGATCGAGACCACCTGGAGCCAAAGGTCGTCCATCTCAGGCCGCCTCCGCCAGGACCGCGCGGCGGTCAAGCATAATATAAAGCCGCGCGACCCATGGCCGGTTCATGTAGGCGAGCGCGCCGGAGAACATGATGACAAGACCCTGCATGGCCACCACCATGTCGCGATTGATGGTCGGGATCTCGAACGAGAGTTCGGCGCCACCCTGATAGAGTGCGCCGAACAGGATCGCGGACAGGACGATCCCGATCGGATGGTTGCGGCCCATCAGCGCCACCGCGATGCCCGTGAAACCCGCCCCGGCCACGAAATCGAGCAG
This sequence comes from Dongiaceae bacterium, assembly GCA_041398065.1. GTDB lineage: Bacteria > Pseudomonadota > Alphaproteobacteria > Dongiales > Dongiaceae > Dongia_A. The sequence goes on along the minus strand of JAWKVL010000002.1, from coordinate 18,882 downwards.
CAGGTGATGGTGGTAGCCGATGATCTCATTGAGCGCGACACCTGAGGCGAGCGCGCCGGACAGGCACATCGCGATCATGATCACCCGGCTGGGCGAGATGCCGGCATAGACGGCGGCTTTCGGCGACAGGCCGACGGCGCGGATCGCGTAGCCCCACCGGGTGCGCCAGATGAAAACCCATACGAAGACGCAGCAGACGGCCGCCCAAATGATCGAGATGTTGAGCGGCGTGCTCGGCATCTCGAAACCGAGCCAGGCGGCGATATCGTGCACGTGCGGCAGATAGGCGGAGGGCGCGAACTCGCGGCTGCTCGGCACCATTTCACCTGGCGGCCGCAGGATGTCCGACGCGATATAGACCATCAGCGACGACGCAATGAAGTTGAACATGATGGTCGTGATGACGATGTGGCTGCCGCGGTAGGCTTGCAGATAGGCCGGCACCAGAGCCCAACCCGCACCGAAGATGATGGCCGCTACGAGCCCGAGGGGAATCAGCAGGATGCCGGGCAGATAGGCGTCCAGGGCCAGGATCACGAGAGTCGCGCCCAGACCCGCGATGTAGGCCTGCCCTTCCCCGCCGATATTGAACAAGCCGGCGTGAAAGGCGACCGCGACGGCGAGCCCGGTGAAGATGAAGTCGGTCGCATAATACAGCGTGTAGCTGATGGAGACGGAATCCTGCACGACGCCCCACGCCATGATGCGCATGGCGTCCAGCGGATTGACGCCGATGACGAGCACGACAAGCCCGGCGACCAGCAGTGCCTGAATGAGGTTGATGACCGGCAGCAGCCCGATATCGACCCAGCGCGGCAGTGCAACTTGCGGCGCTGCGCTCATGCGGCCTCGTCGGTCTGAACGTGCGCGTTCGCCATCATCAGGCCGAGCGTGCGTTCGTCGGCCTCGTCTCCATTCACTTCGCCCACGATCCGGCCCTGGAACATCACAAGGATGCGGTCGCTCAAGGACATGATTTCATCCAGCTCGACCGAGACGAGAAGGATGGCGCAGCCGGCATCGCGCAAGGCGATCAACTGCCGGTGAATGAACTCGATCGCGCCGATGTCGACGCCGCGGGTCGGCTGACCGACGACAAGTACCTTCGGCTGACGGGCAATCTCGCGCGCGAGGATCAGCTTCTGCTGGTTGCCGCCTGAGAAGTTGCCGCACTTCAGCGCAGGATCGCGCGGCCGCACGTCGAACCGCTCCATCAGCTTGCCGCAGGCATTGGTCATCGCCTCACGGTCCATGAGGATACGGCCGTTATAGGCGTGGTCCTCGTGGTACCCGAGGGCAAAGGACTCCCATGCGGGAAACGCCGTCACGACGCCAAGGCGCAGACGATCCTCCGGCACATGCGCCATTCCGTGCTCGCGCGCTTCCGCCGGGCCGCACGGCATATCGGACGATATCTTCAGGTCACATAGCTTGATTCCGCCGCTCGAGAGCGGCCGAATGCCGGACAGCGCCTCCAACAACTCGCTCTGTCCGTTGCCGGAGACGCCGGCGATGCCCAGAATCTCTCCGGCGTGCAGGTCGAACCCGACACCATCGACGCGCTTCACGCCCTTGCTGTCGATGACCGTGAGATCCCGGACCGAAAGGCGGACCTCGCCGGGTTTCGCCTGCGTCTTGTCGAGCTCCAGGCGCACCTTCCGGCCAACCATCAACTCGGCAAGCTGCTCCCGCGTTGCCTCTCTGGTCGGCATGGTTGCGACCATTGCGCCCTGCCGCATTACGGACACGGTGTCGGTAATCGCCAGAATCTCCCGCAGCTTGTGAGTGATGAGGACGATGGTCACGCCACGCGCGTTCAGTGCACGCAGGATCTGGAACAGCTGATCCGTTTCCTGCGGCGTCAGCACGCCGGTCGGTTCGTCCAGGATCAGGATGTCGCAGTGACGGAACAGTGCCTTCAGGATCTCGACCCGCTGTTGTTCGCCTACCGGCAGTTCCGAAATGTGCGCATCAGGCTCGACATTGAGGCCATAGTCGCGGGCCAGTCGCTCAAGTTCGCTACGCGCCTTCGCCGTGCCGTCACGCAGCAATGCACCGCCCTCCGCCCCCAGCATGACGTTCTCGAGCACGGTGAACGGCTCCACCAGCATGAAATGCTGATGCACCATGCCGATGCCGGCGGCGATCGCATCGTGCGACCCGTGAATGCGAACAGGCTTGCCGTTGATCAGGATCTCGCCCGCATCGGCCGTGTAGAAGCCGTAGAGGATGCTCATCAGGGTCGACTTGCCGGCGCCGTTCTCACCGATGATGCCGTGGATCGATCCCTTGGCAATTGTTAGGTTGACATTCTTGTTGGCATGGACGGCACCGAAGGACTTGTCGATACCGCGCAATTCGATCGCCGCCGGCTGGGTTGCGGCCGACGGCGATTCCGAATTGCCGACCTGCTCTGTTGCCATTCCAGAGCTCTGCGCGATCACATCGGGCAGGAATTGTCGGTCATGTAGTCGTGCACTTCGACCTTGCCGGAGACGATGTCGGCGCGGGCGGCTTCCACCTTCGCCTTCATGTCGTCGGTGATCAGCGACTTGTTGTAGTCATCGAGCGCCCAATCCACGCCGCCTTCCTTGAGGCCGAGGACCGTGACGCCGGCCTTCCAGGTGCCGTCCATCGCCGCCTTCGCGCTGTTGTAGACGGCAACATCGACGCGCTTCATCATCGAGGTCAGCATGGTGCCGGGCTGCAAGTAGTTCTGGTTGGAATCGACACCGATCGCGAGCTTGCCGGAATCTTTGGCCGCCTGGTAGACGCCAACGCCCGTGCCGCCGGCGGCCGCGAACACGACATCAACGCCGCGGTCGAACTGGCCCTTGGCGAGCTCGCCGCCGCGAGTCGGATCGTTCCAGGCCGATGGCGTGGTGCCGGTCATGTTGGCGAGCACTTCGACGTTCGCATTCGCCGACTTCGCGCCCTGTGCGTAGCCGCATTCGAACCGGCTGATCAGCGGGATATCCATGCCCCCGACGAAGCCGACCTTGCCGGTCTTGCTGGCCAGCGCCGCCAGGACGCCAACGAGGTAGGAGCCTTCCTGCTCCTTGAACACGATCGACTGCACGTTCGGGAGGTCAACCACGGAATCGATGATCACGAAGCGCAGCTTAGGGAATTCCGGCGCCACCTTCTTGATCGCGGATTCCTGGCTGAAGCCGATGCCGATGATCGGGTCGGCGCCGCGCTGTGCCATCTTGCGGAACGCCTGCTCACGCTGCGCATCGGCCTGCACCTCGAACTCGAGGTAGCTGGTGCCGGTGTCCTTCTTGAACTTCTCCATGCCGTTGTAAGCGGCTTCATTGAAGGATTTGTCGAACTTGCCGCCTGAATCGTAGACGACCGCGGGATCGGCCATCGCCACCGACGCGGCCATGCAAAATGCGCCAGCGGCAAACGCCGCCTGCATCAACGTCTTCATGAATAGTCTCCCGTTTTTGCCTCGAGCCGGGCTGATGGCCCGGTCCCACCCTATCAGGCCCATTGTCGTTACCCAGAATTCAGGCCTGTGCAATCATTCCGGCGCAGATTAGGAAAATCAAGCGCAGATTGACCGATTGGACAGAATTTTAGCCAGATCAGGCGATTAACGACTGTGACGCACCAGATAAGGCGCGAACTGAGACTTGGGTGGCAGGCAGCATCGGGAACGAAAGTGCACTAGATCGAGGGGCGGGGCGCTCCTGGAATGAAGCGCCCCGTCTCGTTTGAGCACTTACTTGGGGCCGGGCTTCAGCGTGATCTGACCAAAACCGGCGGCGACGTTGAGGCCGGTCATACCCTCGATGCTGACCGGCTGCAGCGCAATCTGGTTGCTGCTGCCGCCCACCAATACATTGGCGCCGAGGCCGAGGCCGGCCGCGACGTCAGCCGTCGCGCCCGCGTATTTGCCGGCCAGCGCGCCCTTAGCGACCTGACCCGGCGCGAACACCGCCCACACCATGTAGCCCTCGCTGGTGAAACCGATATCGACGCCGTACTTGTCGATATCGCCATGATAACGCTCTGCCGTGCCATCCGGCTTGGTGAAGACGCAGCTGATATTCTTCGATGAACCGAAGATGAAGCCGACGCCGCCCGAGACGTTGCAATTGAGCGAGCCGATATTGACGCCGGATGCGGCGTCAGCCCGCTCCGTGGCGAACTGAGGGGCAACGACAACCGCCGCAACCGCCGCGACGGCGAGGATACGCTTTAGCATGGATAGCTCCCTGGCATTGATCGCAGACAAAGAAGACAACGATCGGAAGCTAGCACAGCCTGCGAAAGGCTCCAAAGTGCGCGCCGTCACACGTCATCGTGGCGTCGTTTCCAAGCAAGCCGATCCGCGGGAAATCATTAAGAGCTATCATAGCTGGAAATCCTACTGATGAGAGAGCGTCTTGGACGTCAGGAACCGCTTCGAGACCGAAGACATGCGCGCCTTCCGTCAGGAAGTGCGGACTTTTGTCCGTACCAACCTGCCGGATGATATCCGCCGCAAGGTCGCCCAGGAACGCATGGACCTGCCACGCGCGGACCAGCAGCGCTGGCACAAGATCCTGCGCGCAAAAGGCTGGGCCTGCCCCGGTTGGCCGACAGCGCATGGCGGTCCCGGATTCTCAGACGATCAGCGCTATGTGTTTGAGCGCGAGTTGGCGCTGGCTGATGCGCCCCGGCCGATGATCTACGGCGAAGGCATGCTGGGCCCGACCGTCATAGCCTTCGGCACCGATGCGCAGAAGCGCCGCATCCTGCCGGGCATTCTCGAGGGCGACGTGTTCTGGTGCCAAGGGTTTTCCGAGCCGAATGCGGGATCCGACCTCGCGTCACTGCAATGCAAGGCCGAACGCGTCGGCGACGAATACATCCTCAACGGTTCCAAGATGTGGACCAGCGAAGGCCACATTGCGGACTGGATGTTCGGCCTGTTCCGCACCGATAATTCCGGCCGTAAGCAGGAGGGCATCACGTTCCTGATGCTCGATCTCAGATCGCCGGGGGTAACCGTGCGGCCGATCCTGCTGTTCGAAGGCACGCACGAAGTGAACCAGGTCTTCTTCGACAATGTGCGAGTCCCCGCGGAGAACCGATTGGGCGAAGAGCACAAGGGATGGACCATTGCGAAGCACCTGTTGAGCCTGGAGCGCTTCGGCACGGCGGAGGTCTCGCGATCCATGGCCAGCCTGGGGCGCCTGCAGTCGTTCCTCGAGGAGCAGGACCCGTTCTGCCATGCGCCGGACCAGAGGGATGCGATCGCGCGACGCGTTGCGGAATTGGAGATGGAGCTGGATGCGCTGGAGATCACAGAGGTCCGATTCCTGTTCAATCAGGACGGCGCAAACGAAATCGGACCCGAGGCCTCGATGCTGAAAGTCCGTGGCACCGAGATTCAGCAGGACATTTTCGAACTGGCGATGATGTGCGCGGGCGGCTACGCGCTCGGCGCGCGTCGCGACGAGAGCGCCGCCGACCTGGCCGAAACGCGACGCGGCGAGGACAGCGCCTATCCTTATTTCAATTTCCGCAAGACGGCGATCTATGCCGGGTCCAACGAGATCCAACGCAATATCATCGCCAAAGCCGTGCTTGGGCTGTGAGCATGCTACCCAGTTTCACCGACGAACAGCGGCTATTGAGGGAAAGCATCGAGCGCTTCCGTCAGCAGGACTATGCATTCGAGAAGCGCAAAGCATTGCTCGCCAAGCTCGGCAGCAAGGATGATCCGCTTTGGAAACAGTTCGCGGAACTTGGCTGGCTGGCCGCGACGTTGCCGGAGGAACATGGCGGCCTGGGCGGATCGCATGCCGACCTGGCAATCATGATGGAGCAGTTCGGGCGCGGTCTCATGACCTCCCCGTTCGTGCCGACCATCGTTCTCGGCGGAACCATCCTGCAACTCGCGGCGAACGAGGCGCAGAAATCGGCGATCCTGCCCGATGTCGCGGAAGGCCGCGCCAAGCTCGCCCTCGCCTATCTCGAACCGCCCGCCCAGCCGGATCCGGCAATCGTGGCCACGCGTGCTGAGCATGACGGCGACGGGTTTGTCATCACCGGCGAGAAAGTTGCAGTCCTTTACGGCAACGTCGCCGACCACCTGCTGGTCAGCGCCCGCACATCCGGCCATGTCGGCGACCGAACTGGAATTTCCCTGTTCCTGGTCGCGTCTGACGCGCCGGGCCTCACGATCGATTCCTATCGCACTCATGACGATGGCTGGGCGGCGGATCTGCGATTCGACCAGGTGCGCGTGCCGACGGAAGCTGTGATCGGCTCCGTCGGCGCGGGGCTCGCCACGCTGGAGGCGGCGCTGGATGCAGGAACCGCTGCGATTTGCGCGGAAGCCGTCGGAGCAATGTGGTCGCTGCACGATATGACGCTCGACTACATCAAGGTCCGGAAGCAGTTCAGCGCAGCTATCGGCTCCTTCCAGGCAATCCAGCATCGCATGGTCAACATGTACATGAAGTGCCAGCTGGCGCAGTCGATGGCGCTGGCCGGCATGGCAGCACTCGATGCGGTTGATCCAGTCGCGCGCAATAGAGCGGTGTCCGCCGCGAAGGTCCAAGTCGGACGCGCCGCGCGTCATGTCGGAGAAGAAGCAATTCAGCTTCATGGCGGGATCGCCATGACGGACGAGTATGCCGCTGGCCACTATTTCAAGCGATTGACGATGATCCGCCTGATGTTCGGCGACGAAAACTATCACCTTTGGCGCTATCGGCAGATCGCTTCGGATTGAAGCAGTCTCTCGCGTCTCGCGCCGCTAAGGATGCGGCGCGCGGCCTCGCCGTTACACGCCCCAGCGAAGCGCAGCCGTATGAACAGGCGAATCCCACAGGGCGGTCAGTTCGCCATCCAACGCCGACACCGTCAGCGAGCAGCCGGCCATTTCCAGCGATGTCACGTAGGAACCGACCAGCGAGCGCGCGGCCTTGATCCCCTTTCCGTCCAGGATGCGTTTGGCGGAATTGTACATCAGATAGAGTTCCATGGCCGGGGTCCCGCCAAAGCCATTGACCAGCAACAGCGCGTCGCTGCCGGACTTGAGTTTCAGGTCCCCGAGGATCGCGCCCATCATTTCGTCCGCGATGGCGTCCGCCGCGGCCAGCTTGACTCGCCGACGCCCCGGCTCCCCATGGATGCCGACGCCCATTTCCATTTCGTCTTCGCCGATCTGGAAGGTCGGTTTGCCGGCCGCGGGAACCGTGCAACTGGTCAAGGCAACGCCCATGGAACGGGTCTGGGCGTTCACGCGCTTGCCAAGCGCCTGCAAGGCTTCCAGGTCCGCTCCCTTCTCCGCCGCAGCGCCGACCATGCGTTCGACGATGAGCGTACCGGCGACCCCGCGCCGGCCCGTGGAATAAGTCGAGGTCTCGACCGCCACGTCGTCGTCGGTGATGACGGTCGAAACCTTGCCGTTCGCCATCTCCGCCGCCATCGCGAAATTCATCACGTCGCCCTCGTAGTTCTTCACGATGAACAGGACGCCGCCGCCGGTCTCGACCGCTTCGGCCGCCGCCAGCATCTGGTCGGGCGTCGGCGACGTGAACACCTGGCCGGGGCATGCCGCATCCAGCATGCCGAGCCCAACAAAGCCCGCATGCAGCGGCTCATGGCCCGATCCACCGCCTGAAATGAGGCCGACCTTGCCGCGCTTGAGGTCGCAGCGCCGCACGAACTTTCCTTCCGTCCCCAACGAGACGATGTCGGCATGGGCAGCGACGAAACCCGACAGGCTCTCGGTCAGCACCGTGTCGACCGTGTTGATCAGTTTCTTCATCTCTTCCTCCCCTAGTCCTTATCGTCCTCGCCGCCACTCTGCTCGGAGATCAGTGCCGCGATACGCGTTGCCATGTCACTCAGTATCTTGTCGAGTTCCGAATTCTTGGCGGGGTCCCCCAGGTCCGGCACGTACAGCGAGACGTGCCGCAAGTGAGGACTCGGCTGGTGCTGCTGCAGGCGGCCTGGATGCGCCCGCTCGTAGGCCTCCAGGAAGGCGCGACGCTCCGCGTCCGGGAACCGGCAGGCATCGAAGATGATCTCGACATGGCGCGGTGGGATCGGCACAGGATAGGCGGGATTGGTGATCTGCGAAACGAAGCTGCGATTGGCGCCAAGCGCGTCCGCCAGGCGCTGGCGCATGCCAGAGGGCCTCAGGTCCAACACGTGCAAGAGGATCCGCTTGTATTCCGCTACCCAATTCACTTCGCTGCGATCGCCATCGTCGGCCATGAGTCATCACCGATCGAGCGCGCCCGCGATTGCCGCCTTGACCAGCCCGACCGCCTCCGGCGAAACCGAGAGCGAGCGCAGGCCGGCATCGAGCAGGTGCGGAACGATCGCGGGGTCGGAAGCGGCATCGCCGCACAAGCTGACCTCGCGCCCTGTCCGCCTGCCATGTTCCACCGTGCGTGTGATGAGGCTGAGGACCGCCGGGTCTGCGGCGTCGGCATAGTCCGCCAGCGAGGCGATATCGCGCGCTGCCGCCATGACGTACTGCGTCAGGTCGTTCGATCCGATGGAATAGAATTCGGCGTCGAAACGATCGATTGCGATCGCAGCGGCCGGAACCTCCACCATGATGCCGAGCGGCGGTGTGGCGTGTGGCACCCTTCGGCTGGCAAGATCGGCAACCACGGCGCCCATATGCGCGCGCGCCTGGGAGAGATCGCGCGGGGTCGCCACCATGGGCAACATGACCTTGAGATTTCCATGCACCGCCGCGCGGCACAAAGCACGCAACTGGACCCGAAAAACGTCGGGCTTCAGCAGCGACAGGCGGATGCCGCGCGTGCCGAGAAACGGGTTACCCTCATCATCGATGGTGAGGCCGCGGACAGGCTTGTCGCCGCCGGCATCGAGCGTGCGAATGGTGACCGGCCGCCGCCCCGCCCATTCCAGGATGCGGCGATAAGCGCCGTATTGGGTCTCCTCGTCGGGCAGGGTCGCGCCATGGAACAGGAACTCCGAGCGCACAAGCCCGATGCCGTCGCAGATCGCCGGGTCAAGTAGAACCAGGTCGTCGGGCCCCGCTGTGTTGATCATGACCATCACGGGCTCGCCGTTCGGCAGCGTCGCGGGGGCGTGCTGAAATTTCTCCGCGATCGCGCGGCGCTTGCCGATCTCTGTCTCGCGCGATTTGGCGGCTGCGCGCGTCGCCTCACTGGGCGATACGACCAGCGTCCCCCGCTCGCCGTCGATCATGGCCTCCTGGCCGCTCGGAACCCGCATCAAATCGGCCCCGAGGCCCACCACCATCGGCACGCCGCGAGCGCGGGCCAACAACGCCACATGGCTGGTCGGGCTGCCGCCGGCCAAAGCGATAGCCGAGCCGGCTTGCCATTCGATGCCAAGGAAGCGTGAGGGCGGCAGGTCAAGGGCAACCAGAACAGTGCCGGCCGGCACGCTCTCCTGCCCTTCGCCCGACAGAACCCTGAGGACGCGGTCGCGCAGGTCGGCGAGGTCGGCGCTCCGTGCGCGGAAATACTCGTCCTCCGCCTTGGAATATTGCTCAACCTGCGAATCAAGTGTGGCGCGCCAAGCGGCCTCCGCGCCCACGCCATCGGCAATGGCCGCAAAAGCACCTTCCGCGAGGGCTTCGTCACCCAGCATCTCGATCTGGAATTCCAGGATCTCCTGTGCGTCGGACTCCGCGCGGCGCGAGAATTCCTCGAGCTGTCCGACCGCGACAGATATCGCTTTCCGCAACCGCTCGGCCTCGATGCCCGGATTTCCAACGGGTCGCGAGACCACGGACAGTTGCGTATCATCATCCAATACAAACAGCCGGCTCAGGACCAGACCCGGCGAGGCAGGTCGACCGGTCAGGTGCAGCTCACCCACCGCCGTGACTTTCATCGAAGTCGCGGCGCACCAGGTCGACCAGGGCCGCCACGGCCTGGCTGGCGTCCCCACCATGGGCACGGAAATGCAGGGTCGAGCCCTTGGCCGCCTTGAACGCCATGACCTTCACGATGCTCTTGGCATCGATCCACGGACCGTCTTCGCTCAAGCCGAGCTCGATCTTGCTGGAGAAGGTCTTCGCGAGCTTGGTGAGCTTGACCGACGGGCGCGCATGCAGGCCGACCTCGTGGGCGATGAGGATCGCTCCCTTCGCAGCGTTGTCCGTGGCGATCCCGTTGTTCATCGCGCCGAATATTCCTCTGCCGTCTGCCGGACAATGTCGACGCTCGATCCGCCGGCCGCCTCGGTGGCGGCCACGACAGCGCCTTCAACCACCGGCGCATTGCAGATCATGACCTTGCCGCGCCGCTCGTCGGGCAGCATCTCGATCGCCATTTCGCTGTTGGTCTCGGCCCCACCCAAGTCCACCAGCACGACCACTCCGGAATCGGACCAGGCCCGGTCGATGGCCGACATGATCTGACCCACGTCCGTGCCGAGCCCACCGGATGGATTTCCGCCGGTCCAGGCCAACGGCACCTCCTCGCCCACCATCTGGCGCACCATGTCGGCGGCGCCTTCCGCGACCTTGGGCGAGTGCGACACGATGACGACGCCGACGCTCTGCATCATGCCTTCTCCAGAACCTTGCCGATGGCTTCGATCATCAGTGCCGAAGATCGCGCACCGGGATCCATATGACCGATCGACCGGTCGCCAAGGAATGAGGCGCGACCGCGCACTGCCTTGATCGGGATGGTCGCATCAGCGGCGGCATGTGCCGCAGTGGTCACCGCACCGGCATTGGCCATGCCGCCTTCCAGCGCCTCCGCAACGGGGATCAACACGTCAAGCATGGTCTTTTGGCCGCGTTCCGACTTGCCGCGCGCCTGTACAGCGGCGATCGCACCGCGAAAGGCACGCACAATATCCGCCCAGGCCGGCTCGACCGGCAGATCCTTGCCCAGCGCCATGAACAGAGTGCCGTAGAGCGGCCCCGAAGCGCCTCCGACCTTCATCACCAGCATGGTGCCGACACCTTTGAGGAAATCCGGCCATGGCTTGGTGCTGAGGTTGGATGCATCGGCAAGCACCGCATCGAAGCCGCGCTTCATGTTGATGCCGTGGTCGCCATCGCCGATCGCCTGGTCGAGCGTGGTCAATTCGTCGGCGTGGCGATCGATCGTAGCCGCCACCGCCTTCACCAGCTCCGCGCGCATATCCGCACCCAAATCCATTCAACTATGCTCCTAAGCCCTGATCCGCTCGCCGTCGGCACCGAAATAAAGCGGCTGACGCAGGTCGATATCGACCGAATCCCCGACCGAGAGAGGAACGTCCGGCTCGATCAGAGTCACCAGCCTGTGCTCGCCGATCGTGACATGCAGGTGATTCTGATCTCCCAGATGCTCGATCCACTCGACCTTGGCCTGAGCGCCGCCATCGACGCGCGAGATGTCGACATGTTCGGTACGCGCGCCAATGGTCTTTGTGCCAGCCGGCACCGCGAGACCCGGAAACGCGGCTGGCGGCAGCAGGTTGATCGACGGCATGCCGAGCCGCGTCGCGACGTAGATGTTGCGCGGCGATTCGTAGATTTCGCGCGGCGATCCGACCTGTACCAGACGGCCGTGATCGAGCACGCCGATCCGCGTCGCCATGGTCATGGCCTCGGTCTGATCGTGAGTCACATAGAGGACGGTCGCGCCGAGATCCTCCTGAATATGCTTCAGTTCCAACCGCAGTTCAGCCCGCAGCTTGGCGTCGAGCGACGACAGAGGCTCGTCCATCAGGTAGATCGAGGGCGAGCGCACCAAGGCGCGGCCGATTGCCACGCGCTGCATTTCACCACCGGACAGGCGCGTGGCGCGGTTCTGCAGCTTCTGCTCGATGCGCAGCAGCTTGGCGACCCGCTCCACCGTATGACGAATGGTCGCCTCGTCGGAACGCCGCGCGGGTGACCGCAGTGGGAAAGCCAGATTGTCGTACACGCTGAGATGGGGATAGAGCGAGTATTGCTGGAATACGAATGCGACATTGCGCTCCATCGGCGATATCTCTGTCGCGTCGGCGCCGCCGATCGTGATATGCCCTCGATCCGGTTTCTCGAGCCCGGCCACCAGGCGCAGCGTCGTTGTCTTTCCTGCGCCGGTCGGTCCCAACAGCACGACGAATTCGCCATCGTGGACGGTAAGGTCGATGCCGGTCACGGCCGTGACGTCGCCGAACCTCTTTTCGACTTGCTCCAGCCGGACCTCAGCCATGGGCCGCTCCTTCGTACAAAGCGGAGCGCACCGCCCGTCCGCTCTCCTTGTCGAACAGGGACAGGCGCTTGGACGTGAGGCGCAGACCGACATTCGCCCCGGGCCTGACTTTACCGGTCGATTTGGTCCGCGCCTTTACCTGGCCGAACGGCGTGTTGATGGTGACGATCTGCGTGGTACCCAGATATTCGCTGCCATAGACCGAACCGCGAAGGGGCGAGCTGTCGTCAAATGAGACATGTTCTGGGCGCACCCCGAGCGCGAGATCGCGCGGCGCCACATCTTCGTGCAGGACCGGCATCTCGACAACCGCATCGCCGAGCCGGGCTTCTCCCGAGCCGCGGCGAATGCCGGCATTGAAATAGAGGAAGTTCATCGAGGGAGAGCCGATGAAGTCGGCCACGAACATGCTCGCGGGCTTCTCATAGATCTCCTGCGGCGGGCCGAACTGCTCGATCACGCCGCGATTCATCACGGCGATCTTGTCGGCCATGGACATGGCTTCGACCTGGTCGTGCGTCACGTAGACGGTCGTTGCCTTAAGCCGATTGTGCAGGCCGCGCAATTCGCCGCACATCAGATGGCGGAACTCGGAATCGAGTGCACCCAGCGGCTCGTCCATCAGGAAGCACATTGGCTCCCGCACGATGGCACGGCCCAGGGCAACCCGTTGCCGGTCGCCGCCGGAGAGCCCGGACACCGACTTGTCAAGAATGTGCTCGATCCGGAGGATGCGCGCCGCTTCCTCGACGCGGCGATTGATCTCAGCCCGTGGCATGCCCTGGCACTTGAGCGAGAAACCGATGTTCTGACGCACATTCATATGCGGATAGAGCGCGAACAGCTGGAATACGAAAGCGATGTCGCGCTCCGCCGCGCGCTTGAACGTCACGTCGTCGCCGCCTAGCAGAATGCTGCCTGACGTCGGCAGTTCCAGCCCGGCGATCATGCGCAAGGTGGTCGTCTTGCCGCAGCCGGAGGGACCGAGCAGCACGAAGAACTCGCCGTTCTCTACCACGAAGTTCGAATCCTTGACGGCGGCGAAGTCGCCGAAGCTCTTGTGCAGGTTTTCGACCCTGATTTCCGCCATCGCCTACTCCGGAAACTTGCTGACAATGGTGAACATCGCGGTACCCGCCAGCACGACGGTGAATGACCAGCCGTAAAGCGCGATGGAGAACGGCTGCACCAGCATGACGACGCCAAGAATGATCAACGCGACGGCGATATGCTCCATCACGCCACGCCTGGCCCAGCGCGGCCACCGGCGCTTCGTCTCAGTCGGCGATTGCACGTTGTCGGTCATTTGCGCACCGCTCCGAACGTGATGCCGCGCAGCAGATGCTTGCGGAGCAGCACCGTGAAGACGACGATCGGAATGAGGAACAAGGTCGTCCCGGCGCCGACCGCCGGCCAGTCCATGCCGCCCTCGCCGATGATCGTCGGGATGAAGGGTGGCGCGGTCTGCGCCTTGCCCGACGTCAGCAGGACGGCGAAGGCATATTCGTTCCAGGCGAAGATCAGGCAGAAGATCGCGGTGGCGGCGATGCCCGTCGAGGCCTGCGGCAGCACGACCTTGAAGAAGGCATGCAGGCGCGAATAGCCGTCGATCATCGCGGCCTCCTCGTATTCGCGCGGGATCTCGTCGATGAAGCCCTTGAGCAGCCAGACCGCCAGCGACACGTTCACCGCTGTGTAGAGCAGGATCATGCCGAGCGCGGAATCCGAGAGTCCCAACGTGCGATACATCAGGTAGATCGGGATCGCCACGGCGATCGGCGGCATCATGCGGGTCGACAGAATGAAGAACAGCAGATCGTCGGCCAAAGGCACCTTGAAGCGGGAGAAGGCATAAGCCGAGAACACGCCCAGCGACACCGCCAGAAAGGTGGAGCCGAACGCGATGATCAGCGAATTGACAAAGCGCGGCAGGTAGTTCGACGGCCCGACGATTACCATCTCGCGCTTGCGCGTCACGGTATCGCAGGTGCCTTCCGGCGGACCGAGCTGCTCGATGAAATCGGCGGTCTGCCGGCTGCGCGTGGTGAAGAGATTGCAATATCCCTCGAGCGACGGGTCGAACACCACCTTGGGCGGATAGGAGATCGAATCGGGTGGCGTCTTCCAGCCGGTCGTGAAGATCCAAGCCAAAGGCACCATGGTGATGACCGCATAGAGGATCACCAGGAAGCCTGCGATCCGCTTCGACGTCGCGGACGGCTCGACGACCGAATGCGCAGTGGCGATCCCGGCGCTCATCGCTGCTTCACCTTGTTGAGAGCCTTGACGTAGATATTGGCAAGCCCGAACACCACGACGAACAGGATGATGGCGAAGGCAGAGGAGTAACCGGTCCTATAGGCCTCGAACGCCTGTCGCTTGAGGGTGATGGAGGCGAGCTCGGTGGTTGAACCCGGACCGCCTCCGGTCAGCAGCATCACCATGTCGAACATCTTGAAGTTCTCGATGCCGCGGAACAGCACGGCGAGCATGATGAAAGGCAGCGCCATCGGCAGCGTGATCGACCAGAACTGCCGCCATTTCGAGGCGCGGTCGACCTCCGCGGCCTCGTAGATGTAGTCCGGGATCGAGCGCAGACCGGCGAGGCAGATCAGCATGACGTATGGCGTCCACATCCAGGTGTCGACAATGACGATCGCCCAGGGCGCCAGCGTGACCGAGCCCAGCATCTCGAACGAGGATGGCGGGATGCCGGTGAAGAACGAGACGATGTAGTTGAACAGGCCGATCTGCGGCTGATAGAGGAACTTCCAGAAATTGCCGACCACCGCCGGCGACAGCATCATCGGGATGAGGATGATGGTCGTCCAGAAGGCGTGGCCGCGGAACTTCCGGTCAATGAGATAGGCGAGGCTGAAGCCAATCAGCGTCTGGAACACGATGGTCCAGAACACGAAATGCGCCGTCGCCTGCATCGCCGACCACACTTCCGGCGAGCTCAGAATGTCGTGATACCACTTCAGTCCAACATTGATGATCGGCCGGTTGGGCCGGTTGGACGCATAGTTTGTGAACGACAGATAGATCGTCCAGAACAAGGGAAAGATGTTGATCGCCAGCAACAGAGCAATGGTTGGCGCGATAAAGACCCACGCAATGGTCCGGTCGGAGAGGCCGCGGACCGCCCGGCCCAGTCTTGGCGGGGTTGCTGCGGCCGCGCGGGCGGCGATGGCTTCAATATCGGGCATGCGAAATCCTGCCTCCTGCGGCATCCCCGGTGTCAAGCCGGGGATGCCGTCGCGGGAGTGACGACAAACGAGAGTACTAAATCTTGCCTTCTTCCTGGAAGATCGCAGTCCAGTCCTGAATCAGGCCGTCCAGCGCTTCCTTGGCCGTGCCCTGGTCGGCCACGACATAGTCATGCAGGCGCTTCTGCATGGCCTGCAGCAGTGAGGCGTAAGCGGGCTCCTGCCAGAAGTCCTGAACATTGGCCATGGCTTGGAGGAACTGGGCCGCGAAGGGCTGCGAATCCTTGAAGCTGGGATCGTTCAGCACGGCGTTGTGGCAGGAATAGCCGCCGAGCGCCCACCACTTCTTCTGCACATCCGGCTGGGCGAACCATTTGATGTAGGCCAGCGAGGCGTCCATGTGGTCGGTGTTGGCGACCACCGAGATGCCCTGCCCGCCGAGCGTCGAGGCCTCGACCTTCTCGCCCGGATTGACGAAGAAGCCGGTGACCTTGCCGACATTCTCGTCCTTCGCCATGCCCGGCATGAAGGCGAACCAGTTCATCATCATGGCGACCTGGCCCGATTTGAACGCGTCGAGACCTTCACCCATGTAGCTGTCGGTGTAGCCCGGAGGTGTGCAGCACTTATAGATCTCCTTGTACTTCTCCAGCCCCTTGACGGCGTCGGCGGAGTTCACCGCGCCTTCCATGTCGTATTTGCCGGGCGTGTTCTCGTATTTGAAGCCATAGGGATAGAGCGCCGAGGTAGCGCCCATGGTAATGCCTTCGGATGCGCGCTCGGTGAAGATCGCGGCGCCGTAGACAGTCTTGCCGTCGATCTTGCGGTTCTGGAAGAACTCGGCCGTGTCCTTCAGCTCGTCCCAGGTCTTGGGCGGCGCCAAATCGCGGCCGTACTTCGCTTTGTATTCGGCCTGCAGCTCAGGCTTCGAGAACCAGTCCTTGCGATAGAACCAGCCATTCGCATCGCCCATTGCCGGCAGCGCCCAGTAGTTCGGCGTGCCCTTCGGCCAGGTTGAATAGGCATAGACGGTGGCGGGCGCGAAGTCCGACATCTTGATTCCTTCCTTGTCGAAGAAATCATTCAGCTTCACGTAGTAGCCGTTTTCGGCCGAACCTCCGATCCACTGCGAGTCACCGATCAGCAGGTCGCACAGCTTGCCGCCCGAATTGAGTTCATTGAGCATGCGGTCGGCGAAGTTCGGCCATGGCACGAACTCGAACTTCATGTCGACGCCGGATTGTGCGGTGAAGTCTTTCGACAGCTCCACCAGAGCGTTCGCCGGGTCCCATGCCGCCCAGCAAAGCGTGATCGTCTCGGCCTTTGCCTGGCCGACTGGCGCAAATGCGATGGCCGCAGCCAGCGCGCCGGCGCTCGCCAACAACTTCCTCATCTGGATTTCCTCCCACTGTTGAGATCCCACTCCCGGACGCCCTGTCGCCGGGAGATCCCAACCCCGTCCACTTTGGCCGTGGCTGGGCTTGTTATGCTTGTTGATCCCGCCGTTGCCGCCACCCTGAGTCACTTCGGGCGGCCTCGTCGTGATGTTTAGTGATACAGGACGATACTAAACATTGCAAGCGACGATGCGACACTTTGGCGCTCCAGGTCTAGATTTTTCCCGCTGCGGTGCAGCAATTCCGAATTTGAGGTGAGCCCGGCGGCCGACTTGGCGCCAAGAACCACTAAACAACGTCCAAGCGCACTCAACAACCCGTCAACCGCTCTGAGGTATTCCCCTCAGAAATGAGTTGCGCACATCAGGACATCGGAGCAGTCTCCGCGCATGTCTAACCGCCATCGACGCACAACTCTGGTCGACGTTGCGGAGGCCGCAGGCGTCAGCCTCGCTACGGTCGACCGTGTGCTCAATCACCGCCCCGGCGTCAGCCCGCGCACGATGGAGCGGGTGGAGCAGTCGCTGGTGCGCCTCGGCTATCGGCCGGACCCTGCGGCGGTGCGGCTGGCGCGCGGCATTCAGTATCAGTTCTGCTTTGTGCTGCCGACCGGCACCAACACCTTCATGGGGAATCTGGCGGCGCAGGTTGATCGGACATTGATGTCGCTGGTCGAGCAGCAGGCTTATGGCGACCTGATCCGCGTCGATGTGTTCGACGCGCAAGTGCTCGCAGACACTTTGCGCGGACTGATCGGCAAGTACCACGGCGTGGCGACCGTCGCGCTTGACCACCCGGTGGTGCGCGATGCCATCGACGCAATGGTGGAAGCGGGCATGGTCGTGGTGACCCTGGTGTCCGACGTGCCGAATTCGCGCCGTCATCGCTATGTCGGAATCGACAATTCGGCCGCCGGCCGGACGGCCGCGACCCTCATGGGGCGCTTCGCCGGACGGCGCAGCGGGCCGGTCGGCCTGATCGCGGGCAGCCTGGCGTTGCGCGATCATGCGGAACGCATGTTCGGATTCCAGCAGGTGATCGCATCCGAATTCGCCCGGCTGCGCACCTTGCCCGCACTCGAGGGGCGTGACGATACGCAGCGCTGCCGACAGGTCGCCGAAAAACTGCTGGCGGAGCAGCCCGATCTGGTCGGTATCTACTCGATCGGCGCCGGCAATCGCGGGATCGCCGACGCGTTGCAAGCAGCCGGACGCAGTCGCGATGTCATTTTCATCGCCCACGAGTTGACGGACTTTTCGCGCCGTTATCTGATCAACGGCACCATGGCGGCGATCATCAACCAGGACCCCGGGCACGAAGCGCGATCTGCCGCACGCATCCTGCTGGCGCGTTGCACCAATCAGCTCGTCATCGACGACCAGGAGCGGATCCGGATCGATATCTTCCTGCGCGACAACCTTCCCTGATCCGGGCGCAGCGCCATGTTCATCGGCATCGATCTCGGCACGTCTTCGATCAAGAGCATCCTGGTCGGGGAGGATGGCCACCTGTTTGCGACGGCGTCGGAGCCTCTCCAGGTCAGCCGCCCGGCGCCGGGCTTTTCCGAACAGGACCCCGAAAGCTGGTGGCACGCGACTATCGCCAGCTTCGACAGTCTCGCCAAGCAGGCGCCGCGCGAGATGGCGGCCGTGCGCGGCATCGGTCTTTCCGGCCAGATGCATGGCGCGACGTTGATCGACAAATCGGGCGCGGTTCTGCGTCCCTGCATTCTCTGGAACGACGTGCGTTCGGCACAGGAATGCCGCGAGTTGGAGGTGCGACTGCCCGACCTTGGGCGCATCACCGGCAATCCGGCCATGCCGGGATTCACCGCACCAAAGTTGATGTGGGTGAAGAAGCACGAACCGGAGATCTTCGCGCGCGTAGCAAAGATCCTGTTGCCCAAGGCCTATCTGCGGTTCCGCCTGAGCGGCGCCTTCTTCGAGGACATGTCCGATGCGGCCGGGACCTTGTGGCTGGATGTTGGCAAGCGCGCCTGGTCGGATGCCGTACTGACCGGGACCGATTTGTCACGCGACCAGATGCCCGCGCTGGTCGAAGGAAACGCGCCCGCCGGGACGCTCAACGCGGATCTGGCCAAGCGCTGGGGCATGG
>JAWKVL010000001.1:0-276862 GCA_041398065.1 Dongiaceae bacterium | reverse complement strand
AAATCTATCCATCGAAATTCCTAAGACGCGCCTGATCAACCAGTTAACTCATGCGTTGCAGAGCGGCATGTTCCGCCGTCCAGACCTCCCCATACGGATGGAGCGGGCAACTACACTTTGCACCGCGATCCGTGGAATCTTGCGTTGGATCAGGAGCAGCAATCGCCTGCCGCGGGTCAGGGAGCCGATGGCGGAGTTAGTTTTGCTACCGTCCAAGCCACGATTGCGCTGACGACAGCAGCAACTACGGCGTTGATGAGACCGAGCAAGACCTCGCGCTGATTCCGCCCCCACCAAGAGAGCGAGTCTTCCGGGTCGTGCAGGGTATGCGTGAGATCGCTGACCGCAGTATCGCGGACCGTCATTAATGCAGCGGTGAAGTCCCCAACGAATTTGGCGCGATGCTTTTTGACGCCGGGGTACTTGCCTTCTAACGCAGTGAGCCTCGACTCGTGTGCCGCGACGAGTTGCTTCAGGACGATTTCCGCAGATGCTTGCAGGCTCTTTCCATACTCGTGCGCTCGGGCGCCAGCATAGTCGCGAACCTGTTGCACCATCCTATTCAGACCCGATTGGAACACCTTAGTAGCGGCCGTCGTGACCTGCGAATTGTGTGCATTACTTGCTAGTCTGCCATGGTTTGCGGATTCGGTGGTCGCTATGCCGGCGGCTACGCCGACGCTTTCCACAATGTCGTCGCCGATCCGCTGCAACGCCTGATCAATCGCCTGCTGGTCTACCATGTGCCCTCCTGCATCCTCGATCAGCCGCCAATGTCGAATCGTCGAAAGGGTGGTAATTCAATGACCGCCTTCGAGGGCTCCGCCGATTTCGATTGAGCCGTAGAGCTTGAACTCGTGCCAGAGTTGGAATGCATACAAGGTGCTCCGCTCTTCTCCCTCAGCCGCATCGAAAATTGCGACCTGGACCCCTGGGCCACGATGGAGCCTTATGCCGTGACCCCAAATTTCGCTAAAGGCTTGCCGGGCGACGTCGTCGGCGACGAAATGCACACCAAGCGCGGCTCCGGCAGGCACGGTCTCACCAAATTGACAGAAGTGGATGCCACGCATCCATTTTGCCCCGATCGCCTCTAGGTCAGCCCCTTTGATCAAGATGCCAGTTCTAGAGCCCTCGCGAAAATTTCTATGGAAGAACGGCAGCACGCCGCGGTCAGAGGGGCTGATACCGTCCTTCAAGTCAGCCAGGATGGCCCGCCGACGGCTCAGACGCCTGGCTTGGTCGGCAGGTGTTCGGCCGAATCTGGGGTCCATAGATCGCTTCACGTTATCGACGATCTTGCGAAGCGCCGGGTCGCGAGGGTTGATGCAGAGCGCAAGCCGCCGCAGCACTTCGTCTTCAATCAGACTGAATCTATTGTTGCAGGTGAAGCAGGAAGGCGCCTTCCACTTTGGCTGGCTCAGTGCGCTAGAAGGGTACCAGCTTCTGGCGATGACGTGATCTTCCGTCGCCAGGTGCTCCTCAACATCCTCTCCGCAATAGACGCAGATCAAGTTGGCCCCCGAACCGAGAAGTAACCAATGCTCGCGCCATAGTTGCGGGAGGTCAAGGGGCATGGCAAAATCTGTCATTAACGAAAGCGGACCATCTCCAGATGCCTGAGTGGCTTTCCAAGTTTTTTGGCGAACTCGTCCTGTATAGCGGTGGATCGGCAGTGGTGGCCTATCTGCTTTTCCAATTTCTGGGCAAGACGTGGATCGAGAATAAGTTTTCTCAGCGGCTCGAGCAGTTGAAGCATCAGCAAGCATTGGAAGTTCAACGCCTTCGCGTTGAAATCGACTCAATGCTGAGCGGAGCAATCAAATTGCAGGAGCATGAGTTCGAGGTGCTGCCTAGCGCATGGAAGTTGCTCGACGACGCGCATGGCCTCGTCGGCTGGCTTGTTTCTCCACTGCAGACCCGTCCAGACTTGGATCGTATGGATTCTCAGGAGCTTGTCGAGTTCTTTGCAACAACTGAGTTGGCAGACAGCCAAAAGCAACGCATCGCGGGTGCTCGCGAAAAAGGGAAGGAATATGCCGACATCATCTTTTGGCACAACCTCAACAAAGTTCGGCGCTCGGTAGCGCAGCTGCGGGACTATGTAGCCGCCAAGGGTATCTTTTTGCCACCAGAGCTGAAGGAGAAGTTTACCAGGGCGGTAGACCTCTTGTGGTCAGCGCTCTCCGACAAGCAAGTTGGCGTTGAGGTGAGCGACTACAAAATGCAGCGAGAGGGGTGGGATAAGCTCAAGAATCAGGTTGAGCCACTCTACAAATCGATCGAGGCGGAGATTCAGGCGCGGCTACAATCGCATGCGAAGCGGTAAGACGTGCACGACAATAGTGATCGGGACGATGCCGAAGGCGCACGTCGCGACTTCGCGGTCGAACAGTATTGACGTCTCGCCCCGAATCGGTGTGCAGTTGTCTTTGCCTCCGATGGCAACAAGGCCCGACCTAACGGGTCCCAAGAAAGAATGAACAAGCGGCGGCCACGCTGCGCCTCCCATCGGTACCACCACAACAACGCTCCGCTAACGGCCAGTGATGGCTTGCTAGCGGCAATATGGGAGATTGACCATGAAGTACGCGATGGTTGATGGCCAACGCCGGGAAGCCTTGTCCGGTCTTCTGGGCAGATGCCCGAAATGCGATGCCGTCATGACGCCGAAATGCGGAAGATTCAGAGTGGCGCATTGGGCGCATCCCCCAGGGAGCTTCGATCATCAGTGGGAGCCCGAGACTGAATGGCACCGAAATTGGAAGGAGTGCTTTCCCCGCGAATGGCAAGAGCTTGTCCATCAGGCGAGGAACGGCGAAAGGCACATAGCAGACGTGAAGACCGGGCATGGGCTGGTGATAGAATTCCAGCATTCGGATATCTCCGAAGAAGAACGCCGCTCCCGCGAAGCGATCTATATTCCGATGTGCTGGGTGGTCGACGGTCTAAGGCTAAAAGGGGACATCAGGCGGTTCATTGAGGCATTGCGCTGCGGGAGGCGCCTGAGTGCCACTCCCTTGATCCTGATTGCTCCGGTGGCAAAGTGCATCCTTCTACGAAAATGGGCTGACAGCCGCGTGCACGTTTACTTCGATTTCGGAGGGCCGGTCCTATGGGCTTCACTTCCGAGAAGGCCGAACGGCTTTGCCGTTTTGGTGCCAATTCCTCGGAAGAACTTTATTGAATGCATGACCAAGGGTGAGCCCATCAACTTTCCGAAGTTGATTAGACGCACGCGCCGGCTGTCTGTGCCGCAAGTGATCCCTTCGCCGCCGCATCCCTGGAAGCCTCGCCCTCAAACCTTCGAACAGTACATGGCTCGGAGGCGCCGAGCACAGGCCCGGATACGGTTTTGACGTGAGGCGCAGTTGGGGCCAGGCGTGATCCCACACACCATGACTGAGATGTCGGCCTGTGGCACTTCTCAGCCGAACCGGATGTCGGATGCTTGGTCAGCTATCGGAAGTGGATCGGACCTGTTGGTTGTTTCAGTATGACCAAGTCGAACACGCAAGCGGGACGAACAGGCGCTATGTGAGGCTGTCTCTGTCCGAGCCTAGGTTCTGATGAAACTTGGCGAAGTCTAGCGTAGGTGAGCGTACATAAAGGCGATTGAGCTTCTGCGGTCGTCGCGCCATTTTTCTTCAGCAAAGTGCTGATCTGCTGCTTCCCAGTGAGCCAAGCCTGCGAGGAAGCAGAATGAAACGGTCCAAGTCTTTGAGAAGACTGGAGCGGGCGAAGGGATTCGAACCCTCGACCCCAACCTTGGCAAGCACATATCTGGCTAACCTCAATGCCGCGATTAAGGCTCGCCTCGGTGCACTTCAAGGATAGCTTTCTTTGCCACACAAAAAATAGTTTGTGTGGCAAAGCGAAATCTACATCCTCAGTCCAACGCCGACCCCCGCCCCCGTGTCGGCACCGACGCACGATGGCAAATGCGTTCGCATTCGTCTTTCCTGACTGCCACGGACGATGGCCGTAGATAGCGCATCAAGCGGATGTACGCTCAGTTACGCCCTAGTTTAACTGCGGTATCGGAATGCTTGACGTGCGGTGATTGCCTGTCATGCTGCTTTGTCGTCGGATGGACAAACACCTCATGAGCGCACAGATCAGTGGAGATCACTTCCCGCAGCTCATGACGGAGCGAGAAGCTGCCGTCTGCCTAAGGGTGAAATCATCCACAGTTCGCGCCGAACGCGTCAGAGGCAAACTTGGTTTCGTCAGAATTGGAGCGCGCATCTTTTACATGCCCGAGCAACTGGCGGAATATTTGAAGCAACAAACGGTTCAACCATGTCCAAGCGGCAAGACCGACCCGGTCAGATCGGAAGCTACTGGCTCAGCAGGAGATCACGACGAGACCGTGTCGACGAGCCCTGGTGCCGCACCTGGTATGACGAGCGCACACGCCAGACGTGCCGTGTCAGCCTTGGCACGCCAGACTTTCAGGCCGCAGCGCGCAAGCTCGCGGAGTGGGTCGTCACGCACGAGCGCCAGTATGGCCAGGCGCCGGACGAAGTCCTGATCGACGCCGTTCTGCTGAACTACTGGAACGACCACGCGCAACACCTCGCGAGCGCAAAGACGACCCGGCTGAACCTGTCGTACTGGCAGGCGTTCTGGGAAGGCTACACCGTCGCTGATCTCACGCCGAAGGAGCAGGGAAGGTTCCGGGCCTGGCTCGCACAGCGCGGCACAGGGCCGAGCGGGATTGATCGGATCCTTTCAACCGGGCGTGCCGCGCTCAATCGCGCTGCCAAGTGGCAGGAAGTCGCCAGTGTCCCGCACATCTTTGGAACACTGACGGCCAACGCGAAGCGCGGCCGTCAGCCCAGAGGCCGCCCGATCACGCCCGAAGAACTTGCTCGATTGTTCAATGCCGTGCGCTCGCGCCACATGATGATGTTTCTGCTGATCGCATCCAACACGCTTGCGCGCCCCGCGGCCATCCTGGACCTGCGCCCTGCGCAGCTGGATCATGGTCATGGCCTCCTCGACCTCAATCCGCCGGACAGGGCCCAGAACAAGAAATACCGACCGATCGTTCCGGTTACGCCGACCTTGCTCCCCTGGCTGGAACTGCCCGTCGGACCAAGCGACCGCTATGTGAGTCACCGCAAGAAGCCCATCGGATCGATTCTGCATATGTGGCGGCTCACGCGCGAAGCGGCCGGGCTCGATGAGCGCGTCACGCCCTATTCGATCCGGCACGGCATGGCGCGCGAGCTGCGCAAGCGACGCGTGCCGACCGAACAGATCAAGCTCTTCCTCGGTCATCTGCCGAGCGGATCGGACGCTACGACGTCGATCTATGCGCCTTACGAGCCGGACTTCCTCGCGGACGCTGTCCGGGCTCTGGAAGAGGTGATGCTGGACGTCCGGCAGCACCTGCGAAGCGTGCGCATCGACGAGCCTCAGCTGATTCCCGCTGATCCTGTTCCGCGGCTGCCAAACCCACACCCGCGCAGCATCGATGAGACGAAGAGCACGCTCGTCCGCCAGCTCATCCTCCAAGGCACGCCCCACAAGGAAGTCGTCCGGCAAAGCGGAGTCTCCAGTGGGACGGTCAGCAAGATCCGCCAGCAGTTGAAGAAGAATGTGATGCTCTTCCGCAACACAGAGGGCCAGATCTGCGTGCCCACTGCGTGCCCAAACCAGAACATCGCGCCAACAAAAGCGCAGATGAGCGAAGAACGCGATTCTTATCTCGTTGAAAAGATTGGTGGGCCCGGCAGGACTCGAACCTGCGACAACACCGTTATGAGCGGCGCGTTCTAACCACCTGAACTACAGGCCCGGATTCAGAGGACAGTGATCAGATGTCAGATGTCAGAAAAACGCAAGCGCGCCCCTTCTGACATCCGACCTCTGACACCTGATTTCTGAATCAAGTATCCAGGAAGCTGCGGAGCTTGCGCGAGCGGCTCGGGTGCTTGAGCTTGCGCAGGGCCTTGGCCTCGATCTGGCGGATGCGCTCGCGGGTGACCGAGAATTGCTGGCCCACTTCCTCGAGCGTGTGGTCGGTGTTCATGCCGATGCCGAAGCGCATGCGGAGCACACGTTCCTCGCGCGCGGTCAGGGTCGCCAGCACGCGGGTCGTGGTCTCGCGCAGATTGGCCTGGATCGCGGCATCCAAGGGCAGCACCGCGTTCTTGTCCTCGATGAAGTCGCCGAGGTGGCTGTCCTCCTCGTCGCCGATCGGCGTCTCGAGGCTGATCGGCTCCTTGGCGATCTTCAGCACCTTGCGCACCTTCTCGAGCGGCATCATCAGCTTCTCGGCCAGCTCTTCCGGCGTCGGCTCGCGGCCGATCTCGTGCAGCATCTGGCGGCTGGTGCGCACGATCTTGTTGATCGTCTCGATCATGTGCACCGGGATGCGGATGGTGCGCGCCTGGTCGGCGATCGAGCGGGTGATCGCCTGGCGGATCCACCACGTCGCGTAGGTCGAGAACTTGTAGCCGCGGCGGTACTCGAACTTGTCGACCGCCTTCATCAGGCCGATGTTGCCTTCCTGGATCAGGTCCAGGAACTGCAGGCCGCGGTTGGTGTACTTCTTGGCGATCGAGATGACGAGACGCAGGTTCGCCTCCACCATCTCCTTCTTCGCGCGCGAGGCTTCGCGCTCGCCCTTCTGGATCACGTTGACGATGCGCCGGAAGTCGCCGACCGGCAGGTGCACGCGGTCAGCCACCAGCGCAATGTCGCCGCGGATGGTCTTGGCATCGTCCTTATGGTTGGCCAGGAAATTCTTCCAGCCCTTCGCGGAGAGGCGGCTGAGCTTCTGGAACCACTTGGGATCCAGTTCGGCGCCGTAATAGCGCTGCAGGAACTCCTCGCGCGTCACGCCGGCCTTCTGGCAGATGCGCAGCAACTGGCCCTCGAGGCCGATCATCAGGCGGTTGAGGCCGTACATCTCATCGACCAGCGCCTCGATCCGGTTGTTGTTAAGCCGAATCGCGCGCATCAGCTCGACCATTTCGAGCTTCAGCTTCTCGTAGTTCTTCTCCGAGCGCGGATTGAGGTCTTCGCCCGCCTTGATGGAATCAAGGCGCTTCTGCTGGGCCTTCTCCAGTTTCTTGTAGAGCGCGGCAATCTTGTCGAAGCTCTCCAGCACGCCCGGCAGCAGCTGCGCTTCCATGGCGGCGAGCGACATGTTCACTTCGTCGGCGTCGTCCGGATTGGCGCCCTCGCCCTCGGGCTGCCCCTCGGCGCCCTCCTCCTTCTCTTCCTCTTCTTCCTCCTCGAAGGCCTCACCGGATTCGACCTGGGCCATCTCCGCCTGGCCCGGTCCGCCGCCCATGGTGGCGTCGAGGTCGATGATGTCGCGCAGCAGGATCTCGCCCGCCTTCAGCTTGTCGCGCCAGTCGATGATATAGCGGTGGGTGATCGGGCTCTCGCCGATACCGCCGATCATCATGTCGCGGCCGGCCTCGATGCGCTTGGCGATGGCGATCTCGCCCTCGCGCGACAGCAGCTCGACCGAACCCATCTCGCGCAGATACATGCGCACGGGGTCGTCGGTGCGGCCGACCTCCTCGTCATCGAGGTTGCCGACGGTGCGGGTCTCTTCCTCGACCGAATCCTCGGCCTCCTCGGTCTCCTCGTCGGAATCGACGACATTGATGCCCATCTCGTTGAGCTGGGCCATAATGTCTTCGATCTGGTCGGCCGAGACCTGCTCCGGCGGAAGAACCGCGCTGAGCTCGTCGTTGGTGATGAACCCTTTTTCCTTGGCCTTCGCGATCATCTTGCGCATGGCATTGTTCATGCCATCCATCAAGGGCTCGGCGCCTTCCTCGCGCGGCTTGTTCGCATCCTGCTTGGGCTGCGGCTTCACTGCCATCTCTACACCTGCTCCAAATCTCGAAGTCCGCGCGGCCCCAAACCCCGACCCGCGCGAAACAGTCCCCCTACTCTATGTCTAATCCTCGCTACCCCACCCGGGCGCGCGGTCGAGGTCGCGGCGCTGGCTCTCGCCCTCCAGCGCCGTCTGCCGCGCCGCCTCGAAACGGGATAATGCGGATGTCACCGCCACCGGGTCGCCGGGATTCGCCATCGCGCTTTCCAGGGCCTGAGCCGTCGCCGTCACTTCCGGTTTCACGCTCAGCTTCTCCCGCAACAGTCCCATCACGTGCAAAAGCCCCTCCTCAGCGGAATTAAGTTCCGCCGACGGAAGGGTGAACCTCATGTGGCCCGTGCGCGCAATCAGGGCTTCCAGGGTCCCTGCAAAACCCAGGTTGTTCAAATGGTTCCTGAACCCCTTGGAGTCAAGGTGCGGCTGGCCGGCTGCGAGGTCTATAATCGCCGCCTTCAAAGAGTCAAGGTCGCCGCGCGGGAACTCCGTTTCACCCACCATTTCACAATGCCGGCTAATCAATTCCGGATGGTTAACAAGGGTGATAAGAATGAGTTCATATGAGGCCCGCTGAACGTTGGTCACGCCGCGACGCGCCGCTTCGCCCCCCACCGGCATCGGAACCTGACGACCCGGAAATCCGGGCCTTCGGCCGGCGAATTGCCCGGCTGAACCCTGGAACCCAGGCTTGGGTTGGGGTCGGAACAGCTCATCCAGGCGCCGTTGGACCTCCAGCCGATAGGCCTCGGCCACCGACCGGTCCGCAATCCGGCCCACCGCTTCGGCCAAGTCTTTCCGAAAGCCGGCCCGGCGCTCCGGCGTGTCGAGCGGCCGGTCGGCCAGCACCTGGCGCCACAAGACGTCGACCAGCGGTTCCATCCGCGCCAGTTCGTCGCGGAAGCCCGCAGCGCCCCTGGCCCGGACCAGCGAATCCGGATCCTCGCCGGCCGGCATCCAGGCAAAGCGCAGCGAGAGCCCCGGCTTCAACAGTGGGATCGCGCGATCGGCCGCCCGTGCGGCCGCGCGTTGGCCGGCATTGTCGCCGTCGAAACAGAGCACGGGCTCCTGCGCCATCCGCCACAGCAGGGCGATCTGCTCCTCGGTCAGCGCGGTGCCGAGCGGCGCAACCGCGTTGCTGATTCCGGCCTGGGCCAGCGCGATCACATCCATATAGCCTTCGACCACGATGATCTCGTTGGTCTCGCGCGCCGTCTTCTGCGCGTGGCTCAAGCCATAGAGCACGCGGCCCTTGTGGAAGAGCGGCGTCTCCGGCGAGTTGAGGTATTTCGGCTCGCCGTGATCGAGAATGCGTCCGCCGAATGCGATCGCCTGGCCACGCCGGTCCAGGATTGGGAACATCACCCGGCCGCGGAACCGGTCGAAGCAGGCGCGGCCGTCTTCCGGCTTGATCAGCAACCCGGCCTCGATCGAGATCGCTTCGGGGATGCCGGCCTTTTCGAGCGCGGCTTTCAACCCATGCCCGGTGTCGGGCGAAAAGCCGAGACGGAAGCGCCGCATCGTATCGTCGCTGAGGCCACGGCGCTTCAGATAGTCGAGGCCCGCACGGCCGGCAGAAGCGCGCAATTGCTGCTCATAGAACTTGGCTGCGAACTCGACGGCGCCGCCAAGCGTCGCCTGACGCTCCGCACGCTCCCGCTCTTCGGGAGTCTCGCGTGGTACCTGCAGCCCTGCTTCGCCAGCGAGCCGTTCGACCGCCTGCGGAAATTCCAGCCCTTCCGCGCGCATCACGAAGCCGATGACGTCGCCGTGAGCACCGCAGCCGAAGCAGTGGAAGAAGCCCTTGTCCTCGCTGACGGTGAAGGACGGCGTCTTCTCGTTATGGAACGGGCAAAGGCCAGTCGCCTCGCCGCGTCCCTTGCGGATCAGGCGTACGCGCCGACCGACCACATCGGTGATCGAGACGCGGCTGCGCAGCTCTTCCAGGAATCGTGGCGGGAAGGCCATGCCCGATTGACCGCTCCCCAAAATCGCGGGCGTCAGCCCAGCTTCTGTTTCACTTGCTGCCCGACCTTGGCGAAGTCCATGCGGCCGGCATAGCGTTCCTTCAGGGTCGCCATAACCTTCCCCATGTCCTTGATCGAGGACGCGCCCAACTCGCTCACCACCGCGGCGACCGCGGCATTGGTCTCGCCCTCCGACATCTTCTTCGGCAGATACCGCTCGATGATGTTGATCTCGCCCTGCTCCTGGTCGACCAACTCCTGCCGTCCGGCCTTCTGGTACATCGCGATGCTTTCCTGGCGCTGGCGCACCATCTTCTGCAACAGGTCGATGATCTCAGGCTCATCCACACCGTTGGTGATGCCCCGTTCGCGCGCCGCGATGTCGCGATCCTTCAAGGCCGCCAGGATCAGGCGCAAGGCGGAGGTCGCGCGCTGGTCGCGCGATTTCATCGCCGCCTTCAGGTCGTCATTGAGGCGCTGCCGCAACATGGGGACTCCGGATTGGGAAATGGTATCAGCGAAAGGCGGCGAGGTTACAGGATTCTAACAACCGAGGCAATTTTCGGCAGACCCTGCTGCGAACTGACTAAACGGTTGAAACATCTACCGTTTCAGGACGTAAAAAAGCAGGACATTCGCTTGACGGTGGGGGATTCGCAGCTTAGAAACCGGCGATCTTCGCCGATCGCCGAATGCCCGCCGGCCCGGGCTCGACCCCGGGGTGCGGACAGGCGCGCCGGGCCGGCAAGGTCCAGCGACGGTTTTCCACACAAAGGCCATCGGCATGAGCGCTCCTCAAGCGACCGACCAGACGCACGCGCCCACTGCCCTCCTGGTTTTGGGCGACGGAACGGTGCTGAAGGGCCGAGGCCTGGGCGCCGAGGGCAAGGCGGTGGGTGAGGTGTGCTTCAACACCTCCATGACCGGCTATCAGGAGATCATGACCGATCCTTCCTATGCCGGTCAGATCATCAATTTCACCTTTCCGCATATCGGCAATGTCGGCGCCAATGCCGAGGACATCGAGACCGTCACACCGGCGGCGCGCGGCTGCGTGCTGGCAACCGACATCACGGAACCGTCGAGCTGGCGCGCGCTGCAATCCTTCGATGAATGGCTGCGGCGCTACAATCTGCCGGCCATCGCCGGCATCGACACGCGGCGGCTGACACGGCGCATTCGCGACGGCGGTGCGCCGAACGGTGTCATCGTGCATCGCAAGGACGGCAAGTTCGATGTTCCGGCGCTGATCGCGGAAGCGAAGGCCTGGCCCGGCCTCGAAGGCATGGACCTCGCCAAGGATGTGTCGTGCCGGCAGACCTATCACTGGGACGAAAGCCTGTGGGCGCTCGGTCGCGGCTACGGCAAGGCAGCCGATCCGAAGTTCAAGGTGGTGGCGATCGATTACGGCGCCAAGCGCAACATCCTGCGCTGCCTCACCGCGGCCGGCTGCGACGTCACCGTGGTGCCCGCGACTGCGACCATCGACGACGTGCTGCGCCACAAGCCTGACGGCGTGTTCCTGGCCAACGGTCCGGGCGATCCCGCCGCCACCGGCGAATATGCCGTGCCGGTGATCAAGGACCTGCTGAAGCGCGACATCCCGATCTTCGGCATCTGCCTCGGGCACCAGATGCTGGCGCTGGCATTGGGCGGCAAGACCGAAAAGATGGCGCGCGGCCACCGCGGCGCCAATCATCCGGTCAAAGACCTCACCACCGGCAAGGTCGAGATCACCAGCCAGAATCACGGATTCTGCGTGGTGCGCGAAAGCCTGCCCAAGGGAGTCACGGTGACGCACGAGAGTTTGTTCGACGGCTGCGTCGAAGGCCTCGAACTTGAAGGCAAGCCGGTGTTCTCCGTGCAGTACCACCCCGAAGCCTCCCCCGGCCCAATGGACTCCCACTACCTCTTCCACCGCTTCGTCGAGAAGATGGAGGAGAGGAAGGGATGACGAAGCTCTTACCGAGAAGCGAGTGTGGAGCGCCCCCACCCCTACCCTCCCCCGGCTCGGGGGAGGGAGTTCGCCGTGCGGCAGCACCAACAACAATCCCCTCCCCCAAGATGGGGGAGGGTCAGGGTGGGGGTTGTCGGTGACTGCGGAAGCAAAGACTCGTCGGACTCAGCCGAGATCACTTGCAAGCGCCCGCAAGCTCCGCCGCAACTTGACCGACGCCGAGCGAAAGCTCTGGCATTATCTGCGACAAAAGCAACTGAATGGCTTTCACTTCCGCAAGCAGTGTCCGATCGGCCCGTTCATCGCGGACTTCGCTTGCTTGAAGGCAAAACTCATTGTCGAAGTCGACGGCGTGCAGCATGCAGTCAGCGCAACCGACGCAGGGCGAGATGCCTGGTTCGTGGCCCACGGCTACCGAACGCTGCGGTTCTGGAACAACGATGTGCTGCAAAATACTGACGGCGTTTTTCTGACTATCACCGAGGCCTTGGGCCAATTGGAGACCACCCCGAATGCCCAAGCGCACTGACCTCAAATCGATCCTGATCATCGGCGCCGGACCTATCGTCATCGGCCAGGCGTGCGAGTTCGACTATTCCGGCGCGCAGGCCTGCAAGGCGCTGCGGCAGGAGGGCTACCGGGTCATCCTGGTGAACTCCAACCCCGCCACCATCATGACTGATCCGGACCTGGCGGACGCGACCTATATCGAGCCGATCACGCCGGACGTGGTCGCGCGCATCATCGCCAAGGAGAAGCCCCACGCAGTGCTGCCCACCATGGGCGGGCAGACGGCGCTCAACACCGCGATGGCGCTGCATCGATCCGGCAAGCTGAAGGAACTGGGCGTCGAGCTGATCGGCGCCAATGCCGAGGCCATCGACATGGCAGAGGACCGCCTGCTGTTCCGCAAGGCGATGGACCGCATTGGTTTGGAGAGTCCGAAGGGCGCGTTGGTCTCCAGCCTCGACGAAGCGCTCAACACGCTGGTCGATGTCGGTCTGCCCGCTGTGATCCGGCCCAGCTTCACCCTCGGCGGCACCGGCGGCGGCATCGCCTACAGCCGCGAGGACTTCATCCGCATCGTCGAAGGCGGCATCAAGGCCTCGCCGGTCGGCGAAGTGCTGGTCGAGGAATCGGTGCTCGGCTGGAAGGAGTTCGAGATGGAGGTGGTCCGCGACCGCGCGGACAATTGCATCATCATCTGCTCCATCGAGAACGTCGATCCGATGGGCGTGCACACCGGCGATTCCATTACGGTCGCGCCGGCACTGACGCTGACCGACAAGGAATACCAACTGATGCGCAACGCCTCGATCGCGGTGCTGCGCGAAATCGGCGTCGACACCGGCGGCAGCAACGTGCAGTTCGCGGTTCATCCGGAGACCGGCAGGCTGGTGGTGATCGAGATGAACCCGCGCGTGTCGCGCTCCTCCGCGCTGGCTTCGAAGGCAACGGGCTTCCCGATCGCCAAGGTCGCGGCCAAGCTGGCGGTCGGCTATACGCTCGACGAGCTTGCCAATGACATCACCAGGGTGACGCCGGCTTCGTTCGAGCCGACCATCGACTATGTCGTCACCAAGATGCCGCGCTTCACCTTCGAGAAGTTTCCCGGCGCGGAAGCGTTGCTCTCCACCTCCATGAAGTCGGTGGGCGAAGCAATGTCGATCGGCCGCAATTTCCAGGAATCGGTGCAGAAGGCGCTGCGCTCGATGGAAACAGGCCTGACCGGATTCGACGAGGTCGAGCTGCCGGAGGGCAAGGATGAAATCCTGAGGGAGCTGATGCGGCCGACCCCGGATCGCCTGGTCCGCGCCGCCGAAGCTCTCCGGCGCGGCCTGACGGTCGAGGAAATTCAAGGCGCGACTAAGTTCGACCTCTGGTTCCTGCGCCAGATCGAAGGCATCGTCGCTGCGGAGGTCGCGATCAAACAGAACGGCTTGCCGCGTGATCGCGCGGGCATGCTGAAGCTCAAGAAGATGGGCTTTTCCGACGCGCGCCTCGCGAAGCTTGCGGGCACCAAGACAAAAGATGTGTTCGTCCTGCGGCATCAGCTCGACGTGCGGCCGGTCTACAAGCGCATCGACACCTGCGCGGCTGAGTTCGCTTCGCAAACTTCCTACATGTATTCCTGCTACGAAGGCACCGAATGGGCCGGCGCTGAGTGGGACATGCCCGAATGCGAGGCCGATCCGAGCGATCGGCGCAAGGTCATCATCCTGGGCGGCGGGCCGAACCGTATCGGCCAGGGCATCGAGTTCGATTATTGCTGCGTCCATGCCGCATACGCGCTGCGCGAGGCCGGCATCGAGACGATCATGGTCAATTGCAATCCGGAGACGGTCTCCACCGACTACGATACCTCCGACCGCCTGTATTTCGAGCCGCTGACCGCCGAGGATGTGATCGAATTGGCCCGGGTCGAGCAGCGCAAGGGCACCCTGCTCGGGGTCATCGTGCAGTTCGGCGGACAGACGCCGCTCAAGCTGGCTGCGGCCCTTGAGGAGGCCCAGATACCGATCCTCGGCACATCGCCCGATGCGATCGACCTTGCGGAGGATCGCGAGCGCTTCCAGCAGCTCTTGAAGAAGCTCGGTCTGCGCCAGCCGGAGAACGGGACGGCGCGCTCCCTGGAAGAAGCCGAAGCGATCGCGGAGCGCATCGGCTATCCCGTCGTCATCCGTCCGTCCTATGTGCTGGGCGGCCGTGCCATGGAGATCGTGCACGAGCCGCAGGCGCTGCGCCGTTACATGCGCACCGCGGTGCAGGTCAGCGGCGACAATCCCGTTTTGATCGATTCCTATCTGGAGGACGCGATCGAGGTCGACGTCGACGCACTGGCCGACGGCAGCGATGTGCATGTCGCCGGCATCATGGAGCACATCGAAGAAGCCGGCATCCATTCGGGTGACAGCGCCTGCGCGCTGCCGCCCTACTCGCTGCCGCTGCAGGTGATCGCGGAGATCCGGCGCGAAGCCGTGTCGCTCGCCAAGGGCCTCAATGTCGTCGGCCTCATGAACGTGCAGTTCGCGATCCAGCGCAGCGACATCTATGTGCTGGAAGTCAATCCGCGCGCCAGCCGCACTGTCCCGTTCGTCGCCAAGGCCACCGGATCGCCGATCGCCAAGATTGCGGCCCGCGTGATGGCGGGCGAGAAACTCAGCGCCTTCAATCTCAACCTCAGCAAGCGGCCTCACATGGCGGTGAAGGAGGCCGTGTTTCCCTTCGCGCGCTTCCCCGGCGTGGACATCATCCTGGGGCCGGAGATGAAATCGACTGGCGAAGTCATGGGGCTCGATTCCAATTTCGCGCGCGCGTTTCTCAAGGCGCAACTTGGCGCCGGGCAGAACCTGCCGCGCTCGGGCTCCGTATTCGTCTCGGTCAAGGACAAGGACAAGCCGTCGATTGTCGATGCCACTCGCAAATTGCTGGAACTGGGCTTCGACGTCATCGCCACGCCAGGCACCGCCGCCTATTTCCGCAACCTCGGCCTTGGTGTCCGCGCCATCAACAAGGTGCATCAGGGCAGCCCCCATATTGTCGAGGCGATGCAGCGCGGAGAAGTGAAACTGGTCTTCAACACCGTCGCAGGAGCCAAGTCGATCGCCGACTCCTTCGCCTTGCGCAGGACGGCTCTCATGGGAGGAATCCCTTATTTTACAACGGTGTCCGGGATCCTCGCCGCCGTCGGGGCGATCGCCGAGCTGAGCAAGGGAGAGCTTGAAGTCGCTCCCCTCCAGTCTTATTTTCTAGCGTCTGACCAACCGGCGGCGCGTTAATCTTTAACCCCGTCGATCCACCACCCACCGGGCGATGCCGTGGCCAAAAAAGCTTGGCCGCCCGCGGGGGTTTTTTTGCTGTTTGGGTATTAACGATGACCAAGATCCCGATGACGGCGGACGGCTACGCCCGCCTGGAAGAGGAACTGAAGCATTTGAAGATGGTGGCGCGGCCCGAAGTCATTCGCGCCATTTCCGAAGCGCGCGAGCACGGCGATATTTCCGAGAACGCCGAATATCACGCCGCGCGCGAGCGCCAGAGCTTCATCGAAGGTCGCCTCGCCGAGCTGGAGGACAAGATCAGCCGCGCCGAGGTCATCGATCCTGCGACACTTTCCGGCAAGCAGGTCAAGTTCGGCGCCCACGTGACCCTGATTGACGAGGATACCGAGGAGAAGTCTGTCTACCAGATTGTCGGCGAGGACGAAGCCGACATCAAGGCGAAGCGCCTCGCCATCACCTCGCCGCTCGCGCGTGCGCTGGTCGGCAAGTCGGTCGGCGATTCCGTCGAGGTCACGACGCCGGGCGGCTCGCGCTCGTACGAAATTTCGAAGGTCGCGTTCAAGAAATAGCGAGCTGAGAATTCGTGGATGCCAGTGCCAGGCACTGGCATGACGGACCATGTGGTGTGTATGACGCGCCTACGCCGGCCGCTTCGCGAGCGCCAGCGTGACACCCAGCGCGCAGAGAATGCCGCCTGAGGTCTGCCGCATGCGCCGCACAATCACAGGCCGCTTTGCCAATCGGTCCCGCACCGCCGCCGCAGCGTAGGTGACAACCACGTCGACGGACGTGTTCAGGAACACCGAGATCGCTCCCAGCGCGATGAACTGCAGCGCGACGTGACCTTCCGCCGGCACCACGAACTGCGGCAGGAAGGCGAGGAAGAAGGCCGCCGTCTTCGGATTGAGCGCCTCGACGATCACGCCTTCCTTGAAGGCCTTGCGCGCGCCCATGGCCGCGCCGCTGCCCAGATCCGGCGCCGCGCCGGCTTCCCGCCAGGTCTTGATGCCGAGATAGACGAGATAGAGCGCGCCGATGAACTTCAACACGGTGAACGCTTCGGCGCTCGCCATCACGATCGCCGAGACACCGATCGCGCCGCCGATGATGTGCACGAACCCGCCGAGCCCCGTGCCGAAGCTGGACGCCAGTCCTTCACCGTGTCCGCCGGCCAGCGTGCGCGCCGCCACGTAGAAGATGCCGGGCCCCGGCATGAGGGCCAGCACTGCGGCAGCCGAAAGAAACAGAACGAAGTGCCAGAGATCGAACATGCAAGTCTCCCGTCAGTCTATCCCATCATGGCAGAGCGCTCGGCGCGCTTCCAGGCGTCGCCATCCGACTGGACCCAAATCACATCATGCGGTCGTAGCCGCAAGCACGGCCATAAGCACTTGCCCGCAACTCGCGCTGGAATGAGGCGCCGAGTTCTGTCGCCCAGAAAGACCGCGCCGCCTGCAAGATCTGGTGCGCATGCGGCTTGCCGGCCGTCACATTGCGTTGCGGCAATTCGAATGGCGGGAGGCCGACGAACCGTGCGATGGACTCCATGTGGGTCGCCAGATCCTCGAAACGGACAAAGAGAATATCGGCAAACGCCGCATCGCGTTGCGCCAACCCGCGTTCGGCCAGCTCCGGCACCGTGCGGATATCGATGCCGAACAGTGGCGTGAATTCCTGGTCGAACCAGTTCAATGGAATAAG
This sequence comes from Dongiaceae bacterium, assembly GCA_041398065.1. Taxonomy (GTDB): domain Bacteria; phylum Pseudomonadota; class Alphaproteobacteria; order Dongiales; family Dongiaceae; genus Dongia_A. Next base: position 259,594 of record JAWKVL010000001.1, on the reverse strand, counting down.
AGCCCGCTCAAGGTTGTAGGCGATATAGGGTTGGGGTGGCTCCATCGCCAGCATCATGGCTTGGCCGCTCTCACGGGCGGCCTCCGGGTCGGTCGACGGGTTGGTCGCCACGATCAGCTTGGCGAGCCGGCGAAAAAGCGCGCCGACGGCTTCCCCAACATCGTCGCTCGGCGCGTCGCCGCCGCCAAACTCGCGATACCAACCGAGGAGCCGGCTCGCGTCATGGCCGACATGCTGGAGAAGCTGCGAGACGTACCACGTGGCTGGATCGCGCGTCAGGGTGATCACTTTCAGCTTGCGTTCCGGCGTGACCTGGTTGGCACGATACCAGCGCACCAGCATGTTGAGCGCCGTGTGGCGCATCAGCATTTTCAGTTCGGTTCCCGCCAGCCAGAGATTGGGTTCGTCCCTGAACAGGCGGGCCAGCCGCGACTGTTCCTTGTCGTGACGCAGGAAATGACAGTGGAAACAGTTGATGCCCAGGTCGATGAGTGTGGCCTCGAGAGCCAGGGACGCCACCTTGCCCATCTGGAACAGCAGGACGTTCGACTGGTGGATCGACAGCTTCCGAGGATAGTCCGAAGCAGCGGCCGCCACGCGCCACAGACGGTCGAACACCGCATTTTCACCGGGCCGCTCGCGCAATGCGCGATCGCCAGTCCGGGATGAGCCAAGGAACTTGCGGAGGAACCGCCGCACCTTGTGCTTGGGCGAACGTTTCTTGCGGTGCGTACGTGCCGCCAGACCGTCTCCAACAGGCGCCTCGCTCCTGTTCGAGGATGTTTGCTGCTCCGAAGGCATTGTATTCCCCCTTGCCCGGCTGCCCTATGCTGCAGGCATCAATGACCATAAAGATTGAGGCGCCACATGGCGATCCGCAACTTCACCGACCTTGCCTATTCCAAGTCGGTCAAGGCGATGCAGCAGCACTTGGGCTCGCGCGATCGTAACGAAGAGCTGGAGCGCGACGCGCGCAATACCGAAGTGACGGATGGTCTTGCCGCCTTTCTGGCGGAGCGTACATCGATCCTGATTGCCACCGCGTCGAAATCGGGTTGGCCCTACCTGCAGCATCGCGGCGGGCCGAAGGGCTTCGTGCGCACGCTCGATCGCCACACCATCGCGTTCGCCGACTATCCCGGCAACAAGCAATACGTCACGCTCGGCAATCTCAGCGAAAATCCCAAGGCGACCATCCTTGCCATCGACCACGCGGAGCGCCAGCGCGTGAAGATCTGGGGCGAAGCCAGGCTGGTAGAGGATGACCGCGACCTGCTCGATTCGCTGATGCCGCCAGGCATTGCAGTCTATGTCAGCCGAGCGATTCGTTTTCGCGTGCTCGCCTGGGACATCAACTGCCCCAGCCATATCCCGCAACTCTTCACACTGGACGAAGTGGAGTCGGCCAGCGCCGCCATGCTTGCGAGAATTGCGGAGCTCGAAACGCAACTGTCGACGCGCACAGGCTCAAAGGGAAAACGGCGCAGCTCCTCGCCGGCCTAGGCGCGCGCGTGGCGGCGCATCGCCGGCTTCTCCTCCAGATCGATCGGCACTCCGGGCTCGTGCTTGCTGCAGCGGATGGCGAGCGCGGATTTGACGTGGCTGACGTTGGGCGCAGGAGTCAGTTGCGTGGTGAGGAACCGCTGATAGTCGTCCCAATCATGCGCCACGACCTTGAGGATGAAGTCGGTCTCGCCGGCCAACATGTGGCACTCACGGACCTGCGGCCATGACCGCACCAGATCTTCGAACGCCTTCAGGTCGCTCTCGGCCTGGCTGACCAGCCCGACATGGGCGAAGATCGTGACGCCGAATCCCATGGCCTCGGCATTGATCTCGGCGTGATAGCCCTTTATGAAGCCGGCCTGCTCCAGCGCCCGCACCCGGCGCAGACATGGCGGCGCTGAAATTCCGGCACGTTCAGCGAGATCGACGTTCGTCATTCGCCCATCAGCCTGCAGATCGGCGAGAATGCGAAGATCGATTCTGTCGAGTTTGGCGCGCCGCATGATCGATCTCCCCGATTTTATGTGGGCCTTTTGAAATTATATTACTCGCGCAATTTTCCGTCGCCAAGGGCTTCGTGTGCCCGGCCGGCATATGCATAGCTGGCATTAACTTGTGCCAAGCCGCACCCCACCTTATGTTGGAGACCTGCTTGAAACGCATAGCTTCGGATTCGCGCCCATGCCCACAAACGCGCCACAGGAATTTCGCACCAAGGTTCTGATCATCGGCTCCGGCCCGGCCGGCTATACCGCCGCCATCTACGCCGCGCGCGCGAATTTGAAGCCCATTCTGGTCCAGGGCATGTCTCCGGGCGGCCAGATGACCATCACCACCGATGTCGAGAACTATCCCGGCTTCGCCGACGTCATCCAGGGCCCCTGGCTCATGGAGCAGATGGAGGCCCAGGCCCGCCACGTCGGGACCGAACTCATCTCCGACACCATCGTCGATATCGACCTGACCCGCCGGCCGTTCCGGGCGGTGGGCGATTCGGGTGACATCTATCTCGGCGACACGCTCATCATTTGCACCGGCGCCCAGGCGCGCTGGCTCGGCCTGCCGTCGGAGAAGAAGTTCCAGGGATTCGGTGTCTCCGCCTGCGCCACCTGCGACGGGTTCTTCTTCCGCGGCAAGGAAGTGGCGATCGTCGGCGGCGGCAACACAGCGGTCGAGGAAGCGATCTATCTCACCCAGCACGCAACCAAGGTCACGCTGATCCATCGCCGCGACAGCTTCCGCGCCGAGCGCATCATGCAGGAGCGGCTGTTCGCAAATCCGAAGATCGAGATCATCTATGACAGCGTGGTCGAGGAAGTGCTGGGCGGCGGCGAACCCGCCGGCGTCACCGGCCTGCGCATCCGTAACGTCAAGTCGGGCGAGACCCGCGAGCTGAAGGTCGAGGGCCTGTTCGTCGCCATCGGCCACGATCCGTCGACCCAGCTTTTCAAGGGCAAGTTGCCGCTCGACAACGAAGGCTACATCGTCACGGCGCCCGACAGCACCGCGACGTCCATCCCCGGCGTGTTCGCGGCTGGCGACGTGAAGGACAAGGTGTTCCGCCAGGCTGTGACCGCCGCCGGCATGGGCTGCATGGCTGCGCTGGAGGCCGACAAGTTTCTGGTGAAGAACGAGCGTCACTCGTCCGCAGCGGCAGCCGAATAGAATGACCCACGCAGCGGCATCATGATGGATTGGGACAAGCTCAGGATCTTTCATGCGGTCGCCGAAGCGGGCAGCTTCACCCACGCCGGCGAGACGCTGAACCTGAGCCAATCCGCAGTCTCGCGCCAGATCAGTTCACTCGAGGAAAGCCTCAACGTTTCGCTGTTCCACCGCCATGCGCGCGGCCTCATCCTGACCGAACAGGGCGAGCTGCTCTATCGCACCTCGCATGAAGTGTTCTCCAAGCTCGCGATGGCGGAAGCGCAGCTGGCGGAAAGCAAGGACCGGCCCAAGGGCCAACTCAAGGTCACAGCGACCCAGGCGTTCGGTTCTTCCTGGCTGACGCCGGTGCTGGGCGAGTTCATCGAGCACTATCCCGATGTCCAGGTCGACCTGGTGCTGGAAGATCGCGAGCTCGACCTCTCCATGCGCGAGGCCGATGTCGCCATCCGCATGCAACCGCCGCGCCAGCCGGAACTGATCCAGCGTCACCTGATGACGGTCCATCTCGGCTGCTATGCGTCGCCGACCTACATCAAGCGCCACGGCATTCCGAAAACGCCGGACGAGCTCGACCAGCACCGCATCATCGTCTATGGCGAGGACACCACCAAGCCGCCGGTGCAGAACATCGACTGGCTGCTGCGCGCTGGAAGCAAGAAGGATCATCAGCGCAAGCCGATCCTGCGCGTGAACAGCACCTACGCCATTTTGCGCGCGGTTCAGAGCGGGCTCGGCTTGGCTTCGCTGCCGGAATTCATGACCTTGGAATCGAGCGCTTTGGTGCGCGTGCTGCCCGAGTTGCAGGGCCCGCGTATCGACGCCTATTTCGTCTATCCGGAAGAGCTGCGCAATTCGAAGCGCATCCAGGTCTTCCGCGATTTCCTGCTGCGCAAGGTCGCCGAGACCAAGATGGCGCCCTAGGCGCTCCGTCCGGCCAGCCTAAGTAGCTGTCGGTCGTGCAGCTTGCTCAGGAGGGCGAGCGCGACAATGGCGCCGATGAGCGCGCAAAACATGTCCGCCTGCGAATCCCACGGATCACCTTGCGTTGCGAGATAGGCATCCGCGTCCGCGCCAAGAGCGAGCGCACTCCACCATTCGATCAGCTCGAAGAACGCGCTGAACGCCAGGCAGATGCAGACCACCAGGAACGGCAGCCATCGGCTGTGATCCAGCGGCGACCGCCGGATGAGGATTTCCCGCGCCAGGATGGCCGGTACGAAACCCTGCGCCAGATGGCCCAGGCGGTCGTAGTAGTTCCGCTCGAGCCCAAAGAGTTCCCCGAACCAGAATCCCAGCGGCACGCGCGCGTAGGTGTAGTAGCCCCCGACGATGAGGATCAGAGCGTGGACAAAGAGCAGGCGATAGAGCAGCGGTGTCAGCGGGAAGCGCCGCCGCGTGACGACGAGGACCGGCAGGCCGACCACGACCCACGACACCTCCATGGCCCAGGTCAGCCGGTCGTAGGGCGTGATCCCGCTATAGACCAGAGCGATGAGCGTAGCCGCCAGCAGGATGGGCAGTTCGATGGAATTGCCATGGTTCGTTGTTGTCGCCATGCACGTCCCTCGGGTGCGCGCCTCAGCGGCCGACGGGTTCTTCCAGGTGAATTCTAGCGCCGCCCACGCATTGCATCCGAGACTTGGCGCGCGCGGGCATCCTGTTTCGCCGAATTGACTGCGAGGATGGCATGCACAACGGCGATGCCCCAGAGCAGCATGGGCAGACCGAGCGTGAAAACGGGCAAGATCGCAACAGGGATGGAAATAGCAGCCAGCAACCAGATCAACAGATTGAAGATCGCTTGGAAGATCTTCCCATAGATGAGCAGGGCCAGCGGCGGAAAAAGGATCGCGACAAGGTAGATCATTGCTGGCCTCCCGGGCCCTCCGTGGTAATCGAGTCGTGGTAAAAGTCTAGATAATGGGCGCTTATGCTGTGCACCAGGGGTGCTTCCGATTCGTCGGAGTCGCCGTCGATTCGCCGGATTCTACACCTTGTCGCATAGCTTTCAGTTCCTTCCTAAGAGACTGAATAGCAATAACAAAACAGCTATGCAGCCTATGCATGCAACATATGTGCATTTTTGGCTAGTCGCCGAGTCGGTTTCTTCCTTAATCTGCTGATGTGTTGGTCAGCAACACTGTTGCACGTTAGCAACGGTCAGCGACCGAAAGAGTTTCGGGGCTTGAATGCCCCAGTCAGAATACCTAGGTGCAACGCTTAGGTATGAGGGTCTTCGGATCCTACGTCTCCCAGACGTAAAGCCTCCCTGTTTAACTTGCCGGGTCTTCGGACCCGGCAATTTTTTTGGCCGCTCGCTGATGCGCGCACTGTTCATCGCTTCGGCGGCAATCGTAATCCCAGGCCGTCCGCGCGCTGCCGCACGGCAGCCATCAGGCTCGACCGGAAGGCCGACGCCACCGGGCTCGCAACAGTTCCCGGCCGCGCAATCATCCCGACCGTCCGCACCGCCAGCGGGTCGGCGAGCGGAAGTGCTCGCAGGCCCTTCGGCAAGTGTGTCGTGGCCAGCGCCGGCAGCAAGGTGATCCCGATGCCCGACTGCACCATCGCCAGAAGCGACGCAACGTTTCGCACCGTCAGGCGCGCGCGCCCGGCCAGCCCCTGGAACTCCGCGCAAGGCAGCAGCCGCGCGGACTCGTTGACGATCATCTCCACGCCTTCCAGCGCCTGCCACGGCAGCGCGCGCCGGTGACGCGCCAGCGCGGAGCCTGCCTGGCATATCAAACGGAAGCTATCGCGGAACAACGGTTCGAAGGACAGCCCCGCGGATTCGGGTGGAGCGCTCGCAATGCCGAGGTCGGCCTGCCCACCCTCGACCAGCATGCGAACGCCCGCGCTGTCCGTATCGACCAGCTGGATCTCGACACCCGGCCGCTCCGCCACAAACGCTTTCAGCACGCCCGGAAGCAGCATTGTCGCCACAGACGGGACGGAGGCCAGGCGCAGCCGCCCGGTGCGGCTCTGCGCGTATGCCTCCATGAGATCGATCGTCCGGTCGTAGTCCCTCAGCAGCACCGCCGCGGCATTCTGCACGAACCTGCCCAAGTCGGTCAGGCTGTGCTTGCGATCCGTCTCGAACAACGGCGCCGCAAGCTCTTCCTCGATCTGCTTCAAGGTCATGGAAACCGCGGACGGCGTTCGGCTAAGCCGGTCGGCGGCGTCGCGGATGTTGCCGAATTCCGCCACCGCGGCAAACACCCGCAAGGCTTCCAACTTGATCATCCAGGCATTTCAAAAAATTTGAAGTTCTCGAAAACATTATTCGTTTGCCTGAAACGGGTCAAACGCCGAGTCTGGCGCATGTGAATCCTCCGCTGCGTCGGTTCGCGCGTGGAATCCGCATGTTCTGGAGACGAGCAAGATGACGCTTGAAACCCGCAACTACATCGCCGGGGAATGGCGTTCCGGCCCCGCTACGGTCGAGAACCGCAATCCCTCGGACTTGTCCGATCTGATCGGTCGCTATGCGCAGGCCGACGGCAGCCAGGTCGACGAAGCGATCGCTGCGGCGCGCGCAGCCCAGCCGGCGTGGGCGGCAACCGGCCCGGAACGGCGTCATGACATCCTTATGGCGATCGGGCGGGAACTGATGGCGCGCGCCGCGGAGATCGGCGCGCTGCTCTCCCGCGAGGAAGGCAAGCCGCTGGCTGAGGGCCGCGGTGAGGTCTATCGCGCTGGGCAATTCTTCACCTATTTCGCGGCCGAAGCCCTGCGCCAGATGGGCGAGGCCGCCGATAGCGTGCGGCCCGGCATCGAGATCGACATCCGGCGTGAACCGCTGGGGGTCGTCGCGCTCATCACCCCATGGAACTTTCCGGTCGCGACGCCGGCCTGGAAGATCGCACCGGCCCTCGCCTTCGGCAACGGCGTGGTTTGGAAGCCGGCCAACCTCACCCCGGCATCGGCCGTTGCGCTGACCGATATCATCGCGCGGTCCGGCTTGCCGCACGGATTGTTCAATCTGGTCATGGGTCCGGGCGGAGCAATCGGTGCCCGGCTGGCGGAAAGTCGCGCAATCGACGGTATCAGTTTCACCGGCTCCGTCCCGGTCGGGCGGCAAATAGCGGCGACGGCGATTGGCACGATGAAAAAGCTGCAGATGGAAATGGGCTCCAAGAACCCGATGCTCATCATGGACGATGCCGATCTCGACCTTGCCGTCACGCATGCGTGCAATGCCGCGTTCGGCAGCACTGGCCAGAAATGCACGGCGGCGTCCCGCCTCATCGTGCACGCTGCCGTGCACGATGCCTTCGTCGAGAAACTGGTTGCCGCCGCCAGGGCGCTCAATGTCGGGCATGCGCTCCAGGATGGCACCCAAATCGGTCCGGTGGTGAGCGCCATGCAGCTGGCCCAGAATCTCGACTACGTGGCGCTCGGCAGGAAGGAAGGTGCCGAGTTGCTGTGCGGCGGACATCGCGTCGAGCAACCAACGGATGGCCATTACATGGCCCCGGCGATCTTCGCCAACACGCGGAACGACATGCGCATCAACCGCGAGGAGATGTTCGCGCCCATCACGTGCGTGATGCGGGCGGAGGGCTACGAAGAGGCGCTTGCGATCGCCAACGACAGCGAGTTCGGCCTCACCGCCGGAATCATGACCAAGTCGCTGGCCCGCGCCAGCCATTTCCGTCGCCACATGCGCGCGGGCTGCGTGATGGTCAATTTGCCGACCGCCGGCACCGACTATCACGTGCCGTTCGGCGGCCGCGGCGCCTCCAGCTATGGTCCGCGCGAGCAAGGTCGCTACGCAGCGGAATTCTATACCACGGTCAAGACGGCCTATGTCGCCGCGGGAGCGCCGCAATGACACGCCCACCCTTGATCGACGGACTGCAATACGACAACTGGTCGGAGCAGATCTTCCGGCAGATGCGCGAGGGTGGCGTCGACGCACTGCACGTCACGATCGCCTATCATGAGACGTTCCGCGAGACCGTGGCCAACATCGAAATCTGGAACCGCTGGTTCGAGCGCCTGCCGGATCTGATCTTCCAGGGCTTCACCGCGGACGATGTCGGCCGCGCGCAAACGAGCAGCCGCACCGCCATCTTCTTCGGCGCACAGAATCCGTCCATGATGGAGGACGATATCGGCTTGATCGAAGTGCTGCACCGGCTCGGGCTGCGGTTCATGCAGCTGAGCTACAACAACCAGTCCCTGCTCGCCACCGGCTGCTACGAGGATGATGACCCCGGCCTCACGCGCATGGGCCGGGAGGTGGTCGCAGAAATGAACCGGGTCGGGATGGTGGTCGACATGAGCCATTCCTCGGAGCGCTCGACCTTGGATGCGATCGAGCATTCGAGCCGCCCCATCGCCATCACTCACGCCAATCCGGCCGACTGGCATCCGGCACGGCGCAACAAGTCGCACCGCGTGCTGCGCGCCCTGGCGGAAAGTCGCGGGATGCTGGGTTTCTCCGCTTATCCCCATCATCTGAAGGATGGCAGCGGCTGCTCGCTCGAGAGTTTCTGCACCATGATCGCGCGGACGGCCGAACTCATGGGGGTGTCGCGGCTGGGACTCGGCACCGATCTATGCCAGGACCAGCCGGACAGCGTGGTGGAATGGATGCGTTCGGGGCGCTGGACCAAGAAGATCGACTACGGCGAAGGCAGCGCCGCCGCGCCGGGATTTCCCGCCATGCCGTCCTGGTTCCGTGACAACCGCGATTTCGGCAAGATCGCGGCTGGACTGCGCAAGGTCGGCATGAACGAAGAGGAAGTTGCTGGAGTCATGGGCGGCAACTGGCTGCGCTTCTTCGCCGACAGCTTCGGTCCCGCCAAATGACGACGCACGGCGCCGTCAGCCCCAGGCCCGAAGCGGCGGCCTTCCGCCGCTCGCCGTCCGAGGTCATGCGGCTCGACCGCATGGGCAGCGCCCATCCCACGCGTCTGTCGTTCCTGCGCTGTCTGCTACGCCGCATGAAACAGGAGCACTGGCAATTCGACCGGCCGGTGTGGGAGATCGACGGCAGCGGCGTCGGGCGCGCGGTCTATCGCGCCATCGGGCCAGTGCACACCTATTCGCTGGTGGCGTTCGCTCACGATCTGCCGGATGACATGCGGTCCGACCGGGTGATCGCGACGGCCTGGGATGCGACCTTCGCGCTGTACGATGGCACGCCGACCGGCGATGACCTCGACCGGCTGGCCGCCAACGTGCCGCTGCAAGAGGCAGGGCGCGTCAGCGCGCGCGAGCTGACATTGAGCCGTGCCAACCGTTCGGTCCGCCTGTTCAACGACGTGATCGACCGCCTGTCGCACGGCCGGCAGCCCGACCAGCGGGAGCTCGATGCCGTGGGCTATCTGATGCGGACCACGGCGGTCTATGGCTCGGGCAAGTTCGGCGCAGCCGACCGGGCGCTGATCTGCGACCGGCCGGAGCTCCGCGCGCCCTACCAGGCGGAGATGCTGACGGTCTGGCTGATCCGCACCTTCACGGTCGACCTGGTGGAGCATCTGGCGCGTGCACGTGGCGGGAGCAACGCTGTGCGGCTTGACCCGAGGTTGCGCCGCCGCCTCGGCGTCGGCAATTCCACCGGTCTCGGCATGGCGCCGTTCCTGGTGCGGCATCCTACGCTCATCAACAACTGGTTCATGGCGCGGGAGGAAGCGCTGGCTCGCGTGCGTGCGCTACCGCGCGCCGAGAGCGGCGCGTGCGCCGCCTTTGAAGCAGCGCTCGCCGATGCGCGCGAAAATGCCGCGCTGTGGTCGAGCGAACATCCGATCCAGGTTGCGAAGCTTGCGCGTCTCCGCGCCGATCTGGCCCGCCTCTTAGATTACATCGCAACGGGCTGGGATCGCGCCGGCGATCATCCGTGGGATGCGCTCTGGCGGTGGGCGCGAGGCGCCTTGTCCCTGGAGGGGCAGGAGCAACTGCTTGCGCTGTTGATGGAGCCGCACGGTGCGCTGGTCGACGGCCTCGCAGATTGCATGGATGCCGACGAAGACTCATCCTTCGCGATCGACGGCGCCATGACGGTCGATGCCCTGCGCCGCATCGGCCAGGAGTACTATGGCTGGGCATTGGACTGGGACTACGCGTCGCGGCAGAACTCCGCCCGCTTCTGGTACGTATCGGAGGACAAACTGGAGCCGCGCCTCGGCGAACGCTATGCGGAGGAAGGCGCTGCGCGCGAGCAGCCGCTCGATGTCGGCCGGCAGGTGGCAGCGCTCATGAGCGTGCTGAAGGATTGCGATGCCTCCACGCCGATCGCGCGGTTGCTTCTGTCGCATCCGGAGCACCGCCACATAGTGCGGCGCATGCAGATCGCGCCGTCGCACCCCTTTGCCGAGATCCGCGACAACCTGATTTCGGCGGACATGCTTCCGATCGATCTGTTGCGCTGCAAGCTGGCCTTCTTCGGCGCGACGCGCTTCGATCCGAGGTCCGACCGGTGGGTGCGGATCAGCTTGTTCCAGGGCGCACCCTTTCCGGACGAGCTGGGGTCGGTGCGTTCATGACGGTCGAACCGAACGATCCGACCCGTGCCGGGTCCCCCGTCGCCGCCGCAAGCAACGGCGTCGTGCTGTCGCTGTCTGAGATCCAGGCCTTGTGCATGAAGGCGGCGCGCGGCGCCGGCCTGCCTTGGGGCCTAGCCGAAGAAGCCGGCATGGCAGGTGCGTGGCTCGCGGCCGCGGGACTTCCTGGGCCCGATTTGATCCTTCAACTCCTGCAGGAGCCGGCGCACGAACCACCGGCAGTAGCGCCGGGCCGTTGGCGGCCTGCGGCAAGCGGCGCACTCTGCCCGCTCACCGCCGGCACCGCCCTCTCCGACTTCGCCGGGCTGGCCGAAGGGCTCGATGGCGGGGCGCTCACCATCCAGGGACTCTTCCTGCCGCTCCTCCTCGTTCCATTTGCGGCTGGCATCGCGCGGCGCTTGAACAGGACAGTCGGCATCGCTTGGCCAGGGTTCACGGCTCTGCTAGGCCCTGCTGGTTATCGGTTATCAGCCGACGCAAGAAATGCGGCGGTTGTACAGCGTGCCGATGCGACGGTGACCTGGGCCGACGAAAAGGCCTCCATGACGCCGCTCGGCCGAACCGGGCGCGCGGTCCCGCACGATGTCTGGGAAGAGTTGGACCGGCTTGCGATGCGGACGACTGTTCCGGCCACAGCGCGTTCGCACGCCGATGCCGGCGCCGCAGGCTCCGACAACGAGTGAATCCGGGCCGGTGCCGTCTGCTGGTCCCTACTGGATCCCGATCGAGTTGAAGAAGCGGACGACGCGGGCTACGGCGTTGGTTACCTCCGGCGAATGGGTAATGTCGTCGAGCGCGTCGGTCGACGACTTGATCGCGGCCTTGTCCGGCTGCGGCGCCTGCACTTCCTGCTCAAGGGCCGTGATATGGCCGAGGATGTCGCTGAGTTCGTCTTCGGAAAAGCCGGCCTCGCGCACTTCCTTGCGGAAGCGCGACAGGGCCATGATGGCCTTCTCGCGATGGTCTTGTTTCATGAGCAAGGGCTCCGCACGCTGCCGATTCCGGCGACAGCTTACACCGGAATGGCCGCGTGCAAGAGCCCGAGCTTCGGCCCTACATGAACAGTTTTTCGCCCTGCAAATTGGCGTAGAGCGGCGCCACGAATTCTTCGTAGCCGTTATAGAGCAGCGTCGGCCGCGGCTCGTCGGTCCCGAGAACCCGTTCCGTCGCCTGGCTCCAGCGCGGATGCGGCACCTCCGGATTGACGTTGGCCCAGAAGCCGTATTCGGAAGCCTGCAAGGCTTGCCAGAAATTCACCGGTCGCTGGTCGGTGAAGGTGATCTTCACCAGCCCCTTGGCGGATTTGAATCCGTATTTCCACGGCAGCGCGATGCGCAACGGCGCGCCGTTCTGTTTCGGCGCCGGCTTGCCGTACATGCCGGTCACCATGAAGGCCACGTCGTTCATCGCTTCTTCGACGGTGAGGCCTTCGACATAGGGCCAGGGATACCAGGGCGCCTTCTGCTCCGGCGCCGCGTCCGGGTTCATGAAGGTCTCGAGCCGGAGATACTTCGCCTCCGCCTTCGGCTGCGCCAGCTTCACCAGCTCCTTCAACGCGAAACCGCTCCACGGCACGGCCATCGACCAGGTCTCGACGCAGCGATGGCGATAGAGGCGCTCTTCGAGCGGCATCTTCTTCATCAGATCGTCGATGCCGATCTGCATCGGCGTATCGACCATGCCGTCGATGGTGAGCATCCAGGGCCGGACCGGCAGCGCCTGCGCCAGCGACGCGAGCCGCTTGCCGCTGCTGAATTCGTAGTAGTTGTTGAATTGGGTCGACCAATCCTCGGCCGTCACGTCGCGATCGAGCTTATAGGTCTCGTTGCGCTTGAAGGGATAGAGCGCAGCGGAGGGATCGTCAGCAGCCGGCGCGGCGTTGGCCTGGGTGTCGGCCTGGGCCTCATTCTTGCTGTCGCAGGCAGCCAGCATCGCGGTAGCGCCGATTGCAGCACCGACGCTCAGGAACCGGCGCCGGTCGAAGAATACGTGCTCCGGCGTCGCCTGGCTCTCCGGGATTTCCCAGCCGCGCTTCTTCTTAATGTACATAGCAAAAGCTCCTCAATCATCCGAGGATCGCAGCTGCCAAACACAATGGGCGGCAATTCCGCCCATCGCAAGTCACAAAGGATTGAAGAATCGTGCTATTTGCTCAGCAGCGACCGCAACATCCATGCCGTTTTTTCATGGATCTGCAGGCGCTGGGTCAGCAGGTCCGCCGTCGGCTCGTCGCCGGCCTTCTCGGCCGCCGGGAATACGGCGCGGGCGGTGCGGGCGACCGCCTCCTGCCCCGCGACGAGCTGCTTGATCATCTCGTCGGCCTTGGGGCTCCCGGTCTCCTCCTTGATCGAGGAAAGCTTGCCATAGGCCGCGTAGGAGCCTGGCGCCGGGTGGCCGAGGGCGCGGATGCGCTCGGCGATCGCGTCGACCGCCAGGGCCAGTTCGTTGTACTGCTGCTCGAACATCAGGTGCAGGGTGTTGAACATCGGCCCTTCCACGTTCCAGTGGAAGTTATGGGTCTTCAGATACAGCGTGTAGGTGTCCGCCAGCAGCTTGCTGAGCCCATCCGCGATGGTCTTGCGGTCCTTCTTGGAGATGCCGATGTCGATTTCCATGGGTCCCACCTGTCTGATTTGTCGGGGATGACGCCATTATGGCGCGCCAAGTTTGCCGCCAGCAAGAGAATTAGAATTATTACAAAGAGCTGCGGCGAGGTGTCGCCACGGCGTCCCGGCTATTTCAGCGCCTGGCAGGCCCGAATGATGCGGGTGCAGGCCTCACGCAGCGCCTCGGTCGAGGTCGCGTAGGAAATCCGGAAGAACGGCGACAGGCCGAAAGCCGAACCCTGGACCGCCGCCACGCCTTCCGCTTCCAGCAGGTAGGTCACGAAATCGTCGTCGGTCTCGATCGCCTTGCCCTGCGGCGTCTTCTTGCCGATGCAGCCGGCGCAGGATGGATAGACGTAGAACGCGCCCTCCGGCTTGTGGCAGCGGATGCCGGGAGCCTTGTTCAGCAGCTCCACCACCATGTCGCGGCGGGCCTTGAAGCTCTCATTATGCTGCGGGATGAAATCCTGCGGCCCGCTCAGCGCTTCGACCGCCGCGGCTTGCGAGATCGAGCTTGGGTTCGACGTGGACTGCGACTGCATCTTGGCCATCGCCTTGATCAGGGCGACCGGCCCGCCGCCATAGCCGATGCGCCAGCCGGTCATGCAATAGGCCTTGCTGACGCCGTTCACGGTCAGCGTGCGGTCGTAGAGCTTCGGCTCCACTTCAGCAGGCGTCGAGAATTCAAAGCCGTCATAGACCAGATGCTCGTACATGTCGTCGGTCATGACCCAGACATGCGGATGCTTCACCAGCACGTCGGTCAGCGCCTTCAGCTCCGCGCGCGTATAGGCCGCGCCGGTCGGGTTGGAGGGCGAGTTCAGGATCACCCACTTGGTCTTGGGCGTAATCGCCTTTTCAAGCGCCTCCGCACTGAGCTTGAACCCGCTGTTCTCGCCGCACGGCACGAATACCGGCTTGCCCTCACACAGCAGCACCATATCGGGATAGGAGACCCAGTACGGCGCCGGGATGATGACCTCGTCGCCGGCGTTGAGAGTCGCCGCGAGCGCGTTGAACAGCACCTGCTTGCCACCGGTGCCGACCGAGATCTGCTCCAGCTTGTACTCGAGGTTGTTCTCGCGCTTGAACTTGGCACAGATCGCCTTCTTGAGCGCCGCGGTGCCATCGACGTCGGTATATTTGGTGTCGCCGGCCTGGATCGCCTTGACCGCCGCCTGCTTGATGTTGTCCGGCGTGTCGAAATCCGGCTCGCCCGCGCCGAGGCCGATGACGTCCCGGCCCGCCGCCTTCAACTCGCGCGCCTTGCTACTGACGGCGATGGTGGGCGACGGCTTGATGCGGTCCAGACGGTCGGCGATGAAGGACATGACGGATCTCGGAAGGAAGGTGGAAAAGCGGGGCGGACCTTACTGGCGGCAAGCCTGCGGCGCAATGCCGAATCCTGCACCTCAGGGCCGCGCCACAGCACTATGTACCGTTACACTCAAGCCACGCGGCGCGCCGCGAACACGCTGATCGCGACACCCGCCGCCACGCTCCAGGTTCCCCACCCGACCGGCTCGCCCAGCAGCAGTGCGGCAAGCCCAAGTCCTGCAAACGTCTGCAATAGCTGGAGCTGGCCGACCCGCGCCGCGCCGCCCAGCGCCAGGCCGCGATACCAGAACAGGAACCCCACGAACATCGAGAACACCGAGACATAGGCAAAGCCGGCCCACGCGGACGCCGGCACCGCCGCCAGGTCGGCGGGCCACAGCGCGATGGTGGCGGCGGCCGAAACGGGTAGCGACAGCACCAGCGCCCAGGCAATGACCGCCAGGCTGCCGAGCCGGCGGGTCAACTTCCCGCCTACCGCGTAGCCCATGCCGCAGGTAACGATTGCCGCCAGCATGAGCAGGTCGGCCGCCTCGAGTTCCAGCCCGCTGGAAATCCAGGCGTAGCCCGCAACGAACACAGATCCCAAGACCGCAAACAGCCAGAACAGCGGGCGCGGCCGGTCCTGCCCGATCAGCGCCGCGAAACCGGCCGTCGCCAGCGGTAGCAATCCGATGAACGGCAAAGCGTGACTCGAGGGCACAAACTGTAGCGCCAGCGCGGAGAACAAGGGAAAACCCACGACCACGCCGAGCACCGTCCAGATCAGGTCGCGCCAGTCGCGGCCCTTGGGCAGTGGTGCCTGCAGCACCAGCAGCGCCGCAACTGCCAGCACTCCCGCGACCAGCGCGCGGCCAGCCGTCACGAACCACGGATCAAGTGCCGCCACCGCAAGGCGCGTGGCCGGCAGCGAGGCCGAGAAAATCAGCATCCCCGCCATCCCATGCGCCCAGGCGGCCAAGTCGCTGCTGCGTCTCTCGCCTGCAATGCTGATGGTCACGCCACGCCTCCACCGGTCTTCATTTTCCCGCCCCCAAATTGGGGGAGGGAGACTCGCCAAGCCAGGGACAGATGCACTACAATCAAGCCAACTGTACTGGTACGGTTACTATGACAATCTCAACACCTAGCCTGACAGAGAAGATCGGCGCCGCGATCCTGGCGCGGATCGAGGCGCGTTCGTTGGCGCCGGGTGCGCGTCTGCCGTCGATCCGTGGCGCGGCGATGGAATTCGGTGTCAGCAAGTCCACGATTGTCGAGGCCTATGACCGGCTGGTCGCCGCCGGGCATATCCAGGCCCGGCGCGGTTCCGGCTTTACCGTGACCACGCGCCACGCGCCACCCAGCCTGCAGGAGCTGGCGCCCAAGCTCGACCGCGCCATCGACCCGGTGTGGGTCGCGCGCCAGTCGCTGGAAACGGAAGAACGCGCGCTACGCCCCGGCTGCGGCTGGCTGCCGGAAAGCTGGCTGCCGGAACCGGATCTGCGCCGTGCGCTGCGCGGCGTCGCGCAAGCGCCGCATGCCAAGCTGCTGGAATACGGCCATCCGCTCGGCTACCTGCCGCTGCGCCAGGCGCTGCAGGCAAGGCTCGCGGAGCTGGAGATCGAGGCGCCGCCGACCCGCATCCTGCTGACCGATGGCGGGACCCAGGCGATCGATCTGACGCTGCGCCATCTGCTGCAGCCGGGCGATTCGGTGCTGGTGGACGATCCAGGCTATTTCAATTTCCACGCCAATCTGCGGGCCCATCGCGCGCTGGCGCTGCCGGTGCCGCGCCGGCCCGATGGTCCGGACCTCTCGCAACTCGCTGAGTTGGCGCAACGGCACAAGCCGCGGCTCTATCTGACGAACGCCGCCCCGCACAACCCGACCGGCGCCGGCCTCTCCCCGGCGGTGGCGCACCGCCTGTTGCAACTAGCGGAGGCGCACGATTTCCGCATCGTCGAAGATGACGTGTTCGCGGACTTCCGCCGCCATCCGACACCGATCCTGGCGGCGCTCGACGGCCTCAAGCGCGTCATCCATCTCGGCAGCTTCTCCAAGACGCTCTCCGCAGGCGTGCGCTGCGGCTACGTCGTGGCGGACGATACGACCATCGATGCCCTGCTTGATCTCAAGATCGCGACTGCATTCGGCAGCGATCTCGTCGCCGCGCAGATGGTGCACCGCCTGATCGCCGACGGGACCCAGCGCAAGCATGCCGAGCGCATCCGCCGCCGGCTGGCTACCGCGATGGGCCAGGTTGCGGGCAGGCTGCAATCGCTCGGCCTCGCCCACTGGCAGGAACCGCGCGAGGGACTGTTCCTGTGGATGCGGTTGCCAGATAGCCACGACGCAGCCGAACTGGCGCGCCGGGCGCTCCGCCACAATATTGTACTGGCGCCCGGCAACGTCTTCAGCCCGTCGCAGTCGTGGCCCGACTGGCTGCGCTTCAACGCGCCGCAGAGCCAGCACCAGCGGCTGTTCGAGTTCCTGAAAGCAGAGCTGAAGACGCGCGCTTGAGGATTGCCGGAGACGCCGGAGACCGGACAGAATAGCGGCAAGTTCCAGACTGACGGGAGGAGGCCGCCATGACCAAGGTGCGGGGTGGATTGATCCAGATGGCGCTGAAGGCGCCGACCGAGAAGTCGCCGGAGGAGATCAGGAAGGCGATGCTCGACGCACATGTGCCGCTGATCGAGAAGGCAGGCGGCGAGGGCGTGCAGATCCTGTGTTTCCAGGAAGTCTTCACCCAGCCCTATTTCTGCCCCAGCCAGGATTCCAAATGGTATGCGGCCGCCGAGCGCATCCCCGACGGGCCCACCGTCAAGCTGATGCAGGATTTCGCCAAGAAGTACCAGATGGTGATCGTGGTCCCGATCTATGAAGAGGCGATGACCGGCGTCTACTACAACACCGCCGCCGTGATCGACGCCGACGGCAGCTATCTCGGCAAGTATCGCAAGACCCACATTCCGCAGGTCGCCGGCTTCTGGGAGAAGTTCTTCTTCAAGCCCGGCGCATCGGACTATCCGGTGTTCAAGACGCGCTACTGCCAGCTGGGCGTCTATATCTGCTACGACCGCCATTTCCCGGAAGGCTGGCGCGCCCTCGCACTCAACGGCGCGGATTACATCGTCAACCCGTCAGCCACCGTCGCCGGCCTCAGCGAATATCTGTGGAAGCTGGAGCAGCCGGCCTCTGCCGTCGCCAACGGCGTCTATATCGGCGCCATCAACCGGGTCGGCAAGGAGGCGCCCTGGAACATCGGCGAGTTCTACGGTCAGAGCTACTTCGTCAATCCGCGCGGCCAGATTGAGGCGATCGCCAGCCGCGACCAGGACGAGTTGATCGTGCACGACATGAACTTCGACATGATCCGCGAGGTACGCAACACCTGGCAGTTCTTCCGCGACCGCCGGCCGGAGACCTATGGCGCGCTGACCGACATCAGTTAGTGGCGGCCGCCATCGTCCCCTCAGTCAGAGCCCAGGCCTATCCGTCGGCTTGTCTGATGGCGTATTCCGTCAGACGGGCGACCAAGCCAAGGTCCTTGGTGGCCGCCTCGACAGTGTTTCGCACCGGCGCGCCTTCGACCACGCTTTTCCAGAAGCCGATGAGCTCGCGGATGAACGGTTCCTCGTAGCTCGCCCGGTACGCGGTTTCCTGCCAGCACATCGCATCCGATCCAGATACCGTAAGCTTGGTCGGGAAGTGGTTGAGGTAGGGCGACGGAAACGTCAATTCAAAGACGCAGTCGTTGAAGTAGATCGTCACCCGCTCCTTGTAGTCGGCGACCTTGTGCACGAACAGGTGCGTCAACTGCCAGATGGCGTCGCATCCATTCAAACGGACGCATCCGTGGCTCCCGTCGCCGCCTGCGAAAAACGCGGCGCCTACGACGGAACCGGTTTCCACGCCCAATGCCTCCAGGACACCATGCACGACGTTGATGTCGTGGATCATGCTCGAGCAGTATGAGTTCGTGTAACCCCACATCTCGCTTGGCGTGAGTTCACGGCTGACCGCCCGGGCGACCTGCTCATCGCGCCGCCGCCGGCCATCCGCCACGATATCGACCGGAATGTCGCCGGTCTTCACGAAGTCGCCTTGATGCTGGTTGAAGGGCCACGAATCCGGGTCCTGCACTTCCACGCTCACCATGCGCAGCTGAGAAGCATCCTTCGGCAGGAGCGAGAGGAGCTTCTCGTAGCTGGGATCGAAGCGCTTCATGTAGCCGACCTGGACGACTTTGCCGGCCTTGTCCCTCGCGGCAGCGATCTCCTCGGCTTGCGGCACCGAGAAGCAGAGCGGTTTCTCGCAGAAGACGTGGATGCCGCGATCGAGAGCGCGAAGCGTGATCTCCGCGTGATACTGATCGGGTGCGGCGATCAGGATGGCGTCGATCCCGGCATCCAGGAGCTGCTCGTAGCTGCCAAGCGCCTTGTGGCCGCGGCTTTCCAGCTCACGACGCATGTCCGCAGAGGCGTCCGCGATGCCGACGATCTCGAAGAGTTTCTCCAGCCGACGCAGGTTCGGGATATGCTCGACCTGGCCGATCAATCCGGCCCCGACCACGCCGATCCTGATTCGCTTCGCTCGATTCATGTCGATCCACCCTTCCAGCGCCGTTGCAATTCGATTCGGTTTCAATTGGGCCGCCTCTGCGCGCCCAGGCGGTTGATCTCGGCCTCCACCCGGCTCAGGTCCTCGCCGCCGGCCATCACGTGCAGCACCTCGTCGCGGGTAATTTCACTGCGCAGGTACGTCCCCCTGCTGCGGCCGCGATTGAGCAGCGTGAATCGGTCGGCGACGGTGTAGGCGTGATGAATATTGTGCGAGATGAAGATGACCCCCAAACCGCGATTGCGCGCCTGCGCGACGTATTTCAGAACAATCGCCGCCTGATGAACGCCGAGCGCGGACGTCGGCTCATCCAGGATGAGCACGCGGGCCCCGAAATGGACAGCTCTCGCGATTGCCAGGCATTGCCGCTCGCCGCCTGATAGCGTGCCGACCGCCTGGCTCGGGTCGCGGATGTCGATGCCGATATCGGCCAGTTCCCTGACCACGATCTCATCGGCATGCTGCACGTCGAATCGCGCGAAAGGCCCCCAGCCCGCTTTCGGCTCTCGCCCCAGGAAAAAATTGCGGGTGACGCTCAGCAGCGGGATCATCGCCAGGTCCTGATAGACAGTCCCAATGCCGCGATCGAGCGCCTGGCGTGGCGAGGTCATTTGGATTGGCTCGCCATCGATCAGATAGGCGCCTTTGGTCGGCGCATGAACGCCAGCCAGGATCTTTATCAGCGTCGACTTGCCCGCTCCGTTGTCGCCTAGCAGGCAATGCACCTCTCCGGAGTAGACGGCGAAACTCAGGTCTTGCAGCGCAACCACCGTGCCGAAGGACTTATGGACGTTCTTGAGTTCGATGATCGGTTCCATGGCGGCTCCCTAGCGCTCCTGGGTGGCGCGGCGCCGCACATAGTTGTTGAACAGCACCGCCGTCAGGACCATCAGGCCGAGGAAGACCTTGAACAGATCGGAATCGATGCCCGTGTAGAGAATGCCGATCTGGACGGTGCCATAGATTAGAGCGCCCAGCATCGCGCCAATGGCCGAGCCGTAGCCGCCGGTCAGCAGGGTGCCGCCGATCACGACTGCGATGATCGCGTCGAACTCCTTCTGCGTGCCGCGGAGCGTGTCAGCCGACCCGACTTCGAGGATCTGTGCCGAGGCGAACAGGACCGCAGCGCTCGCCGTCAAAGTGAACAGGATGATCTTCACGCGATGCACTGGAACGCCAACATTGCGGGCCGCTGATTCGTCGCCCCCGACCGCGAAGATCCAGTTCCCGAATTGTGTTCTCAGCAGCACCCAGGTGGCGAGCAGCGTCAGCCCGATCCACCAGACGATAGAGACAGGCAGCCCTTCCACCACGGGCAATCCATTCGCTCTCGCCGCTATCCAGCCGTGTTCCGCCATCCAGGCGAACACCGGCTGCCCGATGCGCGCGCCGAATATGCTGATGACGATGCTGTCCGGATCGCTCTGTGTGATCTTGGGAATCTGTGTGTAGCCGTTGACGTAGCGCGTGACGGAGATCGCGAGTCCGCGCAGGATCAAGAGAGACGCAAGGGTCACGATGAACGACGGCAGGCCGGTTTTCACCGTCAGAAGGCCGTTGAGCGCGCCGATGCCGGCGCAGATCACCAGTGCTATGACGAAGGAGAGCCACAGCGGCGTACCGTAGACGGTGGCCGAAAGTCCGATGATGACACCGGCGATCCCGATCATCGATCCCATGGAGAGATCGAATTCGCCGGCGATCATCAGGAGCGCCACGGCCACCGCCAGTATCCCGATCTCGGCGGACACCTGCAGAATGTTGATGATCCCATCGATGGTGAACATTCCGCTGTCGCCTGCCAGCGCGAAGAAGATGGCGTAGATCAGGATCACGCCGGACAGCGCTCCGAGCTCCGGCCGGCGCATCAGCCGCGCGATCAGGCTGCCTTTGCGGATTCTCCCCGTGTCGCTCCCGATGCCCTTCGGCGAGAGGGGGCCTAATGCTTCATGGTCTGACATCGATCGGACTCCTGTCATGTGCCTCTAGCCATCACGTGCCGAGTGCAGATCGGCGCGGCGCACCGGGCCGGTCTCGAAATGGCTAGTGCGTCGGCAATGGTCGGTGGACATGATAGGAGGGGTCGCGCCACTGACGATACAAGGCCGTAAGGAATTCCCGATAGGCGCTCCAGATGGATGGATAGGGTGGCGAACAGTCGGACCGGATAGCCTCATGCAGCAACGGCAGCGCATGATAGGGCGTCGATGGATACATGTGATGCTCAACATGATAATTCATGTTCCAATAGAGGAAGCGGGAAACGGGATTCATCAGCACGGTTCGCGAGTTGAGACGATGGTCCAGCACGTTCTCGGGCAGGCAGGCGTGCTGGACGATGCCAAAGAAGTTGTACAGCCATGCGCCGCCGATCGAAGGCACCAAGCCGAGCAGGCATATCGGCAGCAGCGAGCCGAGCCAGATGGAAGCGCCGACGATCGCTGCAAATGCGAGCAGCCAGGCGCGCGCTTCGACAACGACACGCGCGCGTTCGCTCTGCGGGATAAAAGACTGATCTTCAGGCGAGAGATAGCCGAACGCGTTCGGGATGGTCGATGCGAACTCCCTTGGCGCGAGTTCGAAGCCGAAGAAGTCGAGAACCAGCCGCATGGGCCGGATCGGCAGCCGGACCTGGATCTCCTGGTCCCTGCCGGTGATGAGCGTGTCGGTATGATGGCGCGCGTGGCTCCATTTCCAGACCGTCGGCCGCCGCATGACCTGGAAGGACGCCGCCTGGTACAGCCACTTGTTCATCCAGTCGGTGGCAAAGGGTGTCCCGTGCCCGGCCTCATGCCAGCGAGAATCGGCGGGACCGGCGTAGAAAGTCGCATAGACAAAGAAAGCGGGATAAGCCCAGCCGGAGCCCCACGACACGATCAAAAGCCAGCCAGAGAGGGCAATCAATCCGTACCAGATTGCAGTGTCGCGCAGAGCGACCGCATCCGAGCGGCGGAAGAGCGCCTTCTTGACCGACCTCGGAATGTAGCTGCGGTACCATTCCGCCTGCACCAGGCCGCGCGCCCGCGCACGCTCGCCATCACCGCCAATCAATCGGTATCTGTCGATGGGCATGATCCGGTCACTTTTCCCGTCCGGCAGGCCTGGCCCGCCAATCTCGGCGAGCCAGGTATCGGGTCAGTGCGGTGAGCACGTGCGCCGCCACTTGCCCTACCGGATGCCCTTCTTGCTGAGGACAAGGATCTTATCCACGTCGTTCGGGGAGATCGCATTTGGTCCAGTGTAGATGTTGTTGATCGGCAGCACGCCGTACTTGGCGTTGAGCGTGAGCATGACCACCGGCAGGAAGCCCATCAGATACTGCTGGGAATCGAACGAGAACAGCAGTTCCTTGCTGCCGAGCGACGTCAAGGTATCGCCCGAGACGTCGAAATTTCCGATCTTGTAGTTGGCGAGCGTTCCTTTCTGCCGAAGCGCCGCCACGACGTTGGTCGCCGAGGGCGCCCCCAGAGCCAGGATTCCGTCGACGTCTGGATGAGATGCCAGATAGGCGTTGAGCCTTGCCGCGGTCTCGGTCGGATCGAGGCTGATTTCCACGCGATCGCCGTTGCCGTTCATCGCCTCGATGAATCCGTCGCACGCGGATTCGTTTACCAGGTTTCCGGTCTCGTGATTGGCGCAGACGCCTTTTTTCACGCCGGCATCGAGCAGCTGTTTCGCCGCTCTCTTGCCCTGCTCGAAATAGCTGGTGGTGCCGACATAGAGCTTGAGGCCGAGCTTCTCCACCTGGTCCTCGCCGCTGTCGATGACGATGACGGGTATGCCGGCGTCGGCGGCCGCCTTCACCGATTTGCCCAAGGCCTCGGCGTCCGCGATGGAAACGACGAGGCCCTGGACCTTCTGGGTCACGGCCGCGTCGATCATGCGCGACATGGCCACGTAGTCAGTCGTCTGTGGTGCCTGATAGGAAACATCCGCGCCCATCAATGCAGCGGCGTCATCGACCCCCTTCTTGACCACGCTCCAATAAGTGTCCGAAGACTGCCCGTGGGTGACGACCGCGATCTTGACCGGATCTTCGGCCATCGACTGCGGCGGCGCCAACATCGCGCCGCCCACCAGTGCAAGCGCCGTGACCATGGACTTGAATGCGCGAAAGCTAGACATGGTTTCCTCCTCCGTCTGCTTCTGTCGGAGCATGCCGAACTCGGGCCGCCCCAATCCGTTGAACTGATGCAATCAATTCGCTGCGCCCATCATCTCCCGACTACCGGTAGGCGACGTTGCGCAGCAATTCGACCGACTTGCGCACGCCTTCCAGCGGATCGATGAGCGAATCCTCGTGCTCGATCGAGAGAACGTCGTCATAACCCGCCATGCGCAGGGCGGCGCAGAACTGGCGCCACCACTCCTCGCCGTGTCCAAAGCCGAGCGTCACGTAGTTCCAGCAGCGTGCCCCGATTTCGCTGGCCGGGCGGGTGTCGAGCACGCCGTCGATCCCGGCGGGAATAGGCTCCACCCGCGTATCCTTGGCATGCACGTAGTAGATCGCGTCGCCCAGCGCCCGCACGGCCGCCAGTGGATCCGCGCCCATCCACATGGGATGGCTCGGGTCGTAGTTGGCGCCGACGATGTCGCCGACTTCGTTACGCAATCGCTGCAAGGTGGAGGGATTGTAGACCGCCTGCGCTCCATGCAGTTCCAGGCAGATGCGCTTGATGCCGTTGTCCCGCGCAACGGCCGCGAGAGCGCGCCAGTAGGGAATGACTTTCTCCTGCCACTGGTATTGCAGGATCGTCCGGCATTCCGGCGGCCATTCCGTGACGATCCAGTTCGGATTGGCATCGCCAGGTCCGCCCGGCAGCCCCGACATCATGACGATCCGGTCGATGTCCAGGAGGCGCGCAAGCTTGAAGGTCTTCACGGTCACGTCATGCTGTCGCGCGCCCTCCGAGCCGGGATAGAGCGGATTGCCCGAGCAGTTCAACGCCGAGATGGTCAAGCCGCGATCGGCAACCTTCGTCCCGAACTCAGCCCGCGCCGCGCTGCTCTCCAGCATGCGATCAAGTTCGATGTGCGGCGCGCTCGACCAGTTGCCGCACGCAAATTCGAGACATTCGATGCCGAGCGTCGCGGCCGCGTCGAGCATCGCGTCGAACCCGAGGTTCGGCAGGCTGTCGGTGAGCATTCCGATCTTCATGAAGCCGATGTCCTCGGTTGTGTAGTAAAGCGTGGAAATATTACTTGTATGCTCCAAGTCAAACAAAAAGTCACTTGAATAAATCATTGATCTATAAAATAAAACTTAGATTAATGCTCTTCTTGACACGAGAGGACCTGTTCGGCGTCGCGACGGAGCGAGGCCGTTTGGATACGCTTCATTGTCCGGAGCAGCGCGGTCCATCTTCAGGTCCAGCCCGTGATGTTCACGCGCGAGATTGGTTATGGCGGCGGCGAGATGTAGGAAGCGGCGCCGAAATCATCGGCGCATATCGGCGCCGCCGAAGGGACCAGCGGCAAATGAATCGTGGAGCGGCCAATTGACCGCTGAATGCGCCAATGAATGATGCTGGAGTGGCACTTGGTCGGCTTGCGAGTGCAAGAACGCGCACGACGAGACCAGTGGAACTGCGACGAGTCAAACAACAACGCCCACCGTACTCCCGTGCCTTCGCGCACGGAGACGTCGCTTTCACTGCTGGCAAGAGGCTTCGACAATCGCACGCGCGTCGCCGCTTGTTCTTCCCCACTTACGAAGATTATCGCTCAGGCAACGCTTCTTTGAAAGGGCATTCCCGATCACGGCCGCACGAAGCGCCGATGAACAGCCTCAATCCCATAGAGACTAAGGTCAGTACCGGCGGTCCAAACACCCATCCCGCGCTTGGGAACGATTTCCATTGTGGTTCCTCGAAGGCATCGTCGCGATGAAATCCTGCGCGCCTTGAGGACTGCGGTCTTGTGCATCTCGGTCGGTGATCGGCGATAAGAAATCTGCATTCCGGCTCCAGCCCGGAAGCGTACGCGCCCGAGCGTGCGCCTCAATCTTCGGCCAGCTCCGCCTCGACCGCGGCGAACACGTCGTCCATCATCGCCTTCGGGTTCATGACGAACTGGCGCATCAGCTGATAGTGCGGCGTCTCGCTGAGCGCGGCTTCCCGGATGACTCTGCCGTCGAACATCAGCAGCTGCGCCCGCGGATAGGCCATCAGGATCGGCGAGTGGGTCGCCATGATCACCTGCGATTCGCCTTCAAGCTCCAGCAGCCGCATGACTTTCAGGAATTCCAGCTGCCGCCGCGGCGACAGCGCCGCTTCCGGCTCATCCAGGATGTAGATGCCCTGGCCCCGGAACTTGTTCTGGAATAGCGCGAGGAAGGACTCTCCGTGCGACTGCGCGTGCAACGACTCCCCCCCGTAGTGCTGCATGTAGTTCTGATCGCCCTGTGTCACCTCGTCGAGATAATGCGCGAAGTCGAAGAAGCTTTCCGACCGCATGAAGAAACCTCGCGTCACGCGCGGCAGCCAGGACAATCGCATGGCACTTGCAGCGGGGGCGTCATTCAAGTCCTGGCCGAAAGCGTGGTTTCGATTTCCGCCGGCGACATTGAACCCACACTGCGCGGCGATCGCCTCCAGCAGCGTCGACTTGCCTGTGCCGTTCTCCCCCACGATGATGACGATCGACCGCTCGAAATCGAGCTGCAGCCTGCCACGCTGGAAGGCCGGAATTGTGAACGGGAATTCGTCCGGCTTGACGCGGTCTTCGAGGAAGGAAACCCGCTTCAGGAATGGCGGCGGAAGGTTGGTCTTGACGGCGCGGCGGGCCATGGGTTGCAACCTGGTTTGTGGCGGCAACCGCAGATTGTCATGCCGCTCCTCGTTCGTCCAGCGCGACACGATAGAGCGCGCGCGGCGCGCTGAGGCCGGAGAGTGCATGAATGCCGGCCGGCTGCAGCAGGTGGCGGCTCTCCGACAAGCCGGCCAGGAAGGAATCCGAAGCCAGGATGGCGCAGCCCAGCGACTTGGTCAGCTTCTCCATGCGCGCCGCCTCGTTCACCGCGGGGCCGATCATGGTGAAGTCGAGCCGCTCCGGCGTCCCGACATTGCCATAGAGCACCTCGCCCCGGTGCAGGGCGATGCCGAGATCGAGGCTGGTCGCGGTCTCGCCGCCATCCGCGCTCGCCAGGACCGCGACCTCGCGCACGGCGGTGCAGGCAGCACGCAAAGCCTGCTCGCATACATTCGCATCGGGCTGCGCGAAAGTCGCGAGGATGCCGTCGCCCATGAATTTGAGGATGTGACCGCCTTCCTTCGTGATCGCGGCGCCGACTGAATCGAAGTAGCGGTTCAAGGTCGTCATCACC
This sequence comes from Dongiaceae bacterium, assembly GCA_041398065.1. Taxonomy (GTDB): domain Bacteria; phylum Pseudomonadota; class Alphaproteobacteria; order Dongiales; family Dongiaceae; genus Dongia_A. The sequence continues at coordinate 233,039 of JAWKVL010000001.1, read as the reverse complement.
ACGTCGGAAGTCGCCCGTTCTGCGAACGCCGTGAAGCCGCGCAGGTCGGAGAAAAAGATCGCCGCCTCGACTCGTTCGATCGAACCGCGGTTGGTGGCGCCCGACCAGACCCGCTGCGCCGCGTCGGCGCCGAGATAGGCGCCGAGCAGCGTGCGCGTGATGATGGGCAGGATCGACGCCTTCACGCTGACGGCGAAGATCGGGAACAGCCGGTTGATCAGCGACAGGTTCTCGGCGGTAAACCCATCCGGATGGTCGGTCGACCAGGAGCACGCCATGCCCAGCGAGCCGGGTTGCTCCAGGATCGAATCCGATTCGAAGCCGCTGACCGCTCCATACCAATCGGTGAAGCTGCGTTCCGCCAGCTCCCGGAACAGCGGAAAATCCAGCACCGCGTCCGCGCCTTGCAGCACGCGGCGCATGCGCGGCAGATGCTCCAGGATCATGTAGCGGAGCGGCGAATCGGTCCAGGCCGTGCGTCGCTGCCACGTATAGTCGTACTGGGTATGATAGAGCGCGGCGTCGGGCTCCCAGGTCATGTCGAATGCCTGAATGAGCGGATGGCGCGTCGACATCCCAAAATAGGCGCGCGCGATCGGCACGCCGCCTTCGATCAGGTGTTGCGTGAACCCGTTGAACAGGTCGGACAGCGGCAGATTGCGCAGGCCGCCTTCTGCCAGCCAATGTTCGAACTCCTGAATGCTTTCCCGCGCCATTACAGCCGCGTCAAAAGGTCACGCCGAGTTCGCGCAGGCGCGTCGCCGTCTCCGCCGCACTGCGATGCGCGATCGCATGAAAGCCGAGGCTGCCCGCCGCGTCGGTGTTGTGGACATTGTCATCGATGAAGACGCAGCGCTCCGCCGGTTCGTCAACATGTTCGAGCAGATGCTCGTAGATGCGCGGATCCGGCTTCACCATGCCGATCCGCCCGGACACGACGACGTGACGGAACCGCTCCAGGAAATCGTATTTGCCTTCGATGTGCGGATAGGTTTCCGCCGACCAGTTGGTGAGGCCGTAGAGCGGAACATCGGCGGCATGCAGCTGTTCGAGCAGGGCGACGCCGTCGTCGAGGATTCCCCGCAGGGTTTTCGGCCATTGTCCGTAGAAAGCACGAATGAGGTCGGCATGATCGGGATGAGAAGCGATCAGCTCGGCCTCCGCTTCCGCGATCGGCCGGCCGCAATCCTGCTTCAGGTTCCAGTCCGGAGAGCATATATGCGTCAGAAACCAGCGCCTTTCCGCTTCGTCCGGAATGAGCTCGCGATAGAGATAGTCCGCGTTCCAGTCGAACAGTACGCCGCCGAAATCGAATACCACCGCCCTGATGTCGGGCATCAAGAATTCTCCAGAAAATGCCATGCGAGAATGCGCTGCGATGCTAGTCGTCCGCATCCCGTCAGGCAATTCCGATATCATTGCCATGTCAAATTGGTGAGCCGGAATGCGCGTCACAGTTTCGCCCAAATCCATCATCAAATCGCCGCGCTCCCGCAAGAGAACGGTCAGGCACGACCGTTAGTTTGACCGTGCAAGTCCAGAGTAAGGGGAATGCACCATGAAATTCGGCACCACCAGACCCAGATCGAAAGTCAACGACCGTATCACGCGCTGGATCGGCTTCCTGGCGCTGGCCGCGCTGCTCGCGATGGCGACGCTGCCCGTTTCGACACGCCATCCCCACATCGCTGCGGGAAACACCGCGCATTGGAGCGACTCATGGCACGGATGAGCCGCGAGCTGAGCGCCGCCTGGATGCGCGAGGCGATCCTGGTGGTTGATGGTGCCGCTCCATCGCGGCACTTCTGGTCGCGCTGGATGGACCGCGCGCTGGCGCCGCACAAGAGCGAGATGGCGATCCCACGCGCGCCCATCCCGGCCAACGACATCGCGCCGGCGGATGACGACGACCCGCTGCAGCGCCGCACGACCGCGTCATCGCAACCGGCCTTGCGCTACGACTGATCCGATCCTATTTCAGATCCTGACATGATTGGACAAACGCCAGCATTTGGATGCTGGCGTTTCTCTTTTGTTCGCATTAGCATTTTCCGCCGAATTGGATTCCAGTTCGGCGCGGAAAATGCGACCAGCGCGACGGTGCTGTCGCGCGGATTTCAAGGAACGCCTAGATTCAAGCCATGTCGAGCAAGCCGCAATATTCCGACCCGGTGGTGGAAGAGCGCGCCGTTCAGCTTGCCGCGCCGCTGCCGGGCAAGCCGTTCGAGCTCAAGTCCGACTTCCGTCCAGCCGGCGACCAGCCACAGGCGATCCAGGAGCTGACCGGCGGGCTGTTGCGCAACGACCGCGACCAGGTGCTGCTCGGCGTCACCGGCTCGGGCAAGACCTTCACCATGGCGCAGGTGATCCAGAACGTGCAGCGCCCGAGCCTCATCCTGGCGCCCAACAAGACCCTGGCGGCGCAGCTTTATGGGGAGATGAAGACCTTCTTCCCGGACAATTCGGTCGAGTATTTCGTCTCCTACTACGACTACTACCAGCCGGAAGCGTACGTCCCGCGCACCGACACCTATATCGAGAAGGAATCCTCGCTCAACGAGCAGATCGACCGCATGCGCCACTCGGCGACGCGCGCGCTGTTCGAGCGGCGCGACGTAATCATCGTCGCCTCGGTGTCGTGCATCTACGGCATCGGATCGCCCGAGACCTATTCCACCATGACCATCACGCTCAAGGTCGGGCAGCATCTGGACATGAACACGCTGCTGCGGCGGCTGGTGGAGCTGCAATACAAGCGCAATGACGCCAACTTCTATCGTGGCATGTTCCGGGTGCGCGGCGATTCGTTCGAGCTGTTCCCGGCCCACTTGGAGGACCGTGCTTGGCGCTTCTCGATGTTCGGCGATGAGATCGAGTCGATCCACGAGTTCGATCCGCTGACCGGAGAGAAGCAGGCCGCGCTGGACGAGGTGAAGATCTACGCCAACAGCCACTATGTGACGCCGAAGCCGACGCTGACCCAGGCATCGGTGCAGATCAAGGAAGACCTCAAGATCCGCCTCAAGGAGTTCGAGGCCAACGGCAAGCTGCTCGAAGCGCAGCGGCTGGAGCAGCGCACGCGCTTCGACCTCGAGATGATCGAGGCGACCGGCTCCTGCGCCGGCATCGAGAACTATTCGCGCTACTTGACCGGCCGCAAGCCCGGCGAGCCACCGCCGACCTTGTTCGAGTACCTGCCGAACGACGCTCTGCTGATCGTGGACGAGAGCCACGTGACGGTGCCGCAGCTCGGCGCCATGTTCCGCGGCGACTGGCACCGCAAGTCGACGTTGGCGGAATACGGCTTCCGCCTGCCCTCCTGCTGCGACAACCGCCCGCTCAAGTTCGAGGAGTGGGAGCATATGCGGCCGCAGACGGTCTATGTCTCCGCGACGCCCGGCCCGTGGGAGCTGGAGCGCACCGGCGGCGTCTTCACCGAGCAGGTGATCCGCCCGACCGGCCTGATCGACCCGGTCACCATCATCCGCCCGACCGAAAGCCAGGTCGACGACGTGATCGCCGAGTGCAAGGACGCCGCCGCCAAGGCACAACGCGTGCTCATCACCACCCTCACCAAGCGCATGGCGGAGGATCTGACCGAATACCTGCACGAGGCCGGCATCCGCGTGCGCTACATCCACTCCGACGTCGAGACCCTGGAGCGCATCGAGATCATCCGCGACCTGCGCCTCGGTGCGTTCGATGTGCTGGTCGGCATCAACCTGCTGCGCGAGGGCCTCGACATTCCCGAATGCGCGCTGGTCTGCATCCTCGATGCCGACAAGGAAGGCTTCCTGCGCTCCAAGACCTCTCTGGTGCAGACCATCGGCCGCGCCGCGCGCAACATCGACGGCCGCGTCATCCTCTATGCCGACAGCATGACGGATTCGCTGCAATACGCGATCGACGAGACCAACCGGCGGCGCGAGAAGCAGCAGGCTTACAACGCGGCCAATGGCATCACGCCGGAATCGGTGCGCAAGCAGATCGGCGACATCCTGTCCTCGGTCTACGAGCAGGATCACGTGACGGTCGACACCGGCGTCGCTGGCGAGGCGCACATGCTTGGCCACAATCTCCAGGCCACCATCGCCGACCTCGAGAAGAAGATGCGCGAGGCCGCAGCCAACCTCGAGTTCGAGGACGCTGCCCGCATCCGCGACGAGATCCGCCGCCTGGAGGCGATGGATCTGGAGATTCCCGTCGGCGGCGGCGGCGCGATCGGCGCAAGCGGGCTTAAGGCCGCCGCATCGCCCAAGTTCGGCTCCTACAAGCCCGGCCCCGCCAATGTCATCCGCGGCCGCTCCAAAGCCGGCCGCCCGGGCGAAGCGCCGAAGTTCAAGGGACGCGGGAAGCGGCGCTAGCGGCCCCGCCCTTCTCACCCTCACTGTCATCGCCGGGCTTCACCCGGCGATCCAAGTTCGCCTGAAGCTGCTCGACGAAAATCGCATCACCCGACCTCGATGCTTCGCGTCGGCCCGGTGATGAGGGAGAGAGGAGAAGCCAAGCCCCTCGACCTTGGTCTTATCCGACCTAGGTCTGCCCGCCTAGCCATGGACAGAACCGCGCGCCAATGCTTCCCTAGGGCATGTCCCAGTCGACGCTGATCCTCGGCCTGTCGCTGGCCTATCTCGGCCTGTTGTTCCTGGTTGCGCATTTCGGCGACCGGCACGCCGCCCGCTGGTCGCAGAGCCGCGCGGGGGCGATCATCTATGCGCTGTCGCTGGCGATCTATTGCACTTCGTGGACCTTCTACGGCGCGGTCGGCCGGGCGGCCACCGTCGGCCTCGATTTCGCGCTGATCTATGTCGGGCCGGCCCTGGTGGTCCTGTTCGGCTGGCCGGTGCTGGCGAAGATCATCCGTGTCGCCAAACGCCACAACGTCACCTCGATTGCCGACTTCCTGGCGGCGCGCTATGGCAAGAGCCGCGCGGTCGCGGTCATCGTGACGCTGATCGCCACGGTCGGCGTCCTGCCCTATATCGCCCTGCAGCTGCAGGCGGTCTCCACCACTTTCGCCGCGCTTGCCGGGCCGATCACCATCTCGCCGGCGACCGGGCAGCCGGTCTGGTACGACACCGCCTTCATCGTCGCGCTGCTGATGGCGGTCTTCACCATCCTGTTCGGCGTGCGCCACGTGCAGGCGAGCGAGCAGCATCGCGGCATGATGCTGGCGATCGCCTTTGAGTCCATCGTGAAGCTCGCGGCCTTGCTGGCGGTCGGACCGTTCGTCGTGTGGGGCCTGTTCGACGGGCCGGCGGACCTGGCGGCGGCGGTCGACCGTGCCGTCGACAACCCGGCGCTGACGGCGCTGTCGCCCGACGGGAACTGGCTGGCGATCACACTGCTCGCCGGCCTCGCCTTCGTGTGCCTGCCGCGCCAGTTCCATGTCGCGGTCGTCGAGCACGACCATCCGCGCAGCCTGTCGCACGCGCGCTGGATGTTCCCGATCTACATGGTGCTGATCAACATTTTCGTGGTGCCGATCGCGCTCGCCGGCCTCGCGTTGCTCGGGCCGGGACGCAACCCCGACCTGTTCGTGCTGGCACTGCCGCTCTCCGGCGGCAGCGACTGGCTGTCCATCTTCGTGTTCATCGGCGGACTGTCGGCGGCGACCAGCATGGTGGCGGTCGCTTGCATGGCGCTGTCCGGCATGGTCGGCAACGAGCTGGTCATGCCCCTGGTGCTGCGACGCGACGAAGAGATCAAGGGCAATATCGGCCGGCGTGCACTGCTGGTCCGGCGCCTGTCGGTGGTCGCCATTCTGCTCGCCGCCTACGCCTACCACCGCACCATCGCCGGCCTGCTGCCGCTCGCCACCATCGGCATGGTGTCGTTCTGCGCGGTCGCCAATTTCGCGCCGGCCCTGGTGCTGGGCCTCTACTGGCGGCGCATGCACCGCTACGGCGTGATTGCGGGCCTCGCCGGCGGCTTCTTCGTCTGGTTCGCGGCGGTCCTGTGGCCCACCATGGAGCGCGGCGCGGCGTTGCTGGTGCTGCCGGCCGCCGGGCCGCTCGCCTGGTTCGATCCGCTGCCGCGCGGCTTCGTGGTCAGCCTGACGGTAAACATGGCCTTGCTGGTCGGCATTTCCCTGCTGACCCGCGCACAGGGGCGCGATCAGCGGCAGGCGGTCGCCTTCGTCGACGATGCCGAACCCGACGCGGTGACCGAGGAGCCGCCGGAGCAGACCCGCGACCTGGCGCAGCTGCGGGAACTGGCCGCCCGCTTCATTGGCGCGGAGCGCGCGGCAGAGGCGTTTGCCGGCGTCACGGTTTCCGGGCCCGCCGCCTATGAATTCGTGGAGCGGTTGCTCTCCGGCACCATCGGCGCTGCATCCGCCCGCGTGGTGATGGGGACCGCCCGCCGCCGCGCCTTGTGGACGCCGGGATCGGTGCGCGAGGTGTTGCACGACGCCACCGCGGCAATACGCTACAGCGCCGACCTGTTGCGCAAGACTCTCGACCATGTCGGGCTCGGCATCGCGGTGTTCGACGCCGAGGGCAAGCTCGAGATCTGGAACGAGCGGTTCGCAACGCTGATCGGGGTCCCGCGCGAACTGCTGGCGACCGGCGTGTCCGCTGCGCAGCTGGCCGACCAGGCGCCGATCCTGGCGGAGCTGACGGCATGGAACGCGCCGCCGATGCGGGAGCTGCGCCTGCCGGACGGCAGCTACACCGATCTGCGCATCGACCCGCTGACCGGCGGCGGCATCGTGGTGACCGCCAGCGACGTGACGGAGCGGGTGCGCGCCGCCGAGGCTTTGCGCGACAGCGAGCGGCGCATCCGCATTGTCACGGACAACGTCCCGGTGCTGATCGCCTATGTCGATCGCGACCAGCGCTACCGCTTCAGCAACCGCGCCTATCAGGCGGCCATGCCGAGTGCTGCCGCCGCGACGGAAGGCCGGCATGTTTCGGAGGTTCTGGGCGAGGCGCGCTATCACCGCCTGCTGCCCTATATCGAGGCGGTCCTCGCCGGCGCGCCGCAGAGTTTCGAGATCGAGTTCCCGACCAACGACGCGAAGATCGAAGCGGCCAGCGGCACCTATCTGCCGCATTTCGACGCTGAAGGTCAGGTCGTCGGCTTCTTCCTGCTCTATGTCGACATCACCGAGCGCCGGCGGGCCGAGGCCGCCTTGCGCATCGCCAACGAATCGCTGGAGCGGCGTGTCGCGCAACGCACCGCCGAACTGGAAGCCGCCCGCGCGAAGGCCGAAGAAGCCAATATCGACAAGACCCGATTCATCGCCGCCGCCAGCCACGATCTGCTGCAGCCGCTGCACGCCGCGCGGCTGTTCGTCGCCGCAATGGCTGAGCGCCACCCGCGGGATGAACTGGTCGAAAAGATCGATCACGGCTTGGGCGCGGTCGAATCGCTGCTCGATGCGCTGCTGGACATCGCCAAGCTCGACGCCGGCGCCGTCAAGCCGGAGGTGCGGGCGGTGCCGGTCGGGCCGCTGCTAGAATCGCTGGTTGCGTCGTTCGCGCCGATCGCCGAGAAGCAGGGCGTGGAATTGCGCTACGTACCGACCACCGCCGTCACCAAGAGCGATCCAGCGCTGCTGCGCCGGGTGCTGCAGAATTTCCTGTCCAATGCCATCCGCTACGGCCACCAGCCCGGCAGGCGCAGCCGCGTGCTGCTCGGCTGCCGGCGCGGGAGCGAGCTGACCATCGCCGTCGTCGACAATGGTCCCGGCATCGCCCCCGAGCAGCAACAAGCCGTGTTCCGGGAATTCACGCGGCTGCGGGCACCGGCGCGCGACGGCGAACGCGGCCTCGGCCTCGGCCTTGCGATCGTTGACCGGATCGCGCGCGTGCTCGGCCATCGTATCCAACTGCGCTCGCAGACAGGGAAGGGTTCCGCTTTCTCGATCGCTGTGCCGCTGGCGCCGGTCTCGGAAGTGCGCGCGCCGACGGGAGTACCCGTCACGCCGCGCTCGCGTCGTTTCGCACACGCGCCGCTGGTCGTCTGCATCGACGATGAGCGCCAGGTACGCGAGGGCATGGCTGCGCTGCTAGGTTCCTGGGGTTGCGAGACGGTGCTGGGCGAGACTGCCCAGGAGATTCGCGGCGCGGTCAAGGCCGCGGGGCGCTTGCCCGATCTGTTGCTCATCGATCTCCATCTCGGCAGCGGCGAGAACGGCTTCTCGATCATATCCAATCTGCGTCAGCACTGGGGCGTCGAGCTACCGGCGGCGCTCATCACCGCCAGCCGCGATCCCGCCATCATCGCCATCGCGCGCAGCCAGCGCGTCGATGTCCTGCTGAAACCGGTGAAGCCCGCCCAGCTGCGCGCCCTGATCGCGCAACGCGCCGCCAGCGCCGAATAGGCGGATCTAGGCCTCGTCCGCGATCGGCGCGGCGTGCGGCGTCGCTGGATCGAGCGACAGGCGCTGCGCCAGCACGATCGCCTGGGTGCGCGAATGGACGCCCATCTTGCGCAGGATCTCCGTCACGTGCGCTTTTACGGTCGCTTCGCCGATCTGCATGTCGTAGGCGATGATCTTGTTAGGCTTGCCTTCGGCCATCAGCGCGAACACGCGATGCTGCTGCGGCGTCATGCTGGCCGCGCGGGCGGCGAGATCGGCATCCGAGGGCGATAGTGCGCCGTCACTGGCCCCGGCTGGCAGAATGACCTCGCCCCGCATCACGGCGCGGACCGAGGCGATAATCTCCTCCATCGGCGCCGACTTGGAGATGAAGCCGGCCGTCCCCATCTCCACCACTTGGCGCATGGCGGCGGCGTTGCGCGTGGCGGAGACGATGACCAGGGGCGCTGTTGGATGGCTGGCGCGCAGCGCGGCCACTCCGGCCAATCCCTGCATGCCGGGCATGTCGAGATCGAGAATGACGAGATCGACGTCCGGGCGTGCCGCGATGGCGGAACTCGCTTCGTCCAGCGTTCCAGCGAGCGCGACACCCGCCTGGGGGAACGCGGCGCGCAAGGCAAGCGCCAAGGCATCCCGAACCATGGGATGATCGTCCGCCACGATGAACGTCATGTCCAGCAGGTTTCCTGCCCTCCGCCAGCTTGCATCGCTGCAAGGGTAGCACAGATCGCGGCGGCGCTCATGTCCAGCCCAGGCCACCCGATCCATCGCCTTGATTCTGGCGAATGTGGCGGCCAGGATGAAAATCTGCGCATTTCTCAGCGACTCGGGGCCTCATGCCCACCCTGCCGGCCAACCAGAACACCCTGAAAGTCGCCCTGGTGACCGGGGCGGCAAAGCGCATTGGCAAATCGATCGCATTGCAGCTGGCGGATAACGGCTGGAACGTCGCAATCCACTACCGCAGCTCCGCCGCCAAGGCCGAGACTGTTGCTGCTGAAGTGCGGCTGCGCGGCGGCAAGGCTATCACCGTCGAGGCCGATCTCGCGAACGAGCACGAAGTCGAAGCCATCATCCCCAAAGTCGCCGAGCAGCTGGGTGAGGTCAGCTTGCTGGTGAACAACGCCTCGGCGTTCGAGATGGACAAGGCGGAGACGGTGACCCGAGCCAGTTGGGACAAGCACATGGAGACAAACTTGCGTGCTCCGTTCGTGCTGTCGCAGGCGCTCGCGCACCAGTTCACGGCCGATACCGGAGGCAACATCATCAACCTGCTCGACCAGAGGGTTTGGAAGCTCACGCCCTACTTCATCAGCTATACGGTGGCGAAGATGGGGCTGTGGACCCTCACCCGCACGCTTGCCCTCTCCTACGCGCCGCGCATCCGGGTCAACGCGATCGGACCCGGCCCGACCCTGCCGTCGCCGCGCCAGAGCCCGGAACAGTTCTCCCAGCAATCGGCGGCGATGCCGCTCGGCCACGGCGCGACGCCGCGCGAGATCGCCCGGGCAGTCATGTTCATCCTGGATTCCCCCTCCATGACCGGCCAGATGATTGCTCTCGATGGCGGCGAGCATTTGGGCTGGCAGGTGCCGGGAAAGGGCTATCAACCGCGCGAATAGCCGCGCAATCCCCACAAAGAATCCGGGAAATGCCAGCCTGTTATTGGCCGGTTTGCGGCGATTTCCTTCGCCGATGGAATAGAGTCGCGCGCGACCTGTTCCTATACTAGGCTCCATCAAACGGGCCGCGATCCGGTCCGATATTGCGAGATCGTCAGCGAGAGCCCCAGGGTGCGGCTCTCCTAAACCAGCCCCAGAGTGCGGCGAGCGTCCGAAAGGATCGAAGCCATCATGTCGTCTCCTGCGGAGAGAGTGACCGTATTGCCGGCCGCGTTGCACGGCCGCACCATGAAAGTGTTCGTGCGCGACCTGGTCCTGCCGTGCCTGATTGGCGTCTACAGCCATGAAAAACAGGACGAGCAGCGCGTGCGCATCAATCTGGAGCTGACCTGCATCGAGCACCCGGCCATCAACGATGAGCATCACAATGTCGTCTGCTATGCCGAGGTGGTCGAGAACATCCGCCGCCTGATCGCCCAGGGCCACATCAACCTCGTCGAGACCTTGGCCGAGCGCATCGCGGCTCAGTGCCTCGAGGATCATCGCATCCTCAGCGCAAAGGTCCGGGTCGAAAAACTCGACGTCATGCCGGAGGCGAGCGCGGTCGGCATCGAGATCGAACGGCAGCGCCTTAATCGTTAATCTTCACCTTGGAGTAACCATAAGCAGCCCTGTCGAACGGCTCAGATTCCCGCAGGAATCCGCCATTTTTTGGGTCACGTACCTGTCAAAATGGCGGAGTTCTGCGGCTTCCGGGGCAAGTTGTGCACAGAGGCCCAGGCGACTCTAGGTGTCCAGAAAGAGTCAAGTACTGAATCGCATCCGTGACCACTTGATGACGATCCGATTCAGCCAAATCAAACGATTTCAATTACATAATCTTTCATGCCTGTTTTTTGTGCAACACCAACCGGCGGCGGGATTCCGAGACTGACAGATTTGTGAACTGGCTTTTTCGACAGACTTATCCACAGGATTCGTGGATATCTGGACTGGTTGGTCAAAAGGCGACCGGTTTTGGTAAACGGAATCGCGGATTCCCGCGACTCGCAGGTCGAGATTTGCTCGAGAACGACGCACCGACAAGCCGCAAGGCGTCTTCCAGAGCGGGTTTGACCGCCGTTCCCGCCCGGCGTAATCGGGTTCCCGAAACCAGCGCACGGATATGAGTTCGAAAGCCAACAAACCTGATCCCGTCGAAGCGATCGACGACCAGCCGGAGCCAGTGGAAACGTCGAGCGGAAAATCCGGCGGCCTCGGCCACGGATTGGACGTGATCCGCGAGCAGGTGAAGACCCTGCCGTCCGGACCCGGCGTCTATCGAATGATCAACGCCCGCGGCGATGTGCTCTATGTCGGCAAAGCGCGCGATCTGAAGAAGCGCGTATCCTCCTACACCCAGGTCTACCGTCTGGACATGCGGTTGCAGCGGATGGTGTCGGAGACCGCGGCGATGGAATTTGTCGCGACCCACACCGAGGTCGAAGCGCTGCTGCTGGAAGCCAATCTCATCAAGCGCTACCTGCCGCGCTACAACGTGCTGCTGCGCGACGACAAGAGCTTCCCCTACATCGCCATCACCGGCGATCACCCGATCCCGCAGATCACCAAGCATCGCGGCGCGCGCAACCGTCCGGGGGAGTATTTCGGCCCCTTCGCCTCGGCGGGCGCCGTCAACCGCACGATCGTCGCATTGCAGCGCGCCTTTCTGCTGCGCAATTGCAGCGACAGCATGTTCGCCATGCGCACGCGCCCGTGCCTGCAATATCAGATCAAGCGCTGCTCCGCGCCGTGCGTGCAGCGCATCTCGGTTGAGGATTACGGCGAGTTGGTGAAGGAGGCGCGCGACTTCCTGACCGGAAAGAGCCGCGAGATCCAGGACCGCCTGGTCAAGGAAATGCGCGGAGCCAGCGATGCGCTCGACTTTGAACGTGCCGCTCGCCTTCGCGACCGCATCCAGGCCTTGACCCAGATTCAATCGCGCCAGGACATCAATCTCGCCGGCGTGGAAGAGGCCGACGTGGTCGCGGTGTGGCAGGAGGCGGGGCAGACCTGCATTCAGGTGTTCTTCTTCCGCAACCACGGCAACTACGGCAACCGCGCCTACTTCCCCTCGCATGACAAGAGCGCGGAACTGCCGGACGTGCTGGCCGCCTTCATGGGCCAGTTCTACGAGAACAAGCAGCCGCCGCGCCTCATTCTGGTCAGCCACACCCCGACCGAGTGCGACCTGCTGGCGGAAGCCCTGACCGTGCGCGCCGGCGCCAAGGTGGAGATTCTGGCCCCCCAGCGCGGCGACAAGCGCAAGGCGGTGGATCATGCGCTGCTCAACGCCAAAGAGGCGCTGATGCGCCGGATCGCCGAATCCGGCACGCAGCAGAAGCTCCTGCGCGGGATCGCCGATCTGTTCGGGCTGGATCAGCCGCCCAGGCGCATCGAGGTCTACGACAACAGCCACATTTCAGGCACCAACCCATACGGCGCCATGATCGTGGCCGGGCCTGACGGCTTCATGAAGAACCAATACCGCAAGTTCGCGATCCGGCGCGTGGCAAGAGAGAAAGCACCGAGCGACACGCCGGCGGAGCTGGGAGCGGCCGCCGATGACGTGCGCCTCGACGAAGCCGAGAGCGAAGCGGAGCGCGTTGCGGTTGCGACCGACGATGCCTCGCTCAAACCGGAGATTCAGCCCGGCGACGACTACGCCATGATGCGCCAGGTCCTGACTCGGCGATTTTCACGCGCAATCCAGGAGGACCCTGACCGCGAGCGCGGGATGTGGCCCGACCTCGTGCTGGTTGACGGCGGTCTCGGCCAGCTTTCCGCCGCGCTCGACGTGTTCCGGGAGCTTGGACTGGACGACGTGCCGGTGGCTGCCATCGCCAAGGGGCCGGAACGCAATGCCGGGCGCGAGCGGTTCTTCCTGCCCGGTCGCGAGCCGTTCCTGCTCGATCCCAAGAATCCCGTCCTCTATTTCCTGCAGCGGCTGCGCGACGAGGCCCACCGATTCGTCATTGGCGCGCACCGGGCCAAACGATCAGCCATGATCGGAAGGTCGGAGCTGGACCAGATCGCCGGCATCGGCGCCAAGCGAAAAAAGGCCCTTCTGCTGCATTTCGGCTCGGCGCGCGCCGTTGCGCGGGCGGGCCTGACGGACCTGTGTGCCGTCGAGGGCATCAACGAAACCGTCGCGAAGAAGATCTACGATCACTTTCACGGTGGTTGAAGGAACCGGAGCGGATACCAAGATTTGACATAAAAGCCGTGCGACCAGCGACAAGGCGCCCCAGGTTTTGGGGCTTGTGACACGTTCGGGGCGATTTGCTATTCTCCCCACCGATCGGAGCCTGACCTAACCTCTATGCTGAATTTCGCCAACATCCTGACCATGTCGCGCATCGCGGCGATTCCCGCGATCGTCGGGTTCATGCTGCTGCCGGGGCTGCTGTGGCACTGGATCGCCCTGGCGCTGTTCATCGTGGCCTGCATGACCGACTGGTTCGATGGCTACGTCGCACGGCGGCTGGACCAGGTTTCGCCGCTCGGGCGGTTCCTGGATCCGATCGCCGACAAGCTGGTGGTTGCGGCGGTCCTGCTGATCCTGGTCTCGATCCGCCACATCGACGGTTGGGTGATCCTCGCGGCGCTCATCATCCTGTGCCGCGAGATCCTGGTCTCCGGCCTGCGCGAATTCCTGGCGGAGCTGCGGGTCGGCGTCCCGGTCAGCATCCTCGCCAAATGGAAGACCGCGGTGCAGATGGTCGCGCTCGGCTTCCTGATCGTGGCGAAGCCGGAGAGCGAGCTGCCGATCAACGCCATGCTCATCGGCGAAATCCTGCTCTGGATCGCCGCCGGCCTCACTCTCATCACCGGCTACGACTATATGATGATCGGCCTCAAGCACATGGCGGCCGATCAGCCTGCGAAGGGCGGCGCCGTTGGCTCGCAAGATGTGCGCTAGGTCGCGATGAAGATTCCACGATGAAGATTCTGGGCCTAGGCGGGTGGAGCGGCGCCGGCAAGACCACCCTGCTCAGCAAGCTCATCCCCGAACTCATCCGCCGCGGCGTGACGGTATCCACCATGAAGCACGCCCACCATGGGTTCGATGTCGACCAGCCGGGCAAGGACTCCTATGTCCACCGCCAGGCAGGCGCCACTGAAGTGCTGATTGCATCGGAGAAGCGCTGGGCCTTGATGCATGAGTTGCGGCAGATAGATGAGCCGAGCGCTGCCGAGCTTGCCAGGCATATGAGCCCGGTCGACCTGTTGCTGGTCGAAGGCTTCAAACGCGAGCCGCACGAGAAGCTGGAGATCTATCGCGCGGAGAACGGCAAGCCGCTGCTTTCAACCGGCGATCCGACCTACGTCGCGATTCTCACCGACACCACGGTCGGCGAGACCAACCTGCCGGTGATCGATCTCAACGATGTCGCGGCAATCGCTGACTTCATCATCAAGCACTGCGCTCTCAATACGAGGACATGACCGCGCGCACCAGCGCGAGCGTAACCTTGCGCTGCTGCGCCAATGCCGCGCGGTCGATCCGCGTCACAACCTCCGCCGCCGCTGCGAACGAGCGCTCGACGCGGCTTGCCACGTAGCGCAGCACGTCTTCGTTCACCTCGAGCCCGCGATCGGTGAACTGCTTCGCCATCACCGCCACCAGCAGGTCGTCATCGGGCGGCGCCAGGACGACCGCCGGAATGCTGGCGAGGCGCGAGGCGAGATCGGGCAGCGCGACGGGCCAGCGGGCTGGTGGCATTTCGTGGGCGATCAGCAGATGGCCGCCCGACTCTCGTACGCGGTTGTAAAGGTGCAGCAGAGTCGCTTCCTGCCAGGTTTGCAGCTCATCCAGTACGATCGCGGTTGGCAGCGGCTCATCACCTGCGGGCAGGCGATCCAGAAACGCCGCCTTGCTGCGCGCCTGCCAGACATGAGCCAGATGCGACTTGCCCGACCCCTTGGGACCGTGGATGGCAAGAGCATGCGATGGCCAATCCGGCCAACGGTCGATCCAGGCGATCGCGTCGCGGTTGCCTGGCGCGATCACGAAGTCGGCCATGCCCAGGGCCGGCCGGTATTCCAGGTCGAGCGGAAGCTGCTGAGGCGCCATCAGTCGCGGCGATCGCTGCCGGTGGGATCGAAGGAGGTCGAAGCGTCCGGCTCGACCAGCGACACATGGGGCGGCCTGGTGCCGAGATAGAGCCTGCTGGCGCGATATTGCTTGATGCTGAAACGCACCAAGACGCCGATCACCGATGCGACCGGCACCGCCAACAGCAGACCGACGAAGCCGAACAGCGCCCCGCCGGACAGCAGCGCGAAGATGATCCAGACCGGATGCAACCCGACCCGGTCGCCGACCAGCTTTGGCGTGAGGAAATTGCCTTCAAGGACCTGGCCGATGCCGAAAATGAGCGCAACCACGACGACCGGCCACCAATGATCGAACTGGCCGATTGCGATTGCCATGGAGACCGCGAAACCGGTCAACGACCCGACATAGGGAATGAACGTGAGCAGGCCCGCGAGCAGCCCGACCACGAACCCGAATGGCAGCCCGACGATCAGCAGCGAGATCGAGTAGTAAAGCGCCAGAGTCACGCACACCATCGACTGTCCGCGCGCAAAACCGGCGAGCGACTGGTTGACCAACATCGCCTGTTCGCGGATCACCCCCGCATGATCGCGCGGCAGCAGGTCGTCGATCCGCGCCACCAGCCGGTCCCAGTCGCGCAGCAGGTAGAAGGTGACGACGGGCGTGATGAAGATCAGCGACAGCAGGTTGGCGAGTGCCAAGCCTTGGCTCACCACGCCTTCCAGCAGGCCGGCCAGCCAGCTGAATGCGCTGCCGAGGCGCGTGCGCGCGATCTCTCCCAACTCCGCCGCATTCGGCAAGGCGAGCCGCTGCTGCAGCTCGAGGAAGTACGGCATCAGCCGGTCCTGCGTACGCGAAATGAAGTCAGGCAGGCTGCCGAGAAACGCGACGGCCTGCTGGATCGCCAGCGGCACGATCAGCAGCAGCAGCAGGATAACGATGATCGCGAACACGACGGTCACGATCGCGGTGGCCAAGCTGCGCGACGTTCCCATGGCTTCCAAGCGGTCGCACACCGGATCCAGCAGGTACGCGATCGCCATCCCGGCCACGAACGGCAGCAGGATGCCCTTCAGCAGGATCAGCAGCGCGACGAAGACGACAAGCGCAACGCCCCAGACTTTGGCTTGGGTGGCGAGCGTCATGTGCGGCTTATTGCGGCACGGCGGGCTGGTCGGGGACCGCCGGCGCGTTGCTCGGCTCCGCGCTCGGACCGGTCATCCCATTCATCGGCATAGGCATGGGCATTGGCATCGGCTCTGCCGGTAGCGTCGCGCCGGCATTGGTATCCTGGCGCAACGTGCCCTTGGTCGGATCGCCGATCGACATGGCGAGCGAGAGGTCCTGCTGCGCCAGCGCGCGCTGGAACTGCGGAAGATCGCCGAGGAACGTGATGTCGAGGACCGCCAGGGAACGCGTCAGGCTGATCAGCTGCACGGATTTCAGCGACGGCACGCCGCCAAGCTGTTTCTTGATGTCGACCCATTGCTTGAGGCTGCTGACCGGCACTTCGATCGTCATGGTCGATTGCTTGCTGGCGTCGACCATGTTGGCCTGTTTCCATTGGCCTTGCACCCAGGCGATGGTGCGGTCGGCGCTCTGTCCGAGCAGATCGTCGATCGTCGCGGGATCGCCGGTCAGGTTGTCCGTGAAGCTGCTCGGCGCCTCGCGGCTGTAACGCGTGGCGGCGATCGCGAAATCCTGCATGCCGTCAGGCCTGATCGGCGCAGCCTTCACCTCCGTCACCAGCACGTCGCCGGCGCCGTAGCGCTGCGCCAGCGCGGTCAGGCGCGGCAGATCGCCCGCCAGCGCCTGCGTCGCGGACAAGGTCGTCGTGTCGGACTCATCGCCGGTCGGCAGGATCATCGGCACCAGACTGGCGTTCGGCGCCTTCTGGCTCCATTGCGCGAGCCAGAGATTCGACGGGCCCCACAGATTGCTGATGCCGTTTTCATCGGTGTAGATCGGCAGAACCAGCAGACGCCTGGTCTGGGTTTGCGCGAACTCGACCTGGTTGTTTGCAAGATATTGCTGCACCGGATCCGCCAGGAAACGGAAGGTGAAGCGGCCGATATAGTGCGTGGCCGAGGTCTTCTCTTGCTCGATCTGAAAATCCTGTACCCACGTCGAGATGATGTCATCGCTGGGCAGCGTCAGCGAGGCCACGCGATCGGTGGGCGCAATCTCGCTCAACACTTTCTGCAGAGCCTTGCGCTGACCTTCGATCAGCGCCTGATCGCGCAGGGTCGCGATGTCACCGGTGATGTCGACGTCGATGCCGGTAGCGGTATAGACCTGACCCGCCTGCGCCCACGCCGTGCTCGCGGACAGCATCAGCAGGAGCACCGCCAGAAGCCCGCGGCAGTGCCGCCGGATGATCGTCAATTCCATTGCAACGGGCCTCGAAATCCTTATTGTCCGCACCGCACCGCTTATAGCCCATCGCCAGGGAGGATGCCATAACCCGCCCGCCGCAAGAGTCTGGCAAGTCCAATGCCGGCAATGGGTTGACTTATCGCGATGCCGGCGTCGACATCGATGCCGGCGAGGCCCTGGTGGAAGCGATCAAGCCGCTCGCCAAGTCGACGGCGCGCAGCGGCTCCGACGCGGGATTGGGCGGCTTTGGCGCCTTCTTCGATCTCAAGGCGGCCGGCTTTCGCGATCCGCTGCTGGTCTCCACCACGGATGGCGTCGGCACCAAGTTGAAGGTCGCGATCGAGGCCAGCCGGCACGACGGCGTCGGCATCGACCTGGTTGCGATGTGCGTCAACGACCTCATTGTGCAGGGCGCCGAGCCGCTGTTCTTCCTGGACTACTTCGCGACCGGCAAGCTCGAGGTTGCCGCGGCGCGCGCCATCATCGCCGGCATTGCCGAAGGCTGCAAACAGGCGGGCTGCGCGCTGGTCGGCGGCGAGACCGCGGAAATGCCCGGCATGTATGCCAAGGGCGACTATGACCTCGCCGGCTTCGCGGTGGGCGCGGTCGAGCGTGACCAGGCGCTGACCGGCGCAGACGTGAAGGACGGCGACATCGTGTTAGGGCTCGCCTCCACCGGCCCGCATTCCAACGGCTTCTCGCTGGTGCGCAAGATCGTGGAGCAATCGGATCTGGGATGGACGGAGCCGTGTCCGTTCGAAAAGCGCAAGTCGTTGGGTGAAGTGTTGATGACCCCGACGCGCATCTACGTGAAAAGCGTCCTCGCCGCAATCAAGGCGGGCGGCGTCAAGGCGCTCGCGCACATTACCGGCGGCGGCCTGGTCGACAACGTGCCGCGCGTTCTGCCGGACGGCCTCCAGGCCGATATTGAGGGTTCAAGCTGGAAGCTCCCGAGCGTCTTTGCCTGGCTCATGAAGACCGGCGGCGTGCCGATCGACGACATGATCCGCACCTTCAATTGCGGCATCGGCATGGTGGCCGTCGTGTCGCCGGACACTGAATCGCGCGTGACGCAGGTGCTGAAGGATCACGGCGAGACGGTCTATCGCATCGGTCGCATCGTGCCGCGCGCACAAGGCGCCGACGGGTGCGTCGTGCGCAACATTGGCCACTGGTAGGATCGCCTTGGCTCCACCGTTGAAAGTTGCCGTGCTGATTTCCGGGCGCGGCTCCAATCTGCAGGCCTTGATCGACGCATTCGGACCGCAGGCGCAGGGCAGCCCGGTCGAGATTGTGCTGGTGCTTTCCAACAAGGCGGACGCGCTAGGGCTGCAGCGAGCAGCGAAAGCCGGTCTAAATACCGCAATTGTCGAACACAAGGCATTCCGAAGCCGTGAGGAGTTCGACACGGCCATGGACCGCGAGATCCGCGCCGCCGGAGCGCAGTTCATCGCGCTGGCCGGTTTCATGCGCTTGCTGACGCCGGCATTTGTCACCGCGTGGAAGGATCGCATGATCAACATCCATCCGGCCCTGCTGCCGTCTTTTCCAGGGCTCGATACGCACAAGCGCGCGCTCGATGCCGGCGTGCGTTTCCATGGCACCACTGTGCATTTCGTGCGCCACGAAACCGATAGCGGTCCCATCATCGCGCAAGCCGTTGTGCCGGTCTTGCAAGGCGACGATGAAGTCGCGCTTGCCGGGCGCGTGCTCCGGGCGGAGCATAAGCTCTATCCCCTGGCGCTGCGCCTGGTGGCTGAGGGCAAGGTGCGAGTGGAAGGCGACCGCGCAATCATCAGCGACGCACCGATCGCCGATGGCGTGCTGTTCAACCCGGCCTTGCCGTAACGGCCATGCGCCTCTTGCCTCTCCGCGGCGCGGCGATGTTCGCTCTTCTCGCGCTGTCTGCATGCGATGATTCGCCGTCGCTTACGCACTATGTTCTCGCTTTGAGTTGGGAGCCGGCCTTCTGCGAGTTCAACGCGGACAAGCAGGAATGCGCCGAGCTGGACAGTGCCGACTTCGCCGCCAGCAACTTGACGGTGCACGGCCTGTGGCCCAATGACCGCCCAGACGGCGGCCCGTCCTATTGCGATGTCGACGCCGCGACAAAGGCGCTGGACGAGCCTGAAAGCTGGTGCGAGCTGCCGGAACCCAAGGTCTCGGAAAAGACGCGCGCCGCCCTGGCGCCCGCGATGCCCGGCGTGGAATCGTGTCTCGACCGGCACGAGTGGATCAAGCATGGCACATGCGCCAAGTTGGATGCGGACGCCTATTTCAAGAACGCGGTTCGGCTGGCGGCCGAGATTCAGGCCACGCCGCTTGGGCAAGTGATCGAGAGGAACATCGGTCGCTACGCGACGCCCCAACAACTTGCCAACGGGTTCGAGGTGGCCTACGGCGCCGGCGCCAGCAAGGCCCTGACGCTGGTCTGCACGAGCCGTGGCAGCCAATATGTCCTGACCGAGGTCCGCATCGCGCTGGAGCCGAGCGCCCTCGAACACCGCCTCGGTCGCGGCGATCTCCATATCGACGGCGACCCGCCGGCCGGCTCCTGCCCCGACGACATGCGCATCGACAGGGCCGGCCCGTAGCGGCGGCTTGCGGAAGCCGGCGGGCTCGGCTAGAAACCGGTTCAGTCGGAGCCACTATCGCGGAGCGTGCCTCATGGCCAGTCAACAGGACCAGCTTCTCGCCAGCCGCCAAGAGGGCTGGCGGGGTTTTTCGCGGTTCCTCTTCTGGGGCACAATCCACGTGGCGGTGTTCACCCTGATCGCGACCCTGTTCTTTATCAACGGCCCGTCGGTCGGCCTGACCATCTTTGCAGCGCTGTTGGTGCTGGCGAATATTTTCATCACCACGGTCGCGCTCCTGCGTTCATAGGTCGCAGGCCAGTCTGCAAACGGCAACGGCGCCGCATGCGGCGCCGTTTGTCGTATCGGCCGGATCTGAGGGTCAGCCGACCAGCTCGATCCCGCTGAAGAAGAAGCCGATCTCGATCTTGGCGTTCTCCGCCGAATCCGAGCCATGTACCGAATTGGCTTCGATCGATTCCGCGAAGTCCTTGCGGATGGTGCCCGGCGCCGCGTTGGCCGGATTGGTCGCGCCCATCACCTCGCGGTACTTGGCGACCGCGTTCTCGCCTTCCAGCGCCTGCACGACAACGGGGCCGGAGGTCATGAACTTGCACAGGTCGCTGTAGAATGGCCGCTCCTTGTGCACTTCGTAGAATTTCTGGGCCTGGGCCGTGCTCAGCCACAGCCTCTTCTGCGCGATGATGCGCAGCCCCGATTCCTCGATCCGCGCGTTGATCTTGCCGGTCAAATTGCGGCGCGTGGCGTCCGGCTTGATGATCGACAAGGTCCGTTCCTTGGCCATTTCCTGCTCCTGTTGGCGAAACTGGCGCGGGGTTATATACAGTCCGCCGGCCGGTCGCAACGCGCATCTTGCGCCGCGAAAAGCCCCTGAAATCAAGCACGTGTGCCATGTTAACCATCACCGACCTGACCTGCCGGATCGCCGGGCGCCCACTTCTCGAAGGCGCCAGCCTGACCTTGCCCAGCGGTCACAAGGCCGGCTTGATCGGACGCAACGGCACCGGCAAGACCACGCTGCTGAAGCTGATCGCCGGTGACCTGCACGCCGATAGCGGCGAGATCCGCCTGCGCAACAACACGCGCGTCGGCCGCATCGCCCAGGAGGCGCCGGACGGACCGCAGAGCCTGCTGGAGACCGTGCTGGCCGCGGACACCGAGCGGCAGAGCCTGCTGGACGAGGCCGAGCACGCGACCGATCCGCATCGGATCGCCGACATCCACACGCGCCTGCATGAGCTGGAAGCGCACTCTGCGCCGGCGCGCGCCGGCGCGATCCTGCACGGCCTCGGCTTCGATGCCGAGGCGCAGCAGCGCCCCTGCAGCGATTTCTCCGGCGGCTGGCGCATGCGCGTCGCGCTGGCGGCCCTGTTGTTCCAGGCGCCAGATCTGCTGCTGCTGGACGAGCCGACCAACCATCTCGACCTGGAAGCGACCTTGTGGCTCGAGGAATTCCTGAAGCGCTATCCGCACACGGTGCTGCTGGTCAGCCACGATCGCGACCTCTTGAACCGCGCGGTTGGCAAGATCGTGCATCTGCACGATCGCAAGCTCACTGTCTATACCGGCGGCTACGATGATTTCGAGCATGCGCGCAGCGAACGCCTCGCCCTGCAAGCGGCTGCGAAAGCTAAGCAGGATGTGCAGCGCAAGCACATGCAGGCCTTCATCGACCGCTTCCGCTACAAGGCCAGCAAGGCGCGCCAGGCACAGTCGCGCCTCAAAGCCCTCGCGAAGATGGAGCCGATCGCGGCGGTGATCGAGGAGCGCGGAATCGAGTTCCACTTCCCCGAGCCGGAGGAACTGGCGCCGCCGTTGATCGTGATGGACGACGTCGCGGTCGGGTACGAGCCGGGCAAGGCGGTACTGAACAAGATTAATCTGCGCCTCGATCCCGACGAGCGCGTAGCGCTGCTCGGCGCCAACGGCAACGGCAAATCCACCATGGCGAAGCTGCTGGCCGGCCGCCTGCACCCGATGAACGGCGAGATCCGCCGCTCGCGCAAACTGAAGGTCGGCTATTTCGCGCAGCACCAGACCGATGAGTTGGACCTCGAGGCCACGCCTCTCTTGTCGATGGAGCGCGTCGCGCCGAACCTGACTCCAGAAAAGTGCCGCGCGCACCTGGCGCAATTCGGCCTGGACGTGTTGCGCGCCACTACCAAAGTCGGCAGCCTGTCGGGCGGCGAGAAGGCGCGGTTGCTGCTGGCACTGATGAGCCACGGTGCGCCTAATATCCTATTGCTGGACGAACCATCCAATCACCTCGACATCGATTCACGCCAAGCCCTGGTGCAGGCAATCAACGAATTTTCCGGCGCAGTCGTACTGATCAGCCACGATCCACATCTGATCGAACTCACCGTCGACCGTTTCTGGCTGGTAAAGGATGGTCTGTGCCGCCAGTTCGACGGCGATCTCGCCGACTACCGAGAACTGGTGCTGGCTGAGGGTCGCGGCAGCGATGCAACGGACCGCAAGCCGGGCCGCCGCGACCCGGAAGAGCGCAGAAATGCACGCCGAAACGCTGAAAGCGCGGTGGCGGCGGATCTCAAGCGTCAGCTGGAGCAATCGGCCGTCGCAGTCGACAAACTGTCACAGGCTTTGGCACTGATCGAACGGAAGCTGGCCGATCCCGCGCTCTATAATGAGAACGCGGAAACCATCGCCGAGTGGCAACGCAAGCATGCGGATGTGACCAAGCGTCTCGCCGACGCCGAAGATGCCTGGCTGCGGGCACAAGCATCGTTCGACGCCACCGGTATATAGAGCTAAGCTTGGCTGTGCTGTCCTGTTGCCACGATTCGATACGTCGTGGCAGGCTGCCGCGCGACGCGAGCGGGGACGCGCCTATGCCGCTTTTGTTGGCCGACGACGACAATGCCGCAATCTTCGAAGGATTGCCTGCCGATCTGCGCGCGATCTTCGATTACTGGCGGTCCAAGCGGGCTGGCCGCAGGATGCCGGCGCGTTCCGATCTCGATCCATCCGAGATCAAGTCCCTGCTGCCCACGATGATCCTGGTGGACGTGGTCTATGACGTCGCCGGGAAGGCGGATTTCATCTATCGGCTGCTGGGCACCCGCGAGGTGGAGATCAGGGGCGAGAATCCGACCGGCAAGCGCGTGGCCGACGCCTATTTCGGACCATCAGTCGAGAACGTGCTCGGCTGCTATCAATCGGTCGTCGACCGTCGCGAGCCTTATCTGGATGACGACTACTACGTGCGCGACGGCGACTACTACGCGGATGAGGCCAACATCTTCCTGCCGTTCTCCAACGACGGGCAGCATGTCAACATGATCTTGGTCTATACGGCGTACCGGCGCATTCGATAGCGCCACCAACGATTGCCATCGCGGACACCTGCACAGGCATAAGCGGAGAGATCATCGTGCGCGCTATTCGCTCCGCGCTTTCTCTTCCCACTTCCCCGCCGGCGATTGCTGGAAATAGACCAGCTTGTGGCCCGCTTCCTTGTAGGCCTTCCAGCGATCGCGCGCGGCGGCGACGGCGGCTTCGTCGTTGCCGTCGAACATCTCGCACACCAGCGGAAAGTCGCTGCAATCGGCGCGCGCGGCCCCGTCGCACAGGATCAGCAGTTGCGCGCCGTTCGGGTTCTCCGTTTCCGCGGTCAGGTAGATCGGCTGCTCCGCGGCCGCGCCGTCCTTGGCGGTCCCGTGCGGCAGGAAGCTGTCGGGCCGGTAGGTCCACAGATGCGCCGCCAGCGCCTCGACCCGCTCGGTGGAGCCCGCCATGACGAGAGTCCGCTCGCCCCGCCCGTAGGCGCGCTCGAGGATCACGGGCAGCGTGTCCTCGAGGCTCTTGCGCTGCAGGTGGTAGAAGCGGATCTCGCTCATGCCTCTTCGTAGTTCTTGGCGACCAGGTCGTTGAGCAGGCGCACGCCGTAGCCGGTGGCGCCGCGCGGCGTGGTCGGGCTGTCCTTGTCCGCCCAGGCCATGCCGGCGATGTCGAGGTGCGACCAGATCGTGCCTTTCTGCACGAAGCGCTGCAGGAACTCGGCGGCGGTGACGCTGCCGGCATTGCGGCTGCCGCTAATGTTCTTCACGTCGGCCGCCGGCGAATCCATCATCTTGTTGTAGGCCGGCGCCAGCGGCATGCGCCACAAGAGCTCGCCCGTTGTCTTGCCGCTCGCCTCCAGCTGCTTCGCGAGATCCTCGTCATTGGCATACATGCCGCCATAGACGTTGCCGAGCGCGATCAGGATCGCGCCGGTCAGGGTCGCGAGGTCGATCATCACCTTCGGCTTGAAGGTCTCCTGGCAGTACCACATGGCGTCCGCCAGGACGAGGCGGCCTTCCGCGTCGGTGTTCAGCACTTCGATGGTCTGGCCCGACATGCTGGTGACGATGTCGCCCGGCCGCTGCGCGGTGCCCGACGGCATGTTCTCCACCAGTCCTACGACTCCCACGGCATTGACCTTGGCCTTGCGCGCAGCCAAGGCGCGCATGGTGCCGATGACCGCGGCCGAGCCCGCCATGTCCCACTTCATGTCTTCCATGCCGGCGGCGGGCTTGATCGAGATGCCGCCGGTGTCGAACGTGACGCCCTTGCCGACGAAGGCGATCGGCTTCTGCTTCGAATCCGCGCCGTTCCACTGCATGGCGACGAGGTGGCTCTCGCGATCGCTGCCCTGACCGACTCCGAGCAGGGCGCCCATGCCGAGGCGGCGCATCTCCTTCTCGCCGAGCACCTCGACCTTGATGCCGAGCTCGGTCAATTTGCGCGTTTCCGCCGCCAGCGTCTCCGGATAGATCACGTTGGCCGGTTCGGAGACCAGGTCGCGCGCGAGATTGACCGCATCGACCACCTTGTCCATCGGATCGAACCGGTGCCTGGCGTCGATCGCATCCGCGACCAGCACGCCGAAGCGCTTGAGGCTCGGCTTCTGCTCGGGCTTTTCCTTGGTCTTGTATTTGTCGAAGCGGTAGTAGCGGAGCCGCGCGCCATAAGCGACGTTGGCCGCAAATTCGACCTCTTCCAGCTTCATCTCGCCGATCGTTTCGATCCAGACCGACACGTCCTTCTCGCCGGTCCCGTTGAGCGCCGCAACCAGGCGGCCGCCCAGCGATTGCGCCGCCAGCGCGTCGTATTTCGCGGGCTGGCCGATGCCCGCCAGGATGATGCGCGCGACATCGACACCCGCCGGCGCCAGGATCGTCAGGAACTCTTCCGCGCCGCCCTTGAACCGGCTGGCCTCCAGGGCCCGCGTGACGGCGCCCTTGGTCGCCTTGTCGAGTTGTTGCGCCAGCTTGCCGAGCTTCCGGCCATCAGCGGCTAGGGCGACGAGCGTCCCGGACGCCGGGATCTCGGGTTTGGCGAACGCGATTTTCATCAAGGACCTCTTGGACTGGAACTCTGGCCGGACCGGCCGCGTGCAGAGCAGCGGAATGGCTTTGGGGTGACGAGTCTTTGCAGGCTTTCCACGCCCTGTCCAGCACTGTCCGGCGAGTCGCTGGATTTTGGCTAAAGCCATGAAATATGTAGACGATTGCGAACAACGTGCTACTTTAGCCCCGCTTTCAAGGGGGCAAAATCGGTCCGGTTTGATGCTGGACAGAGGCTCGGCGAAACGGGCTTCGGCGACAGGGTAACAGGCGTGTGTTCTGGGGGAGTGATCATTCCATCGTGGCGGCGGAGCGGCGCAGACTGACCGACATCCTCGCGAGCGGCCTGCTGCCGGCGATTCTTGCCGGCCTGATCTGCTGGTCGTGGCCGGCCGGCGCACAGGACTACAGCGATGAAGACAACCGGATCAACGCGGAGGAAAACATCGCGCCGACGCCGCCTGCCGGGCCGAATACGCCGAGCACTCAGCCGACGGCGCCGACCAACGGCGCGCAGCAGGACAAGACGATCCACTTGATCGCCGACGAAGTCGGGCACGACGAGAATCTTGGGATCTTCGTCGCGCGCGGTCATGTCGAGATCCTGCGCGAAGGCAAGATCGTCAAGGCCGATGTCGTCACCTACAACGAGCGTACGAATCGGATCACGGCCGCCGGCAATGTCGTGCTGCTCGAACCGGACGGCGACACCCAGTTCGCGACCTACGCGGATGTCACCGACGACGTGAAGGAAGGTATCCTCTATGACTTCCGCGAGCTGCTGAAAGACAAGGCGCGTCTTGCGGCCAACCGCGCCTACCGCGTCGAGCAGAACACCAAGGAGATCCTGCGCAAGGGCGTCTACACGCCGTGCCAGCCTTGCGCCGAGGATCCTTCGCGCGCGCCGTTATGGCAGGTGAAGGCCTATTCCGCCATCCGCGACAAGGTGAACAAGACCATCACCTATCACGACGCCTGGCTGGAGATGTTCGGCGTGCCGGTGCTCTATACGCCCTGGTTCCGCCACCCGGATTTCGGCGTCGACCGCCAGAGCGGCATGCTGACGCCCCAGATGCACTTCTCCAGCAAGGACGGCCTGCAGATCAGCACACCTTATTTCGCCACGCTGGGACCCGACAAGGATATCACGTTCACGCCGATCTTCCGCTTCGGCGGCGATCTCCAGGACCACCCGGGCGGCGTCCTCGACTTGGAATACCGCCAGCGCATCGTTGACGGCAGGTACCGGCTTGAGGGATCGGGAACCGTCGAGAACAGGAAATCGGACGACGCGAATGCAGCGGATCGCCACGTGATCTACAACGACTTTCGCGGTCACGTCGAAGGCGATGGCCTGTTCAATCTCAATGACGATTGGCGCGCGGGCTTCGATTTCAAGGCCGCGACCGACAAGACCTACCTCAAGAGGTTCCACCTCGGGTCCCAGGACATTCTGACGGAAACCGGGTATGCGGAGGGCTTCTTCGGTCGGTCTTATGCGGACGCACGCGCTTACGCTTTCCAGAGCACCAAACGCAACCAGAACAATGACGAACTGCCGATCATCGGGCCGATACTCGACTATCGCTTTGCCGGCGAGCCGGGTGTGGCGGGCGCCTATTGGGGGGTCGACGCCAATTTCCTGAACCTGCAGCGCGTAGAAGGGCGAAGCGAGATTCGCATCGCAGCCGACCCGTTTTGGACGCTGCCCTATACCAGCTCGATCGGCGACAAGTATCGCCTCACATTGGAGATGCCGACCAGCGTGCACATCGTCAACGACGTCGACCCTGACAGCAATGATCCTGATCCGACTGGCGATACGTTCAGCGGCACGGTTTTCCGCATCTTGCCGAAGGCGAGCTTCGAGTGGAGTTACCCCTTCATCCGCCCGAGCCCAACCTTCACCCAGGTATTCGAGCCGATGTTCCAGCTGGTGGGCGCGAAGGATTCCGGCAATACAGGCAAGATCCCGAACGAGGACAGCCGGTCGTTCGAACTTGATGACACAAACATTTTTCTTGCCGACCGATTTCCAGGGCTCGACCGGGAGGATACCGGCTCGCGCGCCACGTACGGCGCGCAGTGGTCGGCCTATCTGCCGCAGGGCAGCTACATCAATGCATTCCTGGGCCAGAGCTTCCAGTTTGAGCACGACGACAACGATGAATTCCGCACGGGGACCGGCATCGACGACGATCTGACCGATATGGTCGGCAGGCTGCAGCTGCGTCCGATCCCTGGTGTCGATCTCAGTTATCGCTTCCGGTTCGACGTGAAGGACGCGCAGTTTCAGCGGCACGAAGCCCGGATCAGCTATTTCAATCCTTACTTTTCGGCTTCGGCCTCGTATGCCTTCATCGCCTCGGATGGCGTCGAGTTTGACGACCGCCAGCAGGTGAGCGGGTATGTCAGCGCCAATCTATCTGACTACTGGTCGCTGCACGCCCAATCGACCTATGATCTGGCGAACAACCAGCTGCTGTCGGTCGGCGGTGGGTTCAGGTATCTCGACGAATGCTTTGACTTGGCCTTTTCCGTCACGTATGCGCCGTCGGGAAATACCGAAACGTTTCAGGGTGATCTGAATGCATTGTTCACGATCACTTTCCGGAACCTGGGCGGCCTTGACATACCCTACTGAGTACCGAGACTGCGATGTTGATGACGAGATCCAAGTTCGCAATGCTGCCGCGCCGTGCGGCGATCCTTCTCGCCATGTTGACCGCATTCATTTCGGTCGGCTTGGTGATGTCCGCACGTGCCCAGGATTCGTTGCGCATCGCCGCTGTAGTCAACGATGACATCATCAGCGAGCTCGACGTCTATATGCGCCTGCGGATGGCGATGCTGTCCGCCAGGCTGCAGGACAATGAGGAAACCCGCAGGCGCCTGCTGCCCCAGGTCCTGCGCAACCTGATCGACGACAGGTTGAAGATGCAGGAGGCCAAGCGCCTGGGCATCAAAGTGAACCCCTCCGATGTCGAGACGCGGATCAACCGGCTCGCCGAGCGCAACAATATGACCCGCGATCAGCTGGATGCCTTCTTGAAAGGGAGCGGCATCCTGATCGACGCCCTGGCGGACCAGATCACGGCGGACCTGAGCTGGGCGCGGCTGGTCCAGCGTACGCTACGCTCCCGCATCGTCATCACCGACCAGGACATCAATGATGAGGCGGCGCGCATCAAAGCGACGCAAGGGCAGACCGAGTACAAGATGTATCAGATATTCCTGGCCGTCGACAGACCCGACCAGGAAACCGAAGTGCGCGACTCTGCCGAACGCCTGATGGATCAGTTGCGCGCCGGAGCCGATTTCGAATCATTGGCGCAGGAATTCTCGCAGGACGAGGGGGCTCTCAAAGGCGGCAATTGGGGTTGGCTCCGCCTGGACCAGATGGAGCCCGCTATTGCGAAGGAGATTCAGCTGAGACCAGCCGGCGACCTGGTGGGCCCGGTGCGCGGCACCGGCGGATACTATATCGCATTCGCGAAGGAAACGCGCCAATCCGGCTCCGGTGATACCGGCGGCGCGGGCAGCGTGACCGTGAAGCAGATCCTGTGGTCGCTGCCGCCCAATGCGGCCGACAGCGAAGTCAACCGCGCGCTGTCGCAGGCCAAGACGATTGCCGGAAAGATCGAGAATTGCGACCAGATGGCGCAAGTCGCGGCCGACGCCAGTCCGGGCGTCTATCGCGACCTCGGCAGCGTTCTGGTGAGCGAACTGCCGCAGCAGGTCCAGACCGTCGCCATCAACCAGCCGATCGACGTGCCGTCGGATCCGGTCCGTACCAGCCAGGGCGTGGGTCTCTATCTCATCTGCGAGCGCCAGGCCGGCGACGAGGACAGCCAGTCGCGTACGGCGATCGCCGACCGCATGGGCCGGCAGCGGCTGGAGACCCTGGCGCGCGGCTATCTCAGCGATCTGCGCCGCGCGGCTGTGATCGACATCCGGATGTAGGGGCGCCGGCTGATGGCCGCCGACGGCCTGCCGCCGCTGCGCGAGGTCATCGCGAAATACGATCTGACGGCGCGCCGCGGGCTGGGCCAGAACTTCCTGCTCGATCTCAACCTGACCGCCAAGATCGCGCGCGCGGCCGGCGATCTGATCAGGGGCACGACCATCGAGATCGGACCGGGACCGGGCGGCCTCACGCGCGCGCTGTTGAGCCATGGCGCACGCGAGCTGATTGCGATCGAACGCGACCAGCGCTGCCTCGGCGCATTGGCCGAGATCGCCGCCGCTTATCCGGGACGGCTCACGGTGATCGAAGGCGACGCGCTGGCCGTGGATTGCGCCAAGCTGGGAACCGCGCCGCGTCGCATCGTCGCCAACCTGCCCTACAACATCGCCACGCCGCTGCTCATCAAATGGCTGCAACAGGGTGCCGCTTTCGCGTCGCTGACCGTGATGGTGCAAAAGGAGGTGGCCGACCGCTTGATCGCCAAGCCCCGCAGCAAGGATTACGGGCGCTTGAGCATTCTCACCCAGTTCCTTTCGCGTCCGCGCCGGCTGTTCGATTTGCCGCCCCGCGCCTTTGTCCCGCCGCCAAAGGTGACGTCGACGGTGGTCGAGATCCTGCCGCTGGCGGAGCCAGCGTTCGCCGCGCGCGTGACCGACATCGAGCGCGTCACGCAGGCGGCGTTTGGCCAGCGCCGCAAGATGCTGCGCCAATCGCTGCGCAGCCTTGGCGGCGATGCGGAAGCACTGTTGGCGGCGGCGGAGATCGCACCAACCGCGCGCGCGGAGGAGCTGACGGTCGCGCAGTTTGCGGCTCTGGCGCGGGCGTCGGAGAAGGCCCGGCGATAAAGGCTCGAGCCTTCCTCCCTTGAGGGGGAAGGGGCTCGGCAAGCGGGGATCGACTACGTCCCCTGGCGCAACCCGTTCACGAATTCCGCCAGCCCGTTCTGACGGTGCCGCTTCAGGCGCTCTGCCAGCAGGATCGCACGCACCCGCTGGATGCTGATCTCGAGATCGTCATTGACGATGATGTAATCGTATTCGTTCCAATGGCTCATCTCATCGGCGGCCTTGGCCATGCGGCGCGCGACCACCTCAGCGCTGTCCTGGGCGCGGGTCTTCAGCCGCTGTTCCAGCGCGGCGATCGAAGGCGGCAGGATGAACACACTGACCAGGTCGGCCCGCGCGCTTTCGCCAAGCTGCTGCGTGCCTTGCCAATCGATGTCGAATAGGACATCGCGGCCGGCTGCCAGCCACTGCTCCACCGCGGTGCGCGGCGTTCCATAGTGATGGTCGAACACCTTGGCGTGCTCCAGAAAGGCGCCTTCGGCGATCATGCGATCGAACACGGCTTGATCGACGAAATGATAATCGACGCCGTCCTTCTCGCTTGGGCGCATCGGCCGGGTGGTGGCGGAGATCGACAGCACGAGATCCGGCTCGATCCCGAGCAGCCGGCGCGAGATCGTGGTCTTGCCGGCACCGGACGGAGAGGACAGCACCAGCATCAGGCCGCGCCGCCGAATCTCGACCGGTCCGGATGGCCGTGCACCCGTCAGCGTCATGGCGTGAAGGTCCCGCTCTATTCGATGTTCTGCGCCTGTTCGCGCAGTTGTTCGATGGCTGCCTTAAGCTCGATGCCGAGGTTGGTCAAGGCCAGATCATCGGCTTTGGAGCACAGGGTATTGGCCTCGCGATTGAACTCCTGGCACAGGAAATCGAGCCGCCGGCCGATCGCGCCGCCCTGGTCCAGCAGCCCGCGCACCGCCGCGACATGGGCATTGAGGCGGTCCAGTTCCTCGCGCACGTCCGCCTTGGCGGCGAGCAGCGCAACCTCCTGCGCCAGCCGCTCTTCCGGCAGAGTGACGACCGGCGGCAGCAGTTCCGCGATCTGCTTGGCGAGCCGCTCGCGCAATGCCGCTGGCTGCACCGAAGCGCAACTCGCCGCCTCCTTGCCCAGCCGCTCGATCGTGCTGAGATGCTGGCGCGTGATGGCATCGAGCTTGTTGCCTTCTTCGAGGCGCGCTTTCTGCAGGTCGGCTAGGCAAGCGAGGAAATCCGCTTGCATGGCCTGGATGCGCCGCTCCACGACTTCGGGTGCGACCTGCTGCTCCTCGACCTCCAATACGCCCTTGAGGCCGATCAGGCCATCGAGCCGCGGCGGCGCCGCATCGATCTTGCCTTTGAGCCCTTCGAGCAGCTGGCCAAGCTGCGCCAGTGCGGCCTCGTTCACGCGGAAGGTCGGGACCGACTGTTTGTCGTCGGCGGTGAGCGTGACGGAGAGATTGCCGCGCTTCAGCCGTTCGGCGCAGGCGGCGCGCACGAAACCATCCAAGCTGTCGAACCCGGCTGGGAGGCGGCACCGCACTTCGAGATTGCGGCCATTGACGCATTTCAGCTCCCACGCCCACAGGAACTCGTCGAGCGACCCCTGGCGGCGCGCGAATCCGGTCATGCTGGCAATGGTCACGCTCACCTCCACTGGCTTGTCACGATGCGCCGCATCTTCCGGCAAGCCGCCGCCTCTGGCAAGGTGAGCCGGGGAGTGATTCATGCCGGCCACCGACTCGGTCCATATCCTGATCACGGGCGCCAGCTCCGGGATTGGTGCTGCGCTCGCGCTAGTCTATGCGCGGCCGGGGACGCATCTTTCACTGGGTGGCCGCAATCAGCAACGGCTGGACGAGGTCGCTGCGCTCGCGGCCGCGCGTGGCGCCGCCACCTCGGTCGCCGCGATCGATGTGCGCGAGCGAGCGGCCGTCGCCGAATGGGTCCTTGCGGCCGACGATCGCGCACCCTTGGATCTGGTGATCGCCAATGCCGGCATTTCGGGCGGCACCCACGGCGGGCCGGAAAGCGCCGATCAGACGCGCGCGATCTTTGCCGTGAATCTCGACGGTGTCTTGAATGTCGTGCTTCCGGCGATCCCGCGCATGATCGGGCGCAAGCGTGGTCAGATCGCAATCATCTCGTCCCTGGCCGGCCATCGCGGGTTTCCCGGCGCCCCCGCCTATAGCGGCAGCAAGGCCGCGGTCAAAGCCTGGGGCGAAGCGCTGCGTGCCGACCTGGCGCCCCAAGGCGTGAAGGTGAATGTCGTGATGCCAGGCTTCATCAAGAGCCCGATGACAGACGCCAATGATTTCTCGATGCCATTCCTGATGTCGGCGGAGAAAGCTGCGACGATCATCCAGCGCGGCCTTACCGTCAACCGGGCACGCATTGCCTTCCCATTCCCGACGGCGTTCCTCGCCTGGGCCATGGGCGCGCTGACGCCAGCAATCGCCGACCCGATCCTGCGCATGCTGCCGAAGAAGGACTGACGAAGGCGCCGTCGACAGCGGCCGCTGAGACAATTCGAAAGACGTACCGCCGCTACTGCGTCTGCTGCGCCTTCTGGATCTTGCGCCAGGCGGCGACGTTCTTGTTGTGCTCGTCGAGCGTTGCGGCAAAGGCGTGGCCGCCGGTGCCGTCAGCGACGAAATAGAGCTCCTTGTGCGACATCGGGCGCATCACAGCGTGCAGCGCGTCGAGGCCGGGATTGGCAATCGGCCCCGGCGGCAGGCCCTTCACCAGATATGTGTTGTAGGGACTGTCGATCTTGAGATCATCGTACGTCAGCCCGCGATTGAGCTTCAGCTTGCCGAGGGTGATGGCGAAAATCACGGTCGGGTCGGACTGCAGCGGCATGCCCTTCCGCATGCGATTGTAGAAGACGCCGGCGATCCGCGCACGCTCGTCGGGCCGCGAGGTCTCCTTCTCCACCACGGACGCCAACGTCACGGCCTCTTCGGGCGTCTTCACCAGAATGCTCGGATCGCGCTTGGCCCATTCGTCCGCCAGCGCCTTCGCCATCGCGTCACGCATGCGCGCGACCATGGAAACCCGGCTTTCGCCGCGCAGGAACGTGTAGGTCTCCGGCAGCAATGTGCCTTCCGCTGGCCAATCCGGCGGCAGCGGTCCGTCCAGCAGCGGCTCCTTCGACACCAGGTCCAGCACCTCGCGCGCAGTCAACCCTTCCGGAATCGTGAGGCGGTGGGTGATCGACTTGCCGGCGATCATGATGCCCATGGCGCCGCTGGCGCTGATGCCCTTGGGAAAGACGTATTCGCCGGCCTTCAGCGGCTTGTCGTCCGAGAACAACCGGACGCCCAGCTGGAAGATACGGACATCCCCGATCACGTTCTCGCTCTTGAGGAGATCGGCGATCTCGATGACGCCGCTCCCTTTCGGGATCACCAGGGTCTTGTCCTCGGTCCCCGGTCCCGGTCCGGTAAAGCTGGCATAGAGGTAATAGGCGATGCCCGCCGCCGCGATGACGGCGACGCCGAAGAGCGCATAGATGAAATTCAGGAGCCGGCGCATCGCCCTCCGCTCCCGCTTGCCGCGGCTTACTGGACCGCGGTGAAGATCAGGCTCGCGTTCGTGCCGCCGAACCCGAACGAGTTCGACAAGGCGGCCCGGATCTTGCGCGGCTTGGCCTGCTTCGGCGCCAGGTCGATGTCGCAGCCTTCCGACGGATTGTCGAGATTGAGGGTCGGCGGCGCCACCTGGTCGCGCAGCGACAGGATGGAAAAGATCGCCTCCACCGCGCCCGCCGCGCCCAGCAGATGCCCGGTCGCCGATTTGGTCGAGGACATCGTGAGCTTGTACGCCTGCTCGCCGAACAGGCGCTTCACCGCGCCCAGCTCGATCTCGTCGCCCAGCGGCGTGGATGTGCCGTGCGCGTTCACGTAGTCGATATCGTCGACATTCATCTCGGCGCGCTTCAGCGCCATCTGCATGCAGCGGTAGCCGCCATCGCCGTTCTCCGACGGCGCGGTGATGTGATAGGCGTCGCCCGAAAGGCCGTAGCCCCGCACTTCGGCATAGATCTTGGCGCCGCGCTTCTTGGCATGCTCCAACTCTTCGAGCACCACCACCCCAGCGCCCTCACCCATGACGAAACCGTCACGGTCCTTGTCCCATGGCCGCGAGGCTTCGGTCGGCCGGTCGTTGAAGCCGGTCGACAGCGCGCGCGAGGCGCAGAACCCGGCAATGCCGAGCCGGCTGATGGTTGATTCCGTGCCGCCCGCGACCATCACGTCCGCATCGCCGAGCATGATCAGACGGCTGGCGTCCCCCAGTGCATGGCTGCCGGTCGCGCAGGCGGTGACCACCGAGTGGTTCGGGCCACGGAAACCGTATTTGATCGAAACATGGCCGGAGGCGAGGTTGATGAGGCAGGACGGGATGAAGAACGGCGAGATGCGCCGCGGCCCCTTCTCCTTGAGTGTGATCGAGGCTTCGTAGATGCCTTGCAAGCCGCCGATGCCGGAGCCGATCAGGACGCCGGTGCGGGTCTGCCCTTCCTCATCGGTCGGCATCCAGCCGGAATCCTCGACCGCCTGCTGGGCCGCCCCCATCGCCATGATGATGAAGGTGTCCATCTTGCGCTGGTCTTTGGGCGGCACATAGTCATCGGCGTTGAACTTGCCGGAAGCCGTGTCGCCACGCGGCACTTCGCCGGCGACCTTGCACGGCAGGTCAGTCACGTCACACGACTGCACGCCGCGAATGCCGGACTCAGCCTTCAACAAGCGATTCCAGACATTCTCGGCGCCAA
This sequence comes from Dongiaceae bacterium, assembly GCA_041398065.1. Lineage (GTDB taxonomy): Bacteria > Pseudomonadota > Alphaproteobacteria > Dongiales > Dongiaceae > Dongia_A. The sequence goes on along the minus strand of JAWKVL010000001.1, from coordinate 198,104 downwards.
TGCCCAACGGCGAGACGATGCCCATTCCGGTGACGACGACACGACGCATGGTAAGCCTTCGCTCTATCTTGCCATTTCAGGGATGCGCGACGACCGCGCTAGCCGCGATGATCCGCGCAAGATCGCGAACCTGGAGGACGATCTCAGCTCGCCTTCGACTTGATGTATTCGATGGCATCCTTGACGGTCTGGATCTTTTCGGCGGCATCATCGGGAATCTCGCAGCCGAACTCTTCCTCGAACGCCATCACGAGCTCGACCGTATCCAGGCTGTCAGCGCCCAGATCGTCGATGAAGGACGCAGTGTCGGTGACCTTTGCTTCCTCCACCCCGAGGTGCTCGATCACGATCTTCTTTACCCGTTCGGCAATGTCGCTCATCGCTGTTCCCTTTTTTGATCACCGTCCCCCGTCCGGAGCCGGTCGAAAGATTGGTCGGTCATTTAGCCGCGCAATACCACCGCTATGGCCAAAGTAACCACACGGGGGCGTCCGCGGTCACTTAACATAGTTGCCTAGCTTTGGCCAGAGCCGGCGCCTCACCGGAAAACCTCAATCAAATCATAGCCATGCCGCCGTTGACGTGGATCGTCTGGCCGGTGACATAGGCCGCTTCCGGACTGGCCAGATAGACCACGGCCGCCGCGATCTCGCCGGATTGACCGAGCCGCCCGGCTGGAATCGTCGCCATGATTCGCGCCTTCTGCTCCTCGTTCAAGGCGTCGGTCATCTGGGTCTCGATGAAGCCTGGCGCCACGCAATTCACCGTGATGCCGCGGCTCGCGACCTCCTGGGCCAGCGACTTGGACATGCCGATCATGCCGGCTTTGGCTGCGGCGTAGTTGGCCTGCCCCGGGTTGCCGGTGACGCCGACGACCGAGGTGATGCCGATGATGCGGCCCCAGCGCTTCTTCATCATGCCGCGCATTGCCCCGCGCGCGAGGCGGAAGCCGGCGGTGAGATTGACGTCGATGACCTTCTGCCACTCCTCGTCCTTCATGCGCAGCGCGAGGTTGTCGCGCGTCAGGCCGGCGTTGTTGACGAGGATGTCGATGCCGCCGAGCGCGGTATCCGCCGACTTGAGCAACGCTTCAATCGCAGCCGGGTCGCCGAGATCACAGGGCAGCACGTGCGCGCGCTCACCCAGCTCGGCTTTCAACGCCTCCAGCGGCTCAACGCGCGTCCCGCTCAGGCCAACCGTTGCGCCTTGCGCGTGCAGCGCCCGCGCGATCGCGCCGCCGATGCCGCCCGACGCACCGGTGACCAACGCGCTCTTGCCGCTCAAATCGAACATAGCTTGCTCCTGATCTTGCTTACTGGCTGAGCGCCTTCAGTGCGGCTTCGACATCGGCAGGCGCGCCGACCGAGCTCGCTTCGATTTCCTTGTCGATGCGCTTCACCAGGCCTGCCAGCACCTTGCCGGCGCCGAGTTCGTAGACCTTGGTGACGCCCAGCGACTTCATGGCAAGGATCGATTCCCGCCAGCGCACCGTGCCCGTGACCTGCTGCACCAGCAGCTTCGCGATGGTCGCGGGATCGCTGACCGGTTGCACCGTCACATTGGCGATCACCGGAACCGCGGGCTGCTTGATGGTCGCCTTGGCGAGCGCTTCTTCCATCGCGTCGGCCGCCGGTTTCATCAGCGCACAATGGAAGGGCGCGCTGACCGGCAGCATGATGCTGCGCTTCACGCCTTGTTCCGCTGCAATCGCGATCGCGCGTTCCACCGCCTCCTTGGCGCCGGAAACCACGATCTGCCCCGGCGAATTGTCGTTGGCGACGTCGCAGACTTTCTTGGTCTCCTCGGCCGCCTGCTTGGCGATCTTCTGCACCTGATCGAGTTCCGGACCGAGCAAAGCCGCCATCGCGCCTTCGCCGACCGGTACCGCCTTCTGCATCGACTGCCCGCGCAGCTTCAGCAGCCGCGCCGCATCGGACACCACCAGCGCGCCCGTCGCCGCCAGCGCCGAATATTCGCCCAGCGAGTGGCCCGCGACGTAGCTCGCCTTGTCCGCCAGGCGCCAGCCGCCTTCCGTCTCCAGCACCCTGAGCGCCGCAATGCTGACCGCCATCAAGGCAGGCTGGGCGTTCTCGGTCAGCGTCAGATCACTTTCCGGGCCCTCGAACATGATCTTGGAGAGCTTCTGCTTCAGCGCCTCGTCCACCTCTTCGAACACCAGCCGTGCAGCGCCGAAGCTCTGCGACAGGGCGAGGCCCATGCCGACAGCCTGAGAGCCCTGGCCTGGAAAGATGAAGGCGCGCGTCATGAAATGTCCTTGGAAGCTGCAGAATCCGCTGTCCCGGGGCGGGAGGGCGCATAGATAGCCCGGCATCCGCCCCTGTCAAGCACTTGAGCCGCCTAGTTAATCTTCGTTAACACGGGGGCCGAAGTGCGGCCTTGCAATACCCCTGCCGATCACTATAGTCCCGGCCGCGCTCGGCCTTTGGGCCCGGCGCAACCCCTGCCGGCTCCCGTTCCTTGGGTCAATCCATCGAACCGGCGCATGAGCGCCGCGAGGTGCCGGCTAGGTCCGATCCGCTGATGCGAGCGCCATGTCGGGCTCCCAGCGCCGACCGCGAACAGCCGAAGGAGTCCATATCGGATGCCTACTACGAGAACATCTTTATTGCGCGCCAGGACGTGACCAGCGCGCAAGTCGAGGGCCTGACCGAGCACTTCGCCGGGATCGTCGTCGCCGCCCAGGGCGGCAACGTCACCAAGAAGGAGTTCTGGGGCCTCAAGAGCCTCAGCTTCCGCATCAAGAAGAACCGCAAGGGCCACTATGTCCTCATGAACATCGACGCCCCCGCGGCGGCGGTGCTGGAGATGGAACGCAACATGCGCATCCACGAGGACGTGCTGCGCCACCTGACGGTGCGCGTCGAAGCGCTGGAGGAAGGCCCCAGTGCCATGCTGCAGTCGCGCGGCCGCGACCGCGAGGGCCGTGGCGACCGTGAGGGCGGCTTCGGCCGCCGTGAGCGCAGCTTCGGCGACCGTGATCGCGGCGATCGCGGTGATCGTGGCGACAGAGGCGACCGGGGCGAGCGCGGGGATCGCGCCGAGCGTGACGATCGCCTGCGCCCCGTGCGCGAGAACAAACCGGCCGAGAGCGAAGGAGAGCAGGCATGAGCATGGCCCCGACTGAAGGTTCTGCCCCGCGCGGTGGTGGCGGCCGCCGGCCGTTCTTCCGCCGCCGCAAGTCCTGCCCGTTCTCCGGCGCCAATGCGCCGAAGATCGACTACAAGGACGTGAAGCTCCTGCAGCGCTTCGTCTCGGAGCGCGGCAAGATCGTCCCCAGCCGCATCACGGCCGTCAGCGCCAAGAAGCAGCGTCTGCTCGCTCAGGCGATCAAGCGCGCGCGCTTCCTTGGCCTGCTGCCCTACGTGCTGAAGTAAGGAGAGCGCCCCATGGACGTCATTCTGTTGGAGCGCATCGAGAAGCTGGGCCAGATCGGCGACGTGGTCGCCGTGAAGCCGGGCTTCGCGCGCAATTTCCTGTTGCCGCGCAAGAAGGCCTTGCGCGCGACCGAGGAGAACAAGAAGCGCTTCGAGGAGCAGCGCGCTCAGATCGAAGCGACCAACCTCAAGCGCAAGCAGGAAGCCGAGAAGGTCGCCAAGAAGGTCGACGGCCTCCTGATCGTCGTCATCCGCCAAGCGAGCGAGACCGGTATGCTGTTCGGCTCGGTCGCCAACCGCGACATCGCGGATGGCGTGACCGCGGCCGGCTTCACGATCGACCGGCGCCAGGTGATCCTGGACAGGCCGATCAAGACGCTCGGCCTGCACAAGGTGCGCATCGCCCTGCATCCGGAAGTGATCGTCACGGTCACCGCCAACGTCGCCAAGTCGGAAGACGAAGCGACGCAGCAGGCGACGCTCGGCACGGCCATTCCGCGCGCGACCAGCGGCGAAGCGCCCGATCTCGACAAGCTGCTCGAGGAAGCGGCCCAGGCCCAGGCCGAGGCCGGCACCGGCGAGCAGCCGGAAGTCTGACGCTAATACGTACGATCTACGCGAACGGCCACCCACCAGGGTGGCCGTTTTGCTTTGGGTTGGAAGCGAAGAAAATGAAATCGCGCGCGTCGCGACCGAACGCGTCAGAACGCGGTTGATTTCTTACCCCCGTTATCCACTTTATCCACAGAAGATTCCCAAACTGGATTCGAGTCGCCACGGAGTAATGTCGCCGCCATGGAAGTGGGGGGCAAGCAGTCAAACGTCGCGAGGTTGCGCGAAGGGGCGGGATCGATTCCGCCGCGCACGCCGCCGCACAACTATGAAGCCGAGCAGGCGCTGCTCGGCGCGCTGCTCGCCAACAATGAAGTCTACAACCGCGTCAGCGAATTCCTGCGTCCCGACCACTTCGCGGACGCGCTGCACGGCCGCATCTACGAAGCGATCGGCAAGCTCGTGCTGCGCGGGCAGATTGCCAATCCCGTCACGCTGAAGAATCTGTTCGACCAGGACGGCGCGCTGGCCGAGATCGGCGGCGCGCAATATCTGGTGCAGCTCGCCCAGGCGGTCGTGACCGTCATCAACGCCGAGGATTACGGCCGCGCCATTCACGACCTCTTTCTGCGGCGGCAGCTGATCGGCGTCGGCGAGGATATCGTCAATGAATCCTACACCTACGATCCCGACATCAGCGCGATCGACCAGATCGAGCGCTCCGAGATGCGCCTGTTCAACCTCGCCGAAGGCGGCCAGGTCGATGGCGGCCCGCGGAAGTTCGATGCGGTCCTGAAAAGCGCGCTCGACATGGCGGAGGTCGCCTACAAGCGCGACAGCCACGTCACCGGCGTCACCACCGGCCTGCGGGACCTCGACCGCAAGCTGGGCGGATTGCAGCCGTCCGACCTGGTCATCCTCGCCGGCCGCCCGTCGATGGGAAAGACCGCGCTTGCCACCAATATCGGCTTCAACGCCGCCGAGGCGGTGAAGGACGCAGAAACCAGCACGCGCCATCGCGTCGCGTTCTTCTCGCTCGAAATGTCGGCGGAGCAGCTGGCGCACCGCATCATGGCGGAGAAGTCCGGCATCTCCTCCGACCGCATCCGGCGCGGCGATGTGAAGAGCGATGATTTCGGCCGCATCGTCGAGGCCGCGCAGGCCATGACCAGCGTGCAGTTCTTCATCGATGACACGCCGGCCATGTCCGTGCCGGCTCTGCGCACGCGGGCGCGACGGCTGAAGCGGCAGTTCGGCCTCGACCTCATCATTGTCGACTATCTGCAGCTGATGCGCTCGGCCAATCCGAAGCCGTCGGACAACCGGGTGCAGGAGATCTCTGAGATCACGCGCGGCCTGAAGGCCGTGGCCAAGGAGCTGCAGGTGCCAGTATTAGCGCTGTCGCAATTGTCACGCGCGGTCGAGAACCGCGAGGACAAGCGCCCGCAGCTGGCCGACCTTCGTGAATCGGGCTCGATCGAGCAGGATGCGGACGTCGTCATGTTCGTCTTCCGCGAGCAGTACTATCATGAGCGCGCCGAGCCCAAGCAGCGCGCGGATGAAGGTACCGACAAGTTCCAGGAGCGCATGGCGCGCTGGCAGGAGCGCGGCGAGCGCATCCACAACGTGGCAGAAGTCATCATTGCCAAGCAGCGCCATGGCCCGGTCGGCACGCTGGAACTCTACTTCGACGGCAACATCACACGGTTCGGCGACCTGATCCGCGATCAGGATCTTCCCGACCACGGTTGATCGGCGATCATGACCGTCCAACCGGTGGCGGAACTCACCATCGACCTAGGCGCCCTGGTCGCCAACTACCGGCTGCTGCAGCGTCACGCCAAGCCGGCGCGCACCGGGGCCGCCGTCAAGGCCAGCTCATACGGACTTGGCGCGGAACAAGCGGCACCGGCCCTGTTCAGGGCTGGCTGTCGCCAGTTCTTCGTCGCCATTCTGTCCGAAGCGCTGGCGCTGCGGCCGCTGCTGCCGGAGGCGGAGATCCATGTCCTCTCCGGTCCGATCGGCGGCGACGAAGCGGAGTATGTCCAGCACCGTCTCATTCCCGTTCTCAACTCCCTGCCGCAGATCGAGCTCTGGTCGCACTGGTGCGCCGCCAACGGACCAACGCCGGCGGCGATCCACATCGATACAGGGATGTCTCGTCTTGGTCTGGCGCCGGCGGAGCTCGACCGCCTGGTGGCCGATCCCACGCTCATCAACTCATTCCCCGTCACGCTGGTGATGTCGCATCTGTCCTGTTCGGAGGAGCCGCAGAACCCGCAGAACGCGATCCAGCTCAAGCGCTTCAGGAGCGCGTTGGACCGCCTTCTGCCGCTATTGCCGAGTCGCCCAACCATCTCCTTCGCCAATTCCTCCGGCATCTTCCTGGGGCGCGACTATGCGTTCGATCTGGTGCGTCCGGGGGCCGCCCTTTATGGCTTGAATCCAAGCCCGGCGGCCTCCAATCCCATGCGCCAAGTGGTTGGGCTGAAAGCCAGAATCCTGCAGGTCCGTCACATTGACGCCCACCAGACCGTTGGCTATGGTGCGCACCGCTCAACGCGGGCAACGAGCCTGGCGACCCTAGGCCTGGGCTATGCGGATGGGGTTTTCCGCGCCTTGAGCCATGTCGGAGCCGCCTTTGTCGGGGGAATAAGGGCGCCATTCGTGGGTCGCGTGTCGATGGATCTGATCACGATCGATGTCGGTGATGTGCCGGCGCACCTGGTGCAGCCGGGCGCCTGGGCAGAGATTCTGGGCGAGCATCAGAGTGCCGATGAACTGGCCACTGCCGCCGGAACCAACGGCTATGAAGTGCTGACCGCGCTCGGGCCGCGTTACCGGCGCCGCTTCATCCCGGCTGGTTAGGGCGTGCTGATGCCCCTGCTTCAGCCCTTGGGGCGCACATTCCTGGACAGCCTGGCGGCGATCGGCCGGCTTTCGCTCTTCGCGCTGCGCGCCCTCCTGCTGGCGGTGCGGCCGCCCTACTATCCGCGCCTCATCATCAAGCAGATGATCGAGATCGGCTATTATTCGCTGCCCGTGGTCGGCATGACCGCGGTCTTCACCGGTATGGTGCTGGCGCTGCAGAGCTACACCGGCTTCGCGCGCTTCAATGCGGAAACAGCGATCCCCAACGTGGTGGTGCTCTCGATCTGCCGCGAGCTGGGCCCGGTGATGGCCGGACTGATGGTGGCGGGGCGGATCGGCGCCGCGATGGCGGCGGAGCTCGGCACCATGCGTGTGACGGAGCAGATCGATGCCCTGGTCACGCTCTCCACCAACCCGTTCAAGTATCTGATCGCGCCGCGCCTGGTGGCCGGCATTCTCATGCTGCCGGTCCTGGTCGGCACCGCCGACGTCATCGGCGTGCTGGGCGGCTATCTGGTCAGCGCCTACAAGCTCGGTTTCAATCCCGGCAACTACCTGCAGAACACGGTCGATTTCGTGGAATTCCTCGACGTGTTCTCCGGTCTCGTCAAGGCGGCGGTGTTCGGTTTCATCGTTGCACTCATGGGCTGCTACCACGGATTCCACTCGCGCGGCGGCGCGCAGGGCGTCGGCAAGGCGACCACCAACGCCGTGGTCTCCGCCTCCATCCTGATCCTGATCTCCAACTACATTGTCACGGAGCTGTTCTTCTCGCGATGAGCAGCGATCTCAAAATCAAGGTGCGGGGCCTGTGCAAGTCCTTCGGCCGCAAGGTGGTGCTGAAGGACCTGGATCTCGACGTGCCGAAAGGCGAGTCGCTGGTGGTGATCGGTGGATCGGGCACCGGCAAGTCGGTGCTGATCAAATGCATCATCGGGCTGATGAAGCCCGACAAGGGCTCGATCGAGATCGACGGCGTCGAAGTCACGCGCATGTCGGCGGGCGAACGCGAAGAGATCATGCACAAGTTCGGCATGCTGTTCCAAGGCGGAGCCTTGTTCGATTCGCTGCCGGTCTGGGAGAATGTCGCCTTCGGCCTGATCGCCGGCCGCGGCTTCAACCGCGCGGAGGCCAAGGAGATCGCGCTGCGCAAGCTGGGCGCCGTCGGGCTCGGGCCCGAGGTCGGCACGCTCTACCCGTCGGAGCTGTCCGGCGGCATGCAGAAGCGCGTTTCGCTGGCACGTTCCATTGCGACCGAGCCTGAGATCATCTTTTTCGATGAGCCGACCACCGGCCTTGATCCCATCATGAGCCAGGTGATCAACGAGCTAATCAAGAAATGCGTCGACGATCTGGGCGCCACGGCGCTGTCGATCACCCACGACATGCATTCGCTGCGGGTGATCGGCGATGGCGCGGCGATGATCTATGATGGCAGGATCATCTGGCACGGCAAGGCGCAGGACATCGATAATACCGGCAACCCGTATGTCGATCAGTTTGTCCGTGGCCAGGCCGAAGGCCCGATTAAGATGCCGGTACGGCCGCTTTAATCAGCGGGGCTATCGCCGATGGCAAAATCGAGTGCGCGCTACGTCTGCCAGAGTTGCGGCGCCAGCTTTCCGCGCTGGATGGGCAAGTGCGAATCGTGCAACGCCTGGAACAGCATCGTCGAGGAAGCGGCGCGCGAGGAGATGCCCAAGGGCCTCAGCCGCGGCAAGGGCAAATCGATCGAGTTCGTGGCGCTCGATGGCCACGCGCCGGAAGCGGCGCGGCGCGCCACCGGCAATGCCGAATTCGACCGCGTCACCGGCGGCGGGCTGGTGCGCGGCTCCGCCATCCTGATCGGCGGCGATCCCGGCATCGGCAAGTCGACCCTGCTGCTGCAGATCGTGACGGCGGTCGCCCAGGAGACCAAGGCCGGAACGAAACCGCTGCGCTCCGCCTACATCTCCGGCGAGGAAGCGGTCGAGCAGGTGCAGCTGCGCGCCAAGCGCCTCGGCCAGCAATCGCACGCGGTGCAGATCGCCGCCGCCACCAATGTGCGCGACATCTTGGCCAGCCTGGACAAGGCGGATCCGCCCGACCTGGTGGTGATCGATTCCATCCAGACCATGTATCTCGATAATCTCGATTCCGCGCCCGGCACCGTCGCCCAGGTCCGGAGCGCCGCTGCCGAACTGATCCGCCTCGCCAAGCAGCGCGGCTTCGTCCTGATGCTGGTCGGCCATGTCACCAAGGAGGGGCAGATCGCCGGTCCGCGCGTGCTCGAGCACATGGTGGACACGGTGCTCTATTTCGAAGGCGAGCGCGGCCACCATTTCCGCCTGCTGCGCGCGGTGAAGAACCGCTTCGGCCCGGCCAACGAGATCGGCGTGTTCGAGATGACTGAGAGCGGCTTGCAGGAAGTGCCCAACCCTTCGGCCCTCTTTCTCGCGGAGCGGCGCGGCAGCGTTTCCGGCGCCACCGTCTTCGCCGGTATCGAAGGCACCAGGCCAGTCCTGGTGGAGATCCAGGCATTGGTCTCGCCCTCTCCGCTGGCGACGCCGCGGCGCGCGGTGGTCGGCTGGGATTCGAGCCGCCTCGCCATGCTGCTGGCGGTGCTGGAGACGCGCTGCGAGCTCGCTTTCGCGGGCAACGAAGTCTATCTCAATGTCGCCGGCGGCCTCCGCATCGGCGAGCCGGCGGCCGACCTCGCTGTGGCGCTGGCCCTGATCAGCGCCCTGACCGACCGGCCGGTGCCGGAGGACGTCGCCGCCTTCGGCGAGATCGGTCTCAGTGGCGAGGTGCGCATGGTCTCCCAGCCTGAGCTGCGGCTCCGGGAAGCCGGCAAGCTCGGTTTCCGCCGCGTCCTGATGCCGCGCCGGCGGGACAGCGCGAAAAAGAATGGCGTCACCGGCGTCGAAATCCTCGAAATCGGCCACCTGCAGGATGTATTGGATTGGCTGTATAATGAGGTGCGCTCGCTGAGCGCCGGCAAACGAGCCCTCTCGCAATAGTGATCGGAGCGCGAATCAGTGAATTTTGTCGACATCGTGGTGCTGGCGGTCATTGCGCTCTCGGCGCTGCTGGCCCTGGGCCGCGGCTTCGTAAAGGAAGTGCTGTCGGTGTTCGGCTGGATCGGCGCGGCGATCGGCACCTTCGTCATCTTTTTCTATGTGCCGCAGGTCCGCGCCTTCGCCAACAAACAGATCGCCGAGCCGCTGCTGGCGGACATCGTCTGCGCGATCAGCCTGTTTGTCGTCCTGCTGATCGTGCTCGGCTTCGTCAACCACACGATCTCGTCGCGCGTGCACGCCAGCGCGTTGGGCCCGCTCGACAAGTCGCTGGGGCTGGTGTTCGGGCTGGTGCGCGGCGTCGTGCTGGTCGCGCTCGCTTACATGGCGATGTCCGACTGGCTGCTGCCCAACAGGCAGGAACGCCCCGACGTCATCAACCAGGCGCGCACCGAACCCTATGTGGAGCAGGCCGCCCTGCTCATCAAGAACATGATCCCGCAGGAATGGAAGGATCGCGCCAGCGCCATGTTCGACGAGGGGTCCAAGGCGGTCGAGCAGGGCCAGCAGCTCAACGAGACGATCCAGAAGCTGAGCCCCCAATCGCCCCAGCCCGCGAGCCCGCCATCCGGCGAATCGCCGGGCGACTCGAAGCAGAACGGCGGGCAGGGAACGCAACGCAGCCCTGCGGGAAATCAAGGTGGACAAGAAGAACAATCCGGGTATAAGGACGCCGAGCGCAGGGACCTGGAACGACTGATCCAGGGCCAGTCGCAATAACCCCCAAAAGGACTAGCGGGCCGATGCTGACGACCCATCCTTTCGATGACGATCATCTGAAGGAGGAATGCGGCATTGTCGGAATCTACGGCCTGGAAGAGGCCGCCACGCATTGCGTGCTGGGCCTCCATGCCTTGCAGCATCGCGGGCAAGAGGCCGCTGGCATCGTCTCGTTCGACGGCCAGCGTTTCAACGCGCACCGCGCGCAGGGCCACGTCGCCGACAATTTCTCCCAGCAATCGGTCGTCGGGAAGCTGAGCGGCCACGCCGCGATCGGCCACACGCGCTATTCCACCACCGGCGAGAGCTCGCTGCGGAACGTTCAGCCGCTGTTCGGCGATTTGCATTTCGGCGGCTTCGCGGTCGGCCACAACGGCAACCTCACCAACGCGCAGATGATCCGGCAGGAGCTGGTGAAGCGCGGCTCGATGTTCCAATCGACCAGCGACACCGAAGTCATCCTGCATCTGATGGCGACGCATCTGCGCGGCAACGTGATCGACCGCCTGATCAACGCGCTGCACCAGGTCGAAGGCGCCTACTCTCTGATCTGCATCGCCAACGACATGGTGATCGGCGTGCGCGACCCGCTGGGCGTGCGGCCGCTGATCCTCGGCAAGCTCGGCGACGGCTGGATGCTGGCGTCGGAGACCTGCGCGCTCGATATCGTCGGCGCGGACTATGTGCGCGACCTCGATGCCGGCGAGCTGGTGATCCTCGATAAGCGCGGCGTCACCAGCATGAAGCCGTTCGGCGCGCAGCCCAAGCGGTTCTGCATCTTCGAGTACGTGTACTTCGCCCGTCCCGACAGCGTGATGGAAGGCAAGAGCGTCTACGAGGCGCGCAAGCGCATCGGCGCAGAGCTGGCGGCGGAAGCCCCGACCAGCGCCGACGTCGTGATCGCGGTGCCGGATTCCGGTGTCCCGGCCGCGCTCGGCTACGCGGCTGCGTCCGGCATCCCGTTCGAGTACGGCATCATCCGCAACCACTATGTCGGCCGCACCTTCATCGAGCCGACTGACCAGATCCGCCATCTCGGCGTCAAGCTGAAGCATAACGCCAACCGTGCCGAGGTCGAGGGCAAGCGGATCGTCCTGGTCGATGACAGCATCGTGCGCGGCACCACCTCCCGCAAGATCGTGGAGATGATGCGCAATGCCGGCGCGACCGAGGTGCATATGCGCATCTCCTCGCCGCCGACCGCACATTCCTGCTTCTACGGCATCGACACGCCGGAGCGGAAGAACCTGCTGGCCGCCAAATACAGCGTCGAGGAGATGCGCGAGTTCATCGGCGCGGATTCCCTCGCGTTCATCTCGATCGACGGGCTCTATCGCGCCATGGGGCTCAGCGGTCGCGACAACAAGCGGCCGCAATATTGCGACGCCTGCTTCACCGGCGACTATCCGACCGCCCTCACCGATCACGAAGGCGGCATGGTCGCGGCCCAGCTATCGCTGCTGGCCCAACCTGCATGAACGTGGCGGCATGAACGAGACCGCCGGAGGAGCGCTCGCCGGCCGCATCTGCCTTGTGACCGGAGCCAGCCGCGGCATCGGCCGCGCCGTCGCCAAGCGCTACGCGCAGGAAGGCGCCGATCTCATCCTCACCGCCCGCACCGTCGGCGCACTCGAAGAACTGGATGACGAGATCCGTGCCATCAACGGCAAGACCTCGCTGCTGGTGCCGATGGATCTGCGCAACCACGACACCATCGACCAGCTCGGCGCCGGGCTCTATGAGCGCTATGGCAAGCTCGATGTCCTGGTCGGCAATGCCGGGGTGCTCGGTCAGATGTCGCCGCTACATCACATCGATCCGCCCGCCTGGCAGGAAGTGATCGATGTCAACCTGACCGCCAACTGGCGGCTGATCCGCAGCCTTGATCCCCTGCTCCGGCAGTCGGACGCCGGCCGCGCGATCTTCGTCTCCAGCGGCGTCGCGCAGAACGTGCGCGCCTTCTGGGGCGCCTACGCCGTCAGCAAGGCCGCGCTCGAGATGCTGGTGCGCATCTACGCCCAGGAGAACGTAAAGGCCAAGATCCGCGCCAACCTGATCGATCCCGGCCGCACCCGCACCCGCATGCGCGCCGCCGCCTATCCCGGCGAAGACCCGATGACCCTGCCCACCCCCGAAGACGTGACCGAGCCCTTCGTCCGGCTGGCGCGCGCGGACCATATGGGGAATGGGGAGGTGGTGAAGGCGTACTAGCCTGCTGCCAATTTTCGGCAGCGCTTTGCTCTAAGAGCTGTTTTCTCCGTATCGCGCGACCGATGGAGACACTCCGTGTCAAGCCAACCGCCCCGCCCCGAATTCATCCGCCACTGGACCGCGCTCGAAGGCAGCGACAACGAGCATTATCCGAACAGCGATGAGAAGCTGTCGATCCGCGCGCCGCTGGCGCGCAAGCTGGGGCTGAAGCAGATCGGCATCCATCACGAGCGCCTGCTGCCGGGTCGGCGCACGTCGTACCCGCATGCGGAGAGCCTGGAGGAGGAGTTCGTGTTCGTGCTCTCCGGCGAGCCGGATGCGTGGATCGATGGGCATCTGCATCGCCTCTCGGCCGGCGACGCGGTCGGGTTTCCGGCCGGCACCGGGCTCTGCCACACCTTCCTCAACAACACCGAAGAAGAAGTGCGGCTGCTGGTGGTGGGCGAAGCCGCGAAGGCCGAGAACAAGGTCTACTACCCCTGCAATCCGGAGCAGCAGGCGATCCGCACCGACTGGTGGCATGACGTGCCGCATCGGACGATGGGCCCGCATCACGGCAAGCCGGGCGAGCGCACCACCGGCCCGACGCTGACCGAGCATCGGCCCGACTGCATCCTGAATTTCCGCGACCACGAGGGCGCGCCCGATCGCCCGTATGACGGTGCGGAACCGATGAGGATCGACGTCGATTTCAGCACGCGCTTCGGCCTGACGCGCATCGGCATCCATCATCAGCGCCTGCCGCCCGGCCATCGATCCTGCTATCCGCACGCCGAAAGCAGGGAAGAGGAATTCGTCTTCATCCTGGAAGGCGAGGCCGATGCCTGGATCGACGGCTGGCTGTACCGCGTCAAAGAGGGCGACGCGATCGCGTTTCCCGCCGGCACCGGCATCGCCCACAACCTCATCAACAACGGTGCGGCCGACATGCGCATGATGGTGATCGGCCAGCGCAACGTGCCGGGCAATCGGCTTTTCTATCCGCGCCATGTCGAGCACAGCGCGCGCTGGGGCGACGATTGGTGGCACGACGCGCCGCAACGGCCTTTGGGACCGCACGACGGCAGGCCGAGCGCCAGATCATAGGATTCGCGCCACCAAGGCTACAGCTTCGAGTCCTTCGACTGTGCGTGATGATGCGCATGCTCCCGATGCGCCCGCCGCAAGAGCCACGACGCAGGTCCATGCAGCGGCCAGAACTTCTCCATCGCGAGATACGTGAACGAGGCCGACCAGCCGATCATCAAGAGTCCGACCAGCGCTTCGACACCGCTGATCAGGCGCACATTGTCGACCGGATAGACATCTCCGAAGCCAAGGGAGGTATAGGTCACGGCCGAGAAATAGACATTGTCCACGAAAGTGCCCTGGTGCAGCCCGCCGAAGCCGCCCAGGTGGAACACGTCCACGAACAGGAAGTATGCGATCGCGAACAGCCAGACCTCGACCGTGTGGGCGGCGAAGCAGGCAAATACGACGATCACCACGCGTCCACGTGGCTTGACCCAACCCAATTCGGGAATCACTGCGGATGTGAGTCGCAGCACTTCGTAGTGGACCAGGATCGCCAGGGCGACCAGGATCGTGACGGCGATGGCGGCGGTGATCATGGGTGTCCTTCCCCCTGGATTTGTGTCGCGCCTTTGAAACGGATTCTACGGCGCGATTCAGGGGCAAGGACAGCCCAAACGGATAGGTGGCCGGTCGCCGTGAGGCGATCGGTCGCACGATCGCGCGATCAGCCGGCGAGTCAGATCGCGGTTCGGCGGGAGATCAAGTCAGGTCCACCGCGCGTGTCATCCTGCTTGCCGGCCGGCTGCCAGATCCGCAGGCTGTTGTGGACGTCCCGGACGCCGGGAATGGCGTCGGCGCAATCCTCGGCCAAACGCTTCGCCGCCCGGCTGCCGACCGTGCCGGTCAGCGTCACTTCGCCGTCCTGCACCGCGACCTGAATGTCGGTCGCGTCCACATACAGATCATGTGTCAGCCGGTCATTGACGTCGTCGCGGATGCGCTCATCCTCATTGCGGTGCTGGTGCGCCCGCGCATGGCCACGCGGGCCGCGGCCGCGCTGCCGGGCTCCCAGCTGAGCCAGCCGCCGGCGCATATGGTCGAGCCGCTCGTGCAGATCGCTGATCCGTGCCTCGCGCTCTGGCTCGCCTTCCATGTGGGATGCGGCATCATCCGCGATAGCGCTGATCCAGCGGCTGTACCAATCGTCGGCGCGGCCGGTGCTCGCGCGGGAACCGGATTCCTTCGCTTTGCGTGCCATGTCTTTGCCCTCCTGATCTGGGGAGCGCGGTCATCAACGTGGTAATCGGTGTGGCGCGCCGCGCGGTCCTCTTCGAGAAACCCGGGGGCGCCGATATGGTTCCGGGTCGATGGAACCGGCGTTCGACCGGAGGAGTGAATTACTCCTTGTCCGCGAACGGATTGTCCGTGCGACGCAATTGCAGGCGGATCGGCGCGCCTTTCATATCGAAGCGCTCGCGGATGCCGTTGATGAGATAGCGGGCATAGGCGTCCGGCAAATCGTCGGCCTTGGCCGCGAACAGGGTGAAGGTCGGCGGCCTGGTCTTGATCTGGGTCATATAGCGCAGCTTGATGCGGCGGCCGCGCACCAGCGGCGGCGGATGCGCGACCTTCGCGGCTTCGAGATAGCGATTGAGCTGCGCCGTCGGCACGCGTTTGTTCCATTCGCCGTAGATCTTGAAGACCGCCTGCATCAGCTTGTCGAGATTGCGCCCCGAGCGCGCCGACAGGGTCACGATCGGGACGCCCATCACCTGCGGCAGGGATTTCTCCACCCGCTCCTTCAGCTTCTTCAGCGCCTCGCTCTTGTCCTCGATCGCATCCCATTTGTTGGCGGCGATGATGAGGGCGCGCCCTTCCTCGATCACATGACGCGCGATGGTGAGGTCCTGCTTCTCCAGCATGTCGTTGGCATCGAGCACCAGCACCACGACATGCGCGTAGCGGACCGCGCGCTCGGTATCGGCGCCGGACAGGCGCTCCAGCTTCTCCACCACGCGGGCGCGGCGGCGCAGGCCTGCGGTGTCGATCAGGCGGATCGGCGTTCCCTTCCAGTCCCAATCGACCGCGATGGAATCGCGCGTGATGCCCGCCTCGGGCCCGGTCAGCAGCCGTTCTTCCCCCAGCAAGGCATTGGCCAGCGTGGACTTGCCGACGTTGGGCCGCCCGACAATGGCGAGCTGCAGGATCTTCGGCGCGGGCGCCTCGTCGTCCGGCAGCTCCTCGAGCGTCGCATCGGCGTTAATATCCTCCTCGACAACGCGTCCGTCCTTGCGATCCGCCTGTTCGCGCAGCGCGTCATAGAGCGCGCCCATGCCCTCGCCATGTTCGGCGGAGATCGGGATCGGCGCGCCAAGGCCGAGGCGGAAGGCTTCGTTCAGGCCCGCTTCCGCCGCCCTGCTTTCGCACTTGTTGGCAACCAGCAGAATGGGCGTCCTGGTCTTGCGCAGACGCTTGGCGAAGTGCTCGTCGAGCGGCGTGATGCCGGCGCGCGCATCGAACAGCAGCAGCGCGACGTCGGCCTGGCGGATCGCCTCCTCGGTCTGTTCGCGCATGCGCGCTTCGAGCGATTCGTCGAACACGTCCTCAAGGCCCGCGGTATCGACCACGGTGAAGTCGAGGTCGCCCAGATGGCCCGTGCCAAAGCGGCGGTCGCGTGTCACGCCAGGCTGATCGTCCACCAGCGCCAGTTTCTTGCCAACCAGGCGATTGAACAGGGTCGATTTGCCGACATTGGGCCGGCCGACGATCGCAACCGTGAAAGCCATCGCGCCGCTATTTCAGCGCGATCAGGCGCGCGTCGTCGGAGAGGATATAGATGGTCTCGTTGGCGACGACCGGCGGCAGGTGCGAGGAATCGGGCAGTTGCTGCTTGCCGATGATGCCGCCGTCATAGGGCGAGATCGCGACCGCAAGTCCACTCGAGCCCGTCACCAGCAGCCGGTCGCTGACCAGGACCGGGCCGGACCAATAGATCCGGTCCTCCTTGTCCACCGGGTCCTCGAACTGCGGCAGGGCTGTGATCCATTTGATGCGGCCGTCGGCGCGAGACAGGCACACCACCTCGCTGTCGTTGCTGAGAACGTAGACGAAATCGCCCGCGACCCACGGCATCTGCGTACCGCCGAGGCCGTTGTCCCATACCCGGCCGCCGCGCTCCTTGTCGATCGCGGCCATCACGCCGCCATTGCCGATCGCAACCACGAAATCGCGGTCGATCACCGGCCGGCCGCGGATGTCAGTCAGGGTAGCAATGGCGTTGCCGCGTGCACCGCCTGCGAGCGATTCAGTCCAGAGCGCGTGTCCGTCGGTCACGTCGAACGCCAGCAATTCGCCGGACGTATAGGCCGCGATGACGACGTCCCCGTCGACCGCCGGTGTAGTGCCGCCGAGCAGGCCGGCCGCCTCCTCGACACCGACGTTGGACCACAGCTTGCGCCCGTCATCGAGCGCATAGACCACCAGCTGGTTGTCGATCGTGATGACGAAGACGCGTCCGTCGCTCACCGCCGGCGGAGAGCGCATCGGCGCCGGGGCCGGCGCCTCCCACTTCACGTCGCCGGTCTTGGCATCGAGCAGAAATACCTTGGCGTAGGGCGTGGAGACCACCAGGTTGCCATCCACCCACGCGATGCCGCCGCCGAACAGATCGTCATCCTCATCGTCCGGCGTCAGATCCTTGCGCCAGATCTGCTTGCCGGTGGCGGTATCGTGCGCGCTCACGATTGAATCCGCATCCATCACGTAGACCGCGCCGTCCGCCACCACCGGCTCTGCCAGCAAGCGGTTGTCGTCGCTGGCCGAGGCGCCGATATCGACCGACCAGACCTGATGCAGCGCGCCTTCGCTGGCCTTCAGGTGATACATGGCATGGGTCTGGTTGCCGCCCGCCTGCGGCCAAGCATCGTTCACATAGGGCTCAGGCAGGATGACATCCGTGCCGGCCAGTTCGGGATCGACGTTGAGCTGCCTGTTGAGCTGCAGCGCGGACACGCGCTCGCCCGGCAGCGGCGGCTTTTCGGCAGCGCCGAACCAGCTGCAGCCGGCAAGCGCCAAAATCACACCCAGCGCGGCAATCCGCTTGGTGCCATGCAACACTGCGCGCACGTCTCCGATTGGCCCCCAATGCCGGTTCATCGCGTCTTCCACGTTGTTCAGTTCCCGAGCCGGTCCAGCAGCTGGCCCGCACGCTGCGCAAAACCGGAGCCCGGCGCTTCGGTATCTGCGGTTTTCTTTTCCGCCTCGAAGTTGGTCCTGGCTTTCTCTTTGTCACCGGTCGCCATCGCCGCGAGCCCGGTGATCTCCAGCGCAGACAAGCGGTAGGCTTCGCCCTCCTTGGTCAGATCCTTCACCAAGTCAGCTGCCGTGTCGGGCTTACCGATCTCAAGTTCAAGGAGCGCTGCCTGCACGGTTGCCAGGTCGCGCAGCGCTTTGTCCGCGCCCTTGTCGTTGGCAATCTCCGTCAAGATGGCGCGCGCCCTCGCCTTGTCGCCGCCCTCGATCGCAGTCTCCGCCAAGCGGAAGCGCGCCAGTACACCATAGCTGCCGCCGTCGGCCACGACCTTTGCGAGGGCCACCTCACGTTGCTTGACGTCGCTGGTCGCCGCCGCGCTCAGGAAGTCTGCCGAGGCTTGCAGCTGCTTGCGGACCGAATATTCCTTCCAGCCCCAGTTGGCTGCCACCGCCAACACCAGCACCAGGGCCGCCCCGATGATCAGGTTGCCGTATTTCTTCCAGATTGCAGCTGCTTGGTCTCGCCGGAGGTCCTCTTCGACCTCGTGGAAAATGTCCGCCACGCCGATGTCTCCGCTGTCCCGCTCGCTCCCTGGCCGTCGCTTCGTGCCGTCGACGTGCGCAACCCACGGGTTCGATTAACAAAATTGCGCCGTAACATAGCGGCTGACCCCGGCAATGGCAAACCGTCCCAAGGCCCGTCCGGCGGCTTTTTTGCCGCGCCCGCCCGGTTGGAACGCTTCTTGCTGAAAGGAACACAAGACAGAAAGAAAGCGGAAATCCATGCCTATCCGGGAAACGATCTGGCGTCCCCTCATGCCTTTGGTTGGCCTTGCCTTGCTGGGCCTGCTGAGCGGGTGCGCAGCCTTGGCCGCAACCCCGGCCATCGCGGTTTATGGCGCGGTGGAAGGCGTTGCCCTCAACCAGACCGGCAAGCTGGCATCCGATCACGTGGTGTCCGCGATCACCGGCGAGGATTGCAGTTTCCTGCGCTACAAGGACACCGGCAATTATTGCCGCAGCGCCGCCGAGATTGCCGCCCAGGAGGCCCAGGAGAGGCGCGACCTGTCGGGATATTGCTATCGCCGGCTGGGACTTGTGACCTGCTACGACAGCCCTGATCCGACCGCCAGCGGCGAGACCCGCGTGCACTAAACGATCTGGACGAACGCGCCCATTTGCGGTGAAATTTTCAAGGCAGAGGGCGTTCACCCCCGAGTCGAAAGCCGTGGCGGAGGCATCATGATTCATGTGCGGGAGCAATGTCGCAGCCGGTCCTGCTGAGCGACTACCGGCCCCGCGCCGGCAAGGTCTTTTTCGACCGCGCCGACCTCATGCGCATTCTGAATGTGTATAGCCGCCAGGTGTCGCGCGGTTTGTGGCGGGATTACGCAATCGACCATCGCAGCAACATGGCGGTCTTTTCGATCTACCGGCGGACCCAGGAACAGCCGCTATTCGCCATCACCAAGGTCCAGCTGCGCGGCGATCGCGATCCCAAATACGTCCTCCAATCGCGCTGGGGGCAGCTCGCATCCAGCCGGTCCCTCAAGGACATCCTCGATGTGCTGACCAAGCAGCTGATCGCTGTTAACTAGTCGCACCAAGCAGCCTCGAAATCGCCGTAATCGCCCCGTACCGTTCCGGTTCTGTCCCAGATATTGCGGACAAATGACGTCTATCCACAAGATTTTGAGAAAACCACCTTGCCACTCAAGGTCTTGTGGTGGGAAGATGATGACATCTCAACATCTCGGGGCAATCTGCGGACTTCGGAGGCGTTTATGGAATGGACCGAACAACGGATTGAGATGCTGCGGCGGTTGTGGGGGCAAGGTCAGACCGCCAGCCAAATAGCAGTCGCGCTCGGTGGTGTTACGCGAAATGCGGTGATCGGCAAGGCGCATCGCCTGGGCCTCACCGGCCGGCCGTCGCCGATCAAGCGCGATGCCAGTGGGACCTCGGTTCCCAAGCGCCGCGCGGTTCCGCGCCGCGCCCTGGTGCCGCAACCCAAGCCGATGATGCCGCTGCAGCGTTCCTTGCCGTCGCAGTCGCAGGACGGCGCTGTCGCGGCGAGCCCGGCGCCCGCTCCGCGCGAGCAGCCGCGCAACTATCCGCCGGTGCGCGCCCATGGCGGCACCAAGACCTGCTCCTGGCCGATGGGCGATCCCAAGCAGCCGGGCTTCCATTTCTGCGGCGAGCCCTCGGAACCTGGCCGGCCCTATTGCGCCAACCACTGCCATCAGGCCTATCAGAGGAAGTCAGAGGCGGCGTAGCGTCATCGCCGCAAGCTCGGGGGTAGCGGCCGGACCCGAGGGGTGACCGGCCGCATTTTTTGTACGCCCGGTGAGCGATGAAGAAGCCCAAACGCATCAACATCGAAGTGCGAGCCGCGGAGATCGCCGACGTCGAAGCGCTGACCAGGCTCTTCGCGCATCGCAACGCTTTTGCGCAGACATTGCAGCTGCCGTTCCAGAGCCTCGAGGTCTGGCGCAAGCGCCTGACGCACAATGACGACACGCAACACACGCTGGTCGCGACTGTCGCCGGCGAAGTGGTCGGCAATCTCGGCCTGACGCGCCTCACCCGGCCGCGCCGCGCCCATGTCGGGCAGATCGGCATGGCGGTGCGCGACGACTGGCAGGGCAAGGGCGTCGGCTCCGCCCTGATGGACGCAATGCTGGATCTCGCCGACAACTGGCTGGGACTTCGTCGGCTGGAGCTCAATGTCCATGCCGATAACGCGCGGGCCATCGCGCTCTATCGCAAGTTCGGCTTCGAGGTCGAAGGCACCCACCGCGCATATGCCCTGCGCGACGGCGCCTACGTGGATTCGCTGTCGATGGCGCGGATCGTCGAGGGGCCAACGGTCATGGCGCAAGGCCGGCGCAAGCGCTAGCCGCAATCGAACAGCGCAACGCCTTCACAACCTTCCTGGACACGAGTGACCACCTGGCCATCCGGCCTCACGATGCATGTGCAACCGTGACAAACCATGGCCCCGTGTGCGCCGACGACGTCCGACGAAGCGACCCAGCATCCGGTCTCGGCAGCGCGGCAGCTCAGATTCTCGACGCTTCTGCTTCGCCAACGATCAGCGGCGCCCGGCGGCATCATATTGTTGAGCGGATAGCAGATCAGGCGAGCACCCTGGCTCGCGATCGCCGCGGCGGCTTCAGGAAAGT
The DNA here is from genome assembly GCA_041398065.1 of Dongiaceae bacterium. Lineage (GTDB taxonomy): Bacteria > Pseudomonadota > Alphaproteobacteria > Dongiales > Dongiaceae > Dongia_A. The sequence continues at coordinate 176,849 of JAWKVL010000001.1, read as the reverse complement.
TGGCGTCATAGCAGATGTTGCTGCCGAGCTTCCAAGCGCCCACGTCGAACACGCGATAGCCCCCTCCGACATCGAATGCCTGCTCCTTGCGGTGCAAATGTGTCTTGCGATATGCGCTCAAAATGACACCGCTTCGGATAGAGACAGCGGTGTTAAAGACAAATCCCTCGTGCCGCTCGACCAGTCCGACGACGAATGTGGAGCGGAACCCGACAAGTTGAGCCAGCAGTTCGCACATCCGCTCGCCATCCAGCGCGAGTGAGACTACGCTGAGCAAGGCCCGCTCCAGCAGATATCCTTGTAGATAGCACTCTGGAAACAGCGCGAAGTCGACGCCTTCGCTGTCGCACCATTCGAGATCGGCAACCAGCCGTCGGGTGATCCCAGGAACATCGTCGAAGAGCGGGCGTCGTTGGAATGCTGCAACGCGCAACTTGTCCAATGTCGTCGTCGAGCCAGGCGCCGATCAGCGCTTGGCCGTTGCGGCCGGCGGTTTGGCGGTCGAGGGGCTGATCGCGCGGTTCTCGTAGCGGCCCTTCTGCATGTAATGGACCAACGGATTAGTCTTCATCGTGCGGACGTCGGGATAGGCTTCGAGATAAGCGTGCGACGAGAACATCGGCGAAGGATCGCGTCCCTCGAACCCGCCATATAGCACGTAGTGCAGCGCCGGCGGGATGCCGACCGCGGCCACGTCGGGATATTGCCGCAAGTACCACGCTTCGTGCATCAGGCCGCTCTTCAGCACCAGTCGCGCATGACGATATGGTTTCATCTGCTTCTTCAGGCGCTTGAAGCGCAGGGTCGCGACCCAATAGGCGCACATCGCCCATTGCCGCATGCTGTAGAACGCCCAGCGGTGATTCTTGATCAGGCGGCGCAGGGGCTTGGTGACGCGCCACCACGCGCTCTCTTCGACCCTGCGCAGGCGCTTCAGGGTCTTGACGTGATCGACCCGCGCGGCCGCGAGCGCGTCCTTGGCCGCGCTCAACGCGGATTCGAGCTTCGCAACCTGATCGCTGTCGAGGGCGGCATTCAGCCGGCGCCGCAGATCGGCAAGCTCTCCCTGAAGGCGGGCGCTGCTGCCGAGCCGCGCGAACATCTCGCGCACTTCGAGCGCACGTGGCGCGATCGCATCGAGCGAGAATAGATGGTGCAAGGCCGGCGGCAGATCCTCGCCCACACCGAGGATCCCAAGTCCGGAACCCTGCACGAACTCGAAGTGCGGATACCGGTCGACCAGGGCGTTCCACAGTTCGAGCGCGCTGTTGTGACTGGACGGATCGTCGATGCCGTAGACCAGGACGACGGCCCGCTTCGACAACTTCGGCAGCCAGGAATCCCACTGCTCGGTGAAAGCGGCGCTTTCCGTTGCCTCGATGCTGAGGAGATCGACCGTCCCCACTTCGAACCGTTCGAACGCATTTTCCGGACGCGCCTGGAGCAGCCGCGAGAACTGCGCGTAGCGGGCGTCGTGGTGAGCGAGGAGCTCGTCGCGCTTGGCACTGCGACCGGAGATTGCGTAACATTGCGTCGGCAAGCGTAATCTGCTGACGGCCTGGCAATAGGCCAAGTATGCCGCCGCCGGCGTCTCGGTCAGCTCAACCAAGGCGAACGGACGCAGGGTATCCACCAGCCAGAACAGGAAGGGGACGTGCTCGGATCTGGCTGACGGATCGAGCCGGTCGGCCGCCCAGAACATCGGCGGCGTCACAAAGCCGCCGCCAAGACGCGTCCACCAACTGCCGAGCTCGATCGGGAGTCCGGTAGCGCCGGCGACTTCTCCCAGCGCAACCCGCTCTGAGCCGATCCGCGTCTCTTCGGTCAATGCCGCCCCCCCGGAAACGAACGCTCCAAGGAATCAGGAAAAAACCCCGGAAAGCAAGAGTCGAGATCAAATGTGAGGATTTACAGCCACTCGTTGTTGCCCTGCGACCTCACTCATCCCCCTTGAAAGATCGAGTCGCGCATGATACTTAAGCATATGCTTAACCAATCGGCCGCGCTCGATCTCATGTTCCAGGCGCTCGCCGACCCCAGCAGGCGGGTGATGGTGGACCGGCTGACCCGCGGGCCGGCTTCGGTCAGTGAACTGGCCAAACCTCTCGCCATGTCGTTGCCGGCGGTCGTGCAGCACTTGCAGGTCCTGGAGGCGAGCGGACTGGTCCGATCGGAGAAGGTTGGCCGGGTGAGAACCTGTCACATCGAAGCCAAAGCGCTGCGCTCTGCGGAACAGTGGATCGCCGAGCGGCGGACGGTGTGGGAGCGGCGTCTCGACCGGCTCAGCGTCTATCTCGCCGCCGAGAAGGACGAGCCGGACAAAAGCGGCGCCTAACGAACGAGTTCCATTGCCGGAGATGAACGATGTCCTTGAAGTTCTATTTTCACCCGCTGTCGTCTTTCTGCCAGAAGGTGCTGGTCGCGTTGTACGAGACGGGCACACCATTCGAACCGCGCATCGTCGATCTGTTCAATGAGATCGCCGAGTACAAGAAGATCTGGCCGATCGGGAAGATTCCGGTGCTGCGCGACGAAGCGCGGGACCGCACGATCCCCGAGACCAGCATCATCATCGAATATCTCGCGCAGTATTTTCCGGGTAAGACGCAGCTATTCCCGGCGGATCGCGACCTGTGCCGGCAGATGCGCCTGCGCGACCGTTTCTATGATCTCTACGTCAATGTGCCGATGCAGAAGATCGTGACGGACAAGTTGCGGCCGGAGGGGAAGAACGATCCCTTCGGCGTGGAAGAAGCGCGCAGGCTGCTGCAAACCTCGCTTGGCATGATCGAGCAGGACATGGCGTCCAATCGCTGGGCGATGGGCGAGGATTTCACCATGGCCGACTGCGCGGCGGCCCCCGCCTTGTTCTATGCGAACATGGTCGTGCCGTTCCGCGACACGCACAGGAACGTTGCGGCCTATTTCGATCGCCTGGCGGAACGGCCGTCCTTCGCGCGCGTTCTCAAGGAAGCGCAGCCTTATCTTGCGATGGTGCCGAAATAGCCTCGGCCTCGTCACCCCCGAGCAGCAGGAGATCAGAATGGCCGAGCGATCGGTGGTTCACGCGACGTTCAGCATCCAGCGTGCGTACGATTCGCCGCCGGCGAAGGTGTTCAACGCGTTCGCCGATCCGGCGGTCAAGCGCCGGTGGTTCGCCGAGGGCGAAGGCTGTCAAGTCGATGAATACAGCGTCGACTTCAATGTGGGCGGCTATGAACGCACGCGCTTCCGCTTCGGCGACGGCGCGCCGATGCGCAATGACACGACCTATCACGACATCGTACCGAACGAGCGGATCATCTTCTCCTATACGATGACGATCGGCGAAAATCGCATCTCGTCCTCCTTGGCGACGATCGAATTCAACAAGGCGGGCGCGGGAACCGAGCTTCGCCTGACGGAGCAAGGCGCCTTCTTGGACGGGCTCGACACGGTCGGCCCCCGTGAGGCGGGCTGGAAGGATCTGCTTGAGACACTCGCAAGGGCGCTGCAATCATGATCGAACGTTCCGTCGTCCATGGCACCTTCACGATCGAGCGGGTCTATGACGCCACTCCTGCGCGCGTGTTCAGGGCGTGGGCCGATCCGGACGCCAAGGCCCGCTGGTTCGTCGGTCCGGCGGGCTGGCAATTGCTGGAGCGCGCGATCGACTTCCGGGTCGGCGGCAAGGAACATGTCAGCGGAAGAATGGCGAGCGGCACTGTTTCGACGTTCGACAGCTACTATCACGACATCGTGCCCGACCAGCGCATCATCTACAGCTATCACATGCATCTGGACCATACGCGGAAGATCTCGGTCTCGCTGGCGACGGTCGAGCTGAAGCCCGAAGGACGCGCCACGCGCCTCGTCTTCACCGAGCAAGGCGCCTTCCTCGATGGTTATGACGATGCCGGCAGCCGCGAGCATGGCACCGGCTTCCTGCTGAACCAGCTCGGCGCCGAATTGCAGCGCTGAACGGGCTGTCAAAAAACTTCATCCCGCTTGTCGGCTTTGTTCGGCATTGTTCGTCGTCCATATAGAAGGCGAGATCCAGCGCAGCTATTCGCGAGGATCCGTCCTTCCGGCAAACACATAGATTCGAGGAGATAAATCCATGAAAGTCATTGTCATAGTGAAGGCCACCAAGGATTCCGAAGCCGGCAAGATGCCGAGCAAGCAGCTGCTCGCCGACATGGGCAAATACAATGAGGAACTGCAGAAGGCCGGCGTCATGCTCGCTGGCGAAGGGCTGCAGCCCACGTCCAAGGGCAAGCGCGTCCGCTTCGCCGGCCAGAATCGCGCGGTGATCGACGGGCCCTTCGCCGAAACCAAGGAGCTGATCGCAGGCTTCTGGCTGTGGGAGGTCAAGTCAATGGACGAAGCGGTCGAATGGCTGAAGCGCTGCCCCAACCCGCATGACGAGATGACCGACGTCGAGATCCGTCCGCTCTTCACGGCCGAGGATTTCGCCTAGGTCGGCCGCCCGATCTTGAATGCCGGCGGGTTCGCGACTGGATCCCACGGCCGCACGCGGTGCAGCCGTCCTGCTGTCGCAGCTGCAGGACGGCTGCGGGTACGCCGCTATGGCCTCCTTCGCCGACCGCTATTCGGCGACTGTGATGCCCGAGCCACCCATCTCCCGCGGGACGTCCCGCATCTTCGGCAAGCTGTCATGCATGTGCAGCTTGGTCTCCTGATAATTGACATGGATGCCGGCCTTGAACGGAAAGCCCGGAATGACGGCGGCGTAGACGTCCGTCAGACCCATGCCGGGATGTTCCGTGAAGACATGGCCGCCGCAGGTCTTGCACCACTTGCGGTGGGAGTGCGGTGTCTTGTTGTAGCTGCCGATCTTGTCGGCGCCTTGCGTGACCTCGACCGCGTCGGGCTTCCACAAAGTAAAGGCGTTGACTGGACCTGCCGACCAGCTGCGGCATGATTCGCAGTGGCAATAGCCCATGCCAGCCGGCTCTCCGCTGACGGTGAATTGTACCGCGCCGCAGAAGCAGCTGCCCTTGTAACTCTTATCGTTGCTCATAGTCACTTCCTTGTTGGTTCGCGCAGATTACTTGGATCACGCCCGTTCGATGACGATCTCGAGATAGCCGCTGGGCAGTACCAGGGTCCGGTCGCCGGACTGGTTGTGATCCTTCATCAGATTCAGCAGATCCTGCATGAGCATGGCCTGCTTCTCGGAGTCCAGTGCACCGAACGCCTTGTTCATCGGGCCGTAGTAGGTGCGGAACACTTCAATCCAGTGCATGGGCGTGCGGTAGCGGAAGGTGAAGGTCCGGTGCGTCGCGCGAATCTGACGCGCCGCCTTGCCGAACAGTTCCTCCAGCCGCGCGGTCGTACCCCACAGCGCTGGGGATTTGACGCCGACGACGGGTGGAATGTATTGGCCGATCGTCTTGAACACCTGGCCGATGAAGCTTTCGGGCGTCCAGTTGGCGAGGCCGATCTTGCCGCCCGGCTTGCAGACGCGCGCAAGTTCGCTCGCCGCCTTTTCCTGGTTCGGTGTGAACATGACACCGAAGGTCGAAATAACCGAGTCGAAGGAGGCATCCGCGAACGGCAGGTTCTCGGCGTCGGCTTCCTGAAAGCGAACGACGTAGCCGTCTGCCTCCACCCGGGCTCGTCCGGATTCCAGCAGCGCCGCCACATAGTCGGTGGAGACGACCTCGCACCAGCGGCGTGCCGCCGCCAGCGTCGCGTTGCCATTGCCGGCTGCGACATCGAGCACGCGCTGACCGGCCCGCAGATCAAGCGCTTCGCACAGGGTTTCGCCGACAATTTGCAGCGTGGTGCCGATGACGGCGTAGTTGCCGGTGGACCATGCTGCATGTTGGCGTGCCTTCGCTGAGGCGAGATGATCAACAGGCGTCGAGAGAGAAGCGGCGGACGACAAGGCTATGCTCCTGATTGACTGACTGGAACTTGTAGCGATGCAAGAAACATGGCTTCCAGCGCGACCATGCTGTTGCAAATTCCTCGGAACGCGACTATCTCCGGGCACGCTCACTTTTTGAATGACTGGGCGTCCAGACCTGTTGTCCAGGACGCCGGAACTTTCGGAATTTCGCCATGGACGCCATCTCTGACGTGCTTCGCGCCATGCGCATGGGCGGCGCGCTCTATCTCAATGCCGAGTTCACCGCGCCATGGTGCACAACCGCCCGGCCCGATCGCGAGCTATGCACGGCGTTTATGCCACGCTCCGAGCGCGTGATTTCCTATCACCTCATCGTGGAAGGTACCTGCTGGGCGCAGCTTGAGGACGACCCTGCCTCGGCTATCCGGCTCAGCGCGGGCGAACTGCTTGTAATCCCGCACGGCGACGAGCACCTGATAGGAAGCGCACTCGATATTCCGCCCGCGCCATCGGTGCCACTGCTTGCCAGCCAGGCTGCAAATGCGCCGGGCGAGATCATCAAATTGTCGCATGGCGGTGGTGGAACCGTAACGCGGCTGATGTGCGGGTTCCTGGCATGCGACGAAATCTTGAGCAATCCGTTGTTGTCGGCCCTGCCCGGCATTTTCAAGATCGACATGCGCAACGATCCGCGCTCCGCCTGGCTGGAATCCTCTCTGCAGTTCGCGGTGACTGAATCGGCGCAAGGGAAACCGGGTGGCGCCATCGTGATCGGCAAGCTGTCCGAGCTGCTCTTCGTCGAGGCGGTACGCCGCTGCATCGATGCGCTGCCGGAAGATCGCAAGGGCTGGCTGGCCGGCATGCGCGACCGTTCGATCGGGCGCGCTTTGTCACTACTCCATTCTCAGACCGCGCATGAATGGACTGTCGAGGAATTGGCGCGAAAGGTCGGCATGTCGCGATCGGGGCTGGCGCAGCGTTTCACCGATCTCGTGGGCGAGCCGCCGATACAATATCTCGGTCGTTGGCGCCTGCAGGTCGCTGCGCAAGAGCTCTTGAGCAGCGCCAGGTCTCTCGCCATCGTGGCAGCGCAGGTCGGCTACGAATCGGAAGCGGCGTTCAACCGGGCCTTCAAGCGCGAGTTTGGCATGCCGCCGGCCGCCTGGCGCAAGAGCCGCGGCAAGGTTGAAGTCGTCGAGCCTCGGATCGGATCTGACGAGACGGACGCGGCGGCCTAGCGCTTCCCAAGCACCAATCGATCGCTTTGACCGAACGATGGAGCATCTCCGCTCGATCAGCGGCCGCCGATCGCCGCGATCAGCTCTCCGGTCCTCAGGATCGCATGAGCATAAGTCGGCCCGTTCAACTCATGCGCGGCGTGCATCATCTTCAGGCATCGCGGCACGCCGTGTTGTAGAGAGAACGTTCAGATCAAGTTAGCAGTTCACTGCGATGCCGCAACTGGCAAGCATGAGAGCGCCCTTCGCCTTTGGACTTAGTCCAGAGATTGTGGCGCCGCCATCTCGATTTCCGAGAGGAACGATTGGACCATGTCCCGCATCTGCCGCCGTATCTCTGTGGCGAGCAGTGTCTTGAGCTCGTCGGCGCCTTTTCCCATCAGATGCAGGGTCAGGCCGTCTTCGGAGACGAGCCGTCCGGACATCGTGCGCAGGACCTCGGCCAGCGCTGAACGCACATAGCTGCCGCGCGCCCCTAGGCTCTGCTCAGCGCCTTGAGCGAATGAGGCGGGCGTAGATTTCACCGATGATGCCGCGTCGGAACAGCAGCACACAAACCATGAAGATCAGCCCGGTCGCGATGGTCACGGGAAATTCCGATGTCGCCAACGAGTTCTGCAAGCCGACCACCAGTCCAGCGCCGACCACCGGCCCGATCATGGTGCCGATCCCGCCGAGCAGGGTCATCAGGATGACCTCGCCCGACATCTGCCACGCAACATCGGTCAAGGTCGCGAATTGGAACACGATCGCTTTGATCGCGCCGGCGAGACCAGCGAGCGCCGCAGACATGACGAAAGCGGCCAACTTGTAATTGGCGACCGAATAGCCGAGCGAGATCGCGCGCCGCTCGTTCTCGCGGATCGAACGAAGGATCATGCCGAAGGGCGAATGGACGATGCGCCAGATTGCGAACAACCCGATCAGGAAGATCGCAAGCACCAGATAGTAGATATTGAGCGGCCGGCTCAGGTCGAGCACACCGAACAGCAGACCGCGAGGAACGCCTTGAATCCCGTCCTCGCCGCCGGTGAAGTTGGATTGGAGGCAGAAGAAAAAGAACATCTGCGACAACGCCAGCGTGATCATGGCGAAATAGATGCCCTGACGCCGGATCGCGAAGAATCCCATCACCGCGCCGAGCCCGGCCGCGCCGACCACTCCCAGCACGATGGCGGCTTCCGGCGGCCAGCCCCAGGCCTTTGCGGCATGCGCACTGAAATAGGCCGCGCCGCCGAAGAAGGCGGCATGGCCGAACGACAGGAGGCCGGTGTAGCCGAGCAGCAGGTTGAACGCGCAGGCGAACAGGGCGAAGCACAACCAGTTCATCAGGAAGATCGGATAGATGAAGAACGGCGCAGCGATCAGCGCCACGATGCCCAGCATCACAAGAACCCGTTCAACCCTGCCGGCCGTCTGCGCGCGCGCTTGCTGCGTTGTCACGTCCGCCATGTCACGCGTCCCTTCCGAACAATCCGGCGGGCCGCACCAGCAACACGATCGCCATGATCACGAAGATCACGATGTTGGACGCTTCCGGATAGAACACTTTGGTCAACCCTTCCGCGAGCCCGAGCATGTAGCCGGTCACGATGGCACCGAGGATCGATCCCATGCCGCCCACCACCACCACGGCAAACACCACGATGATGAGATTCGAGCCCATGAGCGGGCTCACCTGATAGACCGGCGCCGCCATGATGCCGGCGAGACCGGCGAGCGCCGAGCCCAACCCGTAGGTCAGGGTCAACAGCAGCGGCACGTTCACTCCGAACGCCTGTACCAGGCTGCGGTTCTCCGTCGCGGCGCGCAGATAGGAGCCGAGCTTGGTGCGTTCGATCGCGAACCAGGTGCCGAGGCAGAGGATCAGCGAGGCGATCACCACCCAGCCGCGGTAATTGGGCAGGAACATGAAGCCGAGATTGGTGCCGCCGGCCAGCAGCGTCGGCACGTTGTACGGATTGCCCGAGACGCCGAAATAGTAGCGGAAGACTCCTTCGATCACCAAAGACAGGCCGAAGGTGAACAGCAAGCCATACAGCGGATCGACGTCGTACAATCTGGACAGCGCCAGACGCTCGATGACGATGCCGGTCACACCCACGATCAGCGGTACCAGGATCAAGGCCGGCCAATAGCCGATGCCGAGATGGGTCAGCAGCAACCAGCCGACGAAGGCGCCGAGCATGTACTGCGCACCGTGGGCGAAGTTGATCACGCGCAGCAAGCCGAAGATGACGGCGAGACCGAGGCTCAGCATCGCGTAGAACGAGCCGTTGATGAGCCCGACCAGCAGCTGGCCGAGGAACGCCTGGATCGGGATGCCGAGAATGGTGGTCATCGCCTCACACGCCCAGCACTTCGTGGAGTTGCGTCATGCGGGAATCGAGTTCGCCCACAGGAAAGCCCGCGATCACCCTGCCATGCTCCATCAGATAGAAGCGGTCGGCAATGCGGCTGGCGAAGCGGAAGTTCTGTTCCACCAGCAGGATGGTCATGCCGCGCTGCTTCAAGGTCGCGAGTAATTCGCCGATGCGCTGCACGATCACCGGCGCCAAGCCCTCGGTCGGCTCATCCAGCAGCAGGACCTTCACGCCCGTGCGCAGCATCCGCGCGATCGCCAGCATCTGCTGCTCGCCGCCGGAAAGCTTGGTGCCCGGGCTCTTGCGCCGCTCCTCGAGGTTGGGGAACAGCCCGAAAATCTCCTCGACGCTGAGGCCGCCCTTATCCACGACCGGCGGCAAGATCAGATTCTCTTCGACGGTCAGGCTCGCGAAGATTCCCCGCTCCTCGGGCACATATCCGATACCGGCATGGGCTGTGCGATGGAGCGGCAGGCGCATCAGGTCCTGCCCTTTGAAGGAGATTTCGCCGGTACGCTTGCGAATCAGGCCGACGATGGCGCGGAGTGTCGTGGTCTTGCCGACGCCATTGCGGCCGAGCAGCGTCACAGTCTCGCCCGGAAATACGTCGAGATCGACGCCATGAAGTGCGTGGCTCTCGCCATACCAGGCGTGGAGGCCGCGGACCGACAGCAACGGCGCGACGTCATTCATGCGCCGTCCCCATGTAGGCGACCTTGACGCGCTCGTCCTGGCTGACCGTGCGATAGTCGCCGGCCGCGAGGATCTCACCACGCTGCAGCACGGTGATCCAATGGCACAGATCCGCGACAACGGTGAGATTGTGTTCGACCATGAGGACAGCGCGGTCCTTTGCCACCGAGCGGATGATCTCGGTCACCGTCCCGACATCCTCGTGTCCCATACCGGCCATCGGCTCGTCGAGCAGCAGGACCTTGGGATCGAGCGCCAGGGTGGTCGCAATCTCCAGCACGCGCTTGCGGCCGTAAGAGAGATCGCCGGCCAATTGATGGCGCACATCGTCGAGCCCGACGGAATGGAGAAGCTCTTCGGCGCGCGGCGTCAGTTCATCGAGCGCGGAGAGCGACCGCCAGAATTGCACATGGAGCCCGCGCGGCCGTTGCAGCGCCACCCGCACATTGTCGAGTACGGTCAGGTGCGGAAAGATCGCCGAGATCTGGAACGAGCGCACCAGCCCCATGCGCGCGACCTTCGCCGGCGGCATGTTCGTGATGTCATGCCCGAGCAGTTCGATTCGGCCGGCGCTCGGCGGAAGGAACTTGGTGAGCAGGTTGAATACGGTCGTCTTGCCCGCGCCGTTCGGCCCAATCAGCGCGTGGATCCGACCGTGGTGGACGTCGAGATCCACATTGTTGACGGCGACGAAACCGCTGAAGTCGCGGCGCAGGCCGCGGGCGGATAGGACCACCCGCGGCGCCGCATCTTCCATCGCCACTGCCGCCGTCACTTGACGAGCGGACAGCCGCTTTCCGCCGGCTTGATATAGGCTTCGTCACCGGGAATGGTGGCGAGGACCTTGTAGTAGTCCCAATCCTGCTTGCTCTCGGAAGGCTTCTTGACCTCCATGAGATACATATCGTGGATCATGCGGCCGTTCGCGCCGACCTTGCCGCCATGCGCGAACACGTCGTCCACCGGCATCTCATGCAGCTGCTTGGCCACCGCTTCGGTCTCGTCGGTGCCGGCCTTGTCGATCGCCTTCAGATACTGTGTCACAGCCGAATAAGTGCCAGCCTGGACCATGTTGGGCATACGGCCGGTGCGGTCGAAATACTTCTTCGCCCATGCGCGCGATTCGTCGGTGCGATCCCAGTAGAATCCCTCGGTCAGGGTCAGACCCTGTGCCGCCTCGAGGCCGAGACCATGCACCTCGGCGAGAGTGAACAGCAACGCAGCCAGACGCTGCCCGCCTGCAACGATGCCGAACTCGGCCGCCTGCTTGATCGAGTTGGCGGTGTCGAGGCCGGCATTGGCGAGCCCGATGACCTTGGCTCCCGAAGACTGCGCCTGCAGCAGGAACGAGGAATAGTCGGTGGTGGCGAGCGGATGGCGCACCGAACCCAGCACCTTGCCGCCCTGGGCCTTCACGAAGTTGGAGGTCTGCTCCTCCAGCGAATAGCCGAATGCATAGTCGGCGGTGAGGAAGAACCAGGTATCGCCGCCCTGCTTCACCAGCGCGCCGCCAGTACCCACAGCGAGCGCATGGGTATCATAGGCCCAATGGAAACCGTAGGGCGAGCAGGCCTTGCCGGTGAGGTCGGTGGTCGCGGCGCCGGTAACGATGTCGATTTTCTTCTTCTCGGCGGAAATGCCCTGGACCGCCAGCGCAACGGAGGAGGTCGTCAGCTCCATGATGGCGTCGACCTGCTCAGTATCGTACCACTGCCGCGCAATGTTGGAGGCGATGTCCGGTTTGTTCTGGTGGTCGGCGCTGATCACTTCAATTGGCGCGCCCTGCACCTTCCCGCCGAAATCCTCGACCGCCATTTTAGCGGCCTCGAACGACCACTTGCCGCCGAAATCGGCATAGACGCCGGACTGGTCGTTGAGGATGCCGATCTTGACCTTGCCGTCCGAGATCTCGGCAAAAGCCGGGGTTGCGGCGGCCACCAGCAATGCGGCCGACATGAGATACTTCAATTTCACGGGTCAAATCCTCCCTGATGGTCAACCATCGAACGCAGCCCGACGGTGCCCTGCGACGGCCCTCTATGGCCGACTGAAAATAAGCCGTTACCGGATGAAGCGTTCCCCCAGAACGCCCCAACATGCATCAACGCGCCCGCAGCAGAGCCCGAGCGTGCACGACGCGACCGTAGCGCGCCGGGCGAACCCGGTTCAACTCCGATCAAAGTCGGAAGGACGGATCAATTGATCGATTGGTCGGTCCGAAGCCGGTCAACCAGAGCCGACCCGGGTGGCCGGCAGCAATCCGAAGGTGCCGATGACGGACCGTCCGGACGCGAGGCTGGCTTCCCACTCCGCCTCGCGCACGAGCCTCGCTTGTGCGTCCGCGATCCGGCCGCGCACTGCCTCCGGAGTCAATGCGACAAGGCCGTCATCATCGCCGATCACGAGATCACCCGGCGTGACCAGCCGCCCGCCGATGATGACCGGCAGATTGACTGCACCGCGTTCAACCGAAATGGGGCCGCGCGGCGTGATGTGGCGCGCGAACACTGAAAGATCACTCCAACCAGCCAAGGTGGCGACGTCCCGGATGGCACCGTCACACACGAATCCGGCAGCGCCACGGCGGCGCAGATATCCGCCCAGAATCTCGCCGACCATGGCGGTCTCGGCATGACCATTTGCGGCCACCATCAGCACGTCACCTGGGCGAACAAGGTCAAGCGCATACAGCACCGCTCCGAAATCCGGCGGCTCACACTGTGCGGTGACCGCGCGGCCGAACAGCCGCGGCTGCCGCCCTGGCGGAAGGAGCGGCCGGATAGCGGGGTCGATCTGGCCCATGTCGCGACCTAGGTCGACAGCGACCGCGACGGGAACGCTGCACCAGCAATCGATCTCCGCTGCGGTCAAGGTGGAAGCCGGAGGGCTGTAGATCGTGACGGGCATAGCGGTGAATCCTGCTGCAATATTGCGACGATCGCGGAGACGGCATGCCGGCTCCGTTCAACGGGGAACTATAGCCGGTTTGCCAACCGTCAGTCGGCCAATGCGCGCGGGGCTGGATCGTGGCAAGAGATTCGATTGCCCCGTCATCTCCCGGCAAATATATGGTTACTCCGCAAACTCGCCCCACTGCAGCGCGATTGCGTGATATCGGAATGCTGGCCGGGCCTGGAAGAAGGCCCTAGGATGGCTTCCGAAACCCGCTATCCACAGATTTCAATTCCGATCAGAGGTCCCGCATGCCCGCCTTTCGCTCTCGCACCTCCACCCATGGCCGCAACATGGCCGGCGCGCGCGGGCTGTGGCGCGCGACCGGCATGAAGGACGGGGACTTCGGCAAGCCGATCATCGCCGTCGTCAATTCCTTCACCCAGTTCGTGCCGGGTCATGTCCACCTCAAGGACCTGGGCCAGCTGGTTGCGCGCGAGATCGAGCGCGCCGGCGGCGTGGCCAAGGAGTTCAACACCATCGCGGTCGATGACGGTATCGCCATGGGGCACGACGGCATGCTGTACAGCCTGCCCTCGCGCGAGCTGATTGCCGACAGCGTCGAATACATGTGCAACGCGCATTGCGTCGATGCCATGGTCTGCATCTCCAACTGCGACAAGATCACGCCCGGCATGCTGATGGCCTCGCTGCGCCTCAACATTCCGTCGGTATTCGTCTCGGGCGGGCCAATGGAGGCCGGCAAGGTGATCCTGAAGGGCAAGGAGGTCGCGCTCGATCTGGTGGACGCCATGGTCGCCGCCGCCAACGATTCCATCAGCGATGCGGAGGTGGCGACCATCGAGCGCTCCGCCTGCCCGACCTGCGGATCATGCTCGGGCATGTTCACGGCGAACTCGATGAACTGCCTGACCGAGGCGCTCGGCCTGTCGTTGCCCGGCAACGGCTCGGTGCTGGCGACTCATGCGGACCGCGAGCGTCTGTTCCTCGAAGCGGGGCATCTGATCGTCGACATCACGCGGCGCTACTACGAGCAGGACGATGCGAGCTTGCTGCCGCGCTCGATCGCAAGCTTCAAATCGTTCGAGAACGCGATGAGCCTCGACATCGCAATGGGCGGATCCACCAACACCGTCCTGCATCTGCTGGCGGCCGCGCACGAGGGCGAGGTCGGCTTCACGATGGAGGATATCGACCGCCTGTCGCGCCGCGTGCCGTGCCTCTCGAAGGTCGCGCCCGCGAAATCGGACGTGCACATGGAAGACGTGCATCGCGCCGGCGGCATCATGGCGATCCTGGGCGAGCTGGATCGCGCCGGCCTGCTCGACACCAGCGTGCCCACCGTGCATAGCGCGAGCCTCGGCGAGGCGCTCGATCGTTGGGACGTGCGGCGCACCGCAAGCGAGAAGGTCCACACCTTCTATCGCGCGGCGCCGGGCGGCGTGCCGACCCAGGTCGCGTTCAGCCAGAACCGCCGCTGGGACGAACTCGATCTCGACCGCGAAAAGGGCGTCATCCGCGACGCGGAGCATGCCTTCTCGAAGGATGGCGGCCTTGCCGTGCTCAAGGGCAACCTGGCGGAGGATGGCTGCATCGTGAAGACCGCCGGCGTGGACGAAAGCATCCTCGTCTTCTCCGGCCCCGCGCGCGTGTTCGAAAGCCAGGATGCGGCGGTGAGCGGCATCCTGGTGGGCGAGGTGAAGGCCGGCGATGTGGTGGTGATCCGCTACGAAGGCCCGCGCGGCGGACCCGGCATGCAGGAAATGCTCTACCCCACGAGCTATCTGAAATCGAAGGGTCTGGGCAAGGCCTGCGCCCTTGTTACCGACGGGCGATTCTCCGGGGGCACCTCCGGCCTGTCGATCGGCCACGTCTCCCCCGAAGCGGCCGACGGCGGCTTGATCGGCCTTGTCCAGGACGGCGACATGGTCGCGATCGACATCCCGCAGCGCACGATCAACCTCAAGCTCAGCGACGAGGAGATCGCGCGCCGCCGCGCCGCCATGCTGGCCAAGGGCGACGCTGCCTGGAAACCCGCCAAGCGGCATCGCAAGGTCTCGACCGCGCTACGCGCCTACGCGGCATTCGCCACCAGCGCCGCAAGAGGCGCGGTGCGGGACGTGGAGCAGCGCGGACACTAGCGGCGCGCGGACACTCCCCATCAATCCGCAGCACTTGCGCATTCTGTCGGGCGCTTGACAGATTTGGACGTTCGTCCTAGGTTCGCATCTAGGACGAGCGTCCGACTCCCGTCACGGAGCCGCCAGCGAGGTGCTATCATGGCCGACAAGACGACCCGCGATCAGATCGTCGAGGCGGCCGACCGGCTGTTCTACCGGCAGGGCTATGAGCACACCTCGTTCTCGGACGTCGCAGATGTGGTGCGGATTTCGCGCGGCAACTTCTACTATCACTTCAAGACCAAGGACGAGATTCTGGATGCGGTGATCGAAGCGCGCCTGGCCGGCACGCGGAAGATGCTGGAACGATGGGAACTCGAGGGGAAGGACCCCGTCGATCGCATCCGGAGCTTCATCCATATCCTGATCGCGAACCGGGCCGACATAAAGCGCTATGGCTGCCCGGTCGGCACGCTGTGCAGCGAGCTTGCGAAACTCGGTCATGCGTCGCAAGGCGAGGCCAACGAGCTGTTCACCTTGTTCCGCACCTGGCTGCGCCGGCAATTCACGTTGCTTGGCCGGGACGCAGATGCCGATGAACTTGCGATGCACCTTCTCGCCCGCAGCCAGGGCGTCGCCACGTTGGCCAACGCCTTTCGTGACGAGGCCTTCATCCGGCAGGAGGTCGAGCAAATGTGCGCATGGTTGGAATCGTGCATGGAAGGCGCCGCGCGCGTTCCTTCCAGGCGAAAGGGCGACGGGCGCCCCAAGAGTTCCGATCGGCGCCCGGCTGGATAGGAGGCCAATTCACGTGTTCGTCGTGCTGCTCAGATTCTCCAGCAACAAGGGCCTGGCGGGCCAATTCATGGAAGGTCACAAGGCGTGGATCAAGCGCGGATTCGATGACGGCGTCTTCCTGCTGGCCGGCAGCCTTCAGCCCAATCTGGGCGGCAGCATCGTGGCGCACAGCATTTCGCTGCCCGAACTTCGAAGCCGCGTGAACGATGATCCGTTCGTCGCGGAGAATATCGTGAGCGCGGAGATTCTGGAGATCGCGCCGTCGCGGATCGACGAGCGGCTGAAATTTCTGGTCGCCTGACTCAGCCGCGCCGGACATGGAGACAAAGCCGATATGAGCGCAATAATCGTCGGGCCCGATGGCAAGTCGCGCTGCCGCTGGAGCGCCGCCGCGCCGGAATTTCTCGGCTATCACGATACCGAGTGGGGATTTCCGGTCGGCGACGATCGCCGGCTGTTCGAGAAGCTGTGCCTGGAGGGTTTCCAGTCGGGCTTGAGCTGGCGCACCATTCTCGCCAAGCGCGAGAATTTTCGTACCGCATTCCGTGATTTCGACTTCGATCGGATCGCGCGCTTCACCCAGCGCGACGTCGCCCGTCTGCTCAAGGACGAGGGCATTGTCCGCCATCGCGGGAAGATCGAAGCGGTCATCAACAATGCCAAGCGGGCGCGGGAACTCGTCAAACAGGAAGGATCGCTGGCGGCCTTCGTCTGGCGCTATGCACCTGACGGGAGGCAGAGCATGAAGCCGCAGAGCGCGTCGACCTCCGCCCAGTCGATCGCGCTGTCGAAGGAGCTCAAGAAGCGGGGCTGGCAGTTCGTTGGGCCGACCACGGTCTACGCGTTCATGCAGGCAATGGGCCTGATCAACGACCACGACAAGGATTGCGTGATCCGCGGCAAGGTCGAGCGCGCAAACAGGAACTTCAAGCGACCGGGACGCTGAATCCGCAAACCGCGTCTAGCGACCGGAGTCGGCACTTGGAATTCGGGCCGATACAAGATCGGGCCGACACTTCTTCACAGCGGATTCATTCTCGGCTTGTTCCGCGGATCGCAAGGCCGCCACGACAGAAGCAAGGCCCGCCGATTCCTCTCGTGCGGACCTTGCTTCCACGTGTGCGACGGTCTGTGCTGGTATCAGAGAGCGCCCGTCAGGATTCCGGCACCGGCAACCGCCATGGCCGCACCACTCGCCTGAATCGCGCGCGGAGCGTAACGGCTGCCGAACCTGGTCAGCCCAAGTCCCAAACCGATACCGATCGCATGCAACGTCGCAGTCGCCAGCAGGAACCCGAGGCCGTAGGTGAGCCCCGATGCACTGACCGGCATCTCGCTGCCGTGCGCATGACCATGGAAGAGAGCGAACAGGCCGACCAACCCGACCGCAACGGCAACCGGCGCTTTCCAGCGCAGCGCGACCGCCGCCCCCAGCACGATGACCGACAGGGCAATGCCGGCCTCCACGAACGGCACGGCGACTCCGAGCACGCCGAGCACGCCGCCGACCGCCATGACGCCGACAAAGGTCAGCGGCACCGCCCACAGGGCGCGACCGCCCAGATTGGCCGCAAACATGCCGACCGCCACCATGGCCAGGGTGTGGTCCAGCCCGGACATCGGATGAGAGAAGCCGTGGGCGAAGCCCATGGTGCTCCCGATCCCCACATGGGCCGAGGCAACGGTTGGAATCATGGCCACAGCAGCCGCAAGCGCGATGCGGATGATGATCGAACGCGATGTCATTTTTCCTTCTCCTCTTGATCCAATCGATCGTGCAGTGATCAAACCCACCTGATACCGGACCGGCAGATCCACCAATCACTCCGCGGACGCCGCCCGGCACGTGATCCTGATCCGGCGTCATTTGCCGCGCCGGTCATCGTTCCTGCAGCTCACGGACCTCCCTCGGCGTTTCCCGGTTCCATGCAAGCGCAATTAGGCAAGTGCCGCCTCCCGCGCCGCGGTCGCTTCGGCTCTCAGCCAATCGTACCAAGCGCTGAGCCCTTCGCCGCTGCGCGCCGAGACGCGCAGGACCGTGATGTCCGGGTTGACCGCTCGCGCATTGTCGATGGCCTGCGCGACGTCGAAATCGACATGCGGCAACAGATCGATCTTGTTCAGGAGCATCACCCGTGCGGCGCGGAACATGTGCGGATATTTGAGCGGCTTGTCCTCTCCCTCGGTGGCCGAAAGGATGGCGACCTTCGCATTTTCCCCGAGATCGAACAGGGCGGGACAGACCAGGTTGCCGACATTCTCGATCAGCACCAGGGAACCCACAGGCGGTCTCAACTCGGCGAAGCCGCGCGCCACCATGTCGGCCTCCAGGTGGCAGCCGGTGCCGGTATTGACCTGGACGACCGGCGCGCCCGCATTGCGAATGCGCTCGCCGTCATTCGCCGTGGCCTGGTCGCCCTCGATCACGTAGATCGGCAGCACCGCTTTCAGGTCGCGAATCGTACGCTCGAGCAGGGTCGTCTTGCCAGCACCGGGCGCGCTCACCAGATTGAGCGCCAGGATCTCCCGCCCTGCCAGCCAAGCACGATTGCGCGCAGCCAATGCGTCATTCTTTGCCAACACCTGCGCTTCGAGCTCCACGATTGCTCCGGTGCCGTGATCGTGATGGTGGTGCGGCTCCCCGTGCTCGTGTGCATGTGGATGGGCATGCCCGTGATCGTGGTCATGCCCGTGACCGTGGTGATGGTGGTGCCCATGATCGTGATCGTGCGCATGAATGTGGCCATTCGCGCTTTTCACCGCCTGCGCCATCGCCATGCGCTCGCCGGTCTGCAGGTTCTGGATCGTAACGGCCTCGTCTCCGCCGCATCCGCAGTGTCCGCACATCACACCGCCTCCTCGAGTTCCATCGTCCGTATCTTGAGTTCCTCACCCTGATAGCGCGTCACGTTGCGCGACCCGCACGAGCAACCCGCAAACAGCGTCTCCGTCGCGAATTCCGCGCCGCAATCTGCGCAACGCGCGCGTCCGTCGATCTCGTTGATGTCGAGAGCCGCCCCTTCCAGCCGAGTGCCTTTGGCAACCGCCTCGAAACAGAACGCGATCGCGCCGGCCATCACGCCGGACAGTTTGCCGATATCCAGGGTCACGCGGCGGACCTTGCGGTCACCCGCGGCTTCGCCGACGATCGCTACGATGTTTCGGGTGATGCTGAGCTCGTGCATCGCGGCGCCTCAACAAATTCGCGGCAATTGTTCGCCGACCAGCATGTCGACGATCCGGCGCCCGCCGAGGACGCTGCGCATCACGACGCGGCCCGGCTTCTCATCAGTGACCCGGCCCACCGTCGCAGCGCCCGCGCCAAGCGGACTGGATCGCATCGCGGTCAAGGCCGCCGGGGCCTCCGCTTCCGGAACGACGCATACGATCTTGCCTTCGTTGGCGAGATAGAGCGGATCGAGGCCGAGTATTTCGCAGAACCCCTTGACCTCCTCGCGGATCGGAACAGCCGATTCCTCGATCTCGATGCCGACCGACGCACTCTCCGCGACCTCGTTGAGGACGGTCGCGAGACCGCCGCGGGTGGCATCGCGCATGAAGCGCGTCCCCGGCGCAGCCGACAGGATGTCGTCGATCAGCCCGTGCAACGCCGCGCAGTCGCTCTCGATCGGCGTGGTCAGCGCCATGTCGCCACGCGCATTGAGGATCGTGGCGCCATGGTCGCCCAGCACCCCGTTGACCAGGATGACATCGCCCGGCCGGGCGCGGCTGGCATCGAGAGCGAGGCCACTGCGCACCACGCCGACGCCGGCCGTGTTGATGAAGAGCTTGTCGCAGGCGCCGCGATTCACCACCTTGGTGTCACCGGTGACGATGCGGACGCCGGCATCGGCCGCAGTCGCTGCCATTGACAGGGCGACCCGGCGTAAGAGATCGACCGGCAGTCCCTCTTCGATGACGACGCTGCAGGTCAGGTAGAGCGGCTTGGCGCCGCTGACCGCGAGGTCGTTGATGGTTCCGCAGATCGCCAGCTTGCCGATATCGCCGCCCGGGAAGAACAGCGGATCCACGACGAAGGAATCGGTCGTCACCGCCAGACGGTCGCCGTGGCTACCAAGCTCCCGGAGGGCGATCAGGGCCGAATCATTCAGCTCGCTCATCGGTGGGCTTGCGAATGCCCGCAGGAATACGTCGTCGATCAGGTCGCGCATCGCCTGCCCGCCGCCGCCATGCGCCAGCGTCACCGTCGGAACGCAGACCGCGCCACGCTGCCGGCGGGAAGACATCGACGGATCCAACGGCTTGAGCACGGTCATGCGCTTGCCCTCCTCTCCCGCATGCCGTCGAGGTCGCCATACTGGTAATAGGCTGCGCAGGCGCCTTCGGAGGACACCATGAGGGCGCCCATCGGCGTCTGCGGGGTGCAGGCGCTGCCGAACACCTTACACTGCCAGGGCTTGATGACGCCTTTCAGAACTTCGCCGCATTGGCAGGACTTGGGGTCGGCGATCTTGATGGACGGCACCGCGAACCTGCGCTCCGCGTCGTAAGCTGCATACGCGTCCCGGATGCGCACGCCGGAATGGTCGATCGAACCCAGGCCGCGCCATTCGAAGAATTCGCGCAGCTCGAACACGCGACTGATCGCATCCATTGCCACGGGATTGCCGTTTTCAGGGACGATGCGGTTGTACTGATTCTCGATTTCGACGCGGCCTTCGGCGATCTGGCGCAAGACCATCCAGATCGATTGCAGCACGTCGAGCGGTTCGAATCCGGCGATGACTAGCGGCCGGCGATAGTGCCGCGCGATGAAGCGATAGGGTGCCGTGCCGATGACCATGCTCACGTGGCCAGGGCCGAGAAACCCGTGCAGCTGTAGGTCCGGCGAATCCAGGATCGCCTTGATGGTGGGAATGATCGTGATGTGATTGCAGAACAGGGAGAAATTGCGGATCCCCTCCGCTTCCGCCTGCAGGATTGTCAGTGCGGTCGACGGCATGGTGGTCTCGAACCCAAGGCCGAAGAACACGACCTCGCGGTCAGGATGCGCGCGCGCCAACCCTAGCGCATCGAGCGGTGAATAGACCATGCGAACATCGGCGCAATCCGCCTTGGCCTGCAGCAAGCTCTTGCGCGAGCCCGGCACGCGCATCGCATCGCCGAAGGTGGTGAGGATCACGCCCGGTGTTTCTGCCAGGGCCACGCAATCATCCACGCGGCCCATGGGCAGCACGCAGACCGGGCAACCCGGCCCATGCACCAGTTCGATCCCGTCCGGCAGCAAATTCTCGATCCCGAACTTGAAGATGGCGTGGGTGTGGCCGCCGCACACTTCCATGATGGAGACGGGCTCGCGTTTCGTGGCGCCGATGGCGCCGATCAGCGCTTCGATCTCGCGCAGAAGCGCCTTGGCCTTCGTCGGGTCGCGGAATTCGTCAACGAACTTCATCGGCCGCCTCTCCGGTCCGCTCTTCGGTGTCCAGCGCCAGCGCACCGCGATCGTCAGCAAGCAGCGTATGCACCAGGTCCCACAGGATGTGATAGATCGCGACGTGGCATTCCTGGATCCGGTGGATGCTGTCGGTCCCGACCACCAAGCAATGATCAAGGTCGAGGCGCGCCATCTCGCCGCCATCCATGCCGCAAAGGCCGATGGTCTTCAGACCCAAGGTCCTGGCCTTCGCGAAGGCGCGCACCAGATTGTCGGAATTGCCGCTGGTCGAAAGGCCGATCAGTCCATCGCCTGGGCGGGCGAGCGCAATCAGTTGTCGTAGATAGACATGGGCAAAGCCGACATCGTTGGCGACAGCTGTCATCATGGTGCGGTCGGCGGTCAGATCGATTGCGGTGAGCGCCGGCCGTCCGGCGGTGACAGGGTGCTGGAACTCGACGGCGACATGCGCGGCATCGCAACTCGACCCGCCATTGCCCATGGTGAACAGCCGCCCACCGGACCGATAGATGCCGGCAATGGTGCGGGCGGTGTCGACGACCCCCTCACTGTTTTCGGCGAAGAACCGCTCGATCACGTCGAGATGGTGCCGCGCCTTCTGGCGCACCGATTCGACCAGCGCCCGCCCCTGGCTTGCCGGATCCTGCCGCTTGCCGTGCAGGAACGGATAGAGCTGCTCAAGCTGATTCTGGATCTTTGCGTCTCTGCTCATGCTTCACTCGTCCTGCGGAATCAGGCGCGGCCCGAGGCTTCCATCGCCCGCTGTTCCGCGATTACCTCGCCCAGCTGGGTCAGGATCTCCAAGGTCGCGGCCGCTTCCTCTTCGTTCACCCGGCTCATCGCAAAGCCCACATGCACCAGCACCCAGTCGCCGACGCAGGCATCGATCGGATGATCGTCGCTGATGATGCAGGCGAGGTTGACTTCGCGCTTCACGCCCGCGACATCGACCTGCCCCAGCTTGCGGGTGCGGTCGGTGATCGCCACGACGCGTCCGGGAATGCCGAGGCACATGCTTACCGTTCCTTTCCTGATCTGATCGCGCGGGCTGCCGCCACCGCCGCCTGGCCGAGCGCAAGCCCGCCGTCATTGGCGGGCACACGCGACTGGGTCAGGACTTTGTAGTCGAGCGCGCGCAGCCGGCGTTCCGTCTCTTCCAGCAGCGTCCGGTTCTGGAAGCAGCCGCCGGACAACGCGACCGTGTCGATGCCGTCATTCGCTTCGGCCTGCGCCAGCTTTGCGACCATGCCGGCAATCGCCCGCGCAAGCCCGCGGTGGAACCGCGCCGCCATGATCGGAACCGGCGTCTTCAAAATCATGTCCCCGAGCAACGCTTGCCACATCGCGAGCGGCTCGATATAGGGCAGGTCGCTGCTCTTCAGCTGCGGGATCGCGAAAGGATAGGCGAGCGCTTCATCCTCGTCATGCAAGGCCGCCTTGTCGATCGCAGCTTCCAGCAGCATGGCGCCCTCGCCCTCGAACGCGGCCAGGTCGCGGCACAAGCCGACGGCCGCGGCGACGGCGTCGAACAGGCGGCCGCAGGAACTGGCGAGCGGCGCGTTGATGCCCGCCCGCACCATTCGATCGAGCAGGTCGCGCGGTTTGTCGGCGAGATAGGCATAAAGATCCAGTTCGTCATAGTTTATGGCGAACCGCGCCCATCCCATCTCGGCCGCCAGGTGCGCATAGGTATTGCGCCAGGGCTCGCGGATCGCTTGCGCGCCGCCGATCATGGCGACCGGCTTGAAGGTTCCGGCGCGGCGGAACGAGCAGTAATCCGCCACCAGGAACTCGCCGCCCCATATCGCCCCGTCCTCGCCATAGCCCAGGCCATCCAACGCGACGCCCAGTACCGGCGGCGTATCGATCGGCCGGGCGTTCTCGGCGAGGCAGCTTGCGATGTGTGCATGGTGATGTTGAATCATTGTGAGCGGTAGGCCGCGCTCCTGCGCCGCAGCACGCGCCAGCTTGGTGGATAGGTAGTCCGGATGCAGATCGGCAGCGAGCAATTCCGGGCGATGCGTGAACAGCGCTTCGTAGAGCCGCAGATTCTTTTGGTAGTCGTCGAAGGTCGCTGCATCCTCCAGGTCGCCCTGGTGCTGCGACAGAATCGCGGCATCGTCCTTGACCAGACAGAATGTCGCCTTCAACTCACCACCGAAGGCGAGGATCTCCGGTGCACCCTCAAAACCTTTCGGCAGCTTGATCTGAGCCGGCGCATAGCCGCGCGCACGGCGCAACAGGCGCGGCGCACCGGCCATGATTCGTACGACCGAATCGTCGATGCGATTTTCGATGTCGCGATTGTGCAGCAGGATGTAGTCCGCGATCGAGCCGAGCCGCCCGAGTGCATCCTCGTTCGCGATGACCTGCGGCTCTTCGGAAAGATTGCCGCTGGTCATGACCACCGGCCGCGACAGGCGGCGCATCAGCAGAACATGCAGCGGCGTATAGGGCAGCATGAAACCAAGCGTGTCGAAGCCCGGTGCAATTTCGTCTGGTAATCGTTCCGGCCCGTTCGCCTCGAGCAGGACAATCGGCGCCTCGGCGCTCGCCAGCAGATCGGTTTCCGCCGCTGATATGCTGCAATAGCGGCGGACGATCTCGAGGTCCCGCGCCATTAGCGCAAAGGGCTTGCGGTAGCGCCGCTTGCGCGCTCGCAACCGCGCAACCGCGCCGGCGTTCGTCGCATCGCACGCCAGGTGGAATCCGCCAAGCCCTTTGATGGCGACAATCTCCCCCTTGAGCAGCAGCCCGGCGACCGCGTCGACGTCATCCAGCATGCTGTACTGATCGTAGGAGACCGCCCTGCCATCGAACCGCTGCAGCGTCGCGCGCGGGCCACACACATGGCATGCGACCGGCTGGGCATGGAACCTGCGGTCGGCGGGGTCGCCATATTCGGCGGCACAGGCTGGGCACATGGCGAAGGCCGCCATGCTGGTGCTGGCTCGGTCATAGGGCACGCTGCGCACGATCGAGAAGCGTGGTCCACAGTGGGTGCAATTGGCGAACGGATAGCGGAAGCGCCGCTCGAACGGCGACAGGATCTCCGCCTTGCAGGCCGGGCAGATCGCTGCGTCCGGTGTGACCGGCGTATGGGCGTGGCCGGTTGTGCTCTGAACGATCGCGAAGTCGGCAAATCCCAGCGGGCCGGACAGGTCGTGCCGCTCGATCGCCTCGATGCGGGACAAGGGCGGCGCCTCCAAAGGGAGGTGATCGAGAAAGCGCGCGATCGCATCCTCCGCGCCCTCGAGCTGGATCAGCACGCCGTCCGGATCGTTCCGTACCTGGCCGGTGAGGCCGCACGCATGGGCCAGCCGCCAGACGGTCGGGCGGAAGCCGACGCCCTGCACCTGGCCACGCACCCGCACCTCGCAGGCCGCGACAATAGGCCGAGCCGGTTGTGCCAATCGCATCATGGCGCCAAGTCCCAGAGCAGGACGCGGTTGTTGCCCGAATCCGCGATCATCAGGGCGGCATCGTCGCTGGTTACGCCATAGGGCCAACACAGGCTGTCGCGCACTGGCATCTGCCAGCGATTGTCGCCCTTCGAGCCGAAATCCGGCTGACCCAGCAGCGCCCGCGCCGGCGCATCCATCGCGAGCGTGTCGGCCGGCCAGCCGACGAGGCGCGAGTTCGCCGTGTCCGCCGCGACCAGCCACTCGCTGGCGATCGTCAAACCGTACGGCATGTTGAGCGCATTGCGATCCGGCAAGTAGCGGCCGCGATTGTGTTCGACCTCGCTGAATTTCGCTTGCCCCAAGACGAAATCGCAGGGCGTGCCGGGGCGTTCCGGCCGGCGGTTCCAGACCATGATCCGGTTGTCGCCGGCGTCGGCGACGAGCAGCATCGGGCCGCGGCTGGCGATCGCGTGCGGCCATCGCATCCCGAGCGCACCCGCATCCAGACCGGCATTCTCGTCCCGGCTGTCGAAGTCGCGCTGGCCGAGCACGAGGTCCGCTGGTTGGCCATTGCGCGTCGGCAGTTGGTCCCACCACAGAACGCGGCGATTGCCGGTATCCGCCACCGCCAGACCGCCATCTACAAACGAGACGCCGTAGCACCAATTGAGTGTGACGGCGTCCGGCTCGCCACCGCGATTGGCGGCGGTATCCTTGAAATCACGCTGGCCGAGCACCAGGTCCGCCGGCTGATTGTCGGTCTCGGGCCAGTTCTTCCAGATCAGGACACGGTGATTCCACGCGTCCGCCACGGCCAGCGCACGGCCGTCCGTCGCCAGCCCGGTCGGAACATTAAGGCTCGCCGCCGACGGGTCGCGATTGCCGTTCCGTCCTTCGCTCTCGAAATCGCGCTGACCGATTTGCAGGTCGGCCGGGCAATGGTCCGCCCGCGGTTTGTGCCAGATCAGCAATCGGTGATGGCCAGTGTCGGCCACGGCGACCGCACCGGTCAGCGGATTGCGGATCGCGCCGCGCGGACCGAACAAAGTGTGCCGCCGCGGCGCGATCGGTACGGCAAGGCCGTCGCCCGGCGGCCGTTCGCCCAGCACGATGCGCGGCCCGGCCGGATCGCACAGCGACAAGGGCGGCGGCCCATCGAGAACGGGATCGGTGTTTTGCGGACGAAAGGCCAGCGATACCCGCATCGCGCCCCGCCTAGCTCGACAACTGGATCTCGACGCGGCTGCCGATCAGGCGCACCGCGTGCGGCTGCAACCGGACCTCTGGCGCGGTCAGGCACTCGCCCGAGCGGAGGTCGTACTGGAAGCCGTGATATGGACAGGTGATGATGCTATCCACGACCTCGCCGGCGTCGATCGGCATGCCCAGGTGCGCGCACGCATTCTGGAAGCAGCTGACCACCGCGCCGCTGCGCCAGAGAATGAGATCCTGGCCCTGCACGCTCATCTGCACCGGCTCGCCTTCCGGGAGGTCGTCGAGCCGGGCCGCGAACACCCAGTTCCCTTTGTTGGGAGAGGCGAACGGACTGACGAAACCGACCCGGCCACTTTCCGGCGCTCGCGACGGCCCTTTCGCCTGCTCGATCCTGGTGATCTCGGGGCAGTGCTGCTCGATCGCTTTCTTGACGCCTTCGGTGAAGGTCAGGGCGGACGCCGGGCAGTGCTCGCAGGCGCCGATGAAGCGGACCTCGACGGTATCCGGCCCCTTCAAAGCGACCAGTTCGACGCTGCCGCCGTGCGAGGCCAGCATCGGGCGTACCGAATCAAGCGCCTGCTCGATCCGCTCTTGCAGGCTGGGCCTCACCAGCTCCAGATGGCGCAGCACCGCATAGACGATCTCGTCGGACAGGGCTCTGCGCATCGCCAT
Source organism: Dongiaceae bacterium (assembly GCA_041398065.1). Taxonomy (GTDB): domain Bacteria; phylum Pseudomonadota; class Alphaproteobacteria; order Dongiales; family Dongiaceae; genus Dongia_A. Next base: position 150,160 of record JAWKVL010000001.1, on the reverse strand, counting down.
CAGCGCCGACGGCTCGTTCTTCAATTCGGCGATCATGCGCCGGACGGCTTCCTTGTGCAGCGCCTCGACGGCGCGGCGGTAGGCCAGCACCGTGGCCTGCTGGCTGTCGTCCCAGCATTCGAGAATGGCGTCGAGCCGCGCGATCTCCGTCGTCAGCGTATCGAGATCTGAAGTGCGAGTTGGCTCTGCTGCGACGGCGCTCATGGCTCAGGCCAGTCTCACCGGTATTTGAGGTTCTTGAAGAGGTAGGGCTGCAACGCACCGCCAGCGAGCCCGGCCACGCCTGCGGCTACCGGCAGCGGCGCACCGACCAGCCCAAGCGCGATCAGCAGGATCGCCGTCGTCGCCATGCCGACGATCGCCAGCTGCACGACTTTCCGCGGATCCTGGAACAGCCGGCCACGCAGGAAGAGGATGATCGAGTTCTTGGCCATTTCCCACATGATCGCGCCCCCTCAGGCCTGCCAAAGCTGGAGCGCGACGATCCCGACGATCACGCCGCCGATTCCGGCGATCGGTCCGTAGAAGCCGCCCATCAGCGCCGCGAGCTCGTTGCCGATATGCTTGCCGCCGACGACTATGCCGCCGAGCGCGCCGCCCACGATCGATCCGATGATGCCGAGGCCGAAAGCCGCAAGGACTGTGGTCATCTTCTCTTCCGCTCCATCTCAATCAATTGATTGACAACTCTGCCTCTGTCGCGGCGCCGTTGCCGCCACGACCGCTCGGGGTCCGCAACTCCGCGCTTGCCTGCTGCAGCGCTTCCGAAATCATCTTGGCCTTCGCCGTCTCGCCGCGCTGATCGAAGATATCGAGCGCCTCGCGATAGAGCGCGATCGCCAGCTTCAGGTTGGCGGGATTTCCGAGATCAGGCTGCTCCGGCTGGTCCGGCAAGTTCCACAGACAGTTCGCCTTGTTGGCGATCGTGTTGGCATATTCCAGCGGCGTGGTCGCGCGCGTGCGCACTTTCAGCGCTTCATCGTAGGCCTGCAATGCGCGCAGGTTGTTCTCGACCGCGTGGCTGGAGGAGGCGTATTGCAGCGCGTTGCCGAGATTGTTCTGCAGCATCGCATATTCGGTCGGGTGATCGATCAAGTTGACGACGCGCAGCCCTTCCTCGAACGCCTGGACGGCCAGCGCTTCACGCATCTTGGCGCGCTCGTCCGAGAATGGAATCGCGATGAAGGCGGTCGCCAGATTGTTCTGCAGGATCGCGAATTCTTTCGGATGCGCATGCTTGTTGAAGGTGCGCAACGCGCGCTGGTAGGCAGAGATCGCATCCGTGACCCGCGCACGTCCCATTGCCGCCAGCGACTGCAGCACGAGTCCGAGGTTCATCTCGATCTCGGCGAGTTCTTCGGCGCTGCCATCCGCGCGGAGTGCTTCGCCCGCGGCCACGAAGCAATCGCGCGCCGCTTCGAGTGACTCCGACGTCTCGCCGGGCATCGCCTGCAAGGCCGTGCCCTTGCGCGCGATGAGGCGTGCACTGATGGCGCGCTCCTCCGAAGGACATAGGCGCAGCGCTTCGTCATAGAGCTGGAGCGCGCTGCGCAGATCTTCGATTGATTTGGGGCGCATCTGCAGGCCGACGGCGATTTCCATCAGCATCTCGACCTTCTCTAAGATCGTTGCCGCTTCCGCCTCGATCGCTGCGAGTGCTGCCTCTACCTGTGCTTCGGTACGGCTGGGGCCCACACTTCCCTCCCAGAATGAGGCCCCTTCATCGGAGACCTTTGTTTGTTACATCCAATACCGCGATTCAGCCGACCTGTCTATCCACATTGCGATCTGCAAACTTAGTTTGCAGATGCCGGAAGTCCCGCGATTGCCAGAGCAGCCCGGTCTGCCCGCCATAGCGCGGGCAACGTCACCTCCTCGGGGCGATCGATCGCATGCGCACGAAAGAAGTCCGGCGCGTCGATGACGCGATCGCCTCGAGCGTTCCTGATCTTCAGCAGATAGCCGCCGGCAGCGGCGTTGCGCACCGGCATGATCAGAAGATCGTTCTTATCCCGCAGCAGGATGACGCTCGCGAGTCCGGCGAAGTAGCGCTCGTACACCTCAGCCGCCAGATACAGTGCACCCCGCCGCAGCGTGACGGTGGCCATCGCTGCGGTCGTGTCCACGTTCGACGTGCGCGGGCTCACGCCGACGCTCCCGGCTCCAGATTGCGAATGAGTTCCTCGATCCGGTCCGCCACGTCGCTGGCGGCACGCTCGACGGCGGCACTCAGCCCGACGCCGTAATCGAGCGTTTCGGATTCGATTAGATAAACCGTCACGTCCTCCGGGAATGCGTCCTTGTAGATTTGCCGCCCGGCATGCAGTGCATGGTTCCAGCGGAAATCGTGCAGGTTCAGGCTCGCCTCCGGCGGGGCGGCCAGCTCCTTCCCGGGCACGGCGTACACCGTCCCGGGGGCGCTGCCCGAGCGGCAGGCATCGATCACGATCAGCTGGGTCGTGCCGCGCGCGCGGAACATGACGCTCATGCCGTCCGTCCCGGCATCGAACAATTGCACTTGGGGGAGCGCCAAGTCGCCGAGCCGATCGTGCAGGGCTCGCACGACCCATGGCCCGACACCGTCATCGGACCGCGTCGGGTTTCCGCATCCGATCACCGTCAGCATGCCGGCAACCAAGTCAGATCCGCCACAGCCGGCAGGACCATTGCGCCTCGACCGGCAGGTCCAGCTCAGGCAGTTCGCAATAGCGCCGGTGGACGAGATAGTACATGCAGGTCTCGCACGCCTGCTCGATCTCCTGGTGCACAATCGGTTCGAGCGTGAAGCCCCCGATCATCAGCCGTGATTCGAGCGATCCATCGGACTTGCGCAGCCGAGCGATGATTTCCTGCACGTCTTCATGCGCGTCCGCCCGCGGAAAGACTTCGGTCTGGAGGCCGTTCTTCAGCAGGTCTTCGGCCTGGCGCCGCACCGTCTCGTCCGCCGCGTTCGCGGCTGTTGCCGGCGCGTCCTGCATCAGATCCGCCACAGCCGGCACCACCAGTCGGGCTCAGCCGGCAACGAGATCTCGGGAATGTCGCACCACTTGCGATGAACCAGATAATAGATGCACTCCTGGCAGCGCTGACGGTCCGGCCCGACCGGATGGTCGACAAAGCCGGCAATGACAAGCCTGCCCTTCACATCGTCGGGCGGGAGTGCGCGCAGCTCGTCGAGGATTGCGGCGAACTCCTTCTCCGTCTCGGGGAACGGCTCGACCTTGGTCTTCAACCCGCTCGCGAGCATGGCCGAAACTTCAGCCAACAATGCGTCCGCGTCTTTACCCCGTTTGCCGCCCACGATTGCCCCCAGATGTCCGCTGCGGTCGGGCTCGCGACTGCGAGGCATTTGCTGTCGCGCGCCCGATGCAGCAATTTGACCCGGCAACTCTAGAGATGACCTAGGCGGTACGGAAGCGCGCCAGTTCCTGCCCGGTCTTCGCATCGTGCGCATGGACCGTGCAGACGAGGCACGAATCGTAGGATCTGCAGACATGACCAACCTCCACCGGGTCGCTCGGATCGGCGATCGGTGTGCCGATCAGGGCCTGCTCGATCGGACCGCGTTCGCCATTGTTGGCGCGCGGTCCGACGTTCCAAGTGGTGGGCGCGATGATCTGGTAGTTCTTGATCTTCCCACCCTGGACCTCGATCCAGTGGCAGAGCGCGCCGCGGATCGCTTCCGTCGCGCCCCAGCCGCGGCCATCCTTTTCCGTCGGCTTGACGTACCAGGGATCGCCGAGGCGGAACTCGCGCAAGATGCGCTCCGCTTCGCGGTAGAGTTTGATGCCCTCATGCATGCGCGCGAAGTGCCGCAGCATGACGCTCGCGCCGCCGAGCTTCTTGTACATGTCGAGCACGAGCGGGTCGTAGTGCTGCCAGGATTCACCGTGCTTTCCGCCGGCGATCAGCTGGCGCGCCAGCGGCCCGGCCTCCAGCCGGCCGTTGTCATCGTGCCGGACCGCGGTCGCCCAGGAATACCGGCCCTTGTGGTCGATGTCGTTCTTCATCGTGGGCGCGGTCTTGCGGTCGAACGGGTGAAGCCCGCCCGGCTCGTCGTACCAGGCGTGTTGGACGTCCTCCCGCGTGAACGCCTGATCCATCAGCTTGTGGGTGCCGCTCTTGCCGTCATAGACGCCGCTTTTCATGATCAGCGCGGCGTTGCGGCCTTCGATCGTCGGCCTGTTGTATCTGTCCTCGTGCGGCAGGTAGCCCCAGCTCACGTACTTGCCGTGGCCGACGCCGTACTTATCAAGGCCGACATCGACGCTCATCCGCCAGTAGAGGCCGAGGTCGGAGTTGGCATGCTCCGGCTTCTCGTCCAGCCATGCCATGAAGTCGTCGTAGGACTTGATCTGCTCATAGCGCTCGAGCGAGCAGCCCAGCCAGATCGGCTCCATCCAGTTCTTCTTGAAATGCTCCAGGATCGACCAGGCGCGCGTCACGTCGGTCAGGGTCGGCGCACACATGACGCCGCCGGGAACCATGTAGCTGGAATGCGGCCATTGCCCGCCCAGGAGCGCGTAGATCTCGACCGGCCGGCCGGAGATGGTGACGCCGATCTCGTAGTTGGTGCCGGTGAACGGCGCCCACCGTTTCACCGCCTCTTCGTAGAACGCGCTCTTGCGGTAGTTCTTGTTGGTGAGGTCGATCATGAACAGGCCGTAGTGGTGGCGCGGCAAGCTCTGGATGCTTTCCGTGATCTGCCCGAGATTGCGCGCCAGGATCGCGTTGCGCGGCACTTCGGTCTTCCACGCGGTATCGAGCGCCCAGGCGGCGCAGGTCAGATGCGACGCCCCGCAGATGCCGCAGGCGCGCGGCGTGACGACCAGGCCCGCCTGCGGGTCCTTGTCGCGCAATATGACTTCGAAGCCGCGAAACAGTTCGGCGCTGGTCCACGCGTCCACCACCATGCCGTCCTGGATCTCGACGCGTACGTCGAGGTCGCCTTCCACGCGCCCTACCGGCGAAATGTCCAGTGTCTGGACTGCTGCTCCTGACATTTGTTCTCTCCCAGAATGAGGTCTTGCGGAAAACGCGGCTCAGACGACGAAGATGTCGCGTTCCGCCCAGGCTGGCGCCGCGGCTTTGGCCGCGCCGGTTAACTTGATGTAGCCGGTCTTGTCGACGCCTGACGGCAGGTCTTTCGGCACGCCCATCACGGTCTGGGTCTTGAACACCGTGCCCGGATTGAGATCGAAGAACGGGAATTCCGGTTCGGTGCAGCCCATGCAGGGCATGCCGGCGCGCGTCTTGGAGGAGACGCGGTTCCATAGGATGCGGTTGCACGGGCTGTGGGTCATCGGACCGCGGCAGCCGAGGTCATAGAACAGACAACCCTTGCGCTGGCCGAACTCGGTCGCCGACACCTTGTAGGCAAAGTGCATGTTCCGGGTGCAGCCGGTCTGGGTGAAGCTGGTGAAGAAGGTTTTCGGCCGCTGCAGATCATCGAGCGCCAGGTCGCCGGCGCGCCCCGATGCCACCGCGACCAGGATTTGCGTGACCCAGTCGGGATGCGCGGGGCAGCCCGGAATGTTGATCACCGGCAGGCCCGCCTTGGAGCGGTAGTTGACCCCGAGGAAGCCGCCATGGTTGCGCTTCAGGAATTGCAGGCCGGTCGATTCCGAGGGGTTCGGCGCGGTGGCCGGAATGCCGCCCCAGGTCGCACAATCACCGATCGCGACCGTGAACTGCGCGATGCCGGCCAGGTCCTTGACCCAGTCCTTCATCGCGCGGCCGGCGAAGCGGTTCCACTGCCCGGTGCCGTTGGGCGCCTGCACGACCGTTCCCTCGAACACGAAGATGTCGAGCGGGATCTTGCCGGACACGCAGCCCTTCAGCAGGTTCTGCAGGTTCTCGCCAAGCTCCACGCCCAGCGAGGGGTGCCACAGCACATTGATTCCGAAATCGGTGACGAGATCGCAGGCACTCGGTTCCTCGGCATTGAGGAACGACATCGTGTTGCCGGAACAGGCTCCGCCCTGGAGCCACAGCAGATTGGCCATGCATTTCCTCCGCAGGTCGCTTTCTTGTTCGCACTGTGCGGGCCCGCGGCGCGTCTCGGCCGCGTTTGATCCCGCGCAAGCGAAACAGCAAGTCTCGTGCCACGCGGGACGACGCCGGGAAACGTCTTCCAAATCAATCGGCTGACTCAATTTCGTGAAGCGCGCGCGCAATCAGCAGAGCGCCGACTGCAAACTATCTTTTTTTGCCATCTGCAAAGATGCTTTGCAAAAATGCCGCCGGTCAGCCGTTGCGGCCGCCGCATTGCGGGCATTCAACTTCGAGCAGATAGCCGAACCAGATGCCTTTGCAGTTGCTGCACCAGTGTCCCGTCAGCTGCTCATTGGCCATGCCGAGCTCGGATGCCATGCGTCCGAGGCCGAGATCGGTATAGCCGGCGCCACTGGCCGGTTTCACCCGCGATTGCGGGAACCGCACAACGTTGGGGTCCGTGCCGGGATCGATGCTTCGATCCCGCTCCGTCTCGTCGCCATGCACGCTTGCCTCCAATCAGGCGGCGCTGTCGATACCGTAGCGCTTGATCTTGTTGGCGAGGCCGACGCGCGACAGCCCCAGCTCCCGGGCCGTCTCGCTCTGGTTCCAACGATTGCGCGCCAGGGCATCCTTCACAAGCTCTTTTTCCAGCGCTTCGACTTTGTCCTTCAGCGTTTCGCCCGGAAGATCGAGGCGCGTGGCCGAAATCTTTGTCGACCGCGGTTCGACCGCCATGATCGCCGGCGACAGGTGCTTGCTGGTGACGAAGCCGCCGTCGCTCGCCATCGCGACCATGCGGCGGATTTCGTTCTCCAGTTCGCGGATGTTGCCCGGGAAGGAATACTGGATCAGGCGCTCCAGCACATCGCTGGCGATGCCGAGAATGCGCCGGTTCATGCTCTGCCCGTATTTCTTGGCGAAGAACTCGGCGAGGATCGGAATCTCGGACGGCCGGTCACGCAACGGTGGAACCGTCAGTTCGAAACCCTTGAGCCGGAAGTAGAGATCTTCGCGGAACTTGCCCTGGGCGACCAAGCGGTTCAATGGCTTGTTCGACGCCGCGATGATGCGCACGTTGCAGATCAAGGTCTGGTCGGAGCCGAGCGGCTTGACCTCACCTTCCTGCAGGAAGCGCAGCAGGCTGACCTGGAAGGACGGCGACACTTCCGAGATCTCATCAAGAAAAACCGTGCCGCCCTCGGCCGCCCGGAACAGGCCGAGACGATCGCCAATCGCGCCGGTAAAGGCGCCGCGCTTGTGGCCGAACAGCTCCGATTGCAGCAGCTCGTCCGAGATCCCGCCGCAATTCTGCACCATGAGCGGGCTGCTGTTGCGCGTGCTGTTGTAGTGGATGGCGCGCGCCAGCAGCTCCTTGCCGGTGCCGGTTTCGCCCTGGATCAGGATCGGCAGATCGGTGGGCGCCGCCCGGCGTGCCAGATCGCACAGATCGGCCATCGCCTCGCTGGCATAGACCAGCTTCTCGAAGGTGCTGCATTCGGCGATCTGGCGGACCTGGGGATGGAGGAACGGCGCGTCTTCGTTGAACTTCAGCTCGCGGCTGAGCAGCCGGTGGCGGCGTGCGAGCTCGCGGGTCTCCAACGCGCGCTTGACCACCAGGCCGACCTGTTCGGGGTCCAGCGGCCGCCGGATGAATTGATAGATCGCCGCCTCGTCGATCGTCGGACGTGCCCGGCTCGCCGCGCTGTCGCGCACCAGGACGCGGATGACGTAGGGGTGGGCGACCCGGTAGTGGCGCATCACCTCGACGCCGTCATCGTCACCCACCTGCTGCTCGCAGATGACGATGTCGACATGCGCATCATCGCCCAGGCTCTTGGCCTCGAGCATGCTGGCCGCACGCAGCACCCGATAGCCGTACTCGTCCGAGAGTTCGGCCACCACCGGCTGCCATTCTTCCGAGGCCCCTGAAACGATGAGGACCGTGCCGCTCTCGCTCATCTTCTAACACGGTTGTCAATGTGCATACTTCATTAGCATAGGGTTCGGGAGAGGACAATCGGCCATTCCGCGGGGAGATTGATGTCCGCCGCCGCGTTGGGCGGGGTCCGGGACCCCTCTTGCGCAGGCCTATCCAGCTGAGCGGCTTGGCAAACCGGGCAGCGCAGTTCTGATCTCGCCGCCTTCCGCGCGACCCTGCAATCGCCTACATAGGGACAATGGCTACCCCCTACACCCGCATCGAGGTCCGGCCGATGGCCGGCGCGCTGGGCGCCGACATCCATGGCGTGGACCTCGCCAGGCCGCTCGACGACGCGACCTTCGCGGAGATCGCGCGAGCGTTCCACGAGCGGCTGGTCCTCTTCTTCCACGACCAGCATCTGACGCCGGAGCAGCACCTCGCCTTCTCGCGCCGGTTCGGGCCGCTCAGCCGCTCGCCCTACATCAAGCACATGGACGAGTATCCGGACATCATCGCCGTGCTGAAGGAAGCCGACGAGCGCAACGTCAGCACCTTCGGCAATGCCTGGCATTCGGACTTCAGCTTCCTGGAGGAGCCGCCGCTCGGCTCCGTGCTCTATGCGCGCGAGGTGCCGGATCACGGCGGCGACACCCTGTTCGCCAACATGTACGACGCCTATGAGGCGCTGTCCGAGGGCATGCGGCGGATGCTCGACCCGCTCAACGCGATGCATTCCGGCAAGCCCTATGGCGTGGGCGGCGTGCCGGCCGATCTCAAGGTCTCGCGCTCCATCGGCATCGAGCGCAACCGGCCCGAGGCCGACCGCGAGATGGCGCATCCGGTCGTACGCGTGCATCCGGTGACCGGCCGCAAGGCGCTGTTCGTCAATGCGATCTACACCACGCGCTTCGAAGGAATGACTGAGCAGGAGAGCCGCCCGCTGCTCGAGTTCCTGTTCGCCCACGCGATCCGGCCCGAATTCACCTGCCGCCTGCGCTGGCGCGTGGGCGACCTCGCGATGTGGGACAACCGCTGCGCCATGCACTACGCCGTCAACGATTATGACGGTTCGCGCCGGCTGATGCACCGCACGACGATCAAGGGCGAGCGGCCGCTGTCGACGCGGACGGCCTGACCCACTTTTTTTGCGCGCGTGCGGTGGGTTTCTTTGCGCGCATGCGCGCGGCAGCGGTCAGTTGTCTTCGACCATGCCGATGACGATCAGGACCTCGTAGTCCTGCTTGCTGCAGCCTTCGACCGGGGGCATCGCCGCCCCGGGTTCCACCGGGAAGGCGGACATCCGCGCATTCGCCGGAGAGCACGAGCCCGCGCCCGCCGCCGGGGTGTAGCGCGCGGAACGGCAGCGCAAATGCGTCACGTCATAGAGCGTGGCGCCGCTGTCGAGCTCCCATTGCTGGGAACCGTCGCTGCCCTTGGGGTGCACGGTCAGCACGGCGGTCATCTCGCGGCCGCCCGTCACCACGTATCTGCCGGGCGGAATCGGGAACGAAGGCCGCTCCATGATCAGGCCGTGTTCCTCCAGCCACCAGTCCGTCTGGTCGAACGTCCAGTTTGCCGGCGCCACGCTGCCGTTGGCCTTCAACACCTCGTAGCTGGTCAGCCGGACCCCGCGCGGACCCGGATCCACGCGCCACAGGCCCCAGGTCTGCGCGTCGGTGCCGGAGGTCGCGCCCGGAGCGCCGAGCGCCGCGATGTATTGCGTCGGGATCGGCTTGAAGGCCGTCCCGCCTTCGCTCCGCGCAGGAAACACAAGGGTCAGCATGGAGAGCCCGATCGCCAGCGTTGCGCAGCCTTGGAACAGTCGTCGCCTTGCCAACACCATCTGGCCGCCTCCGTGTGTATCCGTCCCGTGAGCGGGCCCATGGCTAGAGATTGCAACCATGGAACGGCGCAGGCAAGCTCGCATCGCACCACCCATCGCACCACGGCCCTGCAGACCGCCGGGGACGGAAGCGGGAGATCCGGAATGCTGGTCCTCAATGGCGACGACATCCGGCGGCTGGTCACGATCGCGGATCTGATCGAGCCGGTCGCCGCGGCGATGGCGAGTGTGTCGCGGCGCGAGGCGCAATTGCCGCTGCGCCAGGCGATTCCGCTGGGCGGCGACGACAAGTTCGGCGTGATGCCCGGCGCGCTCGGCGGCGACGGCAGCTATGGCGCCAAGCTGCTGAGTCTCTTCCCGCGCAATCCCGATCGCGGCCTCTCCTCCCATGCCGGCGTGATGCTGGTGTTCGACCGCGCGAGCGGCCTGCCGAAGGCCTGCCTCGACGCCTCGGTGCTGACCGCGCTGCGCACCGCCGCGGCCAGCGCGGTCGCGACCCAGCTGCTGGCGCGGCCCGATGCCAGGCGCCTCGCCATCATCGGCGCGGGCGAGGAAGCCGACGGGCACCTCATCGCGATGCGCGCGGTGCGCACGATCGCGCAGGTCGTCGTGTGGTCGCGCAATCGCGACAAGACCACGGCCTTCGCCCGCAAGCATGGCATCGCAGCGGCGCCGACGCTGGCGGCGGCGCTGGCCGAGGCCGACATCATCTGCACCACCACCTCCGCCACCCAGCCGTTCCTGTCGCAAGCGATGGTGCCGGAGGGCGCGCACCTCAACGCGATCGGCGGCAGCATGCCCTATCTGCGCGAGCTGATGCCGGACTGCGTGCCCGCGCTCGGCTTCTTCACCGACTACCACCCCTCGCTGGACGCGCAAGCCGGCGAAGTGATCGACGCCCGCGCCCAAGGCCTCGTCCCCGCCGACTGGCAGGCGACCGAAATCGGCGAGGTGATCGCCGGCACGCATCCCGGCCGCACCAGCGCCGCGCAACGCACGCTCTACCGCTCGCTCGGCGTCGCCTCGCAGGATCTGGCGGCGGCGGAGTTCATCGCGGGAAGGGCGGTGGAGCGGAAGTTCGGGGTGGAGGTTGCGTGGCATTGAGGCGTCTTGCACGGCCTTCAACCCCACTGCGGACCCTATGTAGCGGCAACAGAGCGTTGAAGTAAGGGCTACAAGCCGCCAATCACCTTAAGTGGCCGCCGCCACCTCCGTGGCCAACCTTTCGATCGTCCAGATCTCAAACGGCACATCTAGCAGAGAACGAATCTCCGCAACTAGAATCGGATGAGCCATTCCGGCGCGACTCCAGTCTACTTTCTTGTCTAGAGATACCAGCACGACACGCTGATACTTCTCACCCTTCACTTGAGCTTCCAGGAGTCCAGTCAGCAAGTCCACCCAAATGTAGAAGTCTCCATCACCATCATCTTTGAAGCCAGGAGGGGTTTTCGTTCTCTTCCTGAGACCTCCAATGGCGTCAAACATTGCTCGTGGAGCGTAAGTTACTGATCCTTTCTTTGCCAAGACTTCAAGTAAAGACAAGGTCTTCCTAACTGTGGCCTCATCATAGACATGGCCATGCTCGACACTGAACTCATCGAGAAGTGCATCAATTTGGCCGGCGTAACTTCCAAAGTCTTGATCAACTTTCGAAAGAGACGCCTTGAACGTGTCGAACTGCTTCTTCAATGTGGCTGCGACAGTTTCAACCGCATGAAGTTGGTTGTTCCAAAACTCCTGTATCGCTTGGCCTGGAAGGATCAGCGGCGCACTATGACGAGAGCTAAGGTAGTCGATGATATCGACACTCTTGGAGTGACCAGCAAGCCGAAGAAACACGCTTGAATCCAAACCAATCGCCGTGTCTTTCAGGGCGATCGTGGACGACTCTGATTTCATGGCAGAAACCAGCGCATTGAGAGAGTCGCACCTGACTTGACGGTCTAGGACCTCGATCAGCCGCTTCTGTTGTTCCGCTTGATCCATAGGATCCACTCTACGGGAACCAGATCTTGGCAGCCGCCTTAGCCAACTCCTTGCCCAACTTTTCAACCGCAACAGCGTCCCACTCCTCGATGCGCGTCAAGCGCGCGCGCCACTCATTGTCAACAGCCTCGGGTAGCATGTGTACTTTGAAGCCTTTCCAGTCCGACGCTCCTTTAGGACGCCTCTCTAGATCGGCAATAAAGGTGTTTCCAATGGTCGATCCCCAAAAGGCACTATCTTCTTCGCTCATACCGTCCCAATCTAAACTTTGACGAGGTCTGACAAAATGGACCACGCCGAAGTGATCGGGGGTGATGCTTTCGGCAAGTATTGAGCGGCGGAGAAAGCCAAGAACGTTCTTGTTGAAGGATCGTTTTTCGAGCTGATTGACAAACTCATCCCTTGTAGGGTTGAGGTCACTCAGCTCGTCAACGAGTATCTTCCATGATCCGGCCTCGTAAACCATGCGCGCTGCCTCACCGAAGCGTCGCTCCACGTTACCCGTGCCTAGATTGCCGACTACGATGCGCCTGACGACCAGCCGAAGTATGTACTCCATACCAGCGAGCTGATCCTTCACGTTGGCAACAGCAAGCAGAATTGGTCTGACTGCAATAACGCTTAGCGCATTCAAGGCAGCGAACACCTTGAGAGCATCTGACTCCGCAGGACCAGCCAGTGTCGGATCAATCATTTGGAGATAGAGAGGGAGATAGCGCCTCAGAAGAGCCATGAGATCATCTGAGCTTGGCGGGCTCTTACCCGGCTGCTTAACCCTATGAGCGAGAAATGCAAATAGATCTTTGGGCAAGATATGCCCATTTTGGACAGTCACCACGTGCCGAATGTATTGGACAAAATTGCTCGAGCCGTCAGCTGAGAATTGACCCGAAATGCTTTGCCACTCGCGATAGCGCGCCTTTCTCTGCCCCTTCGGTGTTCGACTGAGTACGTAGTTCTTTAGTAGATCGGCAGTCGTCAGCTCCTTACCCCGGGTATTGATTACCTCATAGACTTGGTAGGCAGATGACGGATCAGGGTGAACAAACACAGCAAAGTAAAGTCTGTGCGTCAGGAACTCAGTCCATTTCCCAAGGCGTTTGAATGGATCTTTGCCAAGGTCGGCGTGCAGTTTCTCTCTTAGAAAGTCGTAAGATCTGGCAAGACGATTTGAGATCGACTCTTCATCTTCTTCTACTGGAGCGATTCGTCCATCAAGGATAGCTTGAAATGTCGCGTTATCGGTGTCGTCGGACAAAATCACTCTGGGATTGGTCTCATCCGAGTCATAGTCGATGGAACGCAGAAAATCCGCGCGAATGCGGTCAGCGAGAGCAGTCCGGCCCAGATCCTGCGCCTCAAAATAGATGGCGGTTGCAAGAAGGCTGAGCGTAATTAGACGTTGTTGCCCATCAACAACTTGCTTTCGTCCAGCTTCATCAGTCAGTATGACCAGACCAAGAAAGTATGATTCCGATTCAATGCTCTTGCTTAGATCATTCCAGAAATCGGCGACTTCGTCTTCTTGCCAGGAATATTCACGTTGGAACTGAGGCACTTCAAAAGTCGAACTTGATAGCAATGCTCCTGCAGTGCTGGCGGAGGCGTTGAGAGGCGTTTGCACGAGATCCTACTCTCCAAGTTGGGGCAGTCAGCCTAGCGCAACAGTGTTAGGTCTATTTCAGCAAAGCAACCAAAGCGGATACTGCTTTAAACGCGACATTTGCGCAAGCGAGTCTCTGCTGGTGAATCTTTCTATTGAGCCGCTCGATGGGCATGGAGGATCACTCCCACTCGATCGTCCCCGGCGGTTTGCTGGTGTAGTCGTAGACCACGCGATTGATCCCGCGCACCTCGTTGATGATGCGGGTCGCGACGCGGCCGAGGAACGCCGGCTCGAACGGGTAGAAATCGGCGGTCATGCCGTCGGTCGAGGTGACGGCCCTCAAGGCGCAGACGTGGTCGTAGGTGCGGCCGTCGCCCATCACGCCGACGGTCTTCACCGGCAGCAGCACGGCGAAGGCCTGCCAGATCTGGTCATAGAGACCGGCCTTGTCGATCTCGTCGAGGTAGATCGCGTCGGCCTTGCGCAATATGTCGAGCTTCTCGCGGGTGATGTCGCCGGGCACGCGGATGGCGAGGCCCGGGCCGGGGAACGGGTGGCGGCGGATCATCGTCTCCGGCAGGCCGAGCTCGCGCCCCAGCGCGCGCACCTCGTCCTTGAACAGCTCGCGCAGCGGCTCCACCAGCTTCAGCTTCATGCGCTCCGGCAGGCCGCCGACATTGTGGTGGCTCTTGATGGTGACGGAGGGGCCGCCGGTGAAGGAGACGCTCTCGATCACGTCGGGATAGAGCGTGCCCTGCGCCAGGAACTCGGCGCCGCCGACCTTGTGCGCCTCCTCGTCGAACACCTCGATGAACAGCTTGCCGATGATCTTGCGCTTCATCTCCGGCTCGGTCACGCCGGCGAGCTGCCCCAGGAACAGGTCGCTGGCGTCGCGGTGGATCAGCGGGATGTTGTAATGGTCGCGGAACAGGCGCAGCACCTGCTCCGCCTCGCCCTGCCGTAAGAGGCCGTGATCGACGAAGATGCAGGTGAGCTGGTCGCCGATCGCCTCGTGGATGAGGACGGCCGCGACCGAGGAATCGACGCCGCCGGAGAGGCCGCAGATCACCCGGCCCTTGCCGACCTGGGCGCGGATCTTCGCGACCTCGCTCTCGCGGAAGGCGCGCATGGTCCAGTCGCCCTTGCAGCCGCAGACCTCGTGCACGAACTGGCGCAGCAGCTCCTTGCCGCGCGGCGTGTGCACCACCTCCGGGTGGAACTGGAAGCCGTAATAGTGCCGGCTCTCGTCGGCGATGGCGGCGAAGGGCGCGCCCTTGGAGACGCCGACCACGCGGAAGCCGGGCGGGATCGCGGTCACGCGGTCGCCGTGGCTCATCCACACCTGGTCCTTCGTCCCCTTGGTCCAGAAGCCGTCGAACAGATCGCAATGCTCGGTGATCTCGATCTCGGCGCGGCCGAACTCGCGATGCTCGTGCGGCTCCACCTTGCCGCCGAGCTGGTGGCACATCGCCTGCTGGCCGTAGCAGATGCCGAACACCGGCAGCTTGGAGTTCCACACCGCGTCCGGCGCCTGCGGCCCGCCCTCGGCATGCACCGAATGCGGCGAGCCGGAGAGGATGATGCCCTTGGGATCGAAGGCCGCGATGCGCTGCGGGTCGACGTTGAACGGGAAGATCTCGCAATAGACCCCCGCCTCGCGCACCCGCCGCGCGATCAGCTGCGTCACTTGCGATCCGAAATCGAGAATGAGGATGCGGTCGGTCATGCTTTCTCCAAGGGGCGCGGAGCGGCGCCCAATTTGATCAATTTGTCCAGCGGCCAGCCATAGGCCACGTCGGGAACATCGTCGTCGAAGCCTTCGGCGATGAGCTCGCCGCCGATCTTTTCGTAGAACTTGCGATAGGCGTTGTCGCGATAGGCCCACAGCATCAGCGCGGTGCGGCCTCTGCTCTGGAATGCGCGCGCGGTTTCGGCCATCAGCAGGCGGCCCAATCCTTGGCCCTGCACGTCCTTGCGGCAATGCAGCGAGTAGATCTCGCAATCGAAGCCGTCGAGGCCGCCCTTGCGGATGTCGTGGCCGAGCACGTCGCCGGCATAGACGAAGCCTTGCGCCTCGCCCGTTTCGTCATGCGCGATCAGCACGACGCATTGGGGCTCCGCGATGCGCGCCTGCCAGAAGGGGATGCGCCGCTCCGGCAGTTTCGCCGCCATCTGCGCGTCGGTCACAACATGGGCATAGGCGATCTGCCAGCCGGCATAGTGGATCTCCGCGATGGCGCGGGCGTCCGACGCGGCGGCGGGGCGCACGGTGAAGGTCATTTCGGCACCTTCACGCGCTCCAGCACCGCGGCGAAGAAGCCGTCGGTACCGTGCTGCGCGGGGGTGAGGGAGAGAGATGCTCCGATGACCGTCGCTCCCCCGGTCGTCATCCCGGCCCCCGAGCCGGGATCCATGGATGGGGTCGCGCTTGCCTTTCCCGTGGACCCCGGCTCGCTGGCCGGGGTGACGGTAGAGTGTGGGAGCGGGGTGCCGATGACGTCTTGCCAAACCGTGTCGACCGGCACCAATTTGAAGTCCGCGTGCGCGGCGAGGAATGCTTCCACCTGCGCCTCGTTCTCCTCCGCCAGCAGCGAGCAGGTGGCGTAGATGAGGCGGCCGCCCGGCTTCACCAGGCGCCAGGCGCTGTCGAGGATGTTGCGCTGGATCTGGGTCAGCTCCGCGAGGTCCTGGGCGGTGAGTTTCCACTTGGCGTCGGGGTTGCGGCGCCAGGTGCCGGTGCCGCTGCACGGCGCATCGATCAGCACGCGGTCGAAGGTGCCGGCGTGGCGCTTCACCCACTGGTCGCGCTCGCTCGACAAAGCCTTGCGCTCGACATTGTGTACGCCGGCTCGGGTGAAGCGCACGGCTGCACGCTCGATGCGGCCTTCGAGCACGTCGCAGGCGACGATCTTGCCCTTGTTCTGCATGCGCGCGGCCATCGCCAGGGTCTTGCCGCCGGCGCCGGCGCAGAAATCGGCGACCCGCATGCCGGGGCGTGCGTCTGCCAGCAGCGCGACCAGCTGCGAGCCTTCGTCCTGCACCTCGATCAGGCCGTCCTTGAACACCTGCATGGTGGCAAGCGGCGGCCGGCCTTCAACCCGGAGGCCGACCGGCGACAGCGCGGTCGGCGCGGCGGCGACGCCCTCACGTTGCAAGGCGGCGATCGCCTCGTCGCGCGTGGCCTTCAGCGTGTTGACGCGCAGGTCGGTGGAAGCGGTGCCGATGGCGGCGCGCATCTCCTCATCCAGGCGCGCGCCGAAGCGGCGCTCGAGATAGGGCGCGATCCAGTCGGGATATTCGTTGCGCACGCCGCTCGGCTGCTCCGGCGTCTCGATCGCCTTGCCGGCCACGCTCTTCGCGATGCGCCGCTCGGCATCGTCAAGACTCTCCGGCCGGTACGGCCCGCCGTCGAACGAGCCGGCGATGCGGTCCGCGGTCCATCCGTCGAGCAAGGCAAGCGAAGCGATCAGGCGCGCGCGGTCGCGGTCCTGCGGCGCCTGGCCGCTCTTCTCGATCCACCAATCGAGCGCGGCGCGCCGGCGCAGCACGGCGTAGGCGCGGTCCAGCACTTCGCGCCGGTCCTTGGCGCCGATATAGCGGCGGTTGCGGAAGAAGGACGCGGTCGCGCGATCGGCCGGCGCCGTCCCGGCATGGATCGCGTGCAGCAGATCGATCGCCGCCTGCAAGCGCGCGCCGGGGGTCATGTGCGAAGTCCACCCGATAAACCCCTTCCCCCCTTGTGGGGGAAGGTTGGGATGGGGGGTGCCGCCGCACGAACCTGTCGAAACAAACGCTGCCATCGACGGGTACCAGTTGGCTGGTTCTGTGCGGCGTCACCCCCCATCCAGCTTCGGCTAAGCTCACTGCGTTCGCTAAGCCTCCGCATCCTTCCCCCACAAGGAGGGAAGGGAATCTCTATTGAGAAAAACGAAGGCGCATTCCCTCCCCCATTCTGGAGGAGAGTTGGAATCACGAGCAGCATCTTCGTTACATGTTCTGCCGGTAGTTCGGCGCTTCGCGCGTGATCTGCACGTCGTGCACGTGGCTTTCCTGCAGGCCCGCATTGGTGATGCGCACGAAGCGGCACTTGGTCTGCATGTCGGGGATCGTCGCATTGCCGGTATAGCCCATGGCGGAACGCAGGCCGCCGACCAGCTGATAGATCACGGTGCCGGCCGGGCCCTTGTAGGCGACGCGGCCCTCGATGCCTTCGGGCACCAGCTTCAGGTGGTCGCTCACCTCTTCCTGGAAATAGCGGTCGGCGGAGCCGCGCGCCATCGCGCCCAGCGAGCCCATGCCGCGATAGGATTTGTAGGAGCGGCCGTTATAGAGGAAGACCTCGCCCGGGCTCTCGTCGGTGCCGGCGAGCAGCGAGCCGACCATCGCGCAATCGGCGCCGGCCGCGATCGCCTTCGCCAGGTCGCCGGAATATTTGATGCCGCCGTCAGCGATGACGGGGACGCCGGCGCGATGCGCGCGCTCCACCGCATCCACCAACGCGGTCAGCTGCGGGATGCCGACGCCCGCGACCACGCGCGTGGTGCAGATCGAGCCCGGGCCGATTCCGACCTTCACCGAATCGGCACCGGCGTCGATCAGGGCCTGCGCGCCGTCACCGGTCGCGATGTTGCCGGCGACCACCTGGCAGTCGTTGGAGAGGCGCTTCACCGCGTCGACCGCGCCGATGACGCCCTTGGAATGGCCGTGCGCGGTGTCGATCACGATCACGTCGACGCCGGCCTCGAGCAGCGCTTCGGCGCGCCGCACGCCGTCCTCGCCGACGCCGGTCGCGGCGGCCACGCGCAGCCGGCCGTTCTCGTCCTTGCAGGCATGCGGGAACGCCTGCGCCTTTTCCATGTCCTTCACGGTAATGAGGCCGATGCAGCGATAGGCGTCGTCCACCACCAGCAGCTTCTCGATGCGATACTGGTGCAGCAGGCGGCGCGCCTCGTCGTGGCCGATGCCGGGCTTGGTGGTGACCAGCATCTTCGCCGGTCATCAGGTTCGCGACCTTCTCGGCGAGGTCGCGGCGAACGGACGTCGCGGTTGGTCAATGTGGACATTTACCGTTGCCACGCTCACTGTACCGGGATGCCGGGGTCTCTCGTGCCTTCATCCGGGTTGAGCGCGTGTTGACTGTCTCATCCGGGTGGATGGTGACGGGTTTCCGCCACCATGCCGCTTTCGAAGCGCTTCACCTTGCGCACTTCTTCCTCGGCCTGGCGAGGCGATGTCGGGTCTTGTGGATGACGCCCATGCCGCCGTGGGCCATGCAAGATTGCCATGCGCGCTTCGGTCACCGGCAACCATGGCGGAGGACATCAGCGGGATGTTGAGGCCGATGCGGCGGGTGAGCTTGGTCCTGGTGTCCGCCTGTGCGGTGCTCGCGGAGGCGCCGGGCTCCAGGGAGCACGTCGTCGAAGGTAAATACGTCGCGGATTTGCATACCAACCCTTTCGAGATCTGGGCGGCCCCATATGGGGTCGGGGGCCGGCTTTGAGTTGGCGCGCCATCATACACAGGAAGCGCCCTGTAACAAGGTGATTCGCGACGGTTTCGCGCGGGGCGGATATGCGCCGGGTGCAGGCGGATTTCTCAATGATTCCCGGCGAAAATGGGCCTCGAATATGCTTTCGCTTCGAGCGTCATTCGTCCGCCCGCGAAAGCGGACCTATCCGCGGAAACCCAGCGCCACCACGTAGATCTCCGCCGAATCGCTGCGGCTGGCCGGCGGCTTTACGTGCTTTACCTCGGCGAAGTCGCGCTTCAGGAGCTTCAGCAGCTCGCCGGTCGCCCCGCCTTGCAGCACCTTGCAGACGAAGACCCCGCCCTTCGCCAGGACATCCTTGGCGAAGTCGTAGGCGGTCTCCGCCAGCGCCATGATCTTGAGATGGTCGGTCTGGGAATGGCCGGTGGAAGAGGCCGCCATGTCGCTCAAAGCACCACATCGGCGAGGCCGTCGAGCCGGCGTTTCAATTCGTCCGGCGCCGCGTCGCTCATGAAATCCATCTGGATCAGATCAGCGCCGGGAATCGGGTCCATCGGCAACAAGTCGATGCCGATCACCATGCCGCGCTCGCCGACGCGGTCGACCGCCACCTGGCACCAGCCGCCGGGCGCGGCGCCCAGATCCACCACCCGCGCGCCGGGCTTGAGGAAATGGAACTTGTCGTCGAGCTGCCAGCTTGAAGGCCGCGCGCGATCGGTAGCCCTGCTTCTTCGCTTCGGCGACATAGGGATCGTTGAGCTGCCGCTCCACCCCAGCCAGCGCGTGGAAGTTAGGTGCGTTTGCCGGCGGTCTTCACCCGGACCGTGAGACCGCGCCCGCTGGGCCGCGCCAGGTTGCGCTCGTGCCCGCCCCCGCCACGGGGACCACCGCGGCCGCTGCTCCGCCGCTGGCTCATAAAGCTGTTCCGTTGACGCCGCGGCGATAGACGTTCTCGGGCGCCGTTCCGGTCATCAGGCTCATCAGGATGCCTTCGCGCACGCCGCGGTCGGCGACGCGCAGCCGCCCGATCGGCCACTGCCGGCAGATCGCGGAAAGAATGGCGCAGCCGGAAACCACCAGGTCGGCGCGCTCCACGCCGATGCAGGGGTTGGTCGCGCGCTCGCCGCAGGTCTGCTCCGACAAGTGCTTGCTGATCCGGTCGACATCGCCGAATTCCAGGAACGAACCGTCGACTACGGAACGGTCGTAG
The DNA here is from genome assembly GCA_041398065.1 of Dongiaceae bacterium. Classification (GTDB taxonomy): domain Bacteria; phylum Pseudomonadota; class Alphaproteobacteria; order Dongiales; family Dongiaceae; genus Dongia_A. Next base: position 130,106 of record JAWKVL010000001.1, on the reverse strand, counting down.
CGCGGCAATTCCATGCGGATGCCGGCGAGGGTCGTCACCGTGCCCGAGGTGCCGAGCAGCTGTACCTGGCTGCGCGCGATCAAGCGGTGCGCGCCGATCGCCTGGGCGAAGGGAGCAAGGTTGTTCTGTACTTCGACCACCATGCGCTCGTAGAATTCGGCCGGGTTTTCGTCTGGCGCGTGCTCGGCGCCGAAACGCTCGGTCAGCGTCACGACGCCAAGCGGCATGGAATGCCAGGCGACGATGCGCGGATGGCGGCCGTGCTGGAGCTCGATCCAGCCGAGTTCGGTCGAGCCGCCGCCGATATCGAACACGATCGCATGGGGCCGCGCGCGATCGAGCAGCGGCATGCAGCCGGAGAATGCGAGCTTCGCCTCTTCCGACGTCGTGATGATCTCGAGATCGACGCCGGCCTCTGCGCGCGTCCGTTCCAGGAACTCGAGGCCGTTGGCGGCGCGGCGGCAGGCTTCGGTCGCCACCGAGCGCACCAGCGAAACGCTGCGCCGCTGCATCTTGGCGGAACAGACTTTCAGGGCTTCGATGGTGCGATCCATAGCGGCCGGCGCGAGCGCGCCGGTCTGCGACACGCCTTCGCCCAGGCGGACGATGCGCGAGAAGGCATCGATGACCTGGAACCCGGTATTGCCCTGCCGCGCGATCAGGAGGCGGCAATTGTTGGTTCCCAGATCAAGGGCCGCCATGACTTGCCCGGGCCTGGCGGCGCGCGTCCGAGACAGCGCCTCAGCCCCGTCGGCGGGGGTTCGATCCAGCACTCTTGACTCCAAGCCGGCCGCGTCAAGTCTTTGTAACCGCACGGGATTTCCCCGCCAAAGACCCTCGCGCCAGCACTTCGTCAAAGAGTTTACAGGCAGATGGCGGCAAAGTTAAGGCTGAAGGGATTTCCGCAGCGTCGCCGACGCGAAGAGCGGTGCTGGAGCCTCGCCCACCTCGATCGTCGAAATGGATATAGCCTCGCCGTCGCTGTCTGGTTGAAGCTGCACGTGCGAACCCCCGACATAGCTGGGCAGAACGAAGCCGACCACCTGCGAACCGGGTTCGAGTTGAACCTTGAGGTCGTGCCCTGGTTCGAACGCGCCAGTCGCAGAATTCGGCAGTGAGATCTGAAGGACAGCCGGCCGCCTAGCCGTAACGGACATCCGAAGGCACGGAAGCCGATCAGGTGCGATGGCACGAAGGGCGATAGTGTGGCTCTGTCCATCCGTCGAACTGTTCAGTACCTCTGATTCAGCCGGCCTGAAGGCGGCGCACATGTGTATGCGCCGCATGTTGCGGGCGACGATCGCGGCCGGTATGGGCGCCCTCCAATCCAGAACTCCGCCATTGAGCCCAGGCAGAAGGGATCGCTCAACCAGGTTGATGATCAACCGATCCGCAGTCATCAGGTCGGAATCGAGCTCCGTGACCTCGCGTATGAGGCGAATGCTCGTATTTCTCGGAAACAAGTCACGGAGCTGCGATGCAATGATCGCGTAGAATGAGTCGCCAACGATCAGAGTCGGCGATGCGGGCCGATCAGCGATCTCCGGCCCGAGGTCTTCTTCCCGCAGCGGCTCGACGCCGCTGGCTCGCTCTTCAATCTGCAACAGCAAGAGGCGCGAAAGATCCGTCCGCCGCGGTGCCAACGGGGCAGTCAAGCTTGGCGGCGGAACCCGTGTGTCGGGATAGAGCGCGGCCAGTAGCTGTCGCAAAGCGATAGCGCCGCCGTATGGTGTCCAATGGGTATCGGTCGTGTAGTAAAGCGGCACGCCGGGATTGCGCGCCTTTTCGGCCAGCAGCGCTTCTGCGTGATCGATCAGCGCCGGAACTTCGCGCCGGATCAGTCTCCGGAAGGCATCGATGCTGCTGAGCCGACACTTCCAGTAACTGCGTGCGAACGTGCTCAGCGCTTCTGGATAGACGGTCGACTTGTCCGGCGACACAGACGTGACCATGTCGATACCGGTGGCCCGCCCGATATCGATGAGCGTGGCAAGGCGCCGCAAGCGAATCGCAGTCTCGGCTTCATCCAGGCAGCGGCCATGCAAGAATTCCGCGCGGTAGAAAAGCCAGCTTCCGCTGCCCGACACCACATATTCGTTATCGACGAAGCCGAGGACGCGATAGCCTGCCCAGTTCCGCAGCTGGATGGCAAGGCGGCGCACGATCGAGCGCTCCAAGACCGCGTCGCCGAATTGGTCGAACCGGCCTTTCTTTCCGAGCAGCACTTTTGCGACCGCTGGGAACCTCGATTGTGGGCGCCCGTAGCTGTCGGCGACGCCCAGCAACAGCAGCGCAGCAACCGGACTTGCCAGGACCAGCGCAAAGAGTGTGATCTTGATGCGCGCGACCCACATGTTTCAGAACCGAAAATAGAGAAAAGGGCTGAAGTTTCCGCTGAGCACCAGGATGCCGCTGGTTCCAAGCGCAGCGACGGAATAGGCCAGGTCGACAATCGGCCATCTGTTCCTGAGTGACAGATCGGAAAGCGTCCGGCCCAGTGACATCTCGCCGGGCAAGAAGAAGATAACTGCTCCGGCAACAAAGGCTGCTGCGGAATAGGGCGTGGCGGCGGTGCGCTCGGACAACTGTGCGAGCGTAGTCGCATCGAGCGGCCGCACCATCGTGGACCAATAACTCAATGCGGAGACAATCGAATCCGCCCGAAACAGCACCCAGCCGAACAGCACGACGGGCAGACAATAGACATAGCGCAGAAAGCCCGCTCGCATCGATTCCAATGGAGCCCGAAACGCCAGCCGTTCAATGACAAGGAACCCACCATGGAATAGGCCCCAGCAGAGGAAGGTCCAAGCCGCGCCGTGCCAGAGACCGGTTGCGGCGAACACAATCAGCAGATTGCGATATGTTGCCGCAGTTCCACCGCGATTGCCGCCGAGCGGAATGTAGAGGTAGTCGCGAAACCAGGAGCTGAGCGTAACATGCCAGCGCCGCCAGAATTCGGTGATTGAACGGCTTGCATAGGGCCGATGGAAATTCTCCGTGAACCGGATGCCGAACATCTGTGCCATGCCGATCGCCATGTCGGAGTAACCGGAGAAGTCGAAGTAGATCTGCAGTGCATAAGCGATTGCGCCAATCCATGAGCTGGCGAAATCGTGTTCTTCAGGCGGCAATTGGAAAACCGAATCGGCGATCGGCGCAACGTTGTCAGCGATGACGACCTTCTTTGCAAGACCGTGCGCAAAGCGAGTCACGCCGGCGGAGAAGTTGCCGAGGCTGATACGCGGACGAATGAAATCGCCAACCACGTCACGAAAGCGAACGATCGGACCGGCAATCAGATGCGGGAAGAAGCTTTGATAGGCCGAGTAGCGCCAGAAGTTCGCTTCCGCACCGATCTCAGCACGGCGAACGTCCATGAGATAGGAGATGGCCTGGAACACGAAAAAGGAGATGCCTGCCGGCAGCGCGATCTTGCGGGTGGCATCTCCCAGATGCGTGCCTATCAGCAGATCGATGTTCGCCGAGACGAAAGCTGCGTACTTGAACCAGAACAGAATGGCCAGATTGACGAGGATCAGGAACGGCAAGGTCAGTCGCGAAGTTGAACGCGCCAGCCACAGCGCGCCCGCGTAGTTCACGACCACGACCCCAATCAGGATAAGTACGCGCGGTCCGGCTGACCAATAATAGAAGACCAGGCTAACCAGAAAGATCCCCGGGAGGAATGCCCAGCGACGCACCAGGAACACAATCGCGATCGCAACAGGCAGAAAGATGAATAGGAAGTAGGATGAAGAAAAAACCAATGTCGCGGCGCCCGGCCATAGTTCCGAGTCTCTCGGCGCAGTCTTATCAGTGCGGCCACCGCTGGCGCTACTGTTAGTTTATCAGGCTGACCGGACTACCCCGCAAGTCAGTTGCCAAAATCGAACGGTCGCCGCTTGGCCAGCAATGAGAACAGAGATGGCCGTCGGCATGATGTCGAGACCGTCAGCGCCAGAAGATTGCCACCGCCGTGAACGCCATTTGCAGGCGCGGCAGGGCCACCTAGTTCACCAGCAGCACCGCACAGGTTGGCGCAGCCAGCAGCGTCTCCAGTTCCGCACGATGCCGGGTGACCAGCTCGACCGGAAGGATGAGCAAGCCGCAATTCGCATCCGCCATGACGCGAGCCAGCTCGGGCAGAGTCAGGGTCTTGATGGTCCGCACCTCCGCGCTTGTATCGCCTTCGCGCAGCTGCTGGCGCAGGGTAGTTTCAGCCGCCGCCGGCGCCGTGCTTGCGATGGTCAGGCTGGAGTTCCGCGTTCCATCAAGCGCCAGCGCCGCGGCGACCGCATGTTCCCCGCCCTCCGACCCGTCATAGACGGCCAGTATCCCCTTGCGCTTCGCGCCCGCTGCGCTGGTCAGGAGGCAGGCGCGTTCGCAGGTGATGGCAATCTCGGACCATTCCGTCGACATCTTGAGGTATTGGCCGAACGGGCGCGTGGTCGTTTCCACGACCAGCACGTCAGTGCCTTGGGTTGCCGCGATCACGGACGCGCGGTCGCCGCGCACCGTCTCGAACGACCAGGGGACACGCAGCCGCGTCGCGACATCCTCCAGGCAGCGCCGGGCGCGCCGCGCCAGCGCGCGCAGCTGGGCCTCGACGTCCGCCGGTTCGAACGGCAGGCTGGCCGCCGAATGAAGACTGGCCTGGCGGGTGAAGGGCAGCGCCGCGATCTGCAGCAGGCGGATGTCGTCGACAAAGATGCCGTGCAACTCGGCGCGGGCGCGGGCCGCGAGTTCCGCCGCCGTCTCCAGCGCTTGAAGATTCTCGCAGCCCGATTCCAAGGCGATGACAACCCGGCGCACCGTGAAGCCATGGGTGGGCTCATTCACAGCTTCTTCTCCCGCTCCATCATGCGTGCGTAGGCGGCTGCGCGCTCGGCGAATTTCGCAAGCTTCTGCGCCACGCGATCGTTGATCGTGCCGCTCGGGTAGGAGCCGTCCGGGCCGGATTTGCCGGCAGCCTCGCCAGTCAGCACCTCGAGCGCCTGGTCGACGTTCTCGATCGCATGGATCTTGAAGCTGCCCTCCTGAACGGCGGCCACCACGTCGGACCGGAGCATCAGATGCTTCACGTTGCTGGCGGGGATGATGACGCCGTGCTTGCCGTTCAGCCCGCGCGCGTTGCACAAATCGAAGAACCCCTCGATCTTCTCGTTGACGCCGCCGATCGCTTGCGCATTGCCGTTCTGGTCGACCGATCCCGTCATCGCGTAGCTCTGCATGATCGGCACGTCGGCCAGGGCGGACAGCAAAGCGCACAACTCGGCCATCGATGCGCTGTCGCCATCGACCCCGCCATAGGATTGCTCGAACACCAGGCTAGCGCCGAGCGAAAGCGGGCGCTCGCCGCCGAACCGGCCACCGAGGAATCCGGACAGGATCAGCACGCCCTTGGAATGGAGCGGCCCGCCAAGCTCGACCTCGCGCTCGATATCGGTCACTTCCCCGCGGCCGAGACGCACCCGGGCCGTGATGCGGCTGGGCCGTCCGAAGCTGTGCGCACCCAGCGAGATGACCGCAAGGCCGTTGATCTGCCCGGTCGCGGAGCCGGTCGTGTCGATCCGGAAGGTGCCGCGCACGATCTCTTCTTTCATCCGCTGCGGCAGCCGGTCCACCCAGCGGAGCTGCGCATCGATGGCCTGCTGGACGTGCTCGCCTTCCACCTTGTCGGCGCCGGCCCGCATCGCGAAATGGTCCGCCTCCACGATCAGGTCGTTGAGACTGCGCATATGCACGGAGAGTTTCTGCGAATCCTCCACCAGCCGGGAAGCCTGTTCGATCACGCGCGCCATCCCGGTCCGGCTGAAAGGCTTCAGCTGTTGGCGCCGGACCGCGGTCGCGATCATCCGCGCCATCAGGAGCGTGTTGTGGACGCTGCGGTCAACCCGCTCCTCGAAATCGACCGGGATCTTGAACAGCTCCGGGAATTCGGGATCCAGCGAGTAAAGCAGGTAATAGAGCTGCCCTTCACCGACCAGCACCACCTTGACATCGAGCGGGATCGGCTCCGGCTCGAGCGAGATCGTGCTGGCGAGGCTCAGCATCTGCTCGATCGTTTCGATACGGATTTCGCCGGCGCGGAGCGCGCGCTTCAGAGTCTCGTAAGCGAAGCTGCTGGTCAGCAGCTTGACGGCGTCGAGGATCAGGTAGCCCCCATTCGCCTTGTGCAGTGCGCCTGGTTTCAGCAGGCTGAAATCCGTCACCAGCGTGCCCATGCGCGCCAGATGCTCGACCCGTCCTACCACCATCTGATGACTCGGGCGATCCTCGTAATAGATCGGCGCGCCGCTCCCAGGCTCGTTCTCCACCAGCACGTTGACCTGGTAACGCCGGAAGGAATGGCCATCGCTGTCACCGGCCTCCAGCCCAGGAATCGGCATCGCCGGTCTCGCCTGAGGCAGGAAGTCGGCCGAATTCTCCACGATGTCGCGCTCGACCTCCTCCAGATACGTGACGATTGCTGGAAGATCCTGGTACTTGCCGCGCAGATCCTCGATCATGTGGCCGACGGCGAACTTCGTCATGTCGTGATGAAGGGCGCGCACTGCCTCGCGGTGTTTCCGCTCCCATTCGGGAATCCGGCGGACCAGAGTTTCAAGCTGCTGCTGCAGGCCTTCCACGGTCTGCTTGATCTCCGCTTGCTCGGCTTCCGGCAGTTTCTCGAATTCTTCCGGGTGCAGTACCGCGCCATTGCGCAGCGGCGCCAGGGCAAGGCCCATCGGCGTGCGGATCAAGGCGACATTCTTCGCTTTGGCCTGCTCTTGCAGTTCGCCGAACGCCTGTTCGCTCTGCTGCTTGAATTGCTCGTTGATGACCTCCAGCCGGGCGCGGAATTCGTCGCTCTCGAAGGTCGCGGGCAGGACGGCGCGCAATTCCTCGACCAGCTTCTTCATGTGGTCGCGGAACGGGCCGGCGCGGCCCGCGGGCATGCGGAGCGCCTTGGGCCGCTGCGGATCGGCGAAGTTGTTGACGTAGCACCAATCGTCCGGCGTCGCCTGGCGCGCCGCCTCCCGCCGCAGATAGTCGGCGATCACCGTATGCTTGCCGGTGCCGCTCATGCCCAGCGCAAACAGGTTGTATCCCTGACGTTTCAGCCCAATGCCGAAGGCAACGGCCTCGATGGCGCGCTCCTGCCCGATCAAACCCGGCAGGTTCTCTAGATCATCCGTGCTGTCTCCAGGCAGCGAATTGGGGTCACAGCGCGCGAAGAGTTGCTCAGGCGATAGCAGAGTCACGATCGGCTCCGAGATCAGGTCGGGTGATCCAGATTGCGATGCCATCGCGGACCTGCGCAAGTGGCGAACGGGATACCGGACCTATTCGCCTGGCGCGGGCGGCTGGCGGAGAACAAGCACCGAACAAGTGGCATGCTGGGCGACATAGGCGGCATTGGGCCCGACGAAGAAGTCCTTCATTTCCGGACGATGCGACGCCATGAGGATGAGGTCGGACTTGCGTTCGCGTGCGGATGCCAGCACCTCGTGCCCGATACTGCCGAAGCGGACCTCTTCGATCACCGTCACGTCACGTCCCCGGTATGCCGAGACGATCTCGGCCAGCTTTTCCCGGGTACTCGACATCATCAACTCGACTTGGAACGGGAACTGTACGCCCTCCAACACCGCCCTCAAGTCCCGCACCACGGTGACGACCGTCACGGTACCGCCGCTCGCCTTCGCCAACTCGATCGCCTGCGGCAGCGAGTGTTCCCAGCTGCTGCGCTGCGCGATATCGACCGGAACCAGGATCGCCCTGAACATCGCTTCGCTCCTCCCCTCGCCGGCAGCAGTGCTATCTCGCCAGCCGAAGGATGCGGTCGTGCAGCGCCTGGTATTCGGCGTCGATCTTTCCACCGAACAGCGGATCGTCACCCGGCCGCCCCGCTTCCACCTCCGCCTCAATCATCTGCCAATCGCCGGCGGTCAGGTTCTGCAGCGCCAGAGGGAAGTAGATCTCCTCTTCCGCACGCATGTGTCGGCGGTACTTCGCGATGAAATCGTCGATCGCGGATTCGAACCAGGAACGCGGCATCTCTACCTCGTGCCATAGATTGTTGACTGCCGCCGAGAGCTTGCGCGTTATCGCTGCAAGTTCGCGATGGTCCGCCAGGATTTCTTCTGCTTGCCGTGCGACCGTCGGGTCTTTGCGCTTCAATTGCTTGAAGACCAGGTCCTCGCGCGGATGGTGGCGCAGTTCCGGAAAGTTGAGCACGTAGTCCACGATCCTGGAGAGCACCTCGAAATCGGCGCTCTTGGTCTGCCGATAGCTCTCCAGCTCCTCCTGAAGCACGTCAATCAGCCTTGCCATGTTGCGATGGTCGCGGATGAGCTGCTGGATGATGCGAGGCGATTCGCTGGGCATCTCATGCTCCTCCCCATTTGGAGAAAGGATGGAGCATATCCGCTGCCCGTGGCTTGATCTGGATCAACGTCTGGCGGGTGCCAGACTTGAATAATGTCGATGGCGTGTCGCCTTGACGCTCAGTCCTTCGGGACCCAATAGCCGCCGATCTTCCGGTATTTACGCTTCACGGCCGCCCAGGCGATGCGGTGCACGATCGCCTCATCGCCCGCGTAATCCTGCCAGGCATTGTTGAAGGCGGCACGATAGATGTCCTGCGCATGCTCCGGCAGCACGCGGCGGAGGGGCGGCGGCAGGTCCTGGTTGCTCGGATACGGCATGATGCGGTCACATCCCTCTCGGATCGCCTCTGCGATCCGGCCAATCAGTCGCCATACAGGTCCTGACGCGGCTTCGCATTCGCACCGGCCTGGTCTCGATTGTAGAGGTCCTCGCGGAACTCGACGGTCCCATCCGGATCGACCCAGGCGGTCTCATAGGTCAGGTGCACGGGGATCGGCTGGATGAGCCGGACCCTGACATTGCGCCCCGCCGCCAGCGCCTCGTCGATGCGCGATGGCGGCCAGTCCGGATCGTCGCGCAGCAGCGTTCTGGCCAGATCCAGGGCGTTCGAGATGCGCACGCATCCATGGCTGCGGAACCGATCGGCCCTGGCGAACAGCTCCGGATGATTGGTGTCGTGCAGGTAGACACTGTAGGGATTGGGAAACAGAAACTTGACCTTGCCCAATGGATTGTCCGGCCCCGGATCCTGGCGGATATGACCATCGACAACGCGCATGTGGCTGCGCCGCAGATATGCCGGATCGTGATGAATCTTGGGCCAGACCTCGCGGGCCGCGATGCGGGAGGGAACGGTCCAGTATGGATGGAATTCCAGCCGGTCGATCAGGCTGTCGATGTAGGGAGTCTGCCAGTCCGGCCGGCCGACCACTGCCGGTCCCGCCATCACGTCCGCGCCGTTCTCCACAAGCGAATAGCTCGCAGCCGCGACGTTGACGGCGACGTAGCGCCCGCTCCGTCGCCAGTTCTGCGCCGACATGCGTGCCAGATTCAACTCCATGCTCGCGATGCGGCTTGCGACCGGCACATTGAGCGCTTTAAGCGTCTTGGGACCGACCACGCCGTCCTGTTCAAGGCCGTGGCGTGCCTGAAAGGCGCGAACCGCCGCTTCGAGCTCGAGACCGAACTGCCCAGGCTGGTCGGATGAAGCGACCAGATCGCCGCTTGCCGAGAGCCGTGCGCGCAACGCAACGACCCGTGGCCCCTCCGATCCGACCTTGAGGCTTTGACCAGCGGGCACCGGGGCCCATCCGCCTTGCTCCGCGATGGTGCGATACGTCTCGATCGCGTCGCGCAGCCGCGCGTCAGCCGGCTCGACCGGCGCCGGTGCCGATATCGCCGCCGTCCTCGCCACGCTCTCCGGAATCCCGCTATGCGGGTCCAACTGGGCCGATACGGGATCGCGCGCCGCGCAACCCGAGAGGACGGCCGTTACCAGGAACAGGCGCTTGAACATCTTCATAGCCCGACCCGCATGCGGGGCAATCATTCAGCGGTTCGGCGGTGCGCAACCGCCCTCAAAATTCGCTCATTGCCGGCATGGGCTCTCTGCGCTCGGGCGCCTGCGGCTTCTCGAAGACAAGGACGTTGGTGGTGATCAACAGGCCGGCGACCGATGCTGCGTTCTGCAGGGCAAGGCGCATGACCTTGGTCGGATCAATGATTCCCGCCTTCATCATGTCCACATACTCGCCGTTCTGGGCATCGTAGCCGATCTTTGGATCCGCCCGCTCCAGCAGCCGGTTGACGACGACCGAGCCGTCGATGCCGGCGTTGGCGGCGATCACGCGGGTCGGCCATTGCAGGCTGCGGCGCACGATGTCGACGCCCATCTTCTGGTCGTCGTTCTTGGCGTCGAGCGCGGCGAGCGCCGGGGCGGCATAGAGCAGAGCCATGCCCCCGCCCGGCACGATCCCTTCCTCGGACGCTGCGCGCGCGGAATGCATGGCGTCATCGACGCGATCCTTGCGCTCCTTCACTTCGAGCTCGGTGGCGCCGCCGACCCGTACGACCGCGACGCCGCCACTCAGCTTGGCGAGCCGCTCCTGGAGCTTCTCCTTGTCGTAGTCCGATGTGGTCTCGTCGATCTGTGTCCTAATCTGAGCACAGCGCGCGTCGATGTCCGATTTCCTGCCCTTGCCGCCGATAATGGTGGTCGCATCCTTGGTCGCGGTCACTCTGCGCGCGGTCCCGAGCATCTCGAGCTTGACGTTCTCGAGCTTGATGCCGAGTTCCTCGCTGATCATGTGCCCGCCTGTCACGGTCGCGATATCCTCGAGCATCGCCTTGCGGCGGTCGCCGAACCCAGGCGACTTCACCGCGACGACCCGCAGGCCGCCGCGCAACTTGTTGACGACCAGGGTTGTCAGGACCTCCACGTCGAGGTCCTCCGCAATCAGCAGCAAGGAACGGCCTGACTGCATCACCGCCTCGAGCAGCGGGATCAACGTCTGGATCGATGAAATCTTCTTCTCGTAGGTGAGCACATAGGGTTCATCGAGCTCGCAGACCATCTTTTCGGGGCTTGTCACGAAGTAGGGCGACAAATAGCCGCGATCGAACTGCAGTCCCTCGACGATTTCCACTTCGGTCTCCAGGGACTTTGCCTCTTCGATCGTGATGGCGCCTTCGCTGCCGACCTTGGACATGGCGTCGGCGATCATGTCGCCGATCGAGCGGTCGCCGTTGGCCGAGATGGTGGCGACCTGTGCGAGTTCTTCGCGCGTCGACACGCTCTTCGAGCGGGCCTTGATGTCCTTGACCGCGGCCTCGGTCGCCAAGTCGATGCCACGTTTGATGTCCATGGGATTCATGCCCGCCGCGACCGCCTTGACGCCTTCGCGGATCATCACTTGCGCGAGGACGGTAGCGGTCGTGGTTCCGTCACCGACGGCGTCACCGGTCTTGACCGCCGCTTCGCGCACGACCTCGGCGCCCATGGCCTCGATCGGATCTTCCAGCTCGATCGAGCGAGCGACGGTGACGCCGTCATTGCTGATCCGCGGAATACCGAAGCCCTTCTTGATCAGGACAGTACGGGCCTTCGGACCCAGCGTGGTCTTGACCGCGTCCGCGAGCGTATCAACCCCATGAAGAAGCTTTTCCTGGGCAGAACGACCGAATTTGACGTCGGTGAAAACCATCGTGCGATCCTTCGTCACCGCCTCCAAGCCTTCTTAACCAATGAGCGGGGAAACGCCTTGACGTGGGTCAATCCGGGCCGCGCATCTGCCCGCCGAGCGGACTTTGATTTGGATCAAGGACGACCGGACGTATTGGCTCGAAGCTGGAATAATCTTGGGAAGTGCCAGGTGAGATCATGAAAATTCCCCTCCAGATCACGTTCAGCAACATGACCCCGTCCGACGCGGTCCGGGCGCGGATCGAGGCGCTGGCGGCCAGGCTGGACCGCTTCCACGAGCGGGTCATGAGCTGCCGCGTGGTCGTGCGCGCGCCGAACCGGCGCCAGCGGTCGGGCAAGCTCTATCACGTGAGCATCGACCTGAAACTCCCCAGGCGCGAGATCGCGATCAACCGCGACCCGCCGAAGGATCATTCGCACGAAGACGTCTATGTCGCGATCCGCGATGCGTTCAACGCGCTCACCCGAAGGATCGAGGATGCGGCGCGCGAACGCCGCGGCGATATCAAGACCCACGCGGTGTCGCCATCGGGCAAAGTCGTGCGCATCTTTCCTGAAAGCGAATACGGCTTTATCGAGGACAAGGAGGCCGGCGAGATTTATTTCCACGCCAATAGCGTGGCGAACAACGGTTTCTGCAAGCTGAAGGTCGGCGCAAAGGTACGCTATGAGGCTGAGCCCGGGGAGAAAGGGCTCCAGGCAACGGTCGTCAAGCCTGTCGGCGCATCGCGCCAGCCGGCCCGCGGCCGGAGCGATGCGGGGAGGCCCGCATGAGGAGCGCCAAAGAACAATCGAACGGCCCGCAGTACCTCAGCCCGAGCGAGGTGGCCGGTTTGGTCGGCGGTCTCGGCCGCGAGGTCATTGCGGCAATCCTGGCGACCGGCGCGGACTATGCGGAGATCGAGCAAGCGCAGAAATGGATAGGAACCAGGGACGGCGATCCGCGTCAGGACCTGCATGAGCTGACGCCGCGGGCGGAGCGGGTCTGCGATATCCTGCTGGAATGCAGTGTATTCGACGGCTGCGAGACGCCAGACGTCCCCTGGTGAGACAAACGGCGCGGCGGATTGATTCATCTCAATGCGTGCGTGACCGCTTTGTTACAAGAATACGCATCGAATCGTGAAATGCACTTGAACGAGCCGATCGATGCTGTCACTGGACGATTGTATCGCCCTTAGCTCGCTGAGCGAGGAAGAGATTGCGGCCATCGCGGAGCACGAGCATCTGCCGATGGTGGTTGCGGCCGAGCTCGGCAACTATCTCATCCAGACGCCCGACGGCAGCCGCCACATCAGGGCGATGATCCGGGACGACATCGATGCGGCGCATGCGCGCGGCGACCAGGTGCATGAGTTGGCGCTGAAGCTCGTCCTGCACCACTACATCTGCTGCCATCCGGAGTGCGCCGAGATCGCGAAATCCATGCCGAGCAAGGGCAAGGAGATTGTCCGCGACTTCCTGAAGCGCATGCCGGCGAATTGCGCCTAGGCGCTAGGCCGTCGCAATTGCGCGGCGGAAGCGGATCCAGGCGACGGTAAACAGCACCACTCCGATTCCCGCCATGAAAGCCAGCGGGCGCAGGACTAGGTCCAGCCCCGCGCCCCGGAACAGGACAGATTGCGTGAACTTCACGAAATGTGTCGAAGGTGAGATCTGCATCACGGCCTGCAGCCAGTCCGGCATGCTCTCTTGCGGCGTGGCGGCACCCGACAGCAGGTTCATCACGATGAAGATCGGGATCGACAGCAGCCCGAACTGCGGCATCGACCGCGCCAGCGTCGCGAGGAAGATGCCGAGCGAGGTGGCCGCAAACAAGTAGAGCGCCGTGCCGCCCAGGAACAGCGGGATGGACCCGGCAAGCTGGATGGCGAGCAGGCCCCGGACGACGGCGTACAGCGATAAAGTGGTTGCCGCCAGCACCGCCGCGCCGTTGGCCCAGATCTTCGCGCACATGATCTCGAACGGCGTCACCGGCATCACCAGCAGATGCTCGATCGTGCCATGCTCGCGCTCCCGGATCAGCGCCGCGCCTGTCAAGATGATGGCGAGGACAGTGACGTTCTCGGTCAGTTGCATCAGCCCCATGAAGGAGCGCGAGCTGAGATTGGGGTTGAATGCCGCACGCGTGACGACCTGGAACGGCAACGTCGATCCCGGCGTGTCGCCGTTCTCTGCCGCTGCGATCTCGCGATAGGCGATGCTTTCAACATAGACGGCGCCGTTGCCCGCCATCGACATGGCGGTTGCGTCGACGTCCAGCTGCAATTCGGGCCGCCGTCCGTCCAGCACGTCGCGTTCGAAGCCGTGCGGAATCGTCAGCGCGAATATGAAATCGTCGCGTTCAAGCCCCGGATCGACCCCCGAAGCATCCAGCTCGATCGCCGGCTTGAATTGTGGCGGCAGCAATGCATCGGCGATGCGGTGGGAGAGCTGCGACCGGTCCTCGTCAACGACGGCAATGGCCGCGTCGGTCACCTCCATGCGCACGTTCTGCGAGACCTGATAGATCGCCACGGTGAAGGTGTAGAGCATCAGCAGCAGGAGCACGGGGTCGGCGTACAGGCTGCGCAGTTCTTTCACGCCGAGACGCAGGATATTGGCAAGGGCACGTCCCATCTCAGGCTTCCTGCTTCTTGAGCAACAGGATAGCTGCCAGCACATAGATCGCGGCGAACCCGACGAGCGCCAAATGGTTGGGCCAGAGGATGGTCCAATCCAGGCCCTTGGTGAAGGCGCCGATGCTGATCTGCTGGAAGTAAGCGGCCGGGAAGCTGAGCCCGAACAGCCGCCCCGCGTGGTCCAGGGAGGATACCGGCGTCATGAAGCCGGAGAAATTCACGGTCGGAATGACGATGATGATCGAGGTCGCGAAAACCGCCGCGATCTGGGTCCGGACAAAGGTCGACACCAGAAGGCCGAATGCCGTGGTCGCGATGACGTAGCAGATGGCGCCGATCAGCAGCGCCGAGAGCGAGCCATTGAGGTCGATGCCGAAGGCCAGCATCGCCATGAGCCACAACGACAGGAAATTGACCAAGGCGATGCCGACATAGGGCAGCTGCTTGCCGACCAGGAATTCGAAACGGCTGACCGGCGTTGCATGGAAATTGACAATCGATCCGATCTCCTTCTCGCGCACGACTCCCAGCGCGGTCATCATGCCGGGGATGATCGCAAGCAGCAGCATGATGACCCCGGGACCGATCGCATAGACGCTCTCGAAGCGCTGGTTGAACGGCAGCCTGATCTCGAACGAGACCGGCAGCCCGTCGCCGGTGATGCCCTGGCGGGTCGAAAGGTCCTCGGCATATTGCAGGACCAGGGCCTCGAGATAGCCGCGCGCGGTCTCGGCGCGGAACGGCGTCGCGCCATCGAGCCAGACCGCCACCTCCGGATCGGTGCCGCGCCAGAAATCCCGGCCGAACCCGGCCGGAATCTCCAGCGCCAGGCTCAGAGATCCGCTCTTCAGTCTCCGCTCCAAATCGGCCGGATCGGTGATCGCATTCTGAGCCACGAAATAGCGCGATCCGGCGAGGTTCTCGGCGAGCTCCCGGCTCTCCGGCGACCGGTCGTTGTCGAGCACTGCGAAGGGCAAGCGCTCGACATCGAACGTGATGCCGTAGCCGAACGTGACGAGGAGAATCAACGGACCAAGCAGCGCAAAGGCCAGGCGGATCGGATCGCGGATGATTTCGGTGAATTCGCGCGCTGCAAAGGCCCGCAACCGCGTCACACTGAAGCGCGGCACGCGCGATTCCCGACGCGTCTCGATCGCAGGCGCCGCCGGCACGGAATGCGCGTGGGCCTCGCCGTCCGCGCCCTGAAGATAGGCGATGAAAGCGTCTTCCAGAGTCTCGCTTTTCTTGCTGCGCGCGAGCTCCGCCGGGCTGCCGACCGCCAGCACTCTCCCGGCATGCATCAGCGATATCCGGTCGCAGCGCTCGGCTTCGTTCATGAAATGGGTCGAGATGAAGATCGTGACTCCGTCGCGCCGCGACAGATCGATCAGGTGGCGCCAGAATTCGTCGCGCGCCACCGGATCGACGCCGGAAGTCGGTTCGTCCAGGATCAGCAAATCCGGCTTGTGGATGAGCGCGACCGCCAGTGACAGTCTCTGACGCAGACCAAGTGGCAGTGCCGGCGGCAGTTCGTCGGCAGACTCGGCCAAACCAAACCGGTTCAGCATCTCCGCGATGCGCACGTCGATTTCACCAGCAGGCAGATGGAACAGTTCGGCATGAAGCTTAAGGTTCTGCCGCACCGTCAATTCCGAATAGAGCGAGAAGGCCTGGGACATGTAGCCGACATGGCGACGGGTATTGAGGTCGGTTGCATCGACCGGCCGGCCGAGGATCGTCGCCTCGCCCTCGCTGGCCGGCAGCAGGCCGGTCAGCATCTTCATGGTGGTCGTCTTGCCGCAGCCGTTGGAGCCGAGAAAGCCGAAAATCTCGCCGCGGTTGATCCGGAAGCTGACGCGGTCGACCGCGGTGAAATCGCCGAACCGGCAGGTCAAGTCCGTCGCCTCGATCACCGGCATATGGTCGGGCCCCGTGCGCGGCGGCAGAACAACCGGCTCGTGCCCAGCCCTCTGGTCCGCAGGCAGCAGCTGGATGAATGCGCCTTCCAGCGTATCGGCGCCGGTGCGCGCCTTGAGGGCGCTGGCTGTTCCGGTGGAGATCACGTGCCCATGCGACATGGCGGCCAGCCAGTCGAACCGCTCCGCCTCTTCCATATAGGCGGTCGCCACGATGACGCTCATGCCTGAGCGGCGCTTGCGCACGCGGTCGATCAGCTCCCAGAAGTTGCGCCGCGACAAGGGATCGATGCCGGTCGTCGGCTCATCGAGGATCAGCAGGTCCGGATCGTGGATCAGGGCCGTGCACAGCCCCAGTTTCTGCTTCATGCCGCCGGAAAGCTTTCCGGCGGGCCGATCGGAGAACTCCAGGAGATCAGTCGCCGCCAACAGCTCGGAGATGCGCGCTTCGCGTTCGGGACGCGGCTGTCCATGCAGCCGCCCAAAGAAGTGCAGATTCTCCGTCACCGTGAGGGTCGGATAGAGATTGCGCCCGAGCCCCTGGGGCATGAAGGCGATGCGGGCATAGCAGTTGCGGCGATGCGCGGGCTCCGCAATGTCGCCACCGAGCACCTGCGCCGTGCCATGCTGCAGGCGCCTGGTGCCGGCAATAAGTCCAAGCAAAGTCGACTTGCCCGCGCCATCGGGCCCGATCAAGCCGGCCATGCAGCCAGCAGGCACCTGCAGGGTCACATCAGCAAGCGCGGGCTTGCCGTCATAGACATGCGTCACCGCCTCGACACTCGCCACAAACGGTGCGGCCACCGCGCTCATTGCGGAAGCTTGGGTTCGAGATCCGGTGGCCATACCGCATCAGCCTTGTATTTCACGTAGGCGACGCCGCGCAGTCCCGGCTTGATCTGAGCGCGAAAGCGATGGGCGAGGTCGGGCGAGATCGTCAGTTTCACGCGGAACATCAGCTTTGCCCGCTCGGTATCGGTCTCTACGGTCTTGGGCGTGAACTGCGCGTCGGCCGCCACGAACGAGACCTGGGCCGGGAATACGAACTCCGGCGCCGCATCCATGACCAGACGCGCCTCCGCTCCGATCGCGAGCCTGCCGGCGCTGGCTGCCGGCAGGAACACCGTCATGTAGGCATCGTTGAGGTCGAGCAGCGTGAGCACGCGGCCGCCGGCTGCCAGTATCTCCCCCGGCTCGGCCAAGCGGTACTGAACGCGCGCATCGGTAGGCGCCGTCAACTCGTGATGCTTCAGCAGGCTGTTCAGCCGCTCGGTCTCCGCGGTCGCTGTTTGGATCGCGGCGTCGGCCGCCTCGATCGCCGCATCTGCCGCCCTCAGAGCGGCCGTGGCGCCGGAATACCTGGTTTGTTGCTCCTCGAACTTGTCCTTGGCGGCAAAACCCTTGTCGTAGACTTGCTGGATCCGGTTCAGCTCGTTGCGCTCATAGGTAACTTCGGATGCCAGGCGCTGCCGATCGGCAAGGGCCTGCGACCGGCTCTGCTGCAGCCTGGCGACCTCGGCGATCGCCCCGCGCAGCTGGGCCTCTATCTCCTCCGATTCCACTCGCGCCAGAACCTGGCCGGCGACCACGTCGTCGCCTTCCCGCACCAGCACTTCGAGCAGTTCACCCGGCAGCTTGGAGGAAATGACGATCTGTGTCGCCTCGACCCGGCCGTTGGTCCGGGCGATGCCTTCAAGGGATGCGCTCTGCTGTTGGTCGCGCCAGATAGCGTAACCGCCGCCCGCCAGGGCGGCGAGGACCACCGCCCCCAGGATGATTGTGCGAAGCCTCATGCACCGAACCTACACCCCTTCACGCGGCCGGCGCACCTGCCTGCCGACGGCGCCAAGATGCTCGAGTATCTCGGCATCCGTCATCCAGGTCAGATCCTTGCCCCGGGCGACGGTGACCTTTCTGGCCACGTTGCCCGGAAGCGCATCACGAACCAGTTTCAGAAAGCGCGTGGGAGCAACCAGCACCAGCTGGTCGAAACTGTCGATACCGCCTTTCAGATAGCCCGCCAGCCGTGCGGCGAAGACCAGCTTCTCATGGTCCTTCAGGCTGAGGCGCGGCTCGATGCCGTGACGGGCGGAACTCCCGCTCTCCTGGGTACGCGGCAACCGGCCGGCGGCCAGCTTGCCCGCCGTCTGGCGTGCGGCAGAAGTCGCGTCCAGGCGCACGGTGATGCCGGAGTGCGGCTGTCCGCTCTCCAGGATGCGGGCATGCCCGCCATCCGCAACGACGATCCAGGTGCGTTGCGGCTTCTTGGCGGCGGGTTTCCGCGCTGCCGTGCCTTTCGCCATTAGCTCTTTCCTTCTTGTTGGTTCGGTTTGCAGAAGACGCTCAACCCTATCGCATGATCGTGCGCGCCTGCGCCGGCCACAGGCTTCTGATATCGCGCGGCAATTGTGCGATCACGTCATCGATCTCGCCGCTGGTGACGTGCCGCGACAGCAGATCGAAGACCGCGGAAACCACTTCCTCCGGCGTACAGCTACCATCCTGGCAGACAGCGAGATAGACCGGCTTCATGAAATTCTCCCAGCTCGACGCCCGGTCTGATCTGACGGTAGGCCGCCACCCCTCATAGAACAGGCCCCGTACAATCAACGGAAGCTGGGCGCCCAGTTGTGCCGCTTCCTCGACGCTGAGCCGATCACGCAAGGCATGAAGCGTCACCTTGAGCGCCATATAGGCCCTATGGCGATCGGCGGTCTCCAGCCGCTCCATCAGCTCCTTGAGCCAGATATTGGTCTTCTGGATGGAGGTGTCGAGAACCTCGAGACCCGATACGGACATGATGCCCTCCCTCTCCCAGGATTGGTCAGTTCAACGCGCATACAAGAGAAGCCGCACTGTGACGCTTCACACGCGGCGCTTATCTGTCGCCGGTCAGAGCCGGCCGATCTCGAACTCTTCCAACGAATAGCCGAGCTGCGACACACCCTCCTCTAGGTAGTCGGCAAGCAGTGGCGTGCCGGCGAGATAATCCGCTTCTCGTCCGTTGTGGCGCTCGCGGGCGGCTTCGATCGCGCTCTTCCACTCGTTCTTGGAGAAATCGCCGCGCCCCAACCAGGTCAGCGCTACGATCTCGTCCCGCTCGTCGTCATTGAGCGTGTCGATCGAGCCGACCAGCTCCTGGTAGGTCGGGTTGCTGCGCGTTTCATCGAGAATCCCGGCGACATCCTCGTCATCGCCGTCAGTGCGCTCATTCTCGTTGACCGGCGCAACTTCGACATCGAACTCGCGCGCCTTCTCGATGATGAATGCAAGCTTCTCCAGCGGGATCGTCAGCATCTTCGCCTCCTTGCGGCCTACATACACAGCGACATCGGCAGCAGCCTGTCCGCTTGGCGCTGCTGTTGAGGGTTGAGCTGGCCGTAGAGACCGACGGCCGCGTCTCGCACAGCCTTCAGATCCTCAAGCTGGCCCTCCAGGAAGCTCACGCGCGCGTCGAACGCGGCGGGAAAATCCTGGCCGCCTGCCATGGCCTGGCGCATGCTGGACATCCGCTCTGTCGTCGGTTCGATCTGGCTGCGCAGGGCAGCCGCGTATTTCTGCCATGCGGCCTCCTGCGCGTCGTCGATCGCCAGCTCGGCCTTCACGAAGGCCAATCGCGCTTCAAGATAGGAAGAAGGGGCGCCAGACATGCCCATCATGCCGATCTGAGAATGATACATCATGGGGCCCGTTGTGACCTGCCCCATCATGTTCGATCCCATCATGCCGCCGCTCATCATGCCGGGGCACATCGCGCCCGGCCCCATTGCGCCCCAGCTCATCATGCCGGGACCCATCATTCCCGTTTCCATCATATGCATCATCGGCATCATGGCGTTGTTCATCATCCACGGCTGCACTTGATTCATCATGGAGCGGCCCATCATTTGGCCGGAGCCGAACGGAACGGCGGGCTGCTCCGGCTGATCCGATGATGATTGTGCGAGAGCTACCCCGATCGACAAGGCAGCCGCCGTCAGAATCGCGATCCAACGAAACATGGTCGGCCTCCAGGAGCCAGATTGAACGTCAGCGCATCATGGCGCCGGCTAGGCCGACTTGCGTTGACCTGCGTCAACAGCACGCTGCGGCGCGTGCACGCCGGCGCTCTCCAACAACCCTTTAAGCTCCGTACCGCTCAACGTCTCCTTTTCCAGGAGCCGCTTGGCGATCGATTGCAGGGCGGCCCGCCGCTCCTGCAGGATGCCCGTCGCCTTGGAGAACGCGCGCTCAATCAGCGCGCGCACGGCGAGATCGACCTCGCGCGCCGTCTCCTCGCTGTAGGCGCGGTTGAAATCAAGCTGCGGCGGCTGGACGCCGAGGAAGGTCTGTGGCGGCTCGTCGAGCGCGACTTGGCCCAACTGCTCGTCCATGCCAAAGCGCGTCACCATGTTGCGCGCGATGTCGGTGGCCTTGGCCAGGTCGTCCGCGGCGCCTGTCGACAATTCGCCGAAAATCAGCCGCTCCGCCGCACGGCCGCCGAGCAGAACCGCCATGCGGTTCTCCAGCTCTTCGCGGCTCATCAGGTAGCGGTCCTCGGTCGGACGCTGGATGGTGTAACCGAGCGAGCCGATGCCGCGCGGGATGATCGACACCTTCTGCACCACCTCGCTGCTGGGCAAGGCGAGCGCGACCAGGGCATGGCCCAGCTCGTGATGCGCGACCACTTCGCGCTCCTTGGGATTGAGCAGCCGGTTGCGCTTTTCCAGACCGGCGATGATCCGCTCGATCGCGGCGGTGAAGTCGTCCGGCGTCACGGCCTCCGCACCGCGGCGGGTGGCCAGCAGCGTCGCCTCGTTCACCAAATTGGCCAGATCGGCGCCGGTGAAGCCCGGCGTCAGCGCCGCAATCTCCTCGGCGGTGACCTTCGGATCCAGCTTGGCCTTCTTCAGATGCACATTGAGAATCTGAACGCGGCCGACCCGATCGGGGCGGTCCACCAGGACCTGACGGTCGAAGCGCCCGGCGCGCAGCAGCGCCGGATCCAGGATCTCCGGCCGGTTGGTCGCGGCCAGCAGCACCAGACCGCTGCTGGGATCGAAGCCATCCAGCTCGGACAGCAGCTGGTTGAGCGTCTGCTCCTTCTCGTCATGCCCACCCGCGAACGGGAACGCGCCGCGCGCCCGGCCGAGGGCATCCAGCTCGTCGATGAAGATGATGGCCGGCGCGGCGGCGCGCGCCTGCTCGAACAGATCGCGGACCCGGGCGGCGCCGACGCCGACGAACATCTCCACGAATTCCGAGCCGCTGATGGAGAAGAACGGAACCCCGGCCTCACCCGCGACCGCGCGAGCCAGCAGAGTCTTGCCGGTGCCGGGAGGACCGACGAGCAGGATGCCCTTGGGCAACCGCCCGCCGAGGCGGCCGTAGCGCTGAGGATCCTTGAGGAAGTGGATGATCTCTTCCAGCTCTGTCTTGGCTTCGTCCACGCCCGCGACATCGGCGAAGGTAACCTTGGTATCCTTTTCGACGAAGATCTTGGCGCGGCTCTTGCCGATTGTCATGAAGCCACCGCCAAATCCCTGCTTGTCCGCGATCCTGCGGAACAGCAAAACCCATAGCCCGAAGAACACCAGTACCGGTGCGACCCACGACACGATGTCGCGCAACAGGCTGCTCTCCGTCCCGCCGGTAAAGCTGAGCCCCATCTGCTCCAACTCGCCAGCAATGGCCGGATCGACCCGGTACGTGACGAATTCGTGCTTCCCCGAATCGTCCGTGAAAGTGCCGCGGATCAGATGCTCGGTGACGACGAGATTCTCGACCTGCCCTTCCTTGGCAAATTCCTTGAATTTGCTGTAGGGCACCGTCCGGACTTCCGCCATCTGGGTGAACAGAGCCTGCAGAAGAAACAGGCCGACCAGGGCAGCCACGAAATACCAGATGTTGAACTGGGTCTTCTTGTCCATGTTCGCGCCCCCGCCGGCGAACAATTATGCAACAAGCGCCCGGCGGTTGCCTATGGTCTCGTCATCGTTCTCGATCAGCGACCCGGCGAGGTCGGACAAGCCATCAATATCGAGGATTTCCAGCCGGCCCGCGCTGAAGACCAGAATGCCCGCCCGCTTCAATTCACCCAGGCAACGGCACACTGTCTCCGTGGCAAGGCCGAGCGCATCGCCGATGTGCGACAGCATCAGCGGCATGGTGATCTCGACGCCTTCGCACGCGGATGCGGACTTCCGCACGCGCCGCGCCAAGTCCAGCAGCAGGTAGGCGACACGCTCGCGCGCCGTCCTGCGCCCAACGCTGGTCATCTGCTCGAAGGCGCGGAGCTGTGCGGCGGACAGCAGGTCCACCAGCTTCATGCTGAGTGCCGGCTGCCGCCGAAGATCGGCAAAGAATGCTTCGCGGGAGATGATGACCCAGGAACAGGGTGACAGCGCTTCGACTCCATACGGCGCATGAGTCGACGAATCGACGCCCAGCACGTCGCCCGGAAGCACGAAATCGACGATCTGCCGCCGCCCGTCCTCCAGGCACTGATAGCGGAACGCCCAACCCGCGTGCAGAACGCAGATCGAGCGCACATCGTCGCCCTGGATGAATAGGTTCTCTCCTGGTTTCAGGGTCCTGACCTGCCGGGTGCCCGCGCCACCGATGCAAAAATCAAACGCGTGGTCGGTACTAGCAGGCTTGCTCGCAGTCGATGCCGTGCTCAGCTTCGCCGGCCGGAATGCCCGCCCCGCAAATTCGACATTGCTTGTCATCGGTATCATGGAACCACCCCTTTTTTGAGCCTTCCCGCGATCTCAAGAAGGGACGTTGAGGTAGTTTTGATGTTGGGAATATTCGTGCTAATCCCGTACGGATGACACCGTACGTATTAGTACTTACCGCAGCCCGCATGCCCTATGGTCGTGCTAGACCATCGCAACGACCGATCGCAAACATAAGCTCATTGAAATCTATGGGTTTTTCTAGGAGCGCGACCGCGCCAAGTGATCGCGCGCGATCGCGGATCACGTTGTCGGATCGAGCCGTGATCAAGATCGTCGGCAGGTTGCGGTTCGACCGCTTCATGGCTTCCATGCACTCGAAACCGTTCATCCCTGGCAGATGGATATCGAGCACCAGGCAG
The DNA here is from genome assembly GCA_041398065.1 of Dongiaceae bacterium. Lineage (GTDB taxonomy): Bacteria > Pseudomonadota > Alphaproteobacteria > Dongiales > Dongiaceae > Dongia_A. The sequence goes on along the minus strand of JAWKVL010000001.1, from coordinate 106,910 downwards.
ACAGCTTCAACCGAGCCCGAAGCGAGAAAATCCTGACACGTCTCAAACGTGGTCACACTGAAGGACTGCAACTCCAGCAGCGTCTTGAGGGAGTCCCTGACGGCATCGTCGTCATCCACTACCAAAACCGGCTTAACGCCACTCGGCATTTGCGGGCCCCCTCCAGTAGGAGGCGATACCATCATAGGAATCGTTCACCCGCGTTGATCTGTGTCATTCGCCCTTAACTTTGTCGCTTCGGGTGTTCCCCGCTTTACGAGCGAAAACGACCAGCGTCAGCGACTGCTGTCCTGACGCAAGCCCAGGGCGAAGGCAGTGCGAATGAGGTCGGAAAGCGTGCCGGCCTCCAGCTTTTCCATGACACGCGCCCGATGGATCTCGACAGTGCGCGGACTAATGCCGAGGTCGATCGCAATCCCCTTATTGGTCTTGCCCATCGCCAGACCATTAAACACGTCACGTTCCCGATCGGTCAGGCGGGAGAGCCGCGCAACGGACAGTTCCCTCTGCTCGCTCTGCTGCTGAGCCATCTCCGAGTGCGACAGCAGACGGCGTAGAATCGTCAGCAGTTCGCCTTCGTCCAGCGGCTTCTCAAGAAAGTCGGCCGCGCCGGCCTTCATCGCTTGCACGGCAACCGTGACCTCGCCAAAGCCGGTCATCATGACGACGGGGATATTGACACCGGCCCTTTTCATTTGATCGAGCAGGCCAATGCCATCCAGGCCCGGCATCTTGACGTCGACCAGGGCGCAAGCCGGACGCGTCGGATCGATGCCTTCAAGAAACGCCTGTCCCGAATCGAAGACCTGCGTGGCAAAGCCATGGATGTCCAGCAGCGTTGCGAGAGAGGCACGCACCGCCTCCTCGTCATCGACGACGTAGACAATCGGCCTGGGGTTCATCCCGCTTGTCCGTCGGTCAGCGGCAAATCCAAATGGAAGATCGTCCCCCCGTCCGGATTCGGCTCGAACCATAGGCGACCGCCGTGCGCCTCGACAATGTTCCGGCTGATCGAGAGCCCAACCCCCATGCCGGCCGGCTTGGTGGTTGCAAAGGCCTGGAACATCTTCTCATGCATGTCCGTCGCAATCCCCGTCCCGGTATCAATAACGCTGATCCTGACATGGTTGTCATGCAACGCGATCGTGATCGTGAGATCGCGGCGCTCCATGCCTTCCATGGCATCCACCGCATTGCGGATCAAGTTGATAAGCACCTGCTGGATCTGGATCCGATCGACGGGAACGGCCAGCAGACTACCTTGCCGCTCGATGGTCACGTGAATACCTTTTTCCTTGAGACCTATGAAGGCCAAGGCGCTTGCCTCATCCACGACCTTGTCGATCTCGGATGGTGTGCGTTCGACTTCCCGTTTCTGCACGAACTGGCGCAGCTGGCGGATGATACGGCCGGCCCGCGCCGCCTGATCGATCGACCTTCCGATGATGTCCATCGCCCGCTCGGCATGCTCCGGTCCGCGCTGGACCAGCTGGCGGGCGGCCAGCAGATAGTTGCTGATCGCGGTCAAGGGCTGATTGAGCTCGTGCGCCAGGGCGGAGGCGAGCTCGCCCATCGCGCTCAGGCGCGAAACATGGATCAGGTCGTCCTGGACCTCGTGCAGCCTGCGCTCGGTTTCCTGCCGCTCCGAAATGTCGCGGATCAGACCCGTAAAGATGTGCCCGCCCTTGGACAGCGCCTCGCCGACGGCGAGCTCGATGGGAAATGTGCTGCCGTCCTTGCGCCGTCCGACGACGATACGACCGATGCCGATGATGCGCTTCTCTCCGGTCCGCAGGTAACGGCTGAGATAACCATCATGTTCGCTTTGGTACGGCATCGGCATCAGGATCTTCACGTTCTGGCCGACGACCTCCTCGGCGCGGTACTGGAACATGCGCTCCGCCGCAGTACTGAAGAAGGTGATGAGCCCCCGTTCGTCGATCGTTATGATCGCGTCCGGCACGGCCTCCACCATCGACTGCAATCGTGTTGACTGGTCTTCGGCAATGATCTCGACCTGCCGGCGTGCGGCGATCGCGCTGCACAGCATCAAGATCGTCCCGCCACGGGCCAGGAGGAGAAACTGCAGCCACAATATCCTGACGTCGGATGGCCAATCGGGATCGGCGGTCGGACCGTAGCCCGCGACGGCAAGGCATAGCTCCAGCACCGAAACGGCCGCCAGTACAGCCGCCGCCTCCAAGGTCGAGCAGGTCACGGCGATCCAGACCAGAAACGGCACTGAGGTCAGCGCCACCACCAGCGGCACGTCGCTGTGGCCCGGCCATGCGAGGTAGGCAACGGCCGTGCTACCCAGCGCAAGAGTGGCGGGGAGGATCAGCGAGCCGCTCGGCCGCCACCGCGCGAGCCGATCCGGCTGGGGAAGGAATCCCGCCGCAAGCGGCGTCGCAAGAAGCAGTCCAAGGGCGACGGCCGCCCAACGAATGGTCCAACTCTGATAGAAATGGGGACTTCCAGGATCCGCGGAGATCCAGACGGTCGCCGTGGCATGTGCCGTCGCAACCAGCGCAGCCACCAGGAACAAGTCGGCCAACGTCCGCAGCCGGGTCAGCATGTCCTTGTGTGCGTTCAAGCGTTGGAACAGGAGGGAGCCCGCGATACCAACCGCGATATCGGCCGTGCTGATCAAGAGGCCGGCCAAGGCCCCGCCGGCCCCGATCTGGCCCGCGAGTGCGCCGGACACCGCCATGAAAACGGCCGTCATCCACCATTGGCGCCTGTCAGTAGACAGAAAGGTTGCCATGGCGATAGCCGCTGGCGGCCAGAAGACCGGGACATTGCCGAGAGCCGTCGCCAATGCATGACTGAGCGCCAAGGCAGCCAGATAGAGACCGCAAGCGAGCCAGACGCCCACGCCGCCGGCCGCCCGCTTGGCAAATTCATATGACGTGCCTGCGGAATCCAACCCATCCACCCCATCGTCTCGGACTCTAATGAGGGCCGAATCGGCAGCGGATTTCAAGCTCGCCGGTTTGCCGCTTGACGCAAGTCAATGCCGGGGGACGGGGGGCGCCATAGCGTTTATCCGGCGGTTGCCGAGTGCCCTGTTACGAGGAGACGACACATGACCAGCAAGACGACCCAGGTTGAGGTGAAGAAGGGTGGGAACGCCCCGGCTGCGCAGCCTTCCACCTATCATCCTTTCCGTTCTCTGAGAGACCAGATCGATCGCCTGATGGATGAATTCGATCGGGGCCTGTTTCCGTCCCGGTGGATGGAGATGACGCCATTCTCGAAGTTCACATCGGAGATTCGCGGCCTCGTTCCGGCCATCGACGTGGTCGATGAAGAGAAGGCCTATCGCGTGACAGCGGAGCTTCCCGGCATGGCCGAGAAGGACATCGAAATTACGAAGGACGGCGATCTGCTCACCATCAAAGGCGAGAAAAAGGAGGAGCGCGAGGAGAAGGAGAAAGGCTACTTCCTGTCCGAACGCCATTTCGGTTCGGTCGAGCGCTCGCTCCGCCTGCCCGAGGGAATTGACGATTCGAAGATCGAGGCCAAGTTCGAGAACGGCGTCCTGACCGTCACCCTGCCCAAGACGCCCGAAGCGGTCAGCAAGCCCAAGAAGATCGCCATCAAGGCGGCGTAGCTTGCATGCCGGCGCGCCGCGCGAGCCACACCCCCACCCCACTCGGCTCCGCGGCGCCGCCCGGTAATCAGCTAGTGGACAACCTCATGCCGGACGGTGGCGACCAGTCGGAAGTCGTTCGATTCCTGTCGCAGCCGCGGAACCACCCCGGCGATGCCGGAACCGTCCAGACCATCACCACCCACGCGTCGATCATCTTCCTGGCCGGCGATCGTGCGCTGAAGCTGAAGCGCGCAGTCAAGTACAGCTATCTCGACTACTCGACCGCCCAACTGCGGCGGGAGGCCTGCGAGGCCGAGGTGACGCTCAATCGCCGCACAGCACCGGACCTCTATCTCGCCGCGACACCAATCTTGCGTGGACCGGACGGAACGCTGAGCCTCGGCGGACCGGGTGTACCGGTTGACTGGGTTGTCGTAATGCGGCGGTTTCCGCAGGATGCGCTCTTCAGTCATCTTGCCGAACACGGGGCGCTGACACCGAAATTGGCTCTGGAGCTGGCGGACCGGATCGCCGCGTTTCACGAGATCGCCGCGATCGAGCCCAAGCATGGCGGGGTGCACGGCACCGCGGCCGTCATCCAGATCAACGACGAAAACCTCCGGCGCTCCCCGCCTCTTGACGTATCGGTCGGCGAAATCGACCGGCTCCGCGACATGTCCCGAGCGGCACTCGAAGAGCATTCGGCTCTGCTGGAAGAACGCCGCTTGTCGGGGCGCGTCCGGCGATGCCATGGCGATCTGCATCTCGGCAATATCTGTCTCATCGATGACAAGCCGACTTTGTTCGACTGCATCGAGTTCAGCGACCTGATCGCTTGTACCGATGTGCTGTATGACATCGCGTTTCTGCTGATGGACCTGCGCCACCGCGGATTGGTCCGGGAAGGCGGGTTGGTCTTCAATCGGTACCTGGATCTGACCGGGGACGATTCCGGTCTGCCTGCCCTTCCTCTTTTCATGTCGCTGCGCGCATCGGTACGAGCACATGTCACCGCCACGGCGGCCGCCAATATCAAATCGCCGGCGGAGCAGCAGCAAAAACTGGCGGAGGCGCGATCCTATTTCGATTTGGCGGTCGGCTTTTTGCAGCCGCAGCCGCCACGCCTGGTCGCGATCGGAGGACTGAGCGGGAGCGGCAAGTCCAGCATTGCGGCCGCCTTGGCCGGCGGAATCGGCGTTGGCGCCGGCGCGCGCGTCCTGCGTAGCGATGTCCTGCGCAAACGGCTGTTCGGGAAGGCGCCGGAGGAACGGCTCACCGAGGAAGCGTATACCAAGTCGGTGAACGAGCAGGTCTATGCCGCGCTCGAAAGCCGCGCGGCCCAATTGCTGGCAGCCGGGTATAGCGTGATCATCGATGCGGTCGCCGCCAAGCCGGAGGAACGGATCGCCATGGCCGACTTGGCCCGCCGCGCCGGCGCCCAGTTCGACGGCATCTGGTTGCATGCGCCGGAGGACGTATTGCTCGCCAGACTGACGCAGCGCGGCAAGGATGCTTCAGATGCGACGCAGGCGGTACTGCGCCGTCAATTGACCTATGATCTCGGGCAAGTCGACTGGGTCCGCATCGACGTCGACCGGCCGCAGGAACAAGTGCTTGAATCCGTGCGGCGCGCGCTCCAAGTCGATGAAATCCGGGTCGATCGCGTTTGAGATGGATCAATCCTGAGCGCGTCGCGTAGTCTAGTTTTCCTTAGGCAATTGGCTCTCACCAGCGGGAAGGTCCCCCATGTCGATCAAATCCATTGTCGCGCTCGCCGATGGCGACGATCTGCACAGCGTCCTGAGCGCCGCGGTCGCGCTGACGGCGCGCCTGTCGGCGCGGCTGGAGGTCCTGGATATCAAGATGGACCCCTACGACATGATCCCGATCGGCATCGAAGGCATGACCGGCGAGATGATCGACGAGATCGTGGCGGCGGGGAAAAAAGGGATCGAGGACCGACGCGACCGGGCCAAAGCCGAATATGATCGGACCTGCGCGCCGTCCGGGCAGTCCGTCACCTGGAAAGAGGTGGTCGGCCGTTCCGCCCAACAGCTCCTGATCGCGAGCCGGTTCACCGACCTGCTGGTGCTCGCGCAGCCGGACAAGGACTCCGCCACCACGCTGGTGGACGCGGTCGACACGGCGATGTTCGAGACCGGCCGGCCGCTCGTGCTCGTTCCTTCCGGCGTGCCGTCGATTGTCGGCAACCGAATCATGATCGCGTGGAACGGCAGCACCCAGGCCGCGGTGGCGGTGACTGCCGCGCTTCCCTTGCTGCGGCTCGCAGGCCAGGTCGACATCGTGCAGGTCGGCGACATCGGCAAGGATGCTCCATCTAGCGCGCTGGCGTCCTATCTTTCGCTGCACGGGATCAAGAGCCAGACCCACGCGATCGACCTCGGAATCCGCGATGTCGGTGGCGCCTTGATCGATTCCGCCGAGCGATTCGAAGCAGACCTGATCGTGATGGGCGCCTACGGACACAGCCGGTTCCGGGAGCGGATCCTGGGCGGAGCGACCCGCGGTCTGCTCGCCGACAGTTCGTGGCCCATCTTCATGATGCACTGATGCGGGCATCGTTGAAGCGATGACGGAACTGACCGACCCTCGCCATCCACCCAACCACCGGCGGTCTGAAAGCGATCGGATTGGCGAGGCGATGGTGCTGATGGCTGCCGGCCGGCCGTTGGAGCGACGGCAGATGGCTTGGCGCCAGCCGCAGGCCGGCGAAGTCCTGTTGAAGGTTCATGCCTGCGGCGTTTGCCGCACCGACCTGCACGTGGTCGATGGCGAACTGGTCCATCCCAAGCTGCCGCTGGTGCCCGGCCATGAGGTCATCGGAACAGTGATCGCGCTGGGGGATGGGGTCGAGCGCTTCGGGATCGGGGATCGGGTCGGCGTGCCGTGGTTGGGCAGCGCTTGCGGCCGCTGCGAATATTGCACGACCGCGCGCGAGAATCTGTGCGAGCGCGCCGGCTTCACCGGCTACCAGCGCGACGGCGGATACGCCGAATACATGCTGGCGGATGCCCGGTTCTGCTTTGCCGTCCCATCTGCCTACAGCGATGAAGCCGCGGCACCGTTGATGTGCGCCGGTCTGATCGGCTATCGCGCGCTGGTGAAGGCGGGCGATGCCCAGCGACTTGGCCTCTACGGCTTCGGCGCGGCGGCTCACATCCTTGCCCAGGTGGCGCACCACCAGGGGCGCCGGGTGTTTGCCTTTGCCCGGCCGGGCGACGAGGCCGCGATGTCCTTCGCGCGGCAGCTTGGCGCGGTCTGGGCGGGGCCGTCGACCGATCAGCCGCCGGAAGCGCTGGACGCCGCGATCATCTTCGCGCCGGTCGGGGCACTGGTTCCCGCCGCCTTGCGCGCCATTCGCCCCGGCGGCCGCGTAGTGTGCGCCGGGATTCATATGAGCGACATTCCATCCTTCCCCTATGAACTGTTGTGGCGCGAGCGCGAGATCGTCTCCGTCGCCAATCTCACGCGGCGTGACGGCGCCGAATTTCTGGCGCTGGCGCCCAGGGTGCCGGTGCGCACCGAGATCGCGCGCTACCCGCTTGCGGACGCAAACAAGGCGTTGGCAGACCTGCGATCTGGAAATGTTCGCGGCGCGGCAGTCCTGGTCCCCGCGGCCTAGAGAGCCGACATTTCCGCGGCAGCGGCCGCGATCACCGCGCTGATATCGATCTGGTTCGATTCATGCGCGACCGTGTTGGTCGTCACCACGCGCGCGGCAAGTGCCGAAAGCTTGCGGAAACTGTCATCGGCGAAAACTCCATGGATCGCGACGCAGTCTGGCTTCGCCATGCCCGCCGCAGCCAGCAACCGGGCGCCTTCGATCATCGTCGCGGCCGACGATATGATGTCGTCAACCAGCACCGGCTTGCGGCCTTGCCAGGCGGACAGATCCGGCAGATCGATGGCGACTTCACGGTCGCCGCGCCGATGCTTGTTGAGAACAACGTGCGGGCAGTGTGCCCGCGCCGCGATCGTGCCCGCCCACTGGGCGCTTTCCGAATCCGGACCGACGATCAATGGACTTGAGATGTTGTGGCCGATCCAGTCCGCCAGCGCCTGGTCCGCATGTACCACGCGGCTGGGAATCGTGTAGATCTCGTCCAGCGACTTGTGGCGATGCAAGTGCGGGGCGACGGTGACGAGCCAATCGAAGCCGGCCGAGATCATGCGCGCGAAATAGCCTGAGGTGACCGCCTCCCCGTCTTTGAACCGGCGATCCTGACGCATATAGGCAAGATAGGGCGCGACCAGCCCGACACGTGTTGCGCCGAGATCGCGGGCTGTGGCGGCAGCGAAAGCCAGAGGCAGGTACTTGCCGTCCGGCCGGTCGAGCGTGCAGACGACGGCAACGTTCCTTCCGCTCACATCCGTGCGCAGCCGCAGATAGGTCTCGCCATCCGGGAAGCGCCTTGCCTCCAGCGCAGCGATGTCACCCTTGGTCTCGGCAGCGAGCCGCGCCGTCATGGCTTCGTTGCCCGGCGTGGCGACCCAGATGAGCGGCGTCATTCCGGGACGATCTCCACGATGTCGGTATGCGCCTTCGCATATTCCAATGCGTAAGCCAGTTCGCCGCGGGATTCGGCATGCACGGTGCAGATCGGGTCGCCCGTCTTGATCAGTTGGCCGAGCTTGGCGTGCATCTCCAGCCCGGCCGCTTTCGAGTTCGGCGCGCCTGCCAGTTTTGCGAGCCTTGCCAGCTTGCGATTATCCACCCGTGCCACCAAGCCGTCGTGCATCGCATGCAGCGGATGCCGGTGCTGGGATTCGCCCGGCGTTCGCATGCCGCCTTGTGCCTCGCAGATGCGCTGGAACTTCGCCCAGGCTCTTCCGTCCGCCAATGTTGCCTGCGCCAGCAGCTCGCCGGCGCCGTCCGCGGCTCGGCCGCCCATCTCCAGCAACACACCGGCAAGCCGGCACGCACGGCTGCGCAGGTCCGTCGGCGCGTCGATCGCGCCCTGCAGCACGCTCAAGACATCACGCGCTTCCAATGCAGGCCCGATGCCGCGCCCCACCGGCTGACTTCCGTCGCTCACGATTACGCGGGTCTGCAGGCCAAAGCCACCGGCGATTTCCACCAGGCGCCTGGACATCTCGTCCGCCGCTTCGGCGCTGCGCACCTTCGCGGTGGGCCCGACCGGAAGGTCGAGCACAAGATGGGTGGCGCCGGCGGCGATCTTCTTGGACAGCACGGATGCGATCAGCTGTCCCTCGGTGTCGAGATCGAGCGCGCGCTCGATGCGGATCAGGACGTCGTCGGCAGGACTGAGCCGCACCGATCCGCCCCATACGATGCAGCCCGATTCGCGCTCGATCACCCGGCGGATGCTGGCGAGGTCCAGATCGACTGGAGCGAGCGTTTCCATCACGTCGGCGGTGCCGGCGGGCGAGGTGATGGAGCGCGAGGATGTCTTCGGGATGGTGAGGCCGTGCGCCGCGACGATGGCAACGACCAGCGGCGTCGTGCGGTTGCCGGGCAGCCCGCCGACCGAGTGCTTGTCGACGATCGGTCTGGTGGACCAGGAGAGCCTGTCGCCGACCTCGACCATCATCCGGGTCAGCTCGATGGTTTCGCGCTCGTCCAATGGCAGCGCTGCGCAGGCGGTGATGAAGGCCGCGAGTTGCACGTCCGAATAGCGACCATTGACGATATCGCCGAGGATCGCGGCGAAGGCAGCGCTGTCCAGCCGGTGGCCATAGATCCGTTGCCGCATCCTGGTCAGGGACTCGACCGGGTCGGGGTGCCGGACCGTCAGGTGATCGCCCTCGGAAACACCAAGGCGGTCCCACGCCCCTTCCGACAGGCCGACTTCGTTGATTGCCAGCAGGTCGCCGGAGATCTGGTAGAGGGTCGCCAGCACTTCCTTGCCGTTGGCGGCAACCAGGACCTGCGACCGGGCCGACAGACCTTCCGAGCGGCAGACGTGGCAGTCGGTGCGCATGATGACGATCGAATCATGGTGCGCATGAAGGCCGAGGCGGCGCGCCCGCAGATGTTGCGTATGAGCCGCGAGTGCGGTGAGGGCCATGGGATCCAATTGTCAGTTGCGTCGACTGAAGAGTCTCACGTCCTGCCTCCGGTTCCTTGATCCATGTCAAGGAACGGAGCAAGCCCGCTCGTAGGCTATTCTATAGTGATCGGATATGAGGGAGACAGAGGGTGCAATGCTGCCGAAATCCGGAGTGCTCGCCATCGCCATTCTGACTGGGCTTGCCGCCTCGAACGGCACGGCATGGGCGCAGCAGGGGAATCAGCCCGCGCCAGATGCCTTGGGCCCAGGGTGCCATTTCGGCGAGGTCATCGACAGCTCGACCGCCGATGACGCGTGCAAAAAGATCGAAGCCGTCGGGTTCACGAATGTCCATGAACTCAAGAAATCCTGCGACAATTTCTGGCACGGCAGGGCCGTCCTGAGCGGGCACCCTGTTCGTGTCGTGCTGTCGCCGGCGGGCAAGGTGATGCTCGAATCCGACTGAGACGGTCCTAACCAGCATTCCATGCTATGCCTCTGCGAGACGCTGGCAGGTCAGCAGGCGTCATGAGACGGGGCACGGGATGACAGACGTCATCAATGGCTTGAGCAGCGCAGAGGCGACAACCAGGCTTGCGGCCGAAGGATACAATGAGCTGCCTCGGGCGGAGCAGCGCACCATCCTGCGCATCGTCGTCGAGGTTGTCCGGGAGCCGATGTTCGGACTCCTGATCGCATCGGGAACGATCTATTTGATCCTCGGTGATCTCCAGGAAGCGTTGTTCCTCCTGGGGTTCGCAACGCTCTCCATCGGTATCGCCGTAGTACAGGAAAGCCGCAGCGAAAACGTGCTGAAGGCCCTGCGGGCCTTGACCAGCCCGCGTGCCCTGGTCGTCCGCGACGGCATGCGCCGGCGGATCCCCGGGAGAGAGGTTGTGCGCGGCGACGTGTTGGTCCTGTCGGAAGGCGATCGCGTGCCGGCAGATGGCCGCCTGATCATCGGTGACGATCTGCTGGTGGACGAGTCACTCCTGACCGGAGAGGAGTCGGTCCGGTCAGAAAGCTGGCCCGGCCATTCAGACAAGCCCATGCGGCCGGGAGGAGATGACCTGCCATGTATTCTCCGGAAGCCTCGTGAGAGTGCGCCGCGGTCACGGTCTGGCCGAGATCAGCGCCACTGGCCAGCGCAGCGAGATCGGCAAGATCAGGACAACCTTGAGCGACATCAGGGAGAGCGTTGCGCCTCAGCTGACCATGCAAGTGCGGAAACTCGTGCGCGTCGCGGCGCTTGGTGGCTTGGTCGTCCAGTCTCGCGGCTGTTCTGCTATGCGGAACGATGCGCGAGGACTGGCTCCAGGCGCTGCTCGGCGGCATCGCCATCGGCATGGCGATGCTACCGCAAGAGTTCCCGCTGGTGCTGACGGTATTCATGGTAATGGGGGCGTGGCGTATTTCGCGAGCGCGCGTGCTGACCCGCCGGGCCGCCGCCATCGAGACCCTCTGGCGGACTCTCCCGGCTTGACTGGCCTCGTGCGTTCGGCACCTGACCGAGAACCACGCATATTGACCGTGGTAAGATTGCAGCGCGAGGGCAACACCGGATCTATCGGCCCGCCTCGACCGAAACCGCGCCGCTGCCCGCGGAGTTCAGCGACCTGGTCGAATGCGGCGTTCTCGCCTCCGCCGTCCAACCGTTCGATCCGATGGAGCTGGCCTTTCATGCGCTGGAGCGCGCCACCCGGAGACGAACGGCCGCATCCGCATGAAGGGCGCACGCTGTCGCGTGCCTGGGGATTGCGGCCGGGCTGCTTGCCGTCACTCACGCATGGCAATCCAGCAACGATCAGGATCATGTGATCGCAGTCAAGGGCGCGCCCGAGGCGGTCGCGCGCCTGTGCCGGTTCGACGCGGCGGCCATCGCCTTCTGGCGATGTAGAACGAGATGGCCGCCGAGGGCATGCAGGTGCTTGCGGTCGCGCGCGCAGATCTCCGAGCCGATCTGGCCGGAGACGCGCCAACCGATCTCGTTTTCGACTTCCTGGGGCTGGTCGGCCTCGCGGACCCGCTGCGCAGCGAAGTTCCGGCCGCGGTGGCGGAGTGCCGCGCCGCCGGCATCGGCGTGGTGTGATGCCGGCGATTATCCCGCAACCGCAAGAGCTGATCTATCGCGCGACAGGCCCGGGCATTGCCTCTGACATCGTGATGACGGGGAGGGAGATCGACCGGCTGGACGATGCCGCGCTTGCCAAGGCGGTAGGCGAGACCTCGATTTTCAGCGCATCCTGCCGGCCCAGAAGCTGCGCATCGTGCAGGCCTTCAAGGCCGGTGGACACGTGGTCGCCATGACCGGCGACGGTGTGAACGACGCCCCGTCGCACTCAAGGCGGCCGATATCGGAATTGCGATGGGCAGTCGCGGAACCGACGTGGCGCGCGAGGCCTCCTCGATCGTTCTGCTGGACGACGATTTCGGCTCCATTAGCCAAGGGAAGACCATCCGCCTCGGCCGGCGCATCTATGACAATCTGCGCAAAGCCATGGGCTATATCGTCGGCGTCCATGTGCCGATTGCGGGCCTTGCGCTCCTGCCGCTGCTATTGGGGACACCCATCGTCTTCGCGCCGATCCACATCGCGTTCCTGGAAATGGTGATCGACCCGGTCTGCTCGGTCGTGTTCGAGGCGGAAGCGGAAGAGCCCAACCTGATGCGCCGGCCGCCGCGCTCGCCGCGCAGCCCGCTTTTCTCCGGCAGTCTTATCGTCTGGAGCTTGCTGCAAGGCGGCCTCGCTCTCCTTCTCGTCGGTTCGGTCTACTGGATGGGCATGCGGAGCACGATGCCGGAGGCGGAGGTGCGCGCGCTCAGCTTTTCCGTCCTGCTGCTCACCAATGTCGGGCTGATCCTCATCAACCGTTCTTTCTCGAGCTCGCTGTGGCGAGCCGTTTCGCGCCGCAATCCGGCGCTCTGGATCGTCGTCGGTATTGCGCTCCCGCTGCTGCTGGCCGGTGTAAGCTGGCGGCCGGCGCAGGCGCTGTTCGACTTCGGACCGCTCCACGCCGACGACCTGGCGATCTGCCTGGCCGCGGCTCTGGTGCTGCTGATTGCGCTGGAGACCCTGAAGCGCATTTGGCGGACGCGCCTGACGGCCTGAAGATGCCCGAGCGAGAGAATGCCCGCGCGGGCCCCCGGCCGTGGCCGAGCCGACGGTTGACGCCAGCAGGCCCCTGGCCTAAAAGCAGCCCTCGCTGGAACCGAGCACGGTGCGCCTTGGGCGCCAATCCCGTCGCCGGGCCCAACAAGCCAGCAATTACAGCTGCTTAGTTGGGGGATCGTCTAACGGTAGGACAGCGGACTCTGACTCCGCCAGTCTAGGTTCGAATCCTAGTCCCCCAGCCACGCTACGCCCCAGTGCGCCAATCGACGCCTTGCTCGCCCCAAGCGGGGGGTGCCCTGCTCAAAGTCGAAGAAGCTGACCTCGGCGATGCGCCCGCAAACGCGGATCGCATCGGCTTCCGGTGTCAAGCGGCCATCAAGAGAGTTGAGACGACGATGCCGTTTGGCACCCGGTCAAGGCGCCGCATAGTGACGGCCAACGCCCGATATCTGGCAGTCGTTCAGCTTGGGGGTGGTCAGCGACAGGACGGACCTGAACGTCCAGTCCGGCTTACCACGGAACAGTGCGCCCCTCACGATCGAGATATCGCGGACCGAGTTTGCCCTGCTGTAAGAGCAGCACGTCCACGACTTTCGAAATGGCCTCCTCGACACTGAATGGCGCGTCCGGTCTGCCAAGAGCGGTCCGAATCCAACCCGGAGCCATCAACACCAGTGCGCACGGCTCTCCGGCATGGCGCGCGGCGTAACACCGCATGAACTGGTTCAAAGCCGCCTTGCTGCCACGATAGACTCCGCGCCCGCCCTCCTGGTTGTTGCTAATACTCCCCTGTCCCGACGACATGATGTCAATAAGCCCGTCCGCAGCAACGAGGTCTTGCAAACCCTCAATGACGCGCATCGGGCTCAGCGCACTCGTGACCATTGCGCGAACGAATTCCTCCGTCGAGACCTCCGCGATGGACTGGTGCGGGTTGACGTTGGCAGTCCCGGCGTTGTGAAATAACATGTCGAATTTGCGGCCGGAGAGACGGTCGTGCAGCGCCATGATCTGATCCGGCTCTGTAATGTCGAGGAACACGATCTCAATACGGCCCGGATGTTCATCCGCCAGTTCGTGCAACTCGGTTCTGGCGCCGTCTTGTACCATCCTAACGACGTTCCACCCCTTCTTCAGGAATTCAGCGGCCATCGCGAGGCCAAGACCACGTGATGCGCCGATGATCAAACTGGTGCTGGCAGGGTCGTCGGTATGATCGAGGAGCATGCTCTCGATATCTTTCACTGGTGCGGTAAGCCTGGGATATGGCCATCCCCAATGGCTCGCCTGGAGCATCGAATTGACGGTGGTTTCCCTGGTTCTGGGCGCGCTGATAGTTCTCGATCGTAAGTGTCGTCGACCGGACCCGCACTGCATGTCCGAGACGAGTCAAACTGAAGCATCAAAGGTCGGTCGTGCGCCGCCGGGTGCGCGTGGGACAGCGGACCTCTCGTGCCAGGCCGGATTCGACAGAGCGGTGCCAGGTTCAGAAAAGGTCACCTGTTCTGATCACCGCATTCCGGTTTTTTCATCTCGCTGTGCGATAACCGGGCTCATGGCCGTCAGGGCTTCGGTGGGCAAGTGGCATTTTATGACGTGACCGGCACCGAGATCGACATCCGGCGGCAATTCCGTTTCGCATAACCGATCGCGCACCTGATGCTTCCAGCGGCATCGGGTCTGAAACGGACAGCCGCTTGGCGGGTTCAGCGCCGAGGGAATCTCGCCTTCGAGCAGGATACGCTTTTTCTCGACCTTGATGTCCGCGATCGGCACCGCGGAAAGCAGCGCCTCCGTGTAGGGATGATAGGGCGGCGTGTAGACCTCCTCAGTCCTCCCCTGCTCGACAATATGACCGAGATACATCACCACCACCCGGTCGGCGAGATAGCGCACGATCGAGAGGTCATGGCTGATGAACAGCATGGTGGTACGCGACCGGCGCTGCACGTCCATCAGGAGTTCGGTGACCGCCGCCTGCACAGAGACGTCGAGCGCCGAGACCGGTTCGTCGGCAAGGACCAGCTTCGGGCGGCCGGCAAAGGCGCGGGCGATGCCGATGCGTTGTTTCTGCCCGCCGGAGAGCTGGTGCGGCAAACGCCTTTCGAAAGCACGCGGCAGACGGACGAGGTCAAGCAGTTCCAGCATGCGCTGCCGGCGCTCTGCCACGCCCTCGCCGCAGCCGAACTTTTCAAGGGCCCGGACAATCTGACTGCCGACCGTCATCGACGGGTTCAGCGTGTCGAACGGATTCTGGAATATCATCTGGATCGATGCGACGGTTTCCGGCGCGCGCTGCTGGACCGGCGTTGCCTGGACCGGCCGGTCGTCCATCGCCGCGACGCCGCCGCTCGCCACCTCCAGGCCGATCAGGATCTTGGCGAGCGTGGACTTGCCGCAGCCGGATTCGCCGACGATCGCCAGTATTTCCCCCTCCCGCGCCTCGAAGCTCAAACTCTCGTTGGCCTTGACGCTGCGCTTCTCGCCGCCGCCGAACAGGGCGTTGGCGGCTGCGTCGTAGTACTTGCGCAACCGGTCAATCTTCAGGACTGGAGCCCCGATCTGGCTGTGCGTCCCACGCCCGGCAGCGGCTGCCGTGCGGCTCCAGTCGATCTCATCGACGCGGATACAGCGGCTATCATGACCTGCATCGACCGCGGTCATCGGGATCTCGCCGGTGTCGCAGCGGCCGGCGATGAAGTGGTCGCAGCGCGGGCCGAAGTGGCAGCCCGGCGGGCGCTCGTGAGGCAATGGAAGATGACCGGGAATCGCGACCAGCGGACTGGCGTTCTTGTCGGCGCCCGGCAGCGGAATGGAGCGGAACAGGGCCTGCGTGTAGGGGTGGCGGGTACGCGTGAAGATGTCGCTGACCGAACCGGTTTCCGCCGCCTCGCCGGAATACATGACACAGACCCGGTCGCACGTTTCGAGCACCAGGCCGAGATTGTGGGAGATGAAGAGGATCGACGTGCCCGAGGTCTCGCGCAGCTCCCTGATGAGATCGATGATGCCGGCTTCGACCGTTACGTCGAGCGCCGTTGTGGGTTCGTCGAGGATCAGCAGCTTCGGCTTGGACATGAGCGCCATGGCGATGACCACCCGCTGCTGCTGGCCACCCGAGAGCTGATGCGGATAGGCATCGACAATGCGCGCTGGGTCCGGCAGCTTGACCGCCACCGCGGCGTCGATCGCCAGTTGCCGCGCCTCGGCGGCGCTGCGGCCGGCATGTGCCATCGGCACTTCCATGAGCTGCCGGCCGACCGTCATCGCGGGATTGAGCGAGGCCATTGGCTCCTGATAGATCATGGCGAGTTCGGATCCGCGCAGTCGACGGAGCTCGCGCTCGCCCATGGCGAGAAGATCGCGGCCGTTGAAACGGATGGCGCCTCCAGTGATCCTGCCGCTGCGACCGAGATAGCGCATGATGCCGAGTGCGACCGTCGACTTGCCGCAGCCAGATTCGCCCACCAGGCCCATCGCCTCGCCAGCCTCCAGCCGGCAGGAGAAGTCCAAGACAGCTGGAATCTCGCCGGCCCGGGTCATGAAGGAGATGCTCAGATGCTCGATCTCGAGGACGGGCGTTCCAGTCATCTTGCTCAGTCCTTCAACGATTGCTCGCGCAGCCCGTCGGCCAGCAGGTTGAGGCCGAGGACCAGCGACATCAGCGCCAATGCCGGCGGCAACGCGGGATGCGGATAGATCGAGAGCAGCTTGCGCCCATCATTGATGGTGGTGCCCCAATCCGGACTCTCCGGACTTACTCCAAGGCCAAAGAAGCCGAGAGTCCCCAACAGGATCGTCGTGTAGCCGATGCGCAGGCAGAAATCGACGATCAGCGGCCCCCGCGCATTGGGCAGGATCTCCCAAAGCATGATGTACCAAGCGGACTCTCCCCGGGTCTGTGCCGCGGCGATGTAGTCGCGGGTGCGGATATCCAGGGTCAGGCCGCGAACTATGCGGAACACAACCGGCATGTTCACGAACACGACCGAGATGAAGATGTTGAGCCGGTTGGGATCCATGGAGAAGACACCGAGCGGGTCCGCATCGAACGCCAGGCCGGCATAAACCCACAGACCGAGCACCAGCGTCACGGCGAGATAGAGCGCGAGCTTCGCCGGCTGAGCGCTGAAACGCGACGCGATCAAGGTCACGAAGAATATGATCGGAAGAAGAAAGAGCACGGCGGCGGCGAGGGTCGGGACGCCACTGGCGCGGATCTCCGGAGTTACCAGCAGATAGAAGAGCAGGATCACCGGAAATGCCAGGATCAGATTGGCGATGAAGGTGAGCGCGGAGTCGAAACGGCCGCCAAAGTAACCCGCGGGGAGTCCCAGCATGAACGCAGCCACATAGGCGAAGAGCGTTGCCGCCGGCGCGATCGCCAACACCGTGCGGCTGCCCATGATCATGCGGCTGAACACGTCGCGGGCGAGATTGTCGCCACCGAGCAGATAGTAGCGCCCAGCCGCATCCGGCAGTGCCGTCCCAGGGAACGCGTTCTTCATGCCGGAAACCTGTTCCAGCGGGCTCGCTGTGATGATGAATTGAGCAAGCAGCGCGGTCAGCACCCAGAACAGCACCAAGCCCAGGCCGAATGCCCCGACAGGGCTCTCCAGCAGCTTGCCGTAGGGGCCCAGATGGCGCCGGAACAGGATTGACGGTGCGAAAATCAAAGCAAGTGCAATCCAGACCGGAAAGAAGCGCATGAGGATCGTGAGGGTGATCTCGATCGTCGTCATCGCGCTATCTGACGCGCATGCGAGGATTGAGAAGAACGTAGCCGATATCCGAGATCAGCTGCGTCACCAGGACGACAACCACCGCAACCATGGAACAGGCGAGCAGGAGCTCTATGTCGTTGTTGTCGGCGGCGCGCACCAGCGTCCAGCCGAAGCCCTTGTAGCTGAACAGCGATTCGACGATGACAACCCCGGTCAGGAGCCACGGAAATTGCAGCATGATCACGGTAAAGGGCGCGATCAGCGCGTTCCGGAGCGCATGACGCAGCACAACTGTTCCGAAACTCAGGCCCTTCAAGTGCGCCGTGCGGATGAACTGCGCAGTCATCACCTCGGCCATCGAGGCGCGGGTCATGCGGGCGATATACCCCATGCCGTATAGCGCCATCGTAAGAACCGGCAGCGCGAAGTTCTCGAAAGTCATGTGCTCCATGGCGGAGCCCGCAGAGGCCTTGAACCACTTGAGCCCAATAGCGCTGCTGGCGAAGACGGCGATGAGGACAACGCCCGAAACGTATTCCGGCGTGGCCGTGGTGGCGATCGAGAACACCGAGAGCGCGCGGTCGAGCCGCGATCCTTCGCGCATGCCGGCGAGGACACCGATCACCAGCGCGCTCGGCACCATCACGGCCATGACCCAGAGCATCAACCAGCCGGTAAGGCCGAGGCGTTCGCCGATGATCGCGGCAACCGGGGCGCGGAACACGGTCGAATATCCGAGATCGCCTTCCAGGATTCCGCAGAAACGTGGCGCCTCGTCAGCCTCGGCCCCGCCTCTCTGACAACGGCCGATCGGCTTCCCGGCCTCGTCGGTTCCGGTCCAGCCGGGCGTCACACCGAGCCACTCGCCATAGCGTTCCAGCATGGGTCGCTGATAGCCGTAGCGCGTCAGCCAGCGCATCACTTCCTCGTCGGTCATGCGCGTGTTGACCTCGGTCTTCGCTACCTTCTCGAGATTGGGCTGGAGATTGGTGAGCACGAAGACGACAAGGGTCAGGCAGAAGGCTGTCAGCAGCATCAAGCCCAACCGCCGCAGGAGAAAGCGTGCCATTGACTACTACCCCGTTGCCCGCGCCCTCTCCTCAATGAGGAGAGGGCGTGAAAGCGCGGCCGAAGCCCCTCTCCCGATCGGAGAGAGGGGCACGAATTCCGGCGAGGCGGTCAGCTCTCGATCCAAGCTTCGTCGAAATGCTGCTCCAGTGATTGGTGCTGTTCGCAGCCGTTCACCCCCTTGCGGCGCGTCCGATAGACCGAGCGCCAGTAGGGCTGAATGATGATGCCGGAATCCCGCAGGATGGTCTCGAGGTTCTTCATCACCTTGCGACGCTCATCCGGGCTCGGTGTGGCAAGGGCCTGCTCCAGCAACGTGTCGAACTCCGGATCGGAGAATCCCGACTCGTTCCACGGCACGCCCGATTTGTAGGCAAGCGCCAGGACCTGAACGCCCAGCGGTCGGCCGAGCCATTCGGTGCAAGAGAATGGATACTTGTTCCAGTCGTTCCAGAAGGTCGCGGCCGGAATCACCTTGCGCGTCACCTTCACGCCGCCGTCTCGCATCTGGCCGGCGATCGCATCCGCAGTCGCCTTTTGCCAGTCGTCGTCGAGCGAGATGAGCTCGTACGAATGATCGGATTGCCCGGCCTCGGCCAGCAGCGACTTTGCCTTGGCGATATCGCGGGCGTGATGCCCGATGTCGGCGAACTCCGCGTGCATTGGACCGACGTGGAAGTTGTCGGCCGGTTTTCCCTTGCCGTTGAGGCCGAGTTCCAGCACGACTTTGTTGTCGACCGCGAGCTGCGCGGCCCGGCGGACCTTCGCGTCGTCGTAGGGTTTGTTGCCGACATTGAACCGGGCAACTATGGTGGATCCGGTAGCGATCTCGGAGTTGACGAGATCGAGCGCCTCCATCTGCTTCAGGGAATCCGCTGCGGTTTCGTGGTCGGCGTCGACATCGCCGGATTCGAAGGCCGCGATCATGGCGGTTGGGTCAGCGCTGTAGTCGATCCATTCGACGCCATCCAGCCAGTACTCCCCCTTCCACCACGGCTTGCCCTTGCGCTTCACCTCGGCACTGACCTGAGGCTTCCAGCTCACCAACTCGCAGGGTCCGGTGGTGATGGCGAGTGCTTTCATCGGGTCGGTATCGCCATCGTAGCTCCGGTGCATGATCAGCGCCGGATAATCCGCCATGCCGGGTATCAACGAGATATCGGGCTTTGGCAGATGCAAGCGGATGGTGTGACCGTCGACTTTCTCGATCGCGCCGGAGACCGCTTTTTTGGTGTCGGGATCAACCAGCGCACCCATGCGGGTCGCCACCGAGTTTGCGTCGACGTTGGCATCGCACCAGCGTTCAAGGTTGTGGATCACGTCGTCGGCGTTGAAGGCGTCGCCGTTGGACCAGGTAATTCCCTGGCGCACATGGAGCGTCAGCTGTTTCGCGTCATCGCTCATATCCCAGCTTTCCAGCAGCCAGGGCTCAAAGCTGAAGTCGCGCTTCCAGCGCACCAGATACTCGTTGCATTGCCGGGCGATGTTCGACATCTCGACACCGTCGAACGTGCGGGGATCGCGGAACGCCTTGACGTTCATCGCCACGCGCAGCACGCCGCCTTTTTTCGGCATCGCCGCAATGGCTGGCTTCGCCGAGAATCCACCGAGGGCAAATGCGCCGGCCGCGCTGACGCCAAGCGCCGCCATGGTGCCGAGAAACTCGCGACGGTCGATGCGGCCGGCCTTGAAGCTCGCGGCCGCCGGCTCGGCCATCGGATGGAGATCCCGGTCAGTTAGCATCATCTTGGTCATGGTTACCTCCTCTGCCCTTCGTTCTTTCTTGATGGACTCAGTACGGCCATTCGCCACGGCCAAGCGCCCGTGCCGCCGCGGCGATCTGGCCGAAGGCGTCGCGCGCCCGGGATGAGAACCGCCTTGCCCGCAGGAAGCTGTGCACGAGGCCGGGAGCTTCGTACCAGTGGGCAAGACCCCCGGCGTCCCGGATGCGGCTGCGATAGAGCGCACCATCCGAGGACAAAGGGTCGTATTCCGCGGTGACGATCACGGTTGGCGGCAGGCCGCTGAAGTCTCCGTCGTCCAGCGGCGCGAAGCGCGGGTCGTTGACCGGTCCGGCGCCGCTCGATCGGGCCTGCCGATAGTGCGCGAGATCTCGGACGCTGAGCATCGGCGCTTCGGCATGGTCGCGATAGGATGGCCCCTGCATCGCGCTGCCGAGGGTGGGATAGATCAGCACCTGGCCGATGGCCGCGCGGGGCGCCTCGCGTCGCGCGTGAGCGACGGCAGCCGCGAGATTTCCGCCAGCGCTTTCGCCTGACAGCAGCAGCGGCGCTGACTGGGACTCGGCCGCCCAATCGAACAGGGCACAGGCATCTTCGAAGGCCGCCGGATGCCGATGTTCCGGCGCCAGGCGGTAGTCGACCGAGTTCACCTCGAATCCGGTTGCGTCGCAGAGCGCGGCGCAGACATCGTCATGACTGTCGAGGTCGCCTAACACGAACCCGCCGCCGTGGTAGTAGAGGATGACAGCCGCGGGTTCCGTGTTGGCTACGCGATAGCGCCGGACCGGCAGACGACGATCGACGAGGTGGATCGCCGTATCGACCCTGCACACATCTTGAGGCGTGCCACAATGGAGGGCCCGGCACATCTCGTTGTAGATCTCGCGCTGACTCGCAATCGGCAGGCTCGTCGTCTCCGGGGGAAACCAGGTGTTCGAGAGCGCGACGAATTCGCGGACCTCTGGATCGAGCCGCATTTCGTAGGCGCCGAGGCCAGCGGGATCAAAGCGCTTCATAGAGCTTCTCGGCGTCGTCGTAGCCGAACAGGATCGGAACCGGCTTGTCCGACGACCAGACCTCGGCCGTATCGCCGGCGATGAGCCGCAGCGCCGTATCGGTGCTCGCGACTGCGCCGCCCGCGAGGCGGTTTGCCAGATTGAGGATACCGACCTGGTGCATGGCCGCAGTGCCGCTGCCACACGCATCCTTGACCAGCAGCACATGGAAGCCGTTCGTAATGGCGTCGCGCACGGTTGCGGCGATGCAGGCCTCGGTCCAAACTCCACAGACGATCAACCACTCGACCTTGCCAATGCTCAGCAACGGCGCGAGATCGCCGTCCGAGAATGCGCTGGCATCGTTCTTGTAAGCCACCGCCTCGTCGTCGCGCGGGCCGACCTCGGCACAGATTGCGATCAGCGCGGAATCTTTGTCGCTGAAAGCCGGCCGTCCCTCTGCGGTGACGTATTCCAGCGGCCGCTTCGGTACGTTGTCGAAGTCGCGGCGATAGGCGGCATGAACGATCAGCAGCCGGCGCTGTCGCGCCAAGGCGAGTAGCAGCATTGCGTTCGCAAGTATCGCGTCGAGACCCTGCACACTGAACCCGCTGTCGCGCCGCTGTTCTTCCTGGAGGTCGACCAGGACCGGTGATCCGCCAGGATCGAGCGACAGCGTCGGCTGTATCGAATCTACGTTCAATAGATCGTCTTCGAAGAGGAAATCAGGAGATCAACTCGGCGCCTCGCTCCGTTACTAGCACCTCTTCTTCGAGCTTGACGCCCTCTCGCCCGTTCTGCTCGCCGATATAGCTTTCGACGCTGACCACCATGCCGGGCCTCAGCACGCCCTCCCGGCCGTAGGTCGCGAAATCGATCGCGTGGGCGATGAATGGCGTTTCGCCATGCATCCGACGCCATATACCGATGTGTAACGCTGTGCGACGAAGCGCTCCAGGATCGTCCAGGCTCTGTCGGCAATCTCGCGGAATGTGAGCCCGTGACGTCATCGACAGTACGGATCTGGTCGAACGACATCTTGTAGAGCGTCTTCTGCTCCGATGTCGGCCGGCCCGGCCCGCAATGGAAGGTGCGGGAGAAGTCGGAGAAATAGCCGAAGCACCCGATCGTATCTGTGTCGAGCGCGACCAGCTCGCCCGGCCGGATCCGGCGGCCGCTTGCCTCGCTGAACCAGGGATTGGTGCGCTGACCGGATGTCAAGAGTCGCGTCTCGATGAACTCACCGCCTTGGCGCAGTACCTCATGATACATCGCGGCGAAGAGCTCGTTCTCGGTCACGCCTGGCTTCAGTGCCGCGCGCACCGTAGCGACGGCGGCCTCCGCGCCGGTCATGCTGATCTGCAGGCACTGGATCTCTTCCGGCGTCTTGATCGCTCGCACGGCCAGAATCTCACCCTGGCAATCGACCACGTCGAGTCCCTGCTTCTCCAGGGCGACAGCCTGGATGTGGCTGCAGCGGTCCATGCCGATCTTCTTCGACCCGCCGCCGTGCTGCCGCATGAGATCGGCGATCTCGGCGGCGAACGGGCCGACGGTTTCGGCGTCGCGGCCGGAGACCGACGACCAGACCAACTTGCTTGGCCGCACCTCGCTCACGGTCTCGACGGCAGCGCTCACATGATAGCTCTGCGGGTAGTCGAATAGGACGACCGGCCCTGAAGCCGGCACGAAGAAATAGCGCGTCGAATTGCGCAGAAAGTAGCCGAACATGTTGCGCGTGCCGGTGGCGTAGCGCTGGTTGTAGGGGTCGAGCAGGAGCACCGCGCCATATCCCGCTTCCGTCATCCAGGAACGGAGCCGGCTGAGACGGCCGTCGCGCAGCTTCTTGGGATCGACCGACATCGGCTCGGTGTCGGAGAGCCACATGCCGTTTGCGGCATCCCGCAAGGCCGGATGACGCATCGGCCCGGTCAGATCGGCTACGGAGGGCGCTGCGGTCTCTGCGGCGATGATGTTCATGATGATCCCCGTGAGATTCATCGAGGAGCATGCGGCACTCCGCCACGCTGGGATTTGCCGTTTACGAAGCCCTATATGCCGATCTAGCGGCGGATCTGTCCGGGAGTCCTGCCGTGGGCACGGCGGAAGGCGCGCACGAATGCGGGGTAGTCGGTGTAGCCGCAGGCGAGGCCGACCTCGTTGATCGGCAGGCTGGAATGAACGAGCAGATCCTTGGCGCGCTCCATGCGCATGCGCCGAAAATAATCTCCCGGACTTAGGCGCAGGTCGGCACGGAACGCGCGATCCAGCCGCCAGACGGAAACGCCGAGCCGCCGGGCAATTCGTGCCACTGTCTCGCCGCGTTCCATCCGCTCTTCCATGCGCGCAACCGCGGCCAGCACGAGATCGTTGCGGATTCCGGTACGCAGGCGAAGTTGCAGCTTCTCGCGGTCGGCCGAGGCGCGGATCCGGTCATGGACGAACCATTCGGCTACCTTCCGCGCCATGGCCTCGCCGTGATGGCGCTCGATAAGGTCGAGCATCATGTCCACAGCGCCCACGCCGCCAGCAGACGTGAAGCGCGTCCGATCGACGACGTAGACCGCGCGCCGGAGCTCGAGATGCGGAAATGCCTCGACAAAGGCGGGCTGGCTTTGCCAATGCAAAGTGCAAGCGTAGCCGTCGAGCAGTCCGTTGCGCGCCAGATAGAAGGCGGCGTCGGCCACGCTGCCAAGATGAGCACCGCGGCGGAGATTCCTGCGGATCCATTTGATCGGCGCCTTGTCGGTCAACTGGTCGGCATTGCCGCCGGAGCAGACGACGATGAAGTCGGCTGCCGGGTCGTCGGCCACGGCGTAGTCCGGCCGGATGCCAATGCCATTCGAGGCGATGACTTGCCGGCCCTCGGGGGCGACCGTGCTCCAGCTGTAGGATGGTTCCGCGCCCAGAATATTGGCGGCGCGCAGCGGTTCCATGACCGCGCTGAAAGCCATCATCGGAAAATTGGGGAAGAGCAGGACAGCGAACCGCCGGCTGGCGCCGTTTCCCTGTTTTGCCACTTCGCTCAGTCTTTCCATGAGATGGTGGGGAAGGTCAGTCTATGGGCAACTACAACGGATTTTCCATAGCCTTGATTTGCGGGAGATGGCCCTGATAGCCGCACGCAAGTTCGCGATCTAGCCTCTTTCGAGGCCTGCCGGATGTCGGCGTTGGACCGCCTGCATGGGGTCAAACTCTGCTTCAGCCGAGCCGGTGCGGCATGTCAGCTCTTGAAGCAGGCCGTCACACCTGCCGTCTCACCAGGCGCGTCCCATGCATGCCACGTGGAAGCGGCGCACATGCTCGCAGGCGCTTGTTGCGCCCTATGTGCGCAACAGGCATCCACCGTCGACGACGAGTTCAATACCGGTGATGAAGCTGGCCGCGTCGGAGAGCAGGAACAACGCGGCGTTCGCCATGTCGTCAGGAGTGCCGATGCGCTTGAGCGGCACATAGTCGGCCACCTTGTTGCGGATCTCGTCGGAGTTCCAGCGCGCCTGCATCGGCGTGAGCGCCGGCCCCGGACAGATCGCGTTGGAGCGAATCCTGTCGGCTGCGAGCTGCATGGCAAGCGAGCGTGACAACGCGCACACCGCGGCCTTGGACGCTTGGTAGGCATCCTGCGGATTGAGATCCCCGCGCATCCACTGGATGGTGGAAAAGTGCACCATGGCGCCGGCGCCGCTCTTTCTCATCAGCGGCGTTGCGGCGCGGCTGGTCAGGACCATGGTGCGAAGATTGATGTCCATCACTTCGTTCCAGACCTGGAGATCCATGTCGAGCAGGGACTTGTCGCGGCCGAACCACAACACGCCGGCAATGTTGGCGAGATAGTCCAGACGGCCGTGCCGCGCCGCGGTTTCGGCGAACGTTCGATCGACGAAGGCCGCATCGCGGAGATCTCCCTGGGCAAAGGTCACCTTGGCGCCGAGCGCCTTCAAGCTGTCCGGACAGGGCTTCTGGTCGACTGCCGTCACCGCGGCCCCCGCCTTGGCGAGCGAGCGGGCGACTGCCTCGCCCATGCCGCCACCAGCGCCGGTCACGACCGCGACCCGGTTGCTGAAATCATAGGTCGGCAATGGCATTGAACCCTCCCCTCCTCGATCCTGCCGATCCGCCCAAGCGGGGGGATCGGACAGCCGCACGATACATCGACCGGAATCTGCTGGATACGAAAAAATTTTCCATTTTGGATAATTTTCGCTACAGTCCTGGCCGTTTCGCGTCAAACGCCGACCAGGGGATCGCCATGAACATCGCCACCAAGCCGGAAGATCGGCTGAGCTTCGAAATCGTCTCGCCGGTCGACGGCAGCACCTATGCGCGCCGCCACTACGCATCCGGCCCGCAGATCGAGGCTGCCCTTGCAAGAGCGGAGGCGGCGGTGAAGGCATGGGCCAGGACCCCGCTGCAGGACCGCGTCGCTCTGCTCGCGCGCTTTGGCGAGGAAATGGTGAAGCGCGCACCGCGCTTGGCTGAGACGCTGTCCTGGCAAATGGGCCGCCCACTCTGGCAAGCGGACGAGACGCCGCGCTTGAAGCTGGTCGGCGATCTGACCGGCCTCGCCGCCGGCGAAGCGCTGGCGGACGAAGGCATGCCCGCCGATCCCGGCATCCGCCGATTCACCCGGCGGCAGCCACAGGGCGTCGTGCTATCCATCTGCGCCTGGAACTATCCGGTGGCGATGCTGGGCTATCTGGTTACCGCGCCGCTCATCGCCGGCAATGTCGTTATCTTCAAGCATTCGCCGCAGACGCCGGTCACCGCTGATATCGCCGCGGAAGCCTTCGCAGCCGCCGGCGCGCCGGAAGGCGTGTTCCAGGCGATCGACCTTGCCCACCCCGACGCCGAGCGCGTGATCTCGAGCGGCCGGCTGCGCGCAGTGAATTTCATCGGCTCAGTCGCCGGCGGCCGGCGCGTGCACGCTGCGGCCGCAGGCACCTTCACGCACGTGCATCTGGAGTTGGGCGGCAAGGACCCCGCTTACATCCGTGCCGACGCCGATCTCGACAAGGCGATCCCGTTGCTGATCGAAGGCTGCTACTCCAATGCCGGACAATCCTGCTGCTCGGTCGAGCGCATCTACGTGCATGAAGCGACCGCCAAGCGCTTCACCGAAGCTTTCGTGGCGCAAGCCGCCGACGTTTCGCTCGACCATCCGCTGAACACCAAGCCCTATATCGGGCCGGTCGTGCGGGCCAGCGCCGCCGCCAACATCCGCGCGCATGTCGAGGACGCGCTGGGCAAGGGCGCCAAGCGCCTGCTGCGGCCGGGCCGCTTCAAGGCAGCGGAGCTGGGTGAGGCGTATGTCGAGCCGGAGGTGCTGGCGAGCGTCGATCACTCCATGCGGGTGATGCGCGAGGAGACCTTCGGCCCGATCGCCGCGATCCAGGTGGTGAAGAGCGACGACGAGGCCGTCCAACTGATGAACGATAGCGAATATGGGCTGAGCGCGAGCGTCTGGTCCGCCGATGTCGACACTGGCCTGAAGCTCCTCGAAGAGGTCGAGGCGGGCACCGTCTATCTGAACCGCTGCGACCATGCGGACCTCTATCTGCCCTGGGGCGGCGTGAAGACCTCCGGCCTCGGCCGGGTCAATGGCCGCGAGGGATTGCGGCAAGCAACCGAGACCAAAGCGTTTCATGTCCGCACCCGATTTGTCTGAGGCGCTGATCGGCCAGCTGGCTCGGCAAGCGGTCCGCACCATCGTTGCTCCGACGCCGCGATCGCCGGTGCTCCTGATCTGCGAGCATGCCGGCAAGGTGGTACCGGCGCCATGGCGAGATCTGGGCTTGTCCGCTGCCTTTCTCGAGACCCATTTCGCTTGCGACACGGGTGCGGCGGCGCTGACCGAGGCATTGGCCAGGAAGCTTCGGGCGACGGCCGTGCTCGCTTGCTATTCGCGCCTGTTCTTGGACATCAACCGCTTTCCCGGCGACTGGGATTGCTGCCGTCCCGATCTCGCCGGCATACCGGTGCCAGGCAACCTCGACATTGGCGACCGCGAGCGCAAGCAGCGCGAGGAGATCGCGCGCGTTCCGTTTGATCATGCGGTCGAGCCGTTGCTCCGCACGCGGCCGGCCGTGATCTCAATCCACAGCTTCACACCGCTGGTCGCCGGCAAGAGACGCGAGCCGGAGATCGGTGTGCTGTGGCGCGAAGAATGCCGCATGGGGCCACCGGTGCTGAACGCACTGCGCGAGCAGCGCGATCTCGTCATCGGCAACAATGAACCGTTTGACTGGCGCGCATCGGACGGCTACTCGCTGCGCCGCCACGGCCTCGATCGCGGCTTGCCTTGTCTCTATCTCGAAGTGCGCAATGATTTGATGACGACGTCCGCCGGGATCGAGCGCATCGCCGATGCGCTGGTTCCTGCCCTGGGAACGGCCGTCTTCGCGCTGCCGGCACAGAGTCGTACCGCGTAGTCTTCTGGACAGGCGATGGCGTGCACCAGTAGAAATGGCGGTAAGTTGCCGATTTCGAAAGGGAGTCCGGTCAACAATGGTCCGCCTGACCGTCGCCGCCAAGATTCGCGAAATCAGAAAGTCCAAAGACATGACTCTCGAGGAGCTTAGCGACTCTTCGGGGTTGTCGGTTTCGCAGCTTTCCAAAATCGAGAACGGGAAAGCCCGCCTGACCTTCGACACCGCTTTGAAGCTCTCCGGCCTGCTCCGGGTGCCGGTCACGGCGTTCCTGTCCAATCCCCCGGCGCCACCGATCGGCCGCCGCTCAGTGACCCCCGCCAACAAGGGCATCGTGCACGAGACACCCGGCATGCGTTTCGAGGTGCTGTGCAGCGATTTCAAAGAGAAGCGCAATGTCTTCTGGCGAGTCCAGGTCAGCGCGCGCACCATTGCCGAGTGCGGCGGCTGGCGCAGCCACCCGGGCGAAGAGTTCCTCTATGTCCTCGACGGCGAGCTAGATCTGCACACGGAGCACTACGAGCCTGCGAAGCTCAAGGCCGGCGACAGCATCCTGTTCGATGCTGGAATGCCGCACGCCTACGTTTCGGTCGGACCGGGCTATGCGGTCCTGCTGATGTCCAACACCGTGCCAGCCGATAGCGAACTCGGCCGGACGGACGTCATGCGATAAATTTTCCAAAAACGAAAATTTCCTTGCAGATCGGAAAACCGGCTCCTACGATCCCCTAAGAAAGAGGCGTGACCAAGCGCCGGGCCCCGGGAGGCGGAGACGTGCTGTCCATCGACGGCGTGAGCAAGAGCTTCGGCGGCGTGCGCGCTCTGCGCAGCGTAAGCCTCGCCTGCAGCGGCGGCGAGATCCTGGGCCTGATCGGGCCGAATGGTGCCGGCAAGTCGACCCTCGTCAACACCATCAGCGGGGTGGTGAGCCCGGATGCCGGGGCGATCCGGCTGGGCGAGATCGACATTGCCGGGCGCGGTCCCGAATTCGCGGCGCGTCTCGGGATCGGCCGGACCTTCCAGAACCTGCGGCTGTTCCGGGAAATGACGACGCGGCAGAACGCCGAGGTCGCCCATATCACCTGCGCGCGCTACCGCCCTGGCCACGCGCGCGCGATCGATATCGATGCGCTGCTCGAGGAATACGGCCTTGGCGACGACGCCGACCGGCCGGCGGGAGAGTTGCCCTATGGACAGCAGCGCCGGCTCGAGATCGTGCGCGCGCTGGCGCTCGGCCCGCAGCTGCTGCTGCTCGACGAGCCAGCCGCCGGCATGAACGACTATGAGACCGCGGAGCTGGCCGACGCGGTGCGCCGCATCCGCGACCGGACCCAGTGCGCGCTCTTCGTCATCGACCACGATCTGCACTTCATCCTCAACGTCTGCGATCGCATCTGCGTCATGGACATGGGCGAGGTGGTGGCGATCGATCGACCGGACATCATCCGCAACGACCCCAAAGTGGCGGAGATCTATCTGGGGAATTGAGTTCGATTGATACAGCGAGGGAGCAGGGATCATGACTCACACAAGAACGCAGCGGCTGTTGCTGGGACTGGCGTTGGCGGGCGTCGGCGGGACTGGTGCCTTGGCTGCCGACACGGTGAAGATCGGTATCGCTGTGTCGTTGACCGGCCCGCTGGCGCCGTACGCAGAGTCCGAGGGCGCGCGCTGCATGGCGGATCAGGTCAACAAGAAGGCCGGGCCGAACGATCCAAAGATCGAGATGCTGATCGAGGACAACCGATCCGACGCGCAGCTGTCCGTCTCGCTCGGCCAGAAGTTCTTGGACGAGGGCGCCCAGGTGATCGCCGGTTTGCCCTTCCCTGATGCGCTTATCCCGATGACGACGATGGCGAAGAGCTACGGCGTCACGGTCTTCTCGGCACCCAACACGCAGGTTGAGATGCAGGAACTCGACGCCGACAATTTCATCGCCGGCGCGGTGCCTGACCCGATCAACGCCGCAGCGACCGCGAAGGTCGTCTACGACAAGGGTGCGCGCAAGGCGGTGCTGCTGACATCCGAAGACGCCGGATCCTGGTCGGCGAAGCTGCCGGAATGGTTCGGCGAGGCCTTCACCAAGAATGGCGGCCAGGTACTCAGCAGGTTCAACTACAATTTCGGCATCACCGACTGGTCGCCGCAGATCGCCAGTATCAAGGCGCTCGCCGACAAGCCTGACGTGATTCACGTGTGCGGCGTGTTGCCGGACGTCGGCATCCTCATCCGGCAACTGCGCGCCAACGGCTATGATGGCTGGATCGCGGGCTGCGATGGTTTCGACGATGCCTCGCTGGAATCCACGGTTGGCAATCCCGCCGATCTCGACAAGGTGGTGTTCGCGACCCACGGCGTGATCGGCGACGGCGGCGCTATCGACCAGTTCCTGGCGCAATGCAAGGCCAACGGCTTCAAGGTCAATGGCATCTTCGATGCGCTGGGTGGCGACATGGTCGCGGTGGTGGCCGCGGCGGCCAAGAAGGCCGGCACCACCGACCCGGTCAAGCTGCGCGAGGCGATCCGCGCAGAGGGGGGTTATCCGGGTGTTACGGCGAAAACCATTTCGTTCGCGGAAAAGAAATCCTACCCGGTGAAGACGGTGCCGGTGATCGGCTTCTCCGGCGGGAAGCGCGTCCTCGTGACTGAGGACATGCCGCCGAATATCCCGTATCTGAAGTAGCAGCGTGCTCGGCGTCACGGCGGACCCGCCGGCTGCGGCGCCGAGCGCACCGAACATCGCCAACTGCATGCTCCTGGTTGACCGCCTTTCCGTGCGCTACGGCGCCGTCCGCGCCTTGCAGGACGCCTCGATCCGCGTCGGCCGCGGCGAGCTGGTGGCGCTGCTGGGGCCGAACGGCGCCGGCAAGACGTCGCTCATTTCCGGCATCGCCGGGCTGGTGGCAAGCGCCGGCAGCGTGCGCTTCGATGACAAGGAGATCACCGGACTTCACACCGAAGAGCGCGTGCGTCTTGGTTTGTCGCTCACGCCGGAGGGACGCCACGTGTTCACCAACCTGACGGTGGAGGAGAACCTCCGCCTCGGCGCCGCAACCAGGCGCGACCGCAGCGAAGTGGCGGCGGACTTCGACAAATACCTCACACTCTTTCCAATCTTGCGCGACCGGTTGCATCAACTGGCGGGCACTTTGTCCGGCGGCGAGCAGCAGATGCTGGCAATCGCGCGCTCGATGATGTCGCGGCCGAGGTTGTTGATGCTGGACGAGCCATCGCTCGGGCTAGCCCCGCGGATCGTGGCGCAGATGTTCGAATATATCCAGCTGCTGAAGGCAGTGGGCGTCACGCTCCTGGTGGTCGAGCAGAACGTAACGCAGGCGCTGAAGTTTGCCGACCGCGCCTATATCATCAGCGCCGGCGCCATCCGCCACGAAGGCACCGGCGAGGAGATGCGCGCCGACCGGCGGCTGATCGACTACTATCTCGGTGGGTGAGCGCATGGACTATGTCATCCAGCAGGTGCTCAACGCTCTCGCTTTCGGCGCCGAATACGCGCTCATCGCGCTCGGCCTGGCGCTGGTCTATTCGATCATGAATCTGATGAATTTCGCCCATGGCGAGATCATCGCCTCGGCTGGCTACGCCATGTATCTGGCGGTCGCGCTCGGCATCGGTTCGCCGTGGCTGGTGGCGCCGATGGCGATCGGCGCCGGCGCCCTTGCCGCCGTGCTGTTCGAGCGCGTCGCCTTCCGGCCGGTGCGGCACGCCCCCTCCACGACCGGCCTGTTGACCGCGCTGGGCGTCAGCATCGTCGTGCAGAACCTCTTCACCCTCTTCGTCTCGCCCCGCCCGCGCTCGGTGCCGGCTTTCAACGAGCTGAGCCGCACCATCTTCATCGGGCCCTATGCCGTGTCGCTGCTGCAGATCCTCGAGCTCGCCGTGGTCGCGGCAGCGATCGGCGGCCTGGTGATGTTCCTGAAACGCTCGACCCTCGGCCTCGCGATTCGCGCGGCGACGCGGGAATTCTCGACCGTGCGGCTGATGGGCATACGCGCGAACCGCGTGATCGCCGCCGCCTTTGCGCTCTCCGGCCTGCTTGCCGGCATCGCCGCCATCTTCATCGTGGCGCGCCGCGGGAGTGTGGATCCGGACTTCGGCTTTCAACCCGTTATCAAGGCCTTTGTCGCCTGCGTCATCGGCGGCTTCGGATCGCTCAGCGGCGCTGTGGTCGGCGGATTGCTGCTAGGCTTCCTCGACGTTGCCATCGTCTCGCTGCTGCCGCAGGAATATGGCGGCCTGACCGACGCGATCGCCTACGCCCTCATCGCCGCGCTGCTGGTTGTGCGGCCGGAGGGCCTGTTGGCGCGGCGCGTCGAACTCGGTGACAAGGAGATCTGACCGATGAGCCAGAGCGCCGAGAGCACGGCACCGCCGATCGGCCTGAAGCACCGCGCGGGGATGCGCCCGGTCGTGCGCTCGCTCATCGGTGCGCTGATTACGGCCCTGCCCGTCGTGGCCATCGGCTTCCTCATCTTCGCTTTCGCGCCGGCCTATCTGGTACGCGTCGCCTTTGCCGCCTATGTCAATCTGCTGATCGTCCTTGGTCTGCAACTGTTCATGGGCAATTCCATGGTTGCAAATCTCGGCCAAGGTGCCTTCGTTGGCATCGGCGCCTATTCGGTCGCCATCCTGGCGACACCGGTGGCGATGAAGAAGCTGTCGATTCCCCACGCGCCCTTCGGTCTCGGACAAATCGCGATCGATCCATTGCTGGCCGCAATTGCAGGCCTCGGCATCTCCGGGATCTTCGCCGTGCTGACCGGCCTGGTGATCGCCCGATTGTCCGGCGAGGCGGCAACCATCCTGACCTTCAGCCTGATGATGATCGTGCATTCGGTCTTCATCCACTGGACCGATCTCTTCAAGGGTGCGCAGGCCTTCTTCGGCATCCCGCAGGTCGTCGGGTTGCCGAGCGCCATCGCCGCCGCCGTGCTGGGCATTGTCGTCGCCCGCCTGTTCAAGGACAGCCGGGCCGGCCTGCAGCTGCGGGCCAGCGCCGAGAGCCTGCTCGCAGCCAGGGCCTTCGGGGTCGATGTCTGGCGGTTGCGCCTCATCGCCTGGATTCTGGGCGGGATCATGTGCGGCGCGGCCGGCATCCTCTATGCCTATTTCATGGGCACGATCAATGTGCGCGCCTTCCATTTCGAGCTGGTGATGACGACACTCGCCATGCTGATCCTGGGCGGGCTGCGCACGGTGTCAGGGGCAGTGTTCGGCTCGGCCCTGCTGTCGATCGTGCTGGAGGCGATCCGCAGCTTCGAGAGTGGAGCCGCGATCGGCGGCATCACGCTGCCGCCCCTGCTTGGACTCTCGGGGATCGCCATGGGTGCGGTCATCGTGCTCGGGATGACCTTCCGGCCCAGGGGCATCTTCGTGCGGCTGGAACTGGACGAGTTGTTGCGGCGCTGGCTGCTTCCGCCGGCGTGGCGACGTGGAAGGGGACGGACATGACGACCGATTTCGAAGCGACGATCGCGGCCCGCAAGGACAAACTGCAGCAGCTGCAGCAGGAGCTGACCGACAAGGGCGCGCGCTTCATCAACGTGCACATGGCGGAGGTCGCTGGAGTCTTCCGCTCCAAGACAGCGCCCTTCAAGCTTGCCTACAATGGCGACGCGCTCAACGGCATCCTTTATTGCGTGCAGCACAGTGACGGCCAGCCGACCGGCATTCCAGTCTTCCCAGGCGAGATCAGCAACGACGCCAACGGCTATCCCAACATCATGTGCGTGCCGGATCCGGGGACCGTACGCCAGCACGGCTGGGACCCGCGCTACGCTTCGGTCATCACCAACTCCTTCATGCTGGACGGACGGCGCTGCCCGCTCGACCCGCGCGCGCTGCTGAAGGACCAGGAAGAGCGTGCGCGCAAGATGGGCTACGAGCCGCGTTTCGCGCTGGAATACGAGTTCGGCATCTTCCACGCCGACCACGATCTGATGCGCGCCGGACGCTACCGCGAGCTGAAGCCCTGGGGCCATTCCTACATCAACTATGATCTGGTGCGCGGCGGCGACTACCAGGACTTCGTCGCGCAGCTCATCGACCGCCTGGCCAGCATCGGAATCGGCGTCGCCTCATTCGTCACCGAGTACGGTTACGGCATGTATGAATTCGCGCTGGCGCCGAAGCCCCCGCTGGAGGCGGCCGACGACGCGATGCGCGCCAAGCTGCATCTGCGCGAGTTCTGCGCCGAACGCGGCCTGGTCGCGACCTTCATGACCCGCTTCCAGCCGCCGGGAAAGGAGAGCGCCTGCGGCGGCCATCATCACCAGAGTCTGTGGCGTGACGGCATGAACGCCTTCGCAGCCGGCCCCAATCAACTGACCGACGTCGCCCAGCACTATCTGGCCGGCATGCTGCAATATCTTCCGGACACGCACCTGCTGTTCCGGCCGACGATCAATTCCTATCGGCGCATGGATCGCGGCGCCTGGTCGCCGGAGGATTGCTCCTGGGGCTACGAGAACCGCACCGCCGCCGTGCGGGCCATCACCACACCGACGGCGGAGGCGGCGCGGTTTGAACATCGCGTGCCGGGCGCCGACATCAATCCCTACCTCAGCATCGCGGCAATGCTGGCCGCAGGACTCGACGGCATCGAGCACAAGCTTCCGCTTGAGCCGGCAGCCCCCGGGAACCCGGCGGGCCTCGACCGGCCGCTCTTGGCGCGCACGCTCAAGGACTCGATCGACAGATTTCGCGGCTCGGATTTCGTCGCCCGGCTGTTCGGGCCCGAGTTCAAGGCGCACTACCTGCTAAGCCGAGAAGCGGAACAGGAAGCGTTCGACACGTGGTTGGAGACCCAGATCACCGATTTCGAGTGGCAGAGATATTTTATCGGCACATGAGGAAACGGCGAGGGTTGGAACGACCGGCCAATGCAGAAAATTGAAGCAACGCCAGCGAGCTTGTCGCACACAGGAATCCAAGTGTGGGAATAGAGGATCTGCCTGAGACTCGGCAGAGCGCAGCTCGTCTTCCACGAGCAGGCGACTCGATCCCAGCTGCCGGAGGTCGTGCAACAAGCCCGAGGCGAGCTATCTGCTCCAATCGCAAATTGACGGAAGTCTTTGGGTCGGCGGACTTGATCCGGTGCACGCCCACAAGGGGCAGCCACTTCACCCTGCCCAAAGCGCGCGCGCCGTCGCCAGCAGGGTCCTACTTACCGTCGGACGAGCGCCCGTAGCGGTCTTCGAGGCGCACGATGTCGTCTTCGCCGAGATAGCGGCCGGTCTGCACTTCGATGACGACCAGCGTTTCGGCGCCGGTATTCTCCAGCCGGTGCCGGGTGCCGGCTGGGATGTAAGTCGATTGATCGCGCGAGAGAGTCAGCAGCTCATCGTTCTTGGTGACGCGCGCTTCGCCTTCGACCACCACCCAATGCTCGCTGCGCTGCTGGTGCAGCTGCAGAGAAAGACAGGCGCCGGGCTTGATCTCGAGCCGCTTGATCTTGTGGTGCGCATTCTCCTCCAGCACGGTGAAGCTGCCCCATGGCCGATGGACCGTGCGATGCAGCTTCAGCGTTTCGTGACCTTCCGCGCGGAGCCGGTCGGTGATGCGCTTCACGTCCTGCGCACGGCTGCTATGCGCGACCAGCAGCGCGTCCTCGGTGTCGACGATCAGCAGGTCCGACACGCCCACCGCCGCGGTCAGGCGATGAGCGCTCTGGATGAAGGTGTTGCGGGTATCGAGCGCCATGGCCCGCCCGACGATGCGGTTGCCCTCGGTATCTGGCGCCACCAGCTCGCTGACTGCGCGCCAGGAGCCGATATCGCTCCACTCGAAGCTTGCCGGCACCATGGCGACGCGCTCCGAGCGCTCGATCACGGCATAGTCGACCGAGATGTCCGCAAGTTCGCCGAAGCTTTCCGGGATGAGCTCGACGCTGCGCGACGCCGGATCGAGCAGCGCCTGCCGCTCGCGCGCCGCGCGCCAGGCATCGGCCGCGCCGGCGGCGAGCTCGGGCTGATGCGCCGCCAGCTCCGCCAGGTACACATCGGCGCGCATGCAGAAGATGCCGGAGTTCCAATAATGCCCGCCGTCGAGGATGTAGCTGGCGGCGACGTCCGGTGTCGGCTTTTCCTTGAACTTGCGGGTGGCGAAGCCGCCGCCCATCGGCCGCCCGCGGTCGATCTCGATATAGCCGTAGCCGGTCTCCGGATAGGTCGGGCGGATGCCGAACGTGACGATCCAGCCGTCGCGCGCCAACGCCGCCGCCGCGTCCACGTCCTTCTGGAATGCCTCTTGCGGGACGATCAGGTGGTCGGCCGCAATCGCCAGCAGCACCGTGTCTTCGCCCCAGCGCTCGCGCGCGAACCAGGCAGCCATGGCGATTGCCGGCGCGGTGTTGCGCCCGGCCGGCTCGAGGATGGAGTGCAGATCGCCGATCCCGCCGGCCGCCGCGAACTCATCCTGACACTGGAAGGCATAGTCGCGGTTGGTGACGAGCAGGGTGCCCGGCGTGCCCTTGAGGCCACCGGCGCGCTCGAACGCGGCGCACAACAGAGACCGGCCGTCCGGCAGGCGCAGGAACGGCTTCGGGTACAGCGCCCTGGACACCGGCCAAAGCCTGCTGCCCGAACCGCCAGACAGGATTACCGGTAGAATGATCACTTTGGTCGGCACCCCCGAATAGCCGAGTTCTGGGCTACTCCCTTCGGGCTCGACCGTCAATCCAGCTGACAGAATACAACGGGCCAAGCGCGCGGGGGAAAGACCAGTATCCTTGTGTGCATGCATGGGTCATGGTAGTTGCGCTCGTACCGAGGGGAAGGCCCAGCATGTCGCAAAAGACTGCGCTCATTACCGGCATCACCGGCCAAGACGGCTCCTACCTGGCCGAGTTGCTGTTGGCCAAAGGCTATCGCGTGCACGGCCTGGCACGCCGCTCATCGAGCGCCAATACCGCCCGGATCCAGCATCTTCTGTCGCCCAATTCGGATACCGACGGTCTGGTGATGTTGCATTACGGGGATATGACCGACACGACGGCGCTAAGACGCCTGGTGGAAGAAACCGGTCCCGACGAGATCTACAATCTGGCCGCACAGAGCCACGTCGCTGTCAGCTTCGATTCACCGGACTACACTGCAAATGTCGACGGTCTCGGCACACTCCGGCTGGTCGAGGCGGTGCGCGGCGCCGGCTTGATGGATACCTGCCGCTACTATCAAGCTTCGACGTCCGAGCTCTATGGATTGGTGCAGGAGACGCCGCAACGCGAAGCGACACCGTTCCATCCGCGCAGCCCCTATGCGATCGCCAAGCTCTACGCCTATTGGATCGTGCGCAATTATCGCGAGGCGTATGGGCTGCACGGCTCGAACGGCATCCTTTTCAACCATGAAAGTCCGCGGCGCGGCGAAACGTTCGTCACACGCAAGATCACGCTCGCCGTCGGCCGCATCGCGCGCGGATTGCAGCAGAAGGTCGCGCTGGGCAACCTTGAGGCCAGTCGCGACTGGGGGCACGCGCGCGATTTCGTCGAAGGCATGCACCTGATGTTGCAGAAGAGCGAACCGGACGACTACGTGCTGGCGACCGGCGAGACGCACACTGTGCGCGAATTCGTCGAGCTGGCCTTCGGCCATGTCGGCCGAACCATCCGGTGGTCCGGCAAAGGCGACAATGAAAAAGGGCTGGACGCAAAGACCGGCCAGGTGCTGGTCGAGGTCGATCCGAAGCTCTACCGTCCGGCAGAGGTGGATTTCCTGCTGGGCGATGCCAGCAAAGCCAAGAGCATGCTTGGCTGGACACCCAAGACGTCATTCGCCCAGCTGGTGGAAGAGATGGTCAAGGCGGATGTGGCAAGAAATGAGTAGCAGATAGTCGACGTATTTGAACCAATGCTGACCAGGAACTGATCAACGCTACTATTCCGCCGGCCTCCACTGCGAAGAATGACATCTGCATGTCGGACTATCACATGAGCCAATGTTTCGGAGGCAAAGCCGACATTCGAACCCTGCAAGAAGCGCCGATGAAGCTCCGATCCGCGCAGCCACCACCGATTGCACTCTCAATTGCTGATTTGCCTACTAACGTCATCGACTTTGGATCGATCGAAGTCCCGGAGAGTCTCCGATGAAATCAATCTTGTTACCGCGCCACGATGATGCATGGATCAGCGATATGATAATCTCGGAGGCTACCCCGGAACCAGCGCCGCCGATCGATTTGTTGGTCGAGATGTCGTTGCCCACTACGCTTCATCTTGCGTCTCGACTCGCTTCGCAGATTACGGCGCGTCCGTCGGCCAGAACGCCGACAAGGTCGCTTCGCAAGCTTTTCAAGCGATGGCTGCGCGCGCTTATACAAAAGGATGTCAGGAAGATTATCTCGCCTCAGCGCGAGTTCAATGTAGCCATCGTGAAAGCGCTCGCGACATACATCCGATCGACGGAAGGTCGCATGCTCGCGCTTGAGGCGGAAGTCGGCGCACTCTCGAAGGAGCTGTCGGCGGTCAAGCGGGAAAGGATCACAGACGACCGGCGGCCCTGACGTGAATCAAGACGCTGGCGTTGAATTGCAGGTCGGGCGGACATGCGTATCGCAGTCGTAAACACGCAACTTCCCTTCGTGAGCGGAGGTGCCGAAACCCTCGCAAATGGCCTGGTCAAAGCGCTCTCACGCGAGGGGCACGAAGCCGATCTGATACGCATCCCGTTTCGAGATGGTCCTCAGCACTTGCTTGACCAGATGTTGGCTTGCCGAATGATGGACTTTCGGGAGTCTGCGATCGGACCGGTAGACCTGCTAATCGCGCTCAAGTTCCCTGCCTACCTTGTGCAACATCCTCGCAAAGTCATATGGGCGTTACATCAGTACCGTGCTGTCTACGATCTCTGGCGCCACAGGCTCGGCGGCTATTCAGCTCACCCCAGCGGAGCTCTGCTGCGAACAGCCGTCTTGTCCGCAGATGAGCAGGCATTTCGGGAAGCGAGTGGCATTTATTCAATTTCGAAGACGGTTTCTGACCGACTCCTGAGATTCAACAGCGTCAATGCCGAACCACTTCTTACTCCTCCCGAGGAGGCGCATCTCTTCAGGAAATGCGCAATGGAGGATTTCTTCTATCTTCCCAGCCGCTTCACGCACACAAAGAGGCAGGATCTAGTTGTCCGAGCAATGGCCGAAACGCGCAATCCCGTCCGTCTTCTGCTGGCCGGCCCGAACTCAGAAATCTCGTATCTCGAGAAGATAGAAGCGCTGATCGATCAGTTGCACCTTGCCTCCAGGGTCAGAATCCTCGGACGCGTCTCGACACAAGAAAGCCTTGATCTCTATTCACGTTGTCTTGGAGTGGTGTTCTGTCCGTTGGATGAGGACTATGGATACGTGACGCTCGAAGGCATGCTTTCATCGAAGCCTGTGGTGACGACGCGCGATGCCGGTGGACCACTTGAGTTCGTGCGCAACGGAGAGACCGGCTTGGTTTGCGACCCCAATCCCACGTCCATCGCAGCGGCACTCGACGAGCTTTGGGATGATCGGCGCAAGGCCGAATGCCTCGGCGACGCCGGCCGAGAACGATATCGCGATCTCGGAATCGGGTGGGAAGGCATCGTACGAAAGCTGTTGAAATGAAACTTGAATGGTTTTCTCCCTTGCCGTCCTGCAAGTCGGGAATCGCCGTCTACACTTGGGACATCGCGGAGGTATTCGGGCGACACGCAGACATTCGCTACTGGAACTTCTGGGGCGACGAAGGCCGCGGCCTGGCACCGAAATTTGTCGTTTCAGATTGGAACGACAGAGAAAGCCGGAGCACGTTCAACGACGGCGGAATTCCGATTTACCATTTTGGCAACAACGGCGCGTTTCATTGGCCGATGTGGAATCTCATCGAAGAGCGACCCGGCATTGCGGTCATACACGACGGGGCACTTCTGCACCTCGCGGTGCACATGCTCGTTCACGTCGCCAAGAACAGAATTCAGTTTGTACGGACGATGCAACACTACTATGGAATTGCAGGCGTCGAAGCAGCGAGAGGGATTATCGCGGGAACGATAGACAGCTTCGATATTGCGCCACGGTTCCCCTGGACTGAATACGTCCTCGATAGAGCTTCCGCGGCCGTTGTGCACACGCGCAAACTATTCGACTTCATTTCGAACAACCACAAGCTACCGGTACTCTTCGCCCCCCTTCCAGCCGGAGCCGGACTGCTTGAGATTGCACGCCAGAAACGTGTACGTCTGAAGTTTCACGATCCACTTCGGGTCATCGTGTTTGGCCATCTAGTGCCGAACCGGCGGTTGCCCAACATCCTGCGAGCCATAGCGGAAAGCACATATCGCAACAGGATTCGCCTCACAATAGCCGGTGAAATCTCTGACAGGAGTAGAATTGCCTCGGAGGTAGAACTCCTTGAGCTTCAGCCACAGGTCAGCCTTGAAGGCTACGTAAGCGAGTCGCGCCTCCATGCGTTATTGGCCGATGCGGACGTGGCGATCAATCTACGGCATCCGACAATGGGCGAAGCTTCTCATAGTCAACTCCACCTCTGGGCACATGGTCTTCCGACACTGGTGACCAAAGCCGGCTGGTACGCCGAGCAGCCTCCGGGCACGGTTGTGACTGCCGAGCCCTGCCGCGAGGTAGACGACATAAAGGGTTTCTTGGCGCACGCATTCACTCAGCCAGAGTCGCTGATCGCACTTGGGAAGAAGGGGTGTGACTGGCTGATCGCAAATCACACTCCCTCCAGCTATGTGGACGAGTTCGTGAAATTCGCCGAAAAGATCGGAAGCGTACCATCTTGGACTTTGGCTAGAAGTTTTTCGGAGCGAGCAGGAGCGGCTATTTCGTCACTTCGCCTTGACGCGGCTCAAGTGACGCACGCGAGCTCGCTGGTTCGAGCGATCAAGAGTCTCTCCGGTCTCCATTCTTGAGAGACCATCTGCACAAGGGCACGTCTTCGGCCAGCAGCCAGTAGTCAGTTGAACGACACGTCCGACCATGACATCTGATCTTTTCGCCATTGCAACATGGAGCTTTCTCGGCTCATGCAGGAAACAGTTCGCGAGAAGATTCACGCAGTGGGTATCTGCTTTCGGCTTTGACGGAGCGCATCTGAAGTTGCAATTCGAACCTTTCCCGCACGTCGTATTGTGATGCGGTCAGCATGAGCGAGCCCGCCAACTCGATTGTCGCGCGAGGTTTCACGCCAAGAAGGCTTCCTCGTTTGGTTTGGAGGGCGCTTTCCACCGCTTGCCCCTCGATTGGCCTTCGCTATCTCGACCATCTTATCCGCATCAGCGTCGATCAGGAGCGGCGGTCGCCTCGATCCAGCGCCGCACCAGTCGCGCTCTTCGGCGGCTTCGACGTCAACATCGGCATCGCCCGCGCGGCGCAATTCCTGCGCGCGGGATTGGAAGCCGCGAGTGTGTCAGTCCATCCGATGGATTGCAGCGCAGTCCTGCGCCCTCTCCCCGGCCCGCCGTCGCGCCCTCCTGCGCCGGCTTCCGGCACCATGGTGTTCTGCGTGAATCCGCCGCAGATGACGCCGCTGCTCCGCCACTTCGGCCCGCGCATCTGCCGGGGGAAGCGGCTGATCGGTTATTGGTGGTGGGAATTGGACCGGCTGCCGCACGCCTGGCTCAAGTGGGCGGCGTTGATGGATGAGATCTGGGTCTCCTCCCGCTTCGTCGAGCAGACTTGCCGTCGTGCCCTGCCGGGCAAGGTGATCCGCTACATTCCGCTGCCGGTGCCGGAACCGTTGCCCTCCGCGGCGGACCGCGCCGCGTTCGGCCTGCCGGCGGAGCGCTTCACCGTGCTGGTGGCGTTCGACCTTTCGTCCCACTGGGCCCGCAAGAATCCGGAGGGCGCCATCGCCGCGTTCCGGCGCGCCTTTCCGGATCCCGCGGCGGCGCATCTGGTGCTGAAGGTCGCCGGGGGCGACCAGCGGCCCGATCAGCTGGAGCGCCTCCGCGCCCTCACTGCCGAGCTGCCCAACCTCACCATCATTGACCGCGAACTTCCGGCCGGCGACCTCGCCGCGCTCATGCGCTGCTGCGACGTGCTGTTGTCGCTGCACCGGTCGGAGGGCCTGGGCCTCTTCATCGCGGAGGCGATGTGGCTCGGCCTGCCCGTCATCGCCACCGGCTGGTCGGGGGTCATGGACATGCTGACGCCGGAGAATGCCTTGCTGGTCAAGTTCCGCATGGTGCCGGTCCGCCCAGCCGACTATCCGAGCGTGCCGCGCGGCGCCAAGTGGGCGGAGCCGGACGTGGACCAC
This sequence comes from Dongiaceae bacterium, assembly GCA_041398065.1. Taxonomy (GTDB): domain Bacteria; phylum Pseudomonadota; class Alphaproteobacteria; order Dongiales; family Dongiaceae; genus Dongia_A. The sequence continues at coordinate 64,954 of JAWKVL010000001.1, read as the reverse complement.
GCCGCGGAGTGCCTGCGGCGGCTGGCGGAGGATGCGGATCTGAAAGGCCGGCTGCGCGCCAGGGCGCGGCAGCGGGCGGAGGAGCAATTCAGCCTCGAGCGGTTCTGTGCAATCGCGCCCGCACTGCTCACGCCCTCGGTCGAAAAACGCTGAAAAAAAGTGCGGCGCGGCAAGCGCTCGGGTGCGCCTTTTTTTGCCGCGCCGCGCTGTATGTAGGGAATCTCGATTACGCCACTATCCCCAGATACTCGCCCCCAGACTCTTCGATCAGCCTACGCTGCAGTCGGGACCACCGTCGGCACGAACTGCATCACCTTCGGCGTCTCGGCGTCGAGCAGCTGACGGGTGTCGTCGCGGCTCACGCCGACCCAGCAATGGGAGATGCCGGGCGTGTCTTCGATGGTGGCGCGCTGACGCACAGCGGCCGCGACGTTGTTGTATGGACCAACCTGGACGCGCTTAGGGCTCGCGCCCGAATTGATCGAGTAGTTAACATAGAACTCGAGCATGCCTCGCTCCATCTGTTACCCAAGAGAAAGCCGGTGCCCTGAATCGTGGTGAGGCAGCCTCATTCCGTCAACAGCTATCCCCACACCGGGGGATGAGCTAGCCATCCGGACCGAATGGCCATCGGCGCGTTTATTAAGGTTACCGGCCCAGCAATTCCGCGGCTTAGCGGCCGATCTGTGATGGCCATCAAGGAAATATGTCCTCGTTTTCACAAATGCTTGAAGCGGTTTTTTTGCGACTGTTGCGCAAATGCCAAGCAATTCTGGCTCACGAATGCGCTGATTCGGTTGGTTAATTTCAGCGCCGCCGGGCGAGTCGCAAACAGGGTTTTTCGCCTCTTGTTGGTTTACGCCGCTTAACCAGAGCGATCGTCGGCACGCGCACGCGGACGAGGTTCGGATGCACAGAAGCCGCCCCTGCTGAGGGCCGTGACCGGCACGGGGCCAGTGAACTGCGCCATCGCCGCGGAGAAAAGCGACGCATCATGCCGATCGTTGATGGCTTTGAACTGCGCCGACAGGGTCCACCAGGGCAAAGCCGGCCGATCATGATGCACGCGATGCAGGTTCATATTGAGAATGAGCAGCCTGAGCGGCGCCGGCAGCCACAGATTGCACACATAGTCGGGCTGGTCGATCGGCGTTCCGAAGTGATACACGTTGTCGAACACCGAGATCAGGACGCCGCGCGATACCACGAATGCGGCGAGCATCGGCCAGTGGCGGCCGAACGCCGCCGCCGAGAGCGCCAATAGCGCCCAGGCCAGGATCACGTCGGTGCGGATCGTGCGCAGCTTGCCCGGATCCAGGAACTGGCGATGCGCTGCGCGCCGGATCGCGGTCAACGCCGGATCGTCGCCGCGATAGATGCGATCGATAGCCCGCATGATGAGGGAGCGCGGCAAGAGGCAGACGATCGGCGCCGCGAGTTCCGACACATACAGCCCGAACACCAGGTTGCCCAGGAACGAGACCCGCGCCTTCGCATGGGACGTCACCGCGGGGTCATAGGCGTCGGGCCGGTCGACCGGGTTGCGGTTGAACCGGTGATGCATCAAGTGCCCGAACCGCAGTACATGGAATGACGTGGTCAGCAGGATCGCCATCAGGCGCCCGGCCAGCAGGTTGCACCGCTGGTTCTGGTGGAACTCGCCGTGGATTGCTTCGTGGTTGAGCGCCCAGAACAGGTTGGTCAGGAGCGCGATCGGCGCCAGAAGCCAGCCCCAGAGCGGATCGCGTGGCAGCAACAGGGCCGGCAGGATGATCAGTCCCCCGAGGGTCAGACCCGCCATGAGGACAAGAAGCGTGAGATTGACCCGCTGATAGCGCGACGCCCGATTGGATGAATGCAAACCCCGCCTTCTCCCCCCGAAATTCCTTGCGATCGGCTGTGCTTGTTCCCCCGCATCGAGCAACCACAGCGTGGCTTGGCAACAACAGCTAAGCCCAAAGGGCTGTCGTACGCCGGTCCGTCAACACAATATTTACGCAAACATAGGAAACAAGAGGCTCGCATCCACAGCACGCGACGGTGCTGTGTGGGGGGTGAGACCTGGCGCTCCGCGGGACGACCGCGGAGCGCCGCTCATTCACGGCTCCATCGCCTTCGCCCCGGCCGCGGCAACCTGGCCGTCCTGGTTGGAGCGCATTCCTGAAACCCCGATGGCCCCGACGATCCGCCCGCCCGAAATCAGCGGCAGCCCGCCTTCCAGCGGCATGACGCCGGGCGCCGCCAGCATGCGGAGATTGATCCCGCCCTCCGCCACCGCATCCTCGATGGCCTTGGTGGGACGCTTGAAGTTGACGGCGCACCGCGCCTTTTCCTGAGCGATCACGACGCTGCCATGCTGGGCGTTGTCGAACCGGTGCAGCATCGCCAGATGCCCGCCGCTGTCGACGATGGCGATCACCATTGGCCAGTCGTTGGCGCGGGCCTCGGCCTCTGCCGCCGCCATCACGGCCTTGGCTTTTTCCAGGGAAATCGGCGCTCCATAGTCCAGCGGGCGCGAAACAGCCGCTTGCGACATGTTCGAAATTCCTTTGCCAGAGAAACGATATGGGAGAAACGAAACGAGCCCTCCCGCCGGAAGGCTCGCAAGAGTCAGTATATGGTGTTGGGCGCCGGCATTGGAAGATGGAGGCGCCTCGCCGGTCAGGCGCTGATCGGCTTGCTCAGATGATGGCGAATACGGCCAACGCGACGACCGAAATGCCGATGAAGATCCAGAGCGGCGTCCCGAACCGATCCAACATGCCGAATTTGCCGGTGGCCGAGGCAATCGGCTTGGGACCTGCAACCAAGTCGGAGTTTTGCGGAATATCGTGGCTCGTCGTCATCGAAGTTCCCTCGGGCGCAGGTCTCCCCGTCCCAAAGGAGCTGCGCGATTGCAAATGGCAATCACCCCATCGGGCGGGGATGCTAGGGCAACTTGATTAACGATTTCTGAGGAATCCTAGGACGCGATGACAATCAGGCTCGATGTTGCCGATGCATAAAGTTTGCCTGCAATGTCGGTCAGGCGTCCTTCCGTGAAAGCGGCGCGACGGCCGATCGAGACAATTCTGCCTTCCGCGCGAACCGGCCCGGTGTCCTTGGTCATCGCCTTGTGGTAGGCGACCTTCAGCTCAAGCGTGGTGCAGGTCTGGCCGGGCGACATCTTGGACTGGGCGGCATAGCCGCAGGCATTGTCGAGTATCGAGGCGGCATAACCGCCGTGCACGACCCCGAACGGGTTGTAGACGTGGAGTCCAGGCGTGCCCTCCACCACCACTCTGCCTTCTTCGACCTCGATCAGACGGAAGCCGAGGGTCTGTTCGATTCCGGTCAGATGACCGTCCTCCATCATGGTGCGCAGCCGCTCGAGGCCGGAGAGGTGGGTGCCGATTTCCGCAAAAAGGTTCATGAAGAGTGCCTGTCCAGCCGCGTTCACGCGCGCTTATAGCAGGTCGCCCCGGCCTTGCCAGCGGCAAGGGATTGTTAGGAATGGCCACGGCAGGATATCTCAAGCCCACACAACCGTCCGTTGCCAGGGGACTTGGAACATGGGTCGATTGCGGCAGAAGCTTCGCGCCGATCTCGAGGCACCCGAGGCCGAGCGCGCTCTTGGAACCGGCTGGATCAGCGGCGTGCTGGCGCTCGCGCTCGCTCTGTTCGGCCTCGGCGCCGTGCTGTTCGTGATGTTTCCCAGTATCTTCAGCATGCCGATGTTGCGGGACTACTACGGCAATCCGTGGTTCCGCCTTGGCCTCCACCTGATCCTGATCGGCGGATTCGTCCTGGCGCTGCTCAATTTGGTGCTGCGCCGGCAGAAGATCATGGGCTTAAGCGCCATCACCGCGATCCTGATCGCGACACTGCTCGGCGGCTCGCGCGCCCAAAGCCATGATTTCATTGCCACCGACTATTATCTCGGCCTGGACTGGTTCCTGATCAACATCACGCTGCTCGGCATCCTGTTCATCCCGCTGGAACGGCTGTTCGCCAAGCAGCCGGACCAGCCGATCTTTCGCCTCGCCTGGCGCGAGGACCTGTTCTACTTCCTGGTCAACAGCCTGCTGGTGCAGTCGTTGACCTATTTGTCGCTGACCCCGGCTACCACGCTGGTCTCCCATACCGATTGGGGCACCTTGCGGGGCTTCATGGCATCCCAGCCCTTGTGGCTGCAGTTCCTCGAGATCGTGGTGGTGACCGACCTGACCCAGTATTGGGTTCACCGGGTCTTTCACCGCATCCCGGCGCTATGGCGCTTCCATGCCGTGCACCATTCCGCGCAGAAAATGGACTGGCTGGCCGGCTCGCGCATGCATGTGGTGGAGATCGTCTGCCTGCGCGGCCTCACCATCATCCCGATGTACGCGCTCGGCTTTCACGAATGGGCGCTGAAGGCCTATATCCTCTACATCTATCTGCATTCGACCTTCATCCACGCCAATGTGCGGTTCGAGTTCGGGTGGCTAAGGCATATCCTGGCGACGCCGCAGTTCCATCACTGGCACCACGGCATCGAAAAGGAAGCGATCGACGTGAACTTTGCCGCCACCTGCCCCTGGCTGGATCGGTTGTTCGGCACCCATCACCTGCCCGATCGATGGCCGAGCGGCTACGGCGTCGGCGGCCATCCGGTTCCAGGCGGCTATCTGAAGCAGCTCGCCTATCCCTTCCCGCGCGACTGACGGCTCTTTCTTCTCGAAGAAGCGTCGACCGGTCATCGTCTCCGGAAGAGATCGTTCGTTGACTTGATGATCGATCGCCCACGCAGAAGCGGCCGTCGAGCCCAAGCGGTGAGGAGAATCTCGCCGATTGTCTCGCGACTCGCGGCGAGTCACTGACGGCGCGCCGAAGCTTGTGCTATGGTGACTCGACTAGCCGCAAGGGGACTCGATATGGCGAAGAAGATGGCGAAGCGCAGCAAGACGCGTTCCAAGAAAGCCCGCAAGAAGACAACAAAGAAATCGGCCAAGAGGGCGGTGAAATCCGTCCGGCGGAAGACGGCGAAGACTCGTCGCAAGGCAGCCAAGAAGGCCGCAAGCCGCCGGAAGCCGACACGCAAGGTGGCCCGGCGCAAGGCCGCGAAAAAGAAGGTCGCCCGCCCGAAGGCGGCCAAGAAGGTAGCCAAGAAGGCAGCGAAGCCCAAGGCCGCCGTCTCGATGGCACCAAAGGCCGCCAAGCCGGCCGCCCCCAAAGCGATGCCGAGCGCGCCGATGATGACGCCCGCACCAGCAGCGGCACCGGTCATGTCCACCACGGCACCGGCAGCGGCAGCGCCAAGCGCTCCGCAATCGCAGCCCGCGCCATCGCCACAGCCGGAATCGCCAATGCCGCCAAGGACGTTCAATCCAAGCGGTAGCGGGCAATAGATCGCATCGCACTTGAAGTACGAGTGCCGTGCGATCTGAGCGCGACGGGAGGCGGCAGGCGTTGTCCGTGCGTCGGGGCGTTGTGGGTAGTTCGTAGCAGGAATCTGTCGAGCGGGATGTAGGCCGGCCTAGATCGTCCTATTGACGGGCCGTGGTCAGTCGCCCTAAGCCGCTCGCACCATATTCCTGCGAGATGCCGATGAACGCCGAAGAGTTCTATCAACAGGCCTTCCGGGACGAGGTCGCTGCGCTTCAGGCGGCAAGCCTTTGCGATGTCGGATGTGGCGCCGGTGCCTTGGTCGCGCATGCCCAATCGCTTGGCGTCTTTGCGGCCGGAGTCGATCCCGATGCGGCAAAGGTCGCCGAAGGCTCTGCGGCAGGGCTGGACCTGCGCGAAGCCTCTGCCGAGACACTGCCGTTTCCCGACGCTTCCTTCGATCTCGTCACCTTCGAATACTCGCTGCACCATGTGACCGACATAGCCCAGGCGCTCGCGGAAGCGGCGCGAGTCGCACGACGCGCGATCGTCATTCTCGATCCGTGGTTCGATCTTTCGATTCCATCGCAGGTTCTGGGCGACCGGTTCGAGCGCTGGCTGAAGAAGCTCGACCGCATGACCGGCATGGTCCATTGGGATCCGATCCCGGCGGGAGAGATCATGGGCGCGCTCGCCGGCGTGCCGATGGCGAGAATCGATGTGCGGCACTTGCTACAACTGACGCCGCTCACTCCCGAGCGATTTGAACAGCTGGCGAACCGCGCGCTGCCCTCGATGAGCACCGAGGCGTTCTCCGATGCGTATGTCGCAGCCGGCATGGATCGCGAGATCGCCGCCATCCGCGCGGAGTTTGCGCGCATCGGCATTTCAGAGGCCGGTGCGCTACTGATGACGATGATGAAATAGCGCCTCGTCGATAGCAAAAAAAACGGCAGCCGCGAGGGCCTGCGGCTGCCGTCGGCTTCGCCTCTCTTGGGGATAGAGGCGTCGGGGACCCTGCATCACATCAAAGCAGTTCCTGCGAAACTATGCTTCCCAATGTGATGTCGCCGATCTCTTCGGCGAGAATTCATGGTGAATATGGCCGTGCCACCCCGCCATGTCGTGGATCAAAGACGTGACTAGCTTGTGACCTTAGGTCACAGATTCTGCCAAATCTTTCCAAGAGGTTAATCCGATCTACCCTGCGTTAATCAGCGCGCCGGATAAGCGAGCGGCAGGTCGACCACGACGCGGAATCCGCCATCCGGTCCGTTGTCGGCGGAGACGACCCCGCCCAACATCGCGACATTGCGCCGTACGATTGCCAGACCCAGGCCGAAATGGGGCTGGCCGTCTTGTTGCGGCTCGTGACCGTTCCTGGTCGAGAAATGCCGCTCGAAGATGTGGGGGAGCAGATCCGGCGGAACGCCCGGTCCCTGGTCCTCCACCGACAGGCGCGCGCGGTCGCCGGCGCGCTTCAGCGTCACCTTCACCGTGCTGTGCGGCGGCGAGAATCCCACGGCATTGTCGATCAGATTCTCGAGCACGGTCTCGATGGTCTCCTCGCTGCCGACCACGGCGAGGTCGGGCGCAACCTTGCAATCGACCCGCGGGCTTTCCTGATCCATCTGCTGCTCGTTTGCGGCACGGGCCGCATTGCTGGCCAAGGACGACAGGTCGACGATGGAGCGGCCCTCGGCGATGCTGGTGGCGATGTCGTGATCGATGCGCCGTGCCGTGCTGATGAGGCCGTCAAGCTTCTGCAGCGAGCGCTCGATGGCCATGGTGGCGTCCCTCACATCTTCCGGACGCCCGCCGCGCAACGATTCGAGGGCCTGGCGGATCGATGCGACCGGGCCTTTCAGCGCATGCGCGTTTTCCTCGGCCGCCTCGCGGATCGCGCTGGCCGCCCGCCGCATCGTGTCGACCAGCCGGTCCATAGCGGCTGCGATCGGCTGCAGCTCCTGCACCGGCGACAAATCGGCGAAACGCACCGACGGTTCGATGCTTGATTCGCTCATGCCGCGCGCCAGATTGCCGAAGCGCCGCAGGGCCTGCCAGATCGACAGGCCGGCCCATACCGACAGCACCGCCATGATCACGTAGAACAACGCCGCCCAGCGCAGCTCCGGAGCGCTCGAGAACGGCTTGGTGAGCGAGGCAATCACCGGGTCCTCAGGGTATGAGGTGACCACCAGCCAGCAGCCCTGCTCGGTATGGAATGGCGTCAGGGAGGTCAGCAGCTCACTGACCCCGGTCGGGCTTTCGAACTGGGCCGCCAGCGGCCGGTTTCCGGCGCAGCTTTCGGTCGCCTTCAGCAGCTGCCCGGAGGCGATCAGCGCTTCGCGTTCGGCGGACAATTGCTCGTTCGTCACGTGCGGCGCGCTGGCGATGTAGAAATAGCTGGAGGCGTCCTCCGCCGGGCGCAGGAGCAGCTTCAGATAGAGCTCGCCGCGACTGACCGAATCCAACAGATCCTGCGCTTCGACCGGGGCGCGCGGACCGGCCGCGATCAGCTTCTCCTGCAAGGCCTGGGCCGCAAGCCGGCCCTGGACCTGCAGGTTTGTGACCATGAGCTGCTTGCGTTCGGCGTCCGCCTGTTCGAACCGACCGTAGAGCAGCGCCGGGACGATCAAGAAGACCGCCGACACCACCATCAGCTTGACGGTTACCGAGGAACGGATGCGTTCACGCTTGGCCATCTGGCGCCCCTTCGCGCCACCGATAGCCGAACCCAGGAACCGAGACAATGGAGGAGAACTGGCCATCGACATCGCAGAATTTCTGCCGAATGCGCTTGACCAGGGTGCGGACATTGGCGCGGTAGCCTTCCGATCCGGAGCCCGCGATGAAGCTCTCGCCCTTCAGCACGTCATAGAGCTGCCGATAGCTGACATCGCCATGCGCCCGCGCCAGACGTTCGGTTACCCGGAACTCGCCGAGTGTGAGCGATACCGGGTTTTCGTTCCATTTGGCCTGGTGGATTGCGGGTTCGATCAGCAAGGCGCCACGCTTCAACGTCGCCGCCGGCACGCCGCCGTCGCGCCGATTGCCGGCCAGCACCAGCTCGATCCGCTTGCGCAGGACCGAAAAGCTCCTGGTCTTGGAAATGAAGTCGACGGCACCCGCTTCCAAAGCCGCCTCTTCGTAGAACACATCGTCATGCGAGGTCAGCAACAAGGCCGGCGCCTTGCAGCCCAGCTTGCGCAGCCGCTCAAGCAGGTCGACCCCGGTCATGCCTGGCAGCCGCCAATCGAGGATCAGCAGGTCCGTGCGGGCCATCGCCGGGATGCCGCCGATCGCCGTTTCAGGTCGCTCGAAATGAGTGGCGGTGAATCCCGCACCAGCCAGATTGTTGATGAGAACTTTGGCAAAAACGTCGTCGTCTTCGACGACGACCAGCATCGGTTCGCCCGACATGTCAGCTCCGGCGCAGTTTCCCGTAACACGCGTCGACGGCTGCACCTTCTACTGCCTTGGGATCGGCTGCGTTGCCTGCGGCAGGCGCGCCTGCCGATGGCGTCGTCGCGGCAGCCGCAGCTGCGGCTGCTGCTGTCGCTGATTCGGCAGTCGGCGCAACCGTCAAGACACGTTCGTCGGAGGTCGCCACATCGAGAAAGAAGAAAACATCGAGACCACAGTCGGTTCCCTGATACACCCAGACCGTGGACGCCGCCCGCTGCTCCACGCGCGCCGGGGTACCCATCAGGGCGGTCACTTCCGCCTCGCTCTTGCCCTTCAGTTCGGCGGCCGTATAGACCGGCGCCGGCGGAGGAGGAGCGGTTTCTTCAACTTGCGGTTCCGGCTGGACGGGCTGCTTTGAGGTGGTGGTCGGGGTCTTTTCCTTGGGTTCGACCGCCGCCTCCTGCGGACGGACGGCGGGTTGCGTCGGCGCGCTGCGCTGCTGCTCAGGAGTCGTGGCCATTTGCGCGTCATCGCGCTCGACCGGCTGCGCACAGCCGCTCATCAGCAGGGTCATCGAAAGCAGCGCCGCATTTGCTGCAATGCGCGCCAAATTGAACCGTCCCGTCCTCATGTCAGCGATCATAGTGCACATGCACAACCAATCCAGTCCTTTTGCACTACAATCATTTGTGACGACTAGCTGAGAATGCAGGCGAAGCTGATTCGCACCTGTCTTTCTCACACAATCCGGTTAAGAAGGAAAAAGAGTGCGACACCGCATCGCAGCGCATCGCACAATCGCGCGCAACAGCGTGCGTCACCAGTGCAACCGCCATCGACATCTGGGTCATGCCGCCGACCCGCTTCGATTGCGGCGGCAGATTTCGCAGATTCCCGCCACGCCTCCAGCCCTCCTTATGCGACGCAGCCCGCCAAGCTGGTGCCCCCGCTACGCACCCCAAAGCGCGCCAGCAACCGGGTGAGCAACAGTCAGGTGACGAAATGGTTCCGTCCCAGGCCGCGTGTCTGTTCGACTGCATTCAGGAAAAGATACGAATCGCATGCCAATCGCCCCGGCCGACCCTAGATCATTGAAAAATTTATGATAACGCAATCGGATGAAGCGCTGCAGACGTGCCGGAACAACGGTCGTCCCGGCAATTCGTGCCGCCAGCCAAGTTGCATTTGCGGCGTCGTACGGCATGAGACCCACTGCCGTTGGGCTTGCCATGCAATTCGGCTCGGCGAAATATCCGGGCGGTAGCGGCATCCTTGGGTGGGTCATGAGGTCGGCAGCAATTCCTGCGGGAAGCGATCAGGCATTCTCGTTCCTTGCCGCAACAGCGACCCTTTCGCACAAGCCATGAGCTTGCACCTCGTCAATCGCCCGGCTTGCGCCGCCGGGCCGCGTAGCCTGCGATGAACGGCCCGTCGCCGCCGCTATTCACCATCCTGCTGCCGATCCACCGGCCGCCGTCGATGCTGCCCTATGCCATCACGTCGGTGCTCGGCCAGACGCGGCCCGATTTCGAACTGTTCGTCATCTGCGACGGCGCGCCGCCGGAAAGCGCAGCCTGTGCCCAGGCGTTTGCTGTGAAGGACGCGCGCGTCCAGCTATTCGTCCATCCGAAAGGCCAGCGGTCGGGCGAGCTCTATCGCGACCAGGCGCTGCAATCCGCGCACGGACGCTATGTCTGCCAGATCGCAGACGACGACCTTTGGTTCCCCAACCACCTGGAAGAGATGGCGCTCCTGCTCGACCATGCGGACTTCGGAAACCTGCTGCAGGCGAATGTCGGCCGTGACGGCATGATCTCGTGCACGCTCGGCGATCTGGCGCGCGAGGAAACCCGTCACGCCATGCTGACCCAACCCATGAACTTCTTCGGGCCAACCGTTGCCGGATATCGGCTGGAAACGTATCGCCGATTGCTGGTCGGCTGGTCGCCCGCGCCGGTAGACCTTTGGCCCGATCTCTTCATGTGGCGCAAGTTCCTGTCGTTGCCTGGCATCGTCTGCGCCACCCGTTTCAGCTTCACCGCCCTGCATCTCGCCGCGAGCCATCGCCCGGGCATGAGTGACCAGGATCGCGCCGAGGAGAACCGCCAGACGCTGGCGGCGATCCAAAATCCACCACGCCGCGACGCAATCAACCAGACCATCATGCAGCATCTGGTGCTGCGCGCGCAGCTTACCCAAAGGACCGTGCGGCATCTGGCACGGATCGGCGGATCGGCCGCGCTGGCGGAGGAATTGGAGGAGAACGATCAGGTGCTGCTCGCAGAGCTTCAGCGCATCAAGCAGGATCTGGCGAGCGAGAGCGCCTTGCGCAAAGAAGCCAAGCGTCAGTCGCGCAAACCTAAAGCGATGCGGCGATTGCTACGCTGGGTCACCGGGTCCACGAATCAGGCGTGACCGCCGGCCCCACGAGACGCTCGCCTCTGGGCCATTCTCGAAAGATCATGGCGCGCTGTCAGATCTCGATCTGAGTGCCCAGCTCGACCACCCGGTTGGGCGGAATGTTGAAGAACACCATGGCGCTGGTCGCACTGCGCGACATCCAGGCAAAGATGTGCTCGCGCCACATCGCCATGCCCGGCTTGCTGCTCGGGATCACGGTCTCGCGGCTGAGGAAGTAGGAGCTCTGCATCGGATCGCAATGCAGGCCCTTGTGCTCGGCGCGGCGCAGGGCTTCCGGAATGTTCGGCTCTTCCATGAACCCATAGCGCACCAGCAACCGGTAGAAGTTCTTGGGCAGCGGCGTCAGCTCGAAGCGCTGATCCTCCGGGAGATACGGAACCTCCTCGAACCGAACGGTCATCACCACCACCTGTTCGTGCAGAACCTTGTTGTGCTTGAGGTTGTGCAGCAGCGAGCCGGGCGTGCCGGTCGCGGTTCCGGTCATGAAAATGGCGGTTCCGGGGACACGCGGCACGCGGTCGGAGACGGCATTCAGGAAGGTCTCCAGCTCGAGCGAATCCTTGCTCACCCGCTCCCACAGCAAGGCGCGCCCGCGCTTCCAGGTGGTGAGGACCAGGAAGATGATGAGACCTATCGCCAGCGGGAACCAGCCGCCGTGCGCAAGCTTGGTCAGGTTGGCGGTGAAGAAGCTGAGATCGACGAACAGGAAAAGGCCGATCACGGCCGCCAGCATGATCGGCTTCCATTTCCACAGCAGGGCCGCGACGATCGAGAGCAGCAGCGCATCGATGATCATGGTTCCCGTCACAGCGATGCCGTACGCAGCGGCAAGGTGGGTCGAGGACTTGAAGCCAAGCACCAGGAACGCGACGAAGGTCGCCAGCATCCAGTTCACGAACGGCAGATAGATCTGCCCCACTTCCGAGGCGGACGTGTGGATGACCTGCATGCGCGGCAGGTAGCCGAGCTGGATCGCCTGCCGGGTCACCGAGAAGGCGCCGGTGATGACCGCTTGCGAGGCGATCACCGTGGCCACGGTCGCAAGGGCCAGCATCGGCAAGCCGGCCCAATCTGGCGCCATGCGGAACAGCGGGTTATCGATCGCGGCCGGCTCCTGGATGATGAGGGCCCCCTGACCGAAGTAGTTGACCAGCAAGGCGGGCAGGACCAGCACGAACCAAGCGAGCCGGATCGGCATGCGGCCAAAGTGTCCCATGTCCGCATAGAGTGCCTCCGATCCGGTGACCACCAGCACTACCGACCCCAACGCCAGAAAAGCGATCCAGTGGTCCAGGTAGAAGAACCGGAACGCATAGAATGGATTGAGCGCGAGCAGCACGCGGGGGTAGTGGATGATCTGCAATACGCCCAGGACCGTGAGCACGAGAAACCAGATCAGCATCACCGGACCGAAGAAGGCGCCGACCCGCGCCGTACCGTTCTTCTGGAAAGCGAACAGCATGATGAGGATTACCAGGGTGAGCGGCACCACATAGGTATCCAGGGCAGGTGCAACGACCTGCAGGCCTTCGACCGCGCTCAGGACCGAGATGGCCGGCGTGATCATGCTGTCGCCGTAGAACAAGGCAGCAGCGAAGATGCCGAGCACGACGATCAGGGGTGTCAGGTTCGATCCATGCGTCAGGCGCGTGGCCAAGGCCAGCATGGACAGGCTGCCGCCCTCGCCCTTGTTGTCGGCGCGCATGATGATCGCGACGTATTTGGTGGTCACGATCAGCATGATGGACCAGAAGATCAGGGACAGGACGCCGAGCACGTGCGGCTCGTCGGGCGTCAGCGGATGCGCGCCGGCGAAGGATTCCTTCATTGCGTAGAGCGGCGAGGTGCCGATATCGCCGAAGACAACGCCAATGGCGCCGAGCGCGAGGGCAGCAGCGCTCTTCTGTCGGTGCGTGGTTGTTTCCACGGATCTTGACCTGAACCTGCTTCTGCTGCCCCGGATGCCACGGCCGCCAAACTGACCGGCGGCGCGGTGCAAAATAAGGGACGCTATTTAGGTCGGTATTGCCGCCATGACAAGCACCGCGGACGGTCCCGCCTGTGCTGGCGGGAACCAAGACATTGGTTCAGTTGCATAATTCTCATGCAGGCCAGTCCATAAAGGCGTCGAAACAGCGTTCAAACAGGCCGTGGAGAGCGTTCCGGTGCGCCCAATTTCCGGCTAAAAGAGCCCCCAAGAGTCGACAAAGCGTCGATTGCCCGATTGCACCTTCGGAGGAACCAGATGGTCCGGCAGGCCCCCAACCCAACCCCACAAAATCAATTCTACCCGTTCGGCGAGCGGCCGATGCCGCCGATGAAGAACGGCAAGCCGGTGAACCCGGCGGTCGTGCCGCTGCACGACGTTGCCAGGCTGCCGGACGGCGCCAAGTTCGTGGTGGTCGGGGCCGGCATGCACGGCATGTCGACTGCCTATCACCTTGCCAAGTACCTGACCGAGAGCGGCAAGGGCAAGGGGTCGGATGTCGTCCTGATCGACAAAGCCGGGCCGGGCGCCGGCGCGACCGGCCTCGCCTGCGGATGCGTGCGCAACCTCTACATGACCAAGCCGCTGCACGCGATCCTGCGCGAGAGCGTCAAGGTGTGGAAGTCCGATCCGGTTAATTTCGGCTTTCAGCAGGTCGGCTATATCTCGGTCGGAGAAGCCAACCAGGAAAGCGACTATATCGCGCTCCACAAGTCGCAGAACGATCAGGGCTATCCGTCCGATCTCTACATCGGCAAGGACGCTCATACTTTCTTGAAGAAGATCTGGCCTGACTTCAACACCGAGAAAGCCGACCTAGTGCTTCATGAGAAGCCGTCAGGCTATGCCGGCACGCATATGGCCGTCTGGGGTCTGGACCAGAAATGCATGCAATACGGCGTGCGCCGCTGCTACGGCCCGGAAGTCATCGGCTATGAGATGCAGAACGGTCGGGTCACCGCGGTCAAGACCGACCAGGGCGACGTGAAATGCGACGTCGCGGTGATCGGCGCCGGCGCCTGGACGCCGATGCATTGGGGCTGGCTGGGCAAGGGCGACAAGCTCGACCTCAAATACAAGGACGGCCGGATCGCCAAGGATCATGACATGTGGACCTATTGGCGCCTGCTGGAAGGCGAGGTCTATCTGCCGGAAGGCGTCGACTTCCGCACTGCGGACGACCGCGACAGCCCGGTCCTGCATGTCGAGTTGATGAACACGCCGGTCGTCACCGAAGACGGCCGCGAATTCCCCGACAAGCACTTCTATATGTACGCGCGCTATGCCGCGGAGCGCGTCGGCGCACCCGGCATCCAGGGCGGCACCATCCCGATCAAGATCGGCGGCAGGGCAGACGTCGAACCGTACGGTCACTTGAACGACAAGTACCAGGCCGACGACTGGTTTGCCGACTATTACTGCGCCACGCTCGCGTTCCTGTTCGACCGCTTCAAAGGCGCGCGCAAATGTTTCAAGGAGCGGCGCAACGGCGGCATCGGCGCCTTCACCCCGGACAACGTGCCGGTATTCGACTGGGTCGCGCCGAACGCCTGGATGATTGCGGATTCCAATCACGGCTTCAAAATGATCGGCGTCGGCGAGCTGAGCGCGCGCCATCTGACCGGCGGCCCGCTGCCCGACGAGTTGAAGCCCTTCAGCATCAAGCGCTACAGCGACGGCTGGACCTATGGGGGCGGCAATTCCAATTGCCCCTGGGTCTGATCAGAGCAGGAAGAAGCCGACCGTCGCGAGCGTCATCACGCCGACCGTGAGCCATCCGACGGCGATCATCCAGCGGGGCGCCGTGAGCTCGCCCATGATGCGCGGGTTCACGGCCATCCTCAGCATGATGGCCATCAACGGGACGGCAAGGATGCCGTTGACGACCGCGCTCCAATAGAGCGCGCGGATCGGACTGAGTTCAGTGAAGCTGAGCGCGATGCTGCCGATCGTCGCCACTGCGATCGTGGCATAGAAGGCTTTGGCGTCCTTCGGACGCCGATCGAGTCCTTCCGGCACATGGAGAAGCTCCGCCACCGCATAGGCGGCGGACCCTGCCAGCACCGGCACGGCCAGCAGGCCGGTCCCTATGATGCCGACCGCGAAGACGCCGAAAGCAAATGGACCCGCAACAGGCCGAAGCGCCTCCGCGGCCTGCGCCGAAGTCGCGATTGCCGTGACACCGCTGGCATGAAGCGTCGCACCGGTCGCAATGATGATGAAAAGCGCAATCAGATTGGAGAATCCCATGCCGACCAGCGTGTCCAGCCGGATGCGCGACAATTCCCGGCCGGCATCGTTCGGACGCGTGGAGAGCCGCGCTCGATGCCGCCGATGCAGTTCTTCCACCTCCTCCCCTGCCTGCCAGAAAAAGAGGTACGGGCTGATGGTGGTGCCGAGAATTGCGATCAACGCCATGGCATGGTCGCGATCGAAGGCGAGTTGCGGCACCAGCGCGCCGTGCGCCGCTTCGGCCCACGGCACCTGGACGATGAACACGACGGCGACATAGGCCAGCAGAGACAAGGTCAGCCACTTCAGGACCATGACATAGCGGGCATAGCTGACGAAGACTTCAAGGCAGACGCAAAGAACAGCAAAGCCGATTGCGTACAGGTGAAACGGTCCACCGATCAGCAACTGAAGCGCCGCACCCATTGCCGCCAGATCGGCACCGAGATTGATCACATTGGCAATCAGGAGCAGCAGCACCGCCGCACCCATGACCCAGGGCGGATAGTGATGCCGCAGATTCCGTGTAATGCCCTTTCCAGTGACCGCGCCGATGCCGGCACTGATCCCCTGGATGACAGCCATCAGCGGGAAACTGAAAATCATCGTCCAGCCAAGGCCATAGCCGAACTGAGCGCCGACCTGGCTGTAGGTCGCGATCCCACTGGGGTCGTCGTCCGCCGCTCCCGTGATCAGCCCAGGCCCCAGGCTCCGAAAAAGATTGAACCGGCGCTTGCGCCCATGACGCTGCGACGACGCCGAGTTTGTGGTGTCCATTCAGCATCGCTCCACGGCGGGAGTCAGATCATAGCGCGCTCCCTCGGCGCTTGAGTCAGCCATTCTGCCGCAGGGAACGAGCAAGAAACGGGAAGCGCAAGCAATCGGTTCCGCCGATCCTGCGGCCATGATCCAGCCAGTTCCGCCGCGCATGGGCCCGATCGATTGGAGCCTGCTGCTTGCTCTCTCCATCTTGTGGGGCGGGTCGTTCTTCTTTGTAGGCGTGGCGGTCAAGGCACTGCCGCCCTTCACGATCGTCCTGCTGCGCGTCGCGGTGGCGGCGCTGGCGTTGCACGCGGTGCTGCGGTTGACCGGGACGCCCATGCCGTGGAACGGCAAGAGCTGGGCGGCATTCTTCGGCATGGGACTGCTCAACAACGCGATTCCGTTCTCGCTCATCGTGTGGGGGCAGACGCATATCGCGAGCGGCCTCGCTTCGATCCTCAACGCGACCACGCCGCTCTTCACCGTTCTTATCGCGCATTTCCTGACGGCAGACGAACGGCTGTCGAAAAGCCGCATTGGCGGCGTGTTGATCGGCCTTGCGGGAGTGGTGATGCTGATCGGACCTCAGGCGCTGGCCGGGCTAGGCCGGGACGTGGTCGCACAGTTCGCCGTCCTCGGCGCCGCAATCTCCTACGGCTTCGCCGCGATCTTCGGTCGGCGCTTCAAGCGCATGGGCGTACCGCCGCTGGCGACCGCGGCGGGCCAGGTCACCGCCTCCAGCCTGATGCTCTTGCCTGCCGCGCTGCTCGTCGATCGGCCTTGGACCTTGGCTGCGCCCGATCTGCAGTCTTGGGGTGCGGTCGGCGGACTCGCCCTGCTATCCACCGCACTCGCTTATGTTCTCTACTTCCGCATTCTCGCGTCGGCCGGCGCCGTGAACCTGATGCTGGTCACCTTCCTCATCCCCGTCAGTGCGATCATCCTCGGAAGCGTCTTCCTGGCCGAATCGCTCGCCACATCGGATTTCCTCGGCATGGCGCTGATTGGACTAGGCTTGGCGGCGATTGACGGCAGGCTGGCCGGACAGATCGCGCGGCGCCTGAAATTCGGCACTTAGAGCAGGTTTCTCCAAGATAGGAGCGGTTCTGCCGGAGCGATTTTCGGCAAGGAGAAGGAAGAGGCCGCAGCCCGTAGCGGGACTACGGGCAAGGCCTCTGACGCTGTCCTTGCCGAAAAGCGCCCGGCCCTTCGGGTTCGCCATCGCTGGGCATCCGCGGCGTCAGGCCGGCCGCCGACGAAGTCGGCTATCGCCGACCGGGGCCGTCGTGCCGCTACGGCCTGCGCGGCCTTCCTGGCGGCCTGCCTCACCGCTGGCGAACAGAACCGCTTCAATCTCGGAGAAACCTGCTCTAGCCGCCCCGCGGTCAGTCCGGATCCGCCTCCTCCACGGCGGCCTGCCCGACCGCCGCTTTCGGCCGCACAAACCGGCCGATGAAGATCGGCAGGACGAAGCCCAGGATGGCGAAGGTCCACAGCGCGATCGCAAGCGGCGAGCCCCACAGGATCGACCAATCGCCGTCCGAGATGGTCAGCGCGCGGCGCAGGTTCTTCTCCATCTCGTTGCCGAGCAGCACGCCCAGGATGACCGGCACCAGCGGCACGTCGATCTTGCGCAGCACATAGCCCATGATGCCGAAGATGATCATGACCATGAGATCGAAGGTCGAGCCGGAGATACCGTAGATCCCGACGAACGAGATCATCGCCACGGCGGGCATGAGATAGCGTGGCGGCACCAGCAGGACACGGACGAACAATCCGACCATCGGAATGTTCAGCAACAGCAGCATGAAATTGCCAATGAACAGGGCGGCGATGAGGCCCCACACGACGTCCGGATTGGACTGGAACAACAGCGGGCCCGGCGTGATGTTGAGCGCCAGCAGCATGGCGAGCAGCACCGCCGTCGTGCCGGACCCCGGCACGCCCAGCGCCAGCATCGGGACCAGAGCGCCGCCCGCCGCGGCGTTGTTGCCGGCTTCCGGGGCCGCGACACCGCGCGGATTGCCGGTTCCGAAGCTGCCATCTCGGTCGGAAATGCGCTTCTCGAAGATGTAGGCGATGAAGGAACCGAGCGATGCGCCCGCCCCGGGCAGGACCCCGGCCAGGAAGCCAAGGACAGTGCCGCGCAGCATGGTTCCGGTGCAATTCCAGATCATCGATAGCGGCGCCGTCACCCGGCCGAGTTTGAGCTTGCCGGCATCCGCTTCGCCCTCGCCCTTGTGCTCCAGGAAGATCAGCACTTCGGAAATCGCGAACAGGCCCACGATCGCGACCAGGAAGTTGATCCCGTCATAGAGGCTGACCTCGCCAAACGAGAACCGAGGCACGCCGGTCTGGTGGTCGACCCCGATCATCGCGATGCCGAGGCCGAGCGCCGCGGCGATCGCTGCCTTGGCCTGGTTGCGGCTGGCGATGCCACCCAAAGTCATGAACGCCAGCGAGAACAAGGCGAAATACTCGGCTGGTCCGAACAGCAGCGCCAGCTTCACCAGCAGCGGCGCCAGGAAGACCAGGCCGCAGGTCGCGAAGAACGCGCCGACGAACGATGCCAGACCGGATAGTGCAAGCGCCTCGCCCGCCTGGCCCTTGCGCGCCATCGGATAGCCATCGAGCGTTGTCATCAGGGCCGGCTCGTCGCCCGGAATATTGAGCAGGATCGATGAAATGCGGCCGCCATACATCGCGCCGTAATAGACGCTGGTCAGCATGATGAGCGCGGGCGTTGCGGGGAGGCCGAGCGTGAAGGCGAGCGGGATCAGGATCGCGACGCCGTTGGACGGCCCAAGCCCCGGCAACGCACCGATGATGGTGCCGAGGAAACAGCCCAGCAAGGCGAGCAACAGATTCTGAAGAGTCAGCGCAACCGCAAAACCGTCAGCCAGCGATGACAGAGCATCCATGACGGGTATCCCCCTCTAGAACCCCCACGGGCCCTTTGCCAGCGAGAGACCGAGCGCCAGGTGAAAGATGGCATAGATGCCGACCGAGATCCCGATTCCCGCGGCCAAGGCCTTGAGCGGCGACGCGCCAAGCCGCCAGGAGAGCAGCGCCGCCGCAACGCAGGTCGCGGCGATGAAGCCAGCTTCCGGCAGGGCCATGGCATACGCGACCATGACGGCGATCGCGAACGCGATTTCCAGCAGCCTTCGCAGGTGCGGCCATGCCGGTGGCGCATCCGGCTTCACGATCGGATAGAGCCCGGCCAATCCGAGGATCCCGCCGATGATGATGGGAAACGCGCTCGGCCCCAAGGGATCAACGATGAAACCGGTCTCGATCTGCGTTGCCTGCCAGATGAAGAATCCGGCGAGCGCAACGCAGATCAGACCAAAGACCCGGTCGGTCATGGCAATCGGCCCGGTTGGTGGCACCCCTATTTGATCAGGCCGATTTCTTTCGAGAGCTGCTCGGTCTTCGCCACCTGGTCGGCGACGAACGTACGGAAGGCATCGCCCGAGAGGTCAAGAGGCATCAGCCCATTGTCGGCCATGATCTTCTTCCACTCCTCGGAATCATAGACCTTCTTGACCGCGCCCGACCAGAATGCGTAGGCGTCGTCGCTCATGCCGCCCGGCGCATAGAAGCCGCGCCAGTTGGCGCCGACCGCGTCGATACCTTGTTCTTTGGCGGTCGGGAACTTGCTGAAATCGCCCGGCAGGCGATCGGGGGCCAGCACCGCCAGCACCTTGAGGTCGCCGGAATCCACGAATCCCTTGGCCTCGGAAATATCGCCGGTGAAGGCCTGGACATGGCCGCCGAGCAGCTGGGTGACCGCCTCGCCGCCGCCTTCGAACGCGACGTACTTGATCTTGCGGACGTCATCGATGCCGGCTGCCTTGGCCGCGATCAGGACCTTGAGATGATCCCAGCCGCCGACCGCGGAACCGCCCGCGAAGGCAATGGAGGTCGGATCCGCTTTCACCTTCTCCATGAGATCCTTCAGCGAGCCGATCGGCGAATCCTTGGCGACCGCGATCACGCCGTAATCCGATCCGACCGTGCCAATCCAGCGGACCTGGTCCATGTTGTTGCCCGGATAGGCGCCCTGGCCGAGACGGGTCGAGGTCGAGGACGAGGCCGCCACAACCAGGCTGTTGTCTTCGTTGCGCTTGTTCACGACCTCGGCATAGGCGACGCCGCCGCCGCCGCCGGCGAGGTTCGTGACCTGGACGGGATTCGGCACGATCTTGAGGTCGTACAGCACCTTGCCGACCTGACGGCAGGTGAAGTCCCAGCCACCGCCGGCATTGGCGGGGGCGATGCACTCGGTGCTGCCCGGATCGTAGGCCAGTGCAGGCGCGCTGAGCGCACAAACGGTAAATGCGGCGACCGCGAGGTCGCGCAGCTTCAAGCTGATATTTGCCACGGCATTTCCTCCTAGATGTGTTTCTTGATGTGTTTTCTTGGCGGATGATTTCGCAAGATCCGCTGCTCCGGCCCGACACTACCTCTCGAACTTGTCGCCAAGCTGTCGCGGCCGTGCCTTGGTCCGCTGCGGGACCCAACGACTGGAACGTCCCGTCGTTCCCGGCGATGGTGAATTCTTGGGCGGAGTGCCGCGATATGCTAGCTGGTCGAACGGGACCGGCGACCCGGACAAGCAAGGCGCCGGCCCAAGGGCTATGACTTGTCTTGGGAGGGACAAGGCGTGCGCGTTCTCCTGGTCGAGGACACCGAAGACGTCGCGGAAGCGATCGTCGCGAACTTCTCGCGCAGCGGTCACGCGATCGACCGGGTGACGGGGTGCGCCGCCGCCCGGGATGCGGTCGCGGTCCAGGAATACGACCTGGTGATCCTGGACATCAATTTGCCGGATGGGTCCGGCATCGATTTTCTGCGCGGCCTGCGGGGCGCCAGGAACGCGACGCCGATCCTGGTGGTCACCGCGCGCCTCGACGTGGAGGACCGCATCGATGCGCTGGATATCGGCGCCGATGACTATCTGATGAAGCCGTTCGACCTGCGCGAGCTCGAAGCGCGAGCGCGCGCCCTGATGCGACGGAGCGGCGGCGAGCGGAGCGGCATCATCGAATATGGCCATCTGTCGCTCGACCCGGCCGGCAGAACCGCCAGCATCGCCGGCGTGCCGCTCCAGCTGACGCGCCGGGAATTCAGCGTGCTCGAGATCCTGATGCTCAACCGCGGCCGGGTCATGCCGAAGGAGCGCATCTTCGAGAAACTATTCTCGTTCGATCACGAGGATGTCGGCATGAACGCCGTCGAGCTCTATATCGCGCGGCTCCGGCGCAAGCTGACCGGCACCAACGTAACGATCCGCAACCTGCGCGGTCTCGGCTATCAGATCGCCCTGGATGATCAAGCAGGGAATGACTGAACGGGGAATGACTGGGCGGGCAACCTCCCTCACCGTCCGCCTGGCGGCGACGATCGCATTGATCCTGGCGGCGGGCGGCGTCGCGATCAGCGTGGCCGCCTATGCCTACGGACGCCAGGCGGCGCAGCAAGCCTATGACCGCCTGCTGGCCGGCGCGGCGTTCGAGATTGTCCAGTCCATCTCCATTGTGGAGGGGCGCGTCGTCGTCAATCTCCCGGTGTCCGCGTTCGAGCTGCTCGCCCTCGCGCCCGAGGATCGCGTGTTCTACCGCGTCATTGGTCCCGACAATGCCACTATCACCGGCTATGACGACCTGCCCCTGCCGGCGACCGCCACCGAGGACCTCGCATTCTATTCGGCCGAATTTAGCGGCGAGCCGGTGCGCCTGGTATCGGCGCTCCGCCGCTTCGCCGAGCGTGGATTTACCGGCCAGGTGCAGGTCGTCGTGGGGCACACGACCCGTGCGCGCATCGCGTTGGCCCGGGACATCACCACCAAGGCGCTGGCGCTGGTGGCGGTTGCCGGCCTTGTCCTGGTAGCGCTGGTGGCGTTTGCCGTGCGGTCCTCGCTCGGGCCACTGGCGCGCATCGAGCAGGCGCTGCGAGCACGCGATCCGAAGGACCTGTCGCCCTTGACGGTTTCGACGCCGCGGGAGGTCGAGACCATCGTCGCGGCGATCAACCGTTTCATGGGCCGGCTGTCGAGCCGGGTGACGGTCATGCAGAACCTCATCGCCGATGCGACGCATCAGCTGAAAACGCCGATCGCGGCGCTGCGCGCGCAGGCCGAGCTGGCGGCGGAAGAAGCAAACCCGGATCGCTTGCGGACAATCGCCGGCCGCATTCACACGCGGGCGATCGGGTTGAGCAGGCTGGCCGACCAGCTGCTCAATCAGGCGCTGATCATCCACCGGTCCGATGCCGCGGCGCAGGAGGTCATCGACCTGCGCGCCGTCGCCATCCGCGCGACGGAAGAGACAGACCATGATCTGCTTTCCTCTGGTCTCGATCTCCATCTCGACCTGCCGGAGCAGCCGGTCCATGCGCGCGGCGACGCGCTCAGCCTGATCGAAGCATCGAAGAATCTGCTGAGCAATGCCCTGCGCTATGGAGCACCGCCGGTCTGGTTCGCGGTCGAATGCAATGCGGCGGAAGGAACTGCAGAATTTGCGATCACCGATTCCGGTCCCGGGATCCCGGAGTCGGAATGGTCCGACAGCGGCCGGCGCTTTGCGCGGTCGGCCGGCTCGCTGCCCGACAGCGCCGGTCTCGGACTGGCGATCGTGAATGCGGTCGCGGAAGCCCATGGCGGTCGGCTGCGCTTCTCCCGGACCTCGGACGGCAAGTTCCGCGTTGCCTTGGCAATCCCCGCCGAACAGGGTGACCAACCATGAGGGTTCTGCGGCGGATCTTGATCGCGACCGTTCTGACCGCGCTCGCGGCGGCACTCACGCACCCCATAAGCGCGCAGGATATCGAGAGCCAGGACCAGGTCACGATGTTCGGGGTACCGCCTGAGACGGCGCGCGCCGTGCTTGAGATCGAAGGATCGACCGATACGATCGCCTTCGCGCCGATCCTGAAGGCGTTCGCGAACAGCGTGCCGGACCTTGCCATCCGCTATCATGAGATCACCACCAACGAACTCTACGACCTGGCGGCCGGCGAATGCCGCGGCGAGCGGCCGGCCACCGACCTCGTCGTCAGCTCATCCATCGACCAGCAGGTGAAGCTTGCCAACGATGGCTGCGCGCAGCCGAACCATTCCGGGCAGGTGAAGGCCCTGCCGGCCTGGGCGAAGTGGCGCGACGAGGTCGTGGGCCTGACCTATGAACCGGCGGTCATCGTCTATAACCGCGACCTGATCGCACCGTCCGATGTCCCACAGTCGCGCTTCGATCTCATCGATCTCCTGAGGCCGGCCAGCAATCCCTATAACGGGCGCATCGCGACCTACGACATCGAGCGTTCGGGCGTCGGCTATCTCTTTGCTTTCGTCGATGCGCAGCAGGCCACCACCTACGGCCGCCTGATCGAGGCCTTCGGCCGCAACAAGGTGGTCGCGACCTGCTGCTCGGCGGAGATCATCGACGCGGTCGCGTCCGGGCGCTTTCTGATCGCGTACAACATGCTCGGCTCCTATGCGCTGGCGCGCGCCGCCGGCGACCGGCGCATCGGCGTGGTTGCGCCGATCGACTACACGCTGATCCTGGCGCGCGCGGCCCTCATCCCGAAGCGCGCGCCGAACCCGGACTTGGCGCGCCAGTTCATCGACTACGCACTGTCCGATGCCGGGCGGCGGTTTCTGGCCGCAAGCGGCCTCATCGTGTCGTTCGGCGATGCCGGCAGCGTCGGGTCCACGACACTGTCCGGCACGACGCCCGCGCTGCGGCCGATCGCTTTCTCTCCCTCGTTGCTGGTCGGCCTTGACCGGCAAACGCGGGAGAATTTCCTCAAGCTCTGGCGCTCATCGCTGGGCGGTGCGCGGCCTTAGCTCAAGGCTATCGTTCGGGAATCGGCCAGCGGCTCTCACCGGCGCCGTATATCCTCGTATTCGACGTCGATCGGCAGGCCGCCGAGATGGCGCGCCAGGATCTGCATGTTGCGATCGTTGGAACGGAAGAAGATGTCCCAGATGTCGCCGGCGACCGGGATCATTCCCACCGCTGTATCGAAGGCGATGTTGGCCACCATGCGCAGGACGGCCGAGCGCGGAATGCCCAGGCGTTGCGCCTCGTAGACCAGATAGGCACTGATCAGGCCGGTCACGACGTCGCCGATTCCAGGCACCAGGCCCAGCACGGCATCGGCGCCGAACCGCAGACCAATGCCCGGCACACGGATCTGCGAATCCATCAGCCTGGCGATGCGCTGCAGCCGCAACCGCGCTTCATCGCGGCCCTTCAGGTCCGCGATGCGCTGGTCGGTCGGATGGATGCCATTGCTCCGTGACGCCATGATGCAACCTAGCACGGTTCGTCAAGGTTGGTCGAAGCAGGGATGGCGGAGGTTCAATCGCCGCTCACTAGGGCGGTCCCTCGTCACCCCGCGGACGCAGCCGGCCTGCTATTGCGTCTTCGTGCCGTCGGCGGCGAACTGGCTCAGATAGGCGATGATGTCGGCGACCTTGGTGTCGTCCTTCACGCCTGCGTAAGCCATCTTGTTGCCGGGCACCTTCGCCTTCGGATTCTTGATGTACTCGGTCAGGTTCGCTTCGTCCCAGGTGATGCCCGAATTCTTCATGGCGTCGGAGTAGTTGAAACCTTCGATGCTGCCGGCTTGCCGCCCGACGACGCCATTCAGGACCGGGCCAATCGCATTTTTCGCGCTCTCGCCGATCTTGTGGCACGCCTTGCACACGACGAACGCCTTTTCCCCGGCCGCCGGATCGCCTGCCACCGCCGGCATGACGGTCGCAGCCAGCACGGCTGCGGCAATCAACACGCGAAGCATGATGTACTCTTGGATGGAAATGCCCGCCCAGCTCCCCGGAAGGTGCCGGGCGGGTGCAATACTAGCTAAGCAGCGAGGCCCTTGGCAAAGGGCAGGATGCGGATGCGCTTGCCGGTCGCGCTGGCTACCGCGTTCGCGACCGCCGGGCCGATCGGGGGCACGCCAGGCTCGCCCACGCCACTCGGCGGCGCATCGGATGGCACGATATGGACCTCGACCCTGGGCATTTCGTCGATCCGCAGCGGCAGGTAGCTGTCGTAGTTGGTCTGATCCACCTTGCCGCCGGTCAGGCTCAGCTCCTCGTGCAGGACCGAACCGAGACCGAAGCCGATTCCGCCTTCCATCTGTGCGCGGATCTGGTCGGGATTGATGGCGGTCCCGCAATCGACCGCGCACACCACGCGCTCGACTTTGAAGCCGCCTTTGCCGTCCATCTTGATGTCCGCGATCTCCGACACCACGGTGCCGAAGGATTCATGCAGGGCGACGCCGCGGAACGTGCCCTCGGGCAGTTCCTTGCCCCACCCGGCCTTTTCGGCCGCCAGATTCAAGGCTGCGAGATGGCGCGGATGATCCTTGAGCAGCGTGCGTCGATATTCGACTGGGTCCTTGCCGGTCTGGCGCGCGATGTCGTCGATCATCGTCTCCATGACGTAGGCGGTGTGGGTGTGCCCGACCGAGCGCCACCACAGGACCGGCACGCCGACCTTGGCGTTGGTGACCTCGGACCGGAAGTTGTCCATCGCGTAGGGATGATCGGAGACGCCTTCGACCGAAGTTGCATCGACGCCGTCCTTCACCAGGGCGCCCTCGAACGGTGTGCCGACCAGGATGGACTGCCCGACCTGCCGATGCTGCCACGCCACTATATTGCCGGATGCGTCGAGCCCGACCTTCACTTTATGCACGAACAGCGGGCGGTAGCGCCCGCCGCGCATGTCGTCCTCGCGCGTCCACTGCACCTTGACCGGCGCCTTCCAGCCGATGGCCTTGGCGGTTTCCACCGCCTCGACGATGATATCGGCGTCGGTCACCGCGCGCCGGCCGAAGCCGCCGCCGGTCTTCATGACATGCAACGTCACGTTCTCCGGCTTCACGCCGGCGACCTGCGCCGCGATCGCCTGGTAGAGATCGGGCATCTGATGCCCGCCCCAGATCTCCACCGTGTCGCCATTCTTCTGTGCGACGGCGTTCATTGCTTCCAGAGCCGCATGAGCCAGGTACGGGAACTGGTAGCTCGCCTCAACCACCTTGGCGGCGCTCTTCATGGCGCCGTCGACATCGCCGCGATTGGCGGCGACGGCATCGCCCGGCTGATCGGCGCGCTTCAGATACTCGGCGAACAGTTCCGTGGAGCCGCGCTTTTCGGCGGTGCTGTCGTCCCATTCGACCTTCAGGGCATCGCGGCCCTTCATGGCTGCCCAGGTGTTGTCGGCCACCACCGCGACACCGCGGGAGATCTCGACGACATCGACCACGCCCTTGACCGCCTTGGCCGAAGCAGCATCGAAGCTCTTGACCTTGGCGCCGAACAGCGGCGGATGAGCCACCATGGCCGTCAGCATGCCAGGCAGCTTCAGGTCGATGGTGTATTGCTGCCGGCCGGTCGCTTTGTCGTGAGAATCGAGCCGCCGGAAATCCTCCGAGCCGATCAGCTTCCATTGCTGCCTGGGTTTCAGTGCGACCTCGGCCGGCACCAGCTCCTTGGCCGCGGCATCGGCGAGCTCGCCAAAGGTCGCCTGTTTGCCAGAGGGATGGGAAAGGGCGCCCTTCTCCACCGTGATTTCGCCGGCGGGAACGTTCCACTGGGCGGCAGCTGCGTTCATCAACATGGTGCGCGCGAGTGCGCCGGCCTTGCGATAGCGGTCGAAGGACGAGAACATCGCCGACGATCCGCCAGTCCCTTGCGCAACGCCGCCCCAGGCAAGGTTGCCGTAGAACTTGGGATTGCCGGCGGCGCCCACAACCTCGAGCTGGTCGCGATCGGCTTCCAGTTCCTCCGCAACCAGCGTGGCGATGCCGAAATAGCAGCCCTGGCCCATATCCATGTGGGCGGAGAGGATCGTCACCTTGTTGTCGGGCGAGATGGTCACATAGGCATTGAAGGGATTGGGATCCACCTTCGCGTCGTCGGCCCGCGCGCCGGGCACGCGGAACGAGATCGAAAGGCCGGCTCCGGTAGCTGCCGCGCCGATCAGGAATTGCCGACGGCTGGGCTTGAAAGTCTCAGGTTTCAGCTTGAGCGGTAACATGGTTCACCTCACCCCAGCATCTTGGCGGCTTCGTGGATGCCGGCACGGATCCGGTGATAGGTGGCACAGCGGCAGAGATTCCCGCTCATCGCCGCGTCGATATCCGCGTCGGTCGGCTTCAGGTTGTCGGTCAGCAGCGCGGTCGCCGCGATCACCTGGCCGGACTGGCAATAGCCGCACTGCGGCACATCCAGATTCGTCCAGGCAGTCTGGACGGCCTCCGCCACCTCGCCGTCGAGGCCTTCGATGGTGGTGATCTTGGCGCCTTCGACGTCAGACAGCGCGGTGATGCAGGAGCGGATCGGCACGCCGTCCTGCAGCACGGTGCAGGCGCCGCATTGCGCCATGCCACAGCCGAATTTGGTGCCGGTCAAGCCGACCACGTCGCGAATTGCCCATAAAAGCGGCATGTCAGGGTCGGCATCGACCTCACGGACTTGCCCGTTGATGTCAAGTTTCATCGATCTCTCCCGCGCAGGAAGGCAGCTATGTATGGAGTGGACGGCGCAGTTTGAAATTTCCCAGAGACCGCGCCGGTGATTCAGAAAGTTGGGATGCCAACTGCAACTGTGCAAGAGCACATTCGTTGCGTCCGCGAAGTTTTCGCGAAAAAAATATTCTCGATCACGCAAAACATGTTTGCTGAACAAAGTCGGCGTGAAATGGCCTTAGGCCGGCCGCGGTTTTCGACCGAAGCGGTCCGACCGCGCGCTGTCCGGCTGACTGTTGCCGACCACCGATCGCAATGTTATTGTGATACCACAAAACATGATTGGTATAAAAAAATATCAGAACTGACAGGGCGGCATCATGAAGGTTGGCCTGAAATCCGGGCAACGCGAGGTGCTGGAGACGAAGGTCTTGCAGCCCCTGCGCGACGGCTATGACCGGCTGACCAAGACGGAGAAGAAGCTCGCCGGCTATCTGTTGTCGCGGCCCGATTGTCTGGTGCTCGAGACCGCCGCCACCATCGCCGGCAATGTCGGCGTCAGCCCGATGACCGTCGGCCGTTTCCTGCGCAAGCTGGGCTTCGACGGCTTGAGCGACATGCGCCATCAGTTGAAGGCCGATCTCTACGGCCCGGACGGTGCAAGCCTGTGGTCGATCGATCGCCGCTATCAAGCCTTCACGCGCCGCGAGAAGGAGCATTTCAGCCTGCAGGATAGCCTGGACGCGGAGCTCGCGGCCATCCGACAGGCTTATGAAATTACCACCACGCCGCTCTGGGCGCGCACGGTTGATTCATTCGCTCATGCCGACCGGGTGTTCATCAGCGGTCTGCACATGGCGCGGGGACTGGCGCTCGAGTTCCTGAGCCGGCTCGAATACATCCGGCCAGGCGTACATCTGGCCGATGGGCAGAACGGGCACTATGCCGATGTCCTGTTCGACGATGCGCCGCGCGTCGCGTTCCTGCTGATCGACTTCTATCGCTACGACAAGGCGACCCAGCGGGCGGCGGAGCTCGCCAAGAAGCGCGGGCACGAGGTCCACATCATCGCTGACGATTACTGCCTGTGGGCGCACAAGATCACCGACCGGGTGTTCAATCTGCCGACCAGCACTGGCCTCTATTGGCATTCGACTGCGTCGATCAGCGCCCTGCTCAACCTGCTGGTCAATGATGTGATCCGCCAGCTAGGCAAGACTGTGCCGAAGCGCATCGACAAGGTGCTGCAGGCGCAGAAGAGCTTCGATCAGTTCGCGGAGGACTTGTGACCGACGGCGCCACCCTCCTGCTGCGCACCGAACGGGCCAGCCTGTCGCTGATCGGCGGCGTCATTCTCTGCCTCCCGCTGATTGCCCTCGCCGTCCTGTTCGAAACCATGACCGGCGCAGCCTTGCAGCGGACCTACACGCTGTTCCTGATCAACCTCATCGCGGTCATCGGGCTCGGCATCTTTTCCGGCAATTCCGGGATCCTGAGCTTTGGTCACGTCGCCTTCATCGGGCTTGGCGCCTACATCTCGGGGCTACTGACCTTGCCGGTCGCGACCAAGGCCAGCGCACTGCCGCATCTGCCTGCGATGCTGGCGACGATCGAATGGGGGCTGCCCGCGGCGCTGCTCGCGACCCTCCTGTGCGTTGGCGTCTTCGGTGCCCTGATCGGTGCGCCGATCGTGCGCATGGGCGGCGCGGCGGCGGTCATCGCAACCCTCGGCCTGCTCCTGATCGTCCATGGAATCATCATCGGCGCCAGCGATTTCACGCGCGGCAGCAACGCATTCCTCGGCGTCGCCAAGAAGACCGACGTCTGGGTCGCATTGATCCTGGCGGTGCCCGTCGTTCTGATCGCGCGCTGGTATCGTGATTCACGTCGCGGCTCCCAGTTGCGCGCAAGTCGCGAGGACGAACTGGCGGCGCGCGCAATTGGGATCGACGTGGTCCGGATGCGGCTCGGCGCCTGGGTCATCAGCGCGATGATCTGCGCGGCCGCGGGAGCGCTGCTGGCGCACTTCCTCGGGGCCTTCTCGCCATCCAAGTTCTATTTCGATGACACCCTGACGCTTCTTACCATGCTGATCGTCGGCGGCATGACGACCGTATCGGGTGCGCTGTGCGGTGCGGTCGTGGTGACTCTCACAATCGAGATCCTGCGCCGGGTCGAAGGCGGCATCGACATCCTCGGCTGGCACACGCCGGAGGCATTCGGTCTGACCCAAGCGGGCCTGTGCCTCATGATCCTTCTGGTCATGTATCGTCGGCCTGCGGGCATGTTCGCGCGCGAGATCGGCGATCGATGGTTGCGCCGTGCCGGAACGGCACCGCAAGGCGGTTCTGATCTGTCGGTGGCCGCCGCCGGCGAGCTGACGATTGAGGGCGCCACCAAGGACTTCGCTGGATTGCGCGCGCTGGAGGACGTCAGCATGAGCGTGCGGCCGGGCGAGATCGTCGGGCTGATCGGCCCCAACGGTTCCGGCAAGACCACCCTGCTCAACCTTGTCTCCGGCGTGTTGTCGCCGAGCGCCGGACGCATCCTGATCGATGGCGCCGACGCGACCCTTTGGCCGGCCCACACGGTGGCGCAGGCCGGCATTGGACGTACGTTCCAGAACATCCGCCTGTTCGGGCATCTGAGCGCGCTGGAGAATGTCGAGATTGCCGTCTCCACCCGCACTGCCGAGACGGCGGGCACGACGCTGGCGCTGGCGCGACAACTGCTGGCGGAGTTCGGGCTGGAAGACTCAGCGGACCGAATGGCTGGCGAGCTCGACTACGGTGCGCAGCGACGCTTGGAGATCGCCCGTGCGCTCGCATTGAAGCCGCGCTACCTGCTGCTCGACGAGCCGGCGGCCGGAATGAATCCCACCGAGTCCAACCAGTTGCTGGCCGAGCTGGCGGACTTGCGGCAGCGCACAGGAATCGCGCTGCTGGTCATCGACCACGACATGTCCCTCATCATGCGCTTGTGCGACCGCATCGTGGTGCTGAACCGCGGCCAGGTGATCGCGCAAGGTAAACCGGCCGAGATTCAGCGCGATCCGGCGGTGATCGAGGCCTATATCGGCCGCAAGCGTGCCGCGCGCGTGCAATCAGCAACATCCCCTCAGACGCAAGGAGCAACGCCATGAAGAGAACGCGAATTCTGCCGTCGCTCGCCGCCCTCGCCTGCTTCGCCGGCATCGGCTCGGCGGCGGCCGACGACAACACCCTGGTAATCGGGGCGGCGATCTCAAAGACCGGGTGGGACGCCCCGTACGATTCCCCGGTGATGGACGGATTTGCCGTCGCGATGGACGAAATCAATGCCAATGGCGGCATCGCCGGCAAATACAAAGTCGAGGTCATCACCGCGGACAACCGCTCCGACAATGCGCAGAACGCGATCGTCACGCAGGATCTGATTGATCAGGGCGTCAAGCTGATCATCGCAACTTGCGATTCCAGCATGGTCCACGCCACTGCGCAGCTGATTGTCAGCGCGCAATTGCCGGCGATCTCGACCTGTTCCTCGTCTCCGACCCTGCCGATGACCGGCAACGGCTACATCTTTGCCAATGCGGTCACCGACAACGTCCAGGGCGCTGCGCAAGCGGAATATGCCTGGGGCCAGGGCTACAAGAACGCCTATCTTCTGCGCTCGCCCGACATCGAATACACGCAGATGCCGCTCTATTTCGCCGAGGCCTTCAAGAAACTGGGCGGCACCGTCGTAGGCGAGAGCATTTACGCCCTGAGCCAACCCGACTTCTCCGCCGAAGTCACCAAGATCAAGCAGCTCGACCCACAGCCGGATGTCATCGTCACCTCGGCGTTCGAGCCCGACTTTCCCGCCTTCATCCGCCAGCTGCGGGGTGCGGGCGTCAAGGTCCCGGTGGTGTGCGGCGACGGCATCGATTCGCCCACCACGTTTGCGCTCGGCGAGGTGGTCGAAGGCGTGGTCTTCACCTCGTCCGGTTTCGCCGCGCCGGGCAGCCCGATGGAGGCCTATCAGAAGAAATACCAGGCGAAATACGGCAAAGCGCCGGAATCCATCATGGATGCGCTCGGCTACGATCTGGCCAAGATCGTGGAAGCAGCGGTGACCAAGGCGGACAGCATCGATCCCGCGAAGGTCCGCGACGCGCTCGCCAACCTGGAGAACGTGCAGGGCGCGACGGCGGTGATCAGCTACAAGGGCGGCAACGGCACGCCGACGCGCCCCGTCAATGTCATCCGCATCGATGGCGGCAAGCGCGTGCTGGTCAGCAGCAAGGCGCCTGATCCCGCGATCGTTCCGGCACCGCGTCTCGACCTGAACGCGGCCCAGTAATGGCCTTGCTTTCGCTCCACGGCCTGGATGTGCGCTACGGCGCCATCCAGGCCGTGCGCAATCTGGACCTGGACGTCGGCGAGGGCGAGATCGTTGCGCTGCTCGGCGCCAACGGCGCCGGCAAGTCGACCACGCTGAAAGCAATCGTCGGGCTCGCGCCGGGCAAGGGCGAAATCCGGTTCGCGGGTGAATCGATCGCGGGCCGCGACACCGAGGAAATCGTGCGCCGAGGCCTCACCATGGTGCCGGAGGGACGGCGTGTCTTCCCGTCTCTCACGGTTGCCGAGAATTTGACCCTGGGCGCCGCCACCCGTCGTGACGCGGTCGCGATCGATCGTGCGCGCACGGAGGTGGAGGCGCTGTTCCCGGTGCTGGCCGAGCGCGCCGGTCAGGCCGCCGGAACGCTGTCCGGCGGTCAGCAGCAGCAGCTTGCAATCGGCCGTGCCCTGATGTCGGAGCCAAAGCTGCTCCTGCTCGATGAGCCATCGCTCGGACTGGCGCCGCAGATCGTCGATGACATCTTTGATCTGATCCTGCGACTGAAGGCGCGCGGGCTGACCATCTTGCTGGTCGAGCAGGATGCGGTCGCAGCACTCGATATCGCGGACCGCGCCTATGTGATGGCGAACGGGCGGATCATCATGGAAGGCTCGGCGGCGGAGCTGCGTGCCTCGGAGCAAGTCGCGCGCGCCTATCTCGGAATCGCGGCGGAGAGCGCCGCATGATCGGCTATTTCCTGGAGCAGACCGGGAATGCCTTGAGCCTGGGCGGCATCTATGCCCTGCTCGCGCTCGGCCTGGCAGTGATCTATTCGATCCTCGGCCTCATCAATTTTGCCCATGGTGCGCTGATGACCCTGACCGGCTACGTGCTGGTCGGGGCCGCCGCCTACAGCCTGCCTTTCCTGGCGGCCGCGCCGCTCGCCATCCTGATAGTGATGGCGAGCGCCGTTCTGCTGGAGCGCATCGCATTCCGGCCGGTGCGCGGCGCCAGCGGCGCGACCATGCTGCTGACGAGCTTTGCGGTCGCCGTGCTGATGCAGCTCGCCTTCCAGCTTTTCATTTCCACCCGGCCGCAGATCGTGCCGCTGCCGGAAATGCTGACCGCGACACTCGACATCGGCGGGCTCGCGATCGGGGTCAATCGCGTGATCTCGGTGGTGGTGGCGGTGGTGGTCCTGATCGCCTTGAACCAGTTCCTCAAGCGCACCACCATCGGACTGGCGATGCGCGCAGCCGCGGAAGACTTCGATGTCACGCGTTTGATGGGCATCCGTGCCAATCGCGTGATCGCGGCAGCCTTTGCACTATCGGGCCTTCTGGCCGGCATTGCGGCAATCCTGTGGATGGCGCAGCGTTCCTCGGTCGACCCGCTGATGGGCCTGGTGCCCGTGCTGAAAGCCTTCATCGCCACGACGCTGGGCGGCCTCGGCAGCCTGCAGGGCGCGGTGCTGGGCGGTTTGTTGCTGGGAGCGATCGAAATCTATCTTGCCGCCTACCTGCCGGATTCGATGCTGCCCTACCAGGGTGCGCTTACGCTGGGCGTCGTCATCCTGGTGCTGGTGGCGCGGCCGCAAGGATTGGTGGGCGCGCGGCGCGAAGCTGCGCGCTGAACTTCGAAGCGAGGGAGAGAACCATGCCGATGGTCACCGCGAACAATGTCGAACTCAACTACGAACTCGAAGGCAAGGGGCCGGAGACCATCGTGCTGATCAACGGGCTGGCAGACGATCTGACCACCTGGTACGGGCAAATGGACGACTTTCTCGGCGCCGGCTACCGCGTGCTGCGCTTTGACAATCGCGGCATCGGCAAGTCGGCAAGGCCCAAGGGGCTCTACACCACCGCGATGATGGCGGCGGACGCCAAGGCGCTGGTCGATCACCTGAAGATCACCGGCTTCCATCTGGTCGGCGTGTCGATGGGCGGAATGATCTCGCAGGAATATGCCTTGGCTTATCAGTCCGACCTCCGCTCCCTCACGCTTTGCTGCACCTACGCCGCGCCGGGCCCGTTCTGCTCGCGCATGTTCAAGCTGTGGCAGGACATGGCGCCGGTCATGGGCGTGCCGGCCGTGATGCGCGATGTGACGCTATGGGCCTTTACCCAGGACTTCTTCCTGACCCAGGAAGCAACTCTGAAAGAGTTCGAGGCGGCGATGGCGGCGCTCGATCAGCCAGTCGAAGCCTACCTGTCACAATTGAACTCGATTCAGACCCACGACACGCGCTCACGCCTCAAGACCATCAAGGCGCCAACTCTGGTGTTGGCCGGGGCAGAAGACATCCTCATCCCCATGAACCTGTCGCGCGAACTGCACAGTCTCATCCCCGGTGCCGAATGGGGAACCGCCAAGGGTGGCCACGCCTATATGTGGGAGTATCCGGCCGCCTTCAACCAAGCGGTGCTGGCCTTCGTCGGAAGGCATCGCAAATCAAGCAGGTAGTCCAGGCTCGATGCCAGGTGCGCACCTTTTGGTGAGCATTTTCAAAGTATTGCAAGGTTTGCCTGAGCTGATTTCGATTGACTGCCGACTAGGCACGATGTCATATATCGCGCGCAATCGAGTTTTGGCCTGCCTTGGCTTTCCGCGCCGACGGTTCTCCGGATGGTGCCTGATCCAGACGCTTCCAAAAATCAGGTTGTTGCAATTGCCGGGCGGCAGTCGCCCGGCGCGAAACGGCATGCATCGACATCCGCATGCTTATGAGAGCCTAGGAGACGAGAATGGCTACTGGTACCGTGAAGTGGTTCAACGCGCAAAAGGGCTTCGGCTTCATCCAGCCGAGCGACGGGTCGCGCGACGTGTTCGTGCATGTGACCGCGGTTGAGCGCGCCGGCTTGCCCGGACTCACGGAAGGTCAGAAGGTCAGCTTCGACGTGGTGACCGAGCGCGGCAAGCAGGCCGCCGGCAACCTCAAGCTGGCGTAACCGACCCAGAGATCTTCGGATCTGAAAGCCCCGGCGGAAGCGCCGGGGCTTTTGTTTTGCGCATTCCCGTCACTCACGCGGGATCAGCGCGGCGAGGAGACCGCCGCCGGCGCGCTATTCTGCTTCCATCGCCTCGAGCCGTACGCCGATCCGGTCCAGAATACGGTGCAGCGCAGCGATGTCGGCCTTCGATAGCTCTCTCGTGACCTCCGCCTCGATGGCGCGGGCGCGTGGGATGATCGCCTCGTAGATCCTCCGGCCCGCCTTGGTGAGCGTGAGCTGGATCAGGCGCTGGTCGGTGGCGTGGGCTTCGCGCTCGATCAGGCCGCGCTTCAAGAGGCTGGCGACCGCGCGGCTGACCTTGGCCTTGTCCATGGCGGTGCGCTCGCAGATCTCGTTGGAGGACAGGGGCGCGAAGGCGCCGAGCACGGCGATGGCGCGCCACTCGGGAATTGAGATGCCGAATTCCTGTTCATAGTGCGCGGCGAAGGCCCGGCTGACCCGGTTGGTCGTGACCGACAGGCGATAGGGCAGGAAGCTTTCCAGGTCGAAGCCGGCAGATCGTTTCACGTGAAACAATTCCTTGACAATCGTTTCATTTGAAACGATCATAGATCATCGGATTTCGCCGGGCAAGCCGGAGGAGAATCTTCGTGAAGAACTACATCTCGTTCCCGCGGGTCGAAGGCGACGCGTCGCGTCAGGCCCACGCCGCGCTGCCCGCCGGCACCTATGAGCGCGAGCTGGGAAAGGAGGGCTTCTTCGGCCCCGCCACCCACATGTACCACCGCAACCCGCCAACCGGCTGGGTCGATTGGGAAGGGCCGCTGCGCCCGCGCGCCTTCGATCTCACCAGGATCACGGAACAGCAGGCCTCGCCATGGGACGCCATGGCTATCCTCTCCAACGCCAATGTGAAGCTGCGCTTCTGGCGCATGCCGCAGCGCATGAAGAACCTGGCACGCAACGGCGATGGCGATGAACTGCTGTTCATCCACGAAGGCGGCGGCGACCTCTTCTGCGACTATGGCCATCTGGCGGTCAGGGCCGGCGACTACGTGATGCTGCCGCGCGGCACCATGTGGCGGCTGGAAAGCGCGGCGCCGATGACCGCACTGCTGATCGAAGCGACCAACGGATCCTACCTGCTGCCCGACAAGGGGCTGGTCGGGCCGCATGCGATCTTCGACCCGGCCATGCTCGATACGCCGAAGATCGACGACGCCTTCCTCAAGCAGCAAGGACCGGGCACCTGGCGGGTGCAGATCAAGCGCGGCGGCGCGATCTCCACCGTCACCTATCCCTACAATCCGCTCGACGCCGTGGGCTGGAAGGGCGACCTGGCGCCGGTCAGGATCAATGTCGCGGACATCCGGCCGCTGATGAGCCACCGCTATCACCTGCCACCCTCGGCCCACACCACCTTTGTCGGCAACCGGTTCGTGGTCTGCACCTTCTGTCCGCGGCCGTTCGAATCGGCCGAGGATGCGCTGAAAGTGCCGTTCTTCCACAACAACGACGACTACGACGAGGTGCTGTTCTATCATGCCGGCGACTTCTTCAGCCGCGACAACATCAAACCGGGCATGATGACCTTTCATCCCTGCGGCTTCACCCACGGGCCGCATCCGAAGGCGCTGAAGAACGCCTTCAAGTCGGCCAAGCCCGCGACCGACGAATATGCCGTGATGCTGGATACGCGCGACGCGCTGCAGGTCGGCGATGCCGCGAGCGCGGTCGAATGGGGCGGCTATGTCGACAGCTGGAAGGCGCCCGGAGCATGAAGCCAATCGCATGAAGCTCGCAACGCTCAAGACCGGCGGCAGGGATGGCAGGCTTCACCTGGTGAGCCGTGACCTGACGCGCTGCGTCGCCGCGCGGGCGGCCATCACGCTGCAGCAGGCGCTTGACGACTGGGCGGTGGCCGGGCCCCTCCTGCACGACGAGGCGCGCGCGCTGGAGGGCGGCGAATGGCTCGGCGTCGACGACTTTGCGCCGGACGAATGCGCGGCGCCTTTGCCCCGGGCCTTCCAATGGGCCGACGGCTCGGCCTACGTCAACCATGTCGAGCTGGTGCGCAAGGCGCGCGGTGCGGAGATGCCGCCGAGCTTCTGGACCGATCCCTTGATGTATCAGGGCGGCTCGGACTCCTTCCTCGGTTCGCGCGACCCGATCCTGATGGCGGACGAAGCCTGGGGCATCGATTTCGAGGCGGAAATCGCCGTCATTACCGATGACGTTCCGATGGGCGTCGATGCCGCGGCGGCGCGGGCGCACATCGCGCTCATCATGCTGGTTAACGACGTGTCGCTGCGCAACCTCATCCCGGGCGAGCTCGCCAAGGGCTTCGGCTTTTTCCAATCCAAGCCGAGCAGCGCCTTCTCGCCCATCGCCCTGTCGCCGGAGGAATTGGGCGCGGCGTGGGATGGGGGCAAGATTCACTTGCCGCTCATCACCCAGCTCAATGGTCAGCCATTCGGAAAGCCCAACGCCGGAATCGACATGACCTTCGATTTCGGCCAGCTCATCGCCCACGCTGCACGCACGCGGCCGCTCGCCGCCGGCACCATCATCGGCTCCGGCACAATCTCCAACAAAGGCGCAGACGGCGGGCCCGGGCGTCCGGTCGCGGAAGGCGGCGCCGGCTATTCGTGCATCGCAGAGCAGCGTACGGTGGAGACGCTGTTGACCGGCAGCCCCAAGACGCCCTTCATGAAGTTCGGCGACCGGCTGCGGATTGAGATGCTTGATGCGGAAGGAAAGAGCCTGTTCGGCGCGATCGAGCAGGAGGTGGTGCGCTACCAGCCTCGATAGCGACTAGTGGTCCTCGCTCTCGGCCGGCAACATGATACCGCTCTGCTCCAGCTGCTTGCCGAGGTGGGCCTTCAGTCGCTCCAGCCCCGCTTCGTTGCGTGCTTCAGCGCGAGCGACCAGCACGGCCTGGGTGTTCGACGCGCGCAGCAGCCACCAGCCGTCCTTGGTTTTCACGCGTACTCCGTCGATATCGACGAAATCGGCATTTGCTTTCTTCAGGCGATCGCGCACTTCCGCCGCCACAGCGAACTTGCGGTCGTCGGCGCAGGGAATACGCAGCTCCGGCGTGTTGACTGGACTCGGCAGTTGATCGCGCAGGGCCGCCAGATCCCCGCCGTTGCGCGCCACCGCCTTGAGAAGCCGCACGGCGGCGTAGAGCGCATCATCGAAGCCGTAGAAGCGGTCGGCGAAGAAGATATGGCCGCTCATCTCGCCCGCCAGCGGCGATCGCATCTCGGCCATCTTGACCTTGATCAACGAGTGGCCGGTCTTCCACATCAGCGGCCTGCCGCCGAGACGCGCGACCTCGTCGAATAGCACCTGGCTCGCTTTGACATCGGCGATGATGGTGCTGCCGGGCTTATCCTTGAGGACGTCGCGCGCCAGGACGGAGAGCAGCTGGTCGCCCCAGATGATGCGCCCCCTGGAATCGATCGCGCCGATGCGGTCGCCGTCGCCATCGAACGCGATGCCGATATCGAGCTTCTCCCGCGCTACAAGCTCCTGCAGCTGGACGAGATTCTTGGGCTCGGTGGGATCGGGATGAT
The DNA here is from genome assembly GCA_041398065.1 of Dongiaceae bacterium. Taxonomy (GTDB): domain Bacteria; phylum Pseudomonadota; class Alphaproteobacteria; order Dongiales; family Dongiaceae; genus Dongia_A. Next base: position 26,474 of record JAWKVL010000001.1, on the reverse strand, counting down.
GGGCAGGAAACCTTCCGTCGATCTTTTCGTTCAGGATCACGTGATGGCCGGCAGTGCGCTTCGTGAGCAGCGCCATCGCCTCGCCCGCCGCGCCGTTGCCGGCATCCCAACCGACCTTCAGACCGCTGATGTCGACATCGGAAAGCTCGATTGCGAGCCGGGATACATAGGCCTCCAGAACCGCGACGGTCTCGAGCGTTCCGCTGCCGCTCAACACGTCGCCGGCAGCCGCCATCGTTCCAACTTCCTGGATCATCGCCCCGAAGAACGGCTTGCCGCCGATCATCATCTTGAAACCGTTGTGGTTCGGCGGATTGTGCGAGCCGGTCACCATGATCCCGCCATCGGTCGCGAGGTGGTACACCGAGAAGTAGAGCATCGGCGTCGGTCCGATGCCGACGGAGCGCACATTTGCGCCCGCCGCGCGAAGCCCCGCGATCAAGGCCGATTCCAGCGCCGGCGAGCTCAGGCGCCCGTCGCGGCCAACCGCGATCACCGGCGCGCGCTTCACCTGACTTGCCAGGATTGTCGCGAAGGCGCGGCCGATCCACTCGGCATCCGCTTCGAACAAGGTTTCGCCGACGATACCGCGAACGTCGTATTCGCGCAGGATGCTCGGATGGAACTGGTGCCGGGGCATTTGTGCCGGAATCTTGCCATTCGATATGGACGCTGACATGACAAAGCCTACTGGAAACGCAATATGACGTCGCCGGAAAGTCGCGTGCAGTTTAACCCGCCGAGACTTGCATGGTTGCGGCGCTAATGAACAAATACAGTTTTCTAATTGCTGAAAGATTCTGCGATTGCTGGGAGGATCGGCAACGCCGCTGCTGACGGCGGCGCAAGTGCGGCGACGGGTGGACGACGGCTGGCATCCATCATGGCCTCGGCTTCTTCCAGCGCGACCACCATTTCCGGGGCCTGGAGCGCAATGTCCATTTCCCGCAGCCGCGCCAGGGTTTCGTCATCCGTCACGCCGAGGATGATTGCCGGCGGATTGAGGTAGTCATCGACGGCGCTGCCGCGCCGCAGGAATTGCGGGTAGATGGCGATGCCGAAATCTTCACCCGCGCGCTTGCCTGAAGCCTGCTCCAGCGCCGGAATGACAAAGTTGCGGACAGTACCCGGACGCAGCGTGCTGCGCAGAACGATTGCATGGAACTTCGGCTTGTCCCTGAGGGCGATGCCAATCATCTCGCAGAGAGACAAGGTAAGCGAGAGATCGTGACGACCCTGCTGGTCGGTCGTTCCGGCGCAGATGATGGTCAGTGAGGTCTCCGCGACGGCCTGAACAAGGTCGGTGGTCGCCCTGAGGCGGCCCGACGCCACGGCGTCCCCGATGAGTGAACCGAGGCCGGATTCGTTTACGGGCGCGGCGGCACGGCGAATGATCTCGATCCGGCCGGCGTCGGAATCGACGGCCGTGACATCGTGGCCCTGCGAGGCCAGGCACCCTGCCGCCACCGCGCCCGCATGGTCGAGACCGAAGACGCTGATCTGCATGTCCGCTCCCAAAATCGAGCCGCGACAAGGCGGCGAAACCCACCGCGCATCGGTAACCCGGTGCGCTGCGCCAAGGTTCGGTCGACGGACTTGTCGCCTTTCCCGGCGAACCAACCCTCGATTTCACCTGACCTCTCCGGGGCAGCCGAGTTGGCTGTGCCACGGGAGTGTCAAGGAGCCTAGCCCATGCAAAAGCCCCTGAAAACCCTCAAATGATGCGCCGCAGCAGGTCCGCTAAATATTCCCGAAATATCACTTTTGTGCTCGGCAGGAGCATCAGGGCTTTGCGGCTGCGAATACGGCGACTCGGCGTCAGTCAGTGCGGCAGGATGCCGGCGGCAATCGCCCTCCGCCGGGTGAGTGCGTAGATCGCGTCGATCATCGGTGTCTCGACCCCGACTATGTCGCCCAGCTCCGCCACGGCGCCGACGATGGCGTCGAGTTCGATCGGCCGGCCGCGCTCGAAATCCTGCAGCATGGAGGTCTTGTGCTCGCCGACCGACGCGGCGCCGGCGATCCGGGTCTCGACATCGATGGGCATGGTGACGCCCAGTTTCGCCGCCACCGCCTCCGCTTCGTTCATGATCGACTTCGCGACGGCGCGCGTGCCGGGATCATCGCAGATTCCCTTCATGGTGGCCCCGGTCAACGCGCTGATCGGGTTGAAAGCCACGTTGCCCCACAGCTTGATCCAGATCTCGGTGCGGATGTCCGGCTTGACCGGCGATTTCAGGCCGGTTGCGAGGATGACGCGCCGCAGCGCCGCCACGCGTTCCGATGCGCTGCCGTCCGGTTCGCCAAGGGTGAGCTGATCTCTCTCGATGTGCCGGATCTCGCCGGGCGCAATGATCTCCGCCGCAAGATAGACCGCGCAGCCGATCGCACGCTCCGGGCCGATCAGATCCCACTGCCTGCCGTCGGGGTCCACGCTGGCGAGGCGCCGATCGCGTAACGGTCCCGTCACTCCATGGAAATACCACCAGGGCACGCCGTTCATTGCCGTCACGATTGCGGTCTGGGGGCTCAGCAGCGCGCCCATGCGATCCGCAACGCCGGCGACCTGATGCGCCTTTAACGCGATGACCACATAGTCCTGCGGGCCGGCCTCAGAGGGATCGTCGGTGACGCGCGGCTTGACTGTGAAGCTGCCGCTTACGCCTGTCACCTTGAGGCCCTTGGCGCGTATCGCCGCCAGATGCGGACCGCGCGCGATCAGCGTGACCTCTTCGCCCGTGCGCGCCAGATGTGCGCCGATCAATCCGCCGATCGCGCCCGCACCGTAGACGCAGATCTTCACGCCGTCAGCCCTAGCCGCTGCGCCAGGCCGATGCGCTGCAGCTTGCCGGTCGGACCCTTCGGAATCTCGTCGAGCAGCACGATCTTGCGCGGCACCTTGAAATCGGCGAGGTGCAATCCGGCGAAGGCACGCAGTTCCTGCTCGGTCGCGGTTGCACCGTCGCGCAACACGATCGCGGCGGCCACCTCCTCGCCCAGCATTGCGTGCGGCATCGCAAAAGTCACGACCTGCGCCACCGCCGGATGGTCCATCAGCACGTCGTCCACCTCGCGCGGAGCGATCTTCTCCCCACCGCGATTGATGATCTCCTTCAGCCGGCCGGTGATGCGGATGTAGCCATCGGCATCGAACACGCCCTGATCCCCGGTGCGGAACCAGCCGTTGACGAAGGCTTCCTCATTGGCTTTTGGATTGGCGACATAACCGGCGGTCACGTTCTCGCCGCGGATGACGATCTCGCCGGTCTCTCCGGCCGGGAGCAGGTGACCGCCCGGCCCCATGATCGCGACTTCCGGCCCGGCGGCGATGCCGACGGTTCCCGGCATGCGCGGCCGGGGCGGCAGCGGATTGCTCGCCATCTGGTGCGCGGCTTCGGTCATGCCGTAGGATTCGATCACCGGGCAGCCGAAGATCTCCTCCAGCTGCTTCATCACTTGCGGCGGCATGGCGGCGGAGGATGACCGGATCAGGCGCAGCTTGTGGCGCGCGACGATTTCGGCGTTGCGATCCGCGCGCGCCAGGATCATCTGGTGCAAAGCAGGCGCCGCCGAATACCAGGTCGCCTGCGAATGATCGAGCCAGCCGTAGAACTTCAGCGTGTGGAAGTTCGGCGTGCAATAGACGCTGGCGCCGGCATCCAGCGATGCGAGCAACTTGCCCGCAAGACCGTGGATGTGGAACAGCGGCATGATGACGAGGCAGCGATCCGCCGGCGTCAGCGCCAGGGCCTTCACGATGTTGCGCGCGGAGACCGCGAGGTTGCGATGGCTCAAGGGAACGAGCTTGGGCCGCGAGGTCGTGCCGGAGGTATGCAGCACCAGGGCTACATCGTCAGGGGCGGGCCGCGCCTGCACCGCATCGCCATAGGGCGTCGACAAGGTGAAGCTGCCGGCAGGCGCGTTCTCGTCTGCCGTCAGCTCGATCACGGGGATATTGCGTTGCGCGGCGACCGCGCGCGCCGGTGAATCAGGAGCGCCTTCGATGATCAGCGCCTTAGCATCGAGGTCACCCAGATAGAAGTCGAATTCGTCGGCGCGATAGGCGGGATTGAGCGGCGCTGCAACGGCATAGCACGCGACCGCCAGAAAGGCCGCTGCCATCTCCGGCCCGTTGGGCATCACCATGGCGATGGCGTCGCCCTGCCGGATACCGAGCGCGCGCAGGGCGCCGCCCGTCCTTTCCGCCAGGCGCAGTAGCTCGCCCCGCGTCATCATTGTGCGATCCGGCCCGCCGATGGCCTCCGCTCCGGGTTCACCGGCGCGAAGCAGCTCGGCAATGGTCCTGGTGGTAAAGACGCTCATGATCCTTCCAGATGCTGGGTGATGTGGTCGAGGCGGCAGGCGACGCGGCCCCCGCCCGCCGGCGCGGCGCAGATTGCCTCAATTGCCTGGGCTCGCCTAGAGCGGACTGGCGCAAAATCGACCTGGCCGAAGCTCTGCATCCAGTCGCCCGGTCCCGCGCACTGGATCGTTTCGATCATCATCCGGCGCTGGCCATCCGCCCGCATGACGTAAAGCGCACCGTCAGCGGCCGCCTGCATCATCGATAGCGAAGTCGAAGCGCCCGGCGCCAACTCGCCCAGATCGCGGTCGACCCAGTGGCCGAACATCAGGCGGCAACGGATCGGCTGCGCGCCTGCATTGGTGAGTGACAAGGTGACGGGCTGGTCCTTGGTTGCGCCCTGATCCGACGCGCAGGATGAGAGCCATGCTGCACACAGGATCGGAAACGCCCAACGCAGCAGCGGCCTGGCAAGCGACACGATCTTCATGCGGGCAATCTACACCAGCGCCGATTCGGGTGTCGGCAGATAGGGTGCGAGCGGGGCGCGGCCACGCAACAGGTCGCTGAATCGCTCGGCGATCGCGACAATGGCGGCATTGACCGGACCGGTTGTGATGCTCGGCAGGATGGACCCATCGCACACATAGAGGTTGTCGGGCCCGCGCACTTTCAGATCGGGTCCCACCACCGCCGTGGCATCGCGGCCCATGCGGCAAGTGCCGACCGGATGGTGATGGGTGTAGGCGGCCTTCTCCAGGAAGGCGCGGCATTCTGTCGCTGTGCTGACCTTGGGCCCCGGCAGATACTCCTCGCTTCGCCAGTCCGACAGCGCATGGGCGCCGCCGACTGCGCGCGCGCATTTGAGCGCATCCAGGTAGGCGGCACGGTCGTACTCCTCCGCAAGGTAGTTGGGATCGATCAGCGGCGCGGCGCCCGGCTCCCCGCTGGCAAGACGAATGGTGCCGCGGCTGCGCGGATGGGTGAACCCGAACATGATCGTATAGGCCTCGCCGAACGGCAGCGGCGCGAACTGTTCGGTCGTTACCGGCGCGATGACGCAGGCGAGCACCAGCTCGGGCGCGCCGGCCGCACCATCGCGCGCAATATACATCAGCGATTCGGAGTTCTGGTATTTCGAGGGCGGCACTGGCCGGCGGCTGCGATAGACGTTGCCGCCGGACAACAGATGATCGTGCAGATTGCGCCCGACGCCCGGCAAATCGCAGCGGACAGCAATTCCGAGCGCGCGCAGTTCATCCGCGGGCCCGACGCCGGAGCGCATCAGCAGTACCGGAGAGGCAATGGCCCCCGCGCTGAGCACGACACCACGCTCGGCAAATAGCTCGCGTTCGCCGCTGGCATCCGCAATCCGCACGCCGCGGCATCGCGCGTCGTCAAGGAGCAACGACAAGACCTGCGTCTCCGTCATCAGACGCAGGTTCGGGCGCGAGAGCACCGGCGCAAGATAGGCGTCCGCAATGGTCTGGCGCTTGCCGTCCTTGATGGTGAGCGTGTTGAGGCACGGGCCTGTCATCCGCGCGCCGTTGTGGTCGTCGGTCGGCGCGAGGCCGATCTCGACGCCCGCCGCCATGTAGGCTTGCGTGACGGGATTGGGCTCGACCGGCCGGATCAGGTGCAGCGGCCCGCCGATCGCATGATGGGCCGAGGCGCCGGGCGTGTAGTGCTCCGAGCGCAGGAAGTAGGGCATCAGGTCGGCGTAGCCCCAGCCGTCACACCCTTGCTGGACCCAGGAATCGAAATCATCGGGATGGCCGCGCACATGGGCCATGGCGTTGAGCGCCGTCGACCCGCCGACCACTTTGCCGCGCGCCCAGTCGTGAATCCGGTTCGCGGTATGGCGCTGTGGAACGGTCCGATAGGACCAGTCGATCGCGCTGCCTTGCAGCAGCGGCCACTGCGCGGGCGCCGCGATGCGCGGATCCGTGGCGGAGCCGCCGGCCTCGATCACGCCGACGGTGACGTCGGGATCCTCGCTCAGCCGTGCGCCCAGGACCGATCCTGCCGTCCCCGAACCAATGACCAGAAAATCGAACCAATCGCTGGACTGCGTTCTCATCCCCGCCGGAACCAATACCGCCCCATTGCGGATATTGTTTCCACTTTTCAGACCCGGAGTCTATGATCGCCGAACGAAGACAAGGGCAAGAAATCCGCGCAGGGGGCCCACAACCATGGCATCCAGAATCAAGGAACCAGTCATCACCTTGTCGGCGGGACCGGTCGCCGCCTACCCGCGTGTCCTGCGCGCCATGTCGCGCCCGGTGCAGTACGATTTCGACAACTGGTTCCAGCAGTTTTACGAGGACGTCGCCCGGAAATGCGCCAAAGCGCTGCGGACCAAGGACCCGACCCTGATCCTGCAAGTCGAGCCGGCCCCCGGCATCGAGGCCGCGGCTGCCTCGCTCATCGGGCCCGACGACGTGGTCCTGAACCTCGCCTCCGGCGTCTATGGCAAGGGCTTCGGCTATTGGTCGGCGCGCTACAACAAGGAGCTGGTGGAGATCGAGGTTCCGTACAACGAGGCGATCGACCCGGGCCAGGTGGCGGACGCGTTCCGCAAGCGGCCCGACATCAAAGTCGTGTCGCTGGTCCATCATGACACGCCTTCGGGCACCATCAATCCGGCGCGCGAGATCGGCAAGATCGTGCGCGAGCATGACGGGCTGCTGATCGTCGATGCGGTGTCGTCGTTCGGCGGCATGGACATCCACCCCGACGATTGCTTTGCCGACATCTTCATCACCGGACCGGGCAAATGCCTGGGCGGTGCGCCGGGCCTGACCTTGATGGCCGTCAGCGAGCGCGCGTGGAAGCACATCGAAGCCAATCTCAAGGCGCCGTTCGCCTCGGTCCTCAGCCTCAAGGACTGGAAGAATGCCTGGAGCAAGGAGGCGCCCTTCCCCTTCACGCCGTCGGTTGCCGAGATCAACGGCCTCGACGGCGCACTGGACCAGTATCTCGACGAAGGACCGGAGACGGTCTGGCACCGCCATGGCCTGACCGCGCGCGCCTGCCGCGCCGGCATCAAGGCGATGGGCCTCGAACTCTGGGCGAAGACCGAGAGCATCGCCTCGCCCACCTGTACCGCGGTGCGCGTGCCGGCGGGCATGAATGATGGCGAGATCATCGCAGCAGCGCGCGCCGGGTTCGGCGTGGTCTTCTCCTCCGGCCGGAACGAGACCAAGGGCAAGCTGATCCGCATCGGCCATATGGGGCCGGTGGCGGAGCCGATCTATGCGACCGTTGCGCTGACCGCGATGGGTGGCGCCATGCGCAAGCTGGGACGCAAGGTCGATGTCGCCGCGGGAATCGAAGCGGCTTTGCAGGTGATCGAGGCGGATCGCCGCTAGACCAATATCCAATCGAGGGGGGACGAACATGCGCAGATTTGAAGGCCGCGTTGCCGTCGTTTCGGGCGCCGCGCAGGGCATGGGAAAGGCCGTGGCCGAGCGCCTGGGCCAGGAAGGTGCCCAGGTCGTCGCGGTCGACATCCAGGGCGACGGCGCCAATGCCACCGCCAAGGCGATCGGCGGCAAGAGCTTCGGCGTGACCTGCGACATCGGCGACGAGGATTCGGTCGGCAAGCTGTTCGACGCCGTCGCCAAGCAGTGCGGCAAGCTCGACGTGTTGGTGAATGTCGCCGCCATCGTGCCGTTCGTGAAATGGGACGAGCTGACCTTCAAGGAATGGCGGCGGGTGCTACGCGTCAATCTGGATGGGCTATACCTCATGTGCCGGGCCGGCTCCGACCTGATGCGCAAGAACAACTACGGCCGCATCGTCAATTTCTGCTCCAACTCGATCTTTGCCGGCACGCCCAACATGGCGCACTATGTCGCCTCCAAAGGCGGCGTGCTCACCTTCACCCGCGCGCTCGCGACCGAGCTCGGAGCCTACAAGATCACCGTCAACTCGGTCTGCCCCGGCCTCACCGATACCGAGGGCGTGCAGCAGACCCCGCACAAGGAAGCATTCGGTTTCGTCGAGATGCTGCAGGCCATCAAGGGCGTCGGCAAACCGGCGGACATCGTGCCGGCGGTCGCCTTCCTTGCTTCGGACGAGGCGCACTGGATCACCGGCCAAGCGCTCAATGTCGATGCCGGCATGGTCCGGTGGTAAGCTCGCGGTCTTTGCCACCGCCTTCTGGCTTGCTGCTGGGCTCGCAATGGCAGGAACCGCGAACGATCATGCCCTGTTGACGGCCGCCAGCCGCGGCGATTCCGGCGCGGTCAAGGCTGCGCTGGCTGACGGCGCCTCGATCGACGCCCGGGACAATCACGGACAGACGGCGTTGCTGTTCGCCGTCCAGCACGGCAGCGACGATCTGGCGCTTGATCTGATCAAGGCGGGCGCCGACATCAATGCCGAGGCCGCGAATCACGATACGCCCTGGCTGCTGGCCGGCGCGCTCGGCCGCACCGGGATGCTGGCCGCGATGCTGGAGACCGGCAAGGTCGACTACGCCAAGCGCAACCGCTATGGCGGCAACGCCTTGATCCCGGCCTGCGAGCGCGGCCATGTCGAAACTGTGCGTCTGTTGCTCGAGCGTTCCAAGATCGACGTCAATCACGTCAACAATCTCGGCTGGACCGCGCTGCTCGAAGCGGTGATCCTGAGCGACGGCGGCCCGCACCACCTCGAGATCGTGCGCATGTTGCTGGCCGCCGGAGCCGATCCGAACCTCGCGGACAGGGATGGCGTCACGCCCCTCAAGCACGCGCGCGACCGCCGCTACGACGCGATCGCCGCGCTGATCAATGGCGCCGGCGGCAGGTAGCGCGAATGCACCGGGTTGTCATCGTCGGTTGCTCCGGAGCGGGAAAGAGCACGCTGGCACGACGCCTGTCCGAGCGCACCGGACTGCCCGTCATACATCTCGATAGTCATTTCTGGCGCCCAGGACGGCAGGCCATGCCGCGCGTCGAATGGGAAGAGCGCGTGCGCGCCCTGGTCACGGGCCCGCGCTGGATCATGGATGGAGACTATCACAGGACGCTCGCTCCCCGGCTGGCCGTTGCCGATACCGTGATCATTGTCAAGGCTCCGCGCTGGCTGTGTCTGCTGCGGGTAATCTGGCGCGGTCTGCGCTACGAAGGCCGGCCCGACGACAGACTGGCGAGCGGCTGCCGCCTCGATTGGCAATTTCTGCGCTATATCTGGCGCTACCGCAGGGACCAGCACCCACGCATAAAGAAGGCAATACGACGCTTCAGAGGCAACGTGGTCAGACTTCGGAGCACGGCTGAGGCCGATGCCTTTGTTGTAGCGGCCAAACACCCAGGCGATGCAGCCGCCTACGAACAGTAGTTCGACTTGGTCTGATAGCCTTTGAAGGCAAGCGACTAATCGACTGCGACGCCGCCGAAAATCGCCTTGTTCCAGCGCTTGACGATCATGTTGGCGCGCAGGCCTGCTTTGGTGGCCGGGTCGGCGTTGACGATTGCCAGCGCTTCCTCCCGGGTCTCGACATCGAGCACCAGCAGGCTGCCGATCGGCGTCAGCCCGTCATCCGTCCGCAAGCTGCCGGCGCAGAGGATCTTGTCCTTGATCGACAACTCATATGCCCAGTGCGCATCCATGACGCTGCGATCGGCGCGGATGGCTGCGCCGCCCAGCGCGTCGTTACTGACGATCATCCAAGGCATCGCAAACTCCTTGATTCGCTGGCGCTCGCAACCGGTCTCCCTCAATCGTCATGCCCGTGCTTGGCAGGGGCATCCACGAGTTCGCCTGCGAACACGCAATCTCGCTCAACGAAACTCGTGGATGGTCGGGCCAAGCCCGACCATGACGGATGAGAGAAAATCGGGCCGAAGCCTCTCCTACGAATAGTAGTTCACGCCGGTCTGGTAGCTCTTGAAGCTTTCCGGATCGTGCGAGTAGAACAGCTCGGCGTCGTATTTCGCGGCCAGGTCCTTCAAGCGTTGCATCGACTTCAGGCTCGCCACCGGGTCGAGGTGGAAGCTCGAGATGCACATCATGTCCATGTTCTTCTTGCTGTAGCACGCGTCGGCGGAGAACAGCATCGGCCGGCGATTCTTCAGCTCCACCATCATGCTGTAGTGGCCGGCTGTATGGCCGGGCGTCTCGAACAGCCACAGGCCTTTCGCGATCTCCTGGTCGCCGCTCAAGGTCTGGAAGGTCGGCGTATACATGTCGAGCGCCGGGTCGGGCGGCAGCTCCTTGCCGGCGGCTTTCTTCTTGCGAAGCTCCGGCGCGAAGGTGAGATCGGAATAGCCGAGGTGCTCGAACGGCTGGCAATTGCCGCTCGCCTCCAACTCCTTCGCATGGCAGATGGTGCAGGCCTTGTGCAGGTGCTTGTTTCCGCCGCAATGGTCGAAATGGTAGTGCGAGTTGATGACGTAGTTGACGTCGTCGGTCTTGAGGCCGATTTCGGCAAGCAGGCCCGGGATGGTCTGCTTCTTGTCCTGGATCGGCTTCTCGAACGGCAGCACGCGCATCACATGGTCGAAATCGTAGCCGGTGTCGAACATGTAGCGCCCGTCCGGGTGGTCCACCAGCACGGCATAGCAGGGGAAGCGCAGCTCCCCGCCGGGCCCGCGATTCCAGAAGGCGTGGAAGCCGTCGATCACCAGCGTTCCGCCATCGAGCAGATAGACCTTGGTATCAGCCATCGTCCCTCTCCCAGTTCCAGCCTTTCCTGACATCATCCCATTCTTGGCTTACGATCTCAACGCTCACCGCGCACGTACGGCAGTCCTAGGGCCGGCGGCAGCACGCTGTGCCGCGCGAAGATCACCAGCACCAGCATCACCATGGCGAACGGCAGCATCTGCACCACGTCGGTCGGGATATTGATACCCGCCACCTGCAGCGCCGTTGTCATGGCAAGGCTGATGCCGAACAAGGCGGCGCCCAGCAAGACCCACACCGGCTTGCCGCGCGCCAGCATGGCCAGCACGATGCCGATGAAGCCGGCGCCGCCGGTCATGAAGGGCACGAACAGGCCGGCTCCGACATTCGCCATATAGGCGCCGCCGACACCAGCCAGGAATCCAGTCGTCAGGACCGCGCAGGCGCGGGTCTTGACCACGCTCACGCCCGCGGCGTCGAGCGCAGCCGGCTTGTTGCCCGCCGCTTCCAGATTGAGGCCGACATAGGTCGAGCGGAACAGCCAGACCAATGCCGCCACCAGGCCGAGCGACAGATAGACGATCAGATGATGGCTGAGCGACGGGATCTCGCCGAGACGCGGATAGGTCTTGCTGAACTGGAAGTAATGCAGCAGCGCCGTCAGACCCTCCATGCCGATGGTGACACCGATACCGATGACGATCTGGTTGAGGCCGTAGCGGATGCAGAGAAGTACGACGATCGAAGCGACCAGCGCGCCACCCAGCCCTCCGATCAAGAACCCCAGCCAGAACGAGCCGCTGTAATAGGCGGCGACGAAGCCCGCATAGGCGCCGAACAGCATCATGCCTTCGATGCCGATATTGAGCACGCCGGCCTTCTCCGAGATCTGTTCGCCAAGGCCGGCCAGCAGCAGCGGCAGGCCTGCCTTCATCGCGCCGTACAACAGCGAGATGAGGAACGCCTCGGTCAGCAGCGCTTCCATCGGCTCAGGCCCCGGTCCGCTTGCGGCGTTCTTGATCGAGGTATTCGACTACGGCCAGGAAGATGAGAAGCAAGGCCACCAGGACCAGCACGAAATGCTGCGGGACACCGACACGGCGTGCGGCGCTGTCGCCGCCGATCATCAGCGCGGAGAAGAACAGGGCGAACCCGATCACCGCATAACCGTTGAATCGCGCCAGGAAGACGAGCGGCACGACCAGCAGACCGAAGGCTGGGTTCCAGTCGGCGCGAACGGTTCCAAACACGCCCAAGATCTCAACCGAGCCGCCGAGCCCGATCAGCGCCGCGCTCAAGGTGAAGGTCGCGACGGTGAGCCAGGCGACGTTCAGGCCGGCATGGATGGCGGCGGCGGGATTGGCGCCGACCACCTGCAGCTTCAGCCCGAACGCGGTGCGCATCATCATCAGATGCACGAGGATGACGACGGCGAGCGCGATCAGCACGCCGCTGTGAATCGTGGTGTCGAAGATGCGCGGCAGGCGGTCCTCAACCGGCAGCGTGCGGGTCTGCGGCACGGTTGTGCCGGGATCCCAGAAGAACAGCTTCACCAGCACGTTGGCGAAGCTGATGCCGAGGAAGCTCATCATCAGCGACGTGATGATCTCGTTGATGCCGTAGCGCGCCTTGAGCACGGCCGGGATCACAGCCCACGCCGCCGCGACCGCCGCCGACACCACCATGCAGGCGATCAGGATCAAGGCTTTCGGCAACAGGCCGACCAGCGCCGGCCCGAGCGCGGCCGTGATGACGGCGGCCAGCAGGAACTGCCCGTCGCCGCCGAGATTCCAGATGCCGGCGCGGAACGCGACGATGAGGCCGGCCGCGATCAGCAGTAGCGGCGACATGCGCGTGAAGGTTTCCTGCAGGCCGCCCCAGGTGAGCAGCCCGCGCTTCGCGACATAGCCGTAATAGGCCAACGGGTCCTTGCCCAGGATCAGCAGGATGATACCGCCGACGATCAGCGCCAGCAGGATCGGCACTGCCACGCGCAGGATGGAAGCGGCGATCTCGCGTCCACGTTCGTTCCGCGGCGCACCCCGCTGCGCGACCTGGACCTCGGCGGTCACTTTCCCATCTCCACACCAACCTCGCTGTCATCCCGGCCAAGCCACGCAGTGGCGCAGAGCCGGGACGCATGCGGCCCCGGAGCACGGACTTTCGTGGAGAGCGTTGCTCGCCTTGGCGACGCATGGGTCCCGGGTCGCGCTTCGCTTGCCCGGGATGACAGAAGGAGAAGCAGCCGCATCATGCCGCCTTCGCTCCCGTCATCAGCAGCCCGACCTTGCGTTCCACGTCCGGGCCGTTCTCGACGATGCCGGCGAGGTGACCCTGGAACATGACGCCGATGCGATCGGAGATCTCGAGCAGCTCATCCAGATCGGTGGAGACGACGATGGTTGCCAATCCATGCTCCGCACCGGCCAGGATGCGCTCGTGCGCGAGGCGGGTGTTCTGCAGATCGAGGCCGTAGGTCGGCTTGTTGAAGACGACCACGCTGGCCTCCGCGTTCAGCTCGCGCGCCAGCAGCACCTTCTGGATATTGCCGCCCGAGAGCTTCGCGAGATGCGTCCGTTCCGACGGCGTGCGGATGTCGTTGCGCTTGATCTCCGCGCGCGCATGGCCGTGGATCTGGTCCCAGTCGCTGAGGCCGCCGCGCCAGAAGGGCGGCGCACCGATCTCCTTCAACACCAGATTGGTGGCAACGGAAAAGCTGCCGACCGTGCCTTCGCCCACCCGCTCATCCGTGACATAGCGGATGCCGTGACGCCGGCGTGCCGGCACCGCATCGGCCGTGATGTCCTTGCCGTCCAACGAGATCTTGCCGGAGGCGGCCGCGCGCTGGCCCGCCAGCACCTCGGCGAGGTGCTTCTGTCCATTGCCATCGACGCCGGCGATCCCCAGCACCTCGCCCGGCCAAAGCTCGAAATCGACGCCGCGCAATGGACAGGCGCCGCGCGTCGCTTCCGTCGTGAGGCCGCTCACCCGCAGGCGCGGTGCGCTGGAGCGATTGACCGTGCGGGCGCGATGCGCCCGGCGGCCGCGGCCGATCAGGATCTCCGCGTCGCGCTCATGCTGCGCGGCCGTGCCGAACATCATCTCGATCACGGCGTTGGTCGCCTCCTGCTCGCTCATCGTGCGCAGCCGCTCCGGCGGCAGCGCGCCGACCACGCGGCCCAAACGCAGGACCGAGATGCGGTCGCCCAGTTCATACGCCTCGACCAGCTTGTGCGTGATGAGGATGAGGGCGACGCCCTTGTCGCGCAGGCGCTTCATGACCGCGCCCAGATCCTTGACGCCCTGGGGCGTCAGCATGGAGGTCGGCTCGTCGAGGATCAGCACCTTCTCGCCACGCCAAAGCGCGCGCATGATCTCGACCTGCTGCTGCTCGCCGAGCGACAGACGGCCGACCTGTGCATCCGGATCGATTTCCACGCCGAGCAGCGACGAAAGCTCCCGGAACCGCGCCAGGGCAGGCCCGCGCAGCAGCTTCTGCCACCACGATCCACCCAGCATCAAATTCTCGATGACGGAAAGAGAGGGCACCAGCAGCACGTGTTGGAACACCGTGCCGATGCCGAGCTCCAGACTTTCCCGTGGCGAGGCGATCCTGACCGGCTTGCCGCCGATCAGGATCTCGCCTTCGTCCGGCTGCTGCATACCGGCCAGAATGCCGATCAGGGTCGATTTGCCGGCGCCATTCTCGCCCAGCAGGACATGGATCTCGCCGGCATTGAACTCGAGCGAGACGCCGTCATTGGCCACCACGCCGGGGAAGCGCTTGGTGATGTTGCGAACCGCAGCGACTGGAACAGCCAATGACGACGCCTCTCATTCAAACACGTACTGAGCCGGCCTATTGAGCGGGGGCGTCGGTGACCGAAGTCATCAGCGCCCGCACCTTGTCGGCTTCCCACACCGGCTCGATCTTCAGCTTGCCGCTGACGATGTCGTCGCGCACCTTCGACACCTCGGCCCAGACATCGTCCGGGATGTGCTTGGTGTGCAGGAGCTGGACCGAATCGTCCGACAGCTGGATCGAATAGCCCTTGGTGCCGAACTTGTCGGACTTCAAGTCTTCGACCATCGCCGAATAGACCGGCACCAGGTTCCAGACCACCGACGAGAGCAGGTTGCCCTTGTCGATCGAAGTCTTGTCGCCGATCACGTCGATGAACCACACCTTGCCGCCGCTGGTCGACTTGCCGGTCTCGACCGCCTGCAGCATGCCAAAGCTGGCGCCGTCACCCTGGCCGAAGATCACGTCGGCGCCCGCGCCGATCACCGAGGCGGTGACGCGGTTGCCGCCGGCCGCATCGGAATAGGCGGCCGGGCCGATCACGGCATAGAGGATCTTCACGCTGCCGTCGGTCGCCTTCACGCCCTGCGCGAATGCCGCCGATTGCGAGTTCCAGGACGGCGGTTCACCCGAGACGACGATACCGACCGACTTGGTCTGGGTCGTCTTCGCCGCCAGCACGCCGGCGAGATAGGCGCCCTCATGGCCGCTCAGCGTATAGTCGGCGATCATGCCCGGCTTGTTGGCATCCGGCCGGTCGACGATCGCCACCGGCACCTTCTTCTCCGCGCCGACCTCGGGTGCGGCGGTGTTGTAGCCGCTGGCGTGCGCGATGATCAGGCTGGCGCCGTCATCGGCAACCTCGCGCAGCTGCGGATGCACGTCGCCATAGCCGAGGCCGGTCGCCGGGATGAAATCGAGCCCGTATTTCTCCGCCACCGCCTTGGCCGCTTCGAAGCCCTGCTGGTTCCATCCGAAATCGGTCGGATCTTCCGGCGTCAAGATGGCGATGCCCTTCACGTCCGCTGCCTGCGCTCCGGCGGAGAGGCCGCTCAGAGCAAGCGCCAGGAACGACGCCTGCGCCAGTGTTCTGAGAATCTTCGTGTGCATGGTTCCGTTTCCTTCCTGTCTGTCCCCATTTATTCACGTTGCTACGCCACGCATGTTGAGGTTCGTTCCGAACCCTTTGATCAACTCTCCAACGCCTTGCGCACGGCGACCAGCCGCTTGGCCCGGAGGCCGCGCAGCTCGGCGATCTTCTCCGGCGTGTAGCTGAAGATGCCGCCGCCGGTCTTCATGCCCAGCTTGCCAGCCTTGGTGCGCTCGGTCACGTAGGGGCTGAGGTCGCCCCGATTGCACAGATCCTTGTTCAGATAGGAGCCGACCGCCTGATAGATGTCGAGGCCGGCCATGTCGAGCAGCGCCATGGGGCCGATCACCGACAGCTTGTAGCCGATGCCCCAGGACACGCAGGTATCGAGCCCTTCTGCGTCGATCACGCCCTGATCCACCAGGTCGACGCATTCGCGCAGCAGGGCATAGAGCACGCGGTTCTCGACGAAGCCCGGCACGTCCTTCTGCACCACCACCGGCAGTAGGCCGAGATCCTTGATGGTCGAGACCATCCACTGCACGGTCTGCTTGGAGGTCTTGTTGCCGGCGATGACCTCGATCATTGGGATGATGTGCGGCGGGTTCGACCAGTGCATGCCGACCACGCGCTCGGGCGCCGACACATTCTCCTGCAGCTTGGTGATCGGGATGCCTGAGGTATTGCTGGCAATGATGCAATCCTTGCCGACCAGGCCGTCAATCTCCTTGAACACCGCCGCCTTGATGTCGAGCTTTTCCGGCACCGTCTCGACCACGACGGATGCGCCGGCGAGGCATTCCTTCAGATTGCCGACGAGCTTGACCGGCGTCTTGGCGCGGTCCGCGACGCCAAGCGCCGTCAGCACTTTGGTCGCGAGCTCCAGGCCTTCTGGCGCCTTCTTGCGCTGGTCTTCGCTGACGTCGAACGCCGTCACCTCCATGCCGGCGCGCGCCAGAGTCTGCGCGATGCCCGGTCCCATGGTTCCCAGACCCACCACTGCTGCTTTAGCCATCCTGCTACTCCTTCTCGATCCGCCGTCTAGTTCTCGTTCTCTTTTCCGTCACGGTCGTGCTTGGCACGACCATCCACGAGTTTGCTTGCTACTGCTCGACTTCGCCCACCGAAACTCGTGGATGGTCGGACCAAGTCCGACCATGACGAGAGGGGCATTGTGGGAGCGGCGCGTCATCACGCTCCCGTCGCTTTCTTGAAGGCTGGCCGCTCCTTCAGCTTCTCGCGCCACGCCTTGAGATTGGGGAGGGCCGGCAGCGCGATCGGGAAGTCGAGGCACCGATGCATGATCGGACCCAGCGCGACGTCCGCGATCGTGAAATCCTTCCCGGCGATCCACGGCTTGCCTGCCATCGCGCCGTCCAGGATCGCGAGCTGCGCACCCAGTTCCTTGGCGTCGGCCTCGAAGGTCGCCGCGCGCTCGTTGGCGGCCTTCTTCGAATCCTTGAACACCTGCACGTACTGATAGTTGACCGATGCCAGGAGCCAATCCATCCAGCGTTCGACCTGCGTGCGGGCCGCCAGGTCTGTTGGGTAGAGTCCCTCGTTCTTCAGCTTGCTGCAGAGATAACGCAGGATGGTGTTCGATTCCCACACCACCACGTCGCCGTCGACCAGGGTCGGCACCTTCCCATTCGGATTGAGTTTGAGGTACGCGGCGTCCTGCGTGTTGTTGAACTGGCGGCCGTAATCCTCGCGCGCATAGGGCGCGCCCAGTTCCTCAAGCAGGAAAATCACCTTCTGAACGTTGCCGGATGTATTCCGGCCGAGCAGCCGCAACATGCTCTCACCTCCCTCCGATTATACCACCCTGCAGGACGCCATCCGCGCCCGCTTGCTCATCCGCGTCGCGGTTTGTACGCGACTGCGTCCATTTCGATCTTGCACTCGATGACAGCGCGCGCCTCCACCGTGGTGCGGCTAAGCCGCCCGTCGGGAAAGTATTCGGCGAATACCTTGTTGTAGCGCCCGAAGTTGCGCGCGTCTTCCAGGTAAACCGTCACTTTCACGACATCGCTGAGATCCGCGCCTTCCAGCGCCAGGATTCTTTTGATGCCCTCGATGGTCCAGCGCGTCTCATCCTCGATGTTGCCGACGCACATGTTGCCGTTCTCGTCCTTGGCGACTTGTCCCGAGACAAAGATGAAATCGCCGGCCCGCACCGCGGGATGGAACGGCAGGGTGCCCTTCTTGCCGATGGTGTGGATGTCCTTGTTGTCTCCGCTCACGGATCGCCCCATTGTCTCGTTACAACACGGATGTCTCGATGATGTCGACGCCGCGCTGGCGATCGATCAGGTAGCATAGACCGCGATCGTCGATCGTCACATCGTTCGAGGAGGACAGCTCGAACCCCTGCGGCGGGTCCGGCTCGTAGAAAGCGACTTCGCGCGGCGCATAGGGGTCGGCGATGTCGAGGACGCGCAGACCCTGGGCGAACCACGCAAAAGGGATGATGGTCCCCTTGAACCGCTCCGACGGCTGATGGCAGCCCATCATGGCGGGCTGCGGCGAACCATCCTTGTCGAGCCCTTCCACCTGCCAGGTCGCGATCGGCACCGGGCAGTGTTCGTTGGTGATGTCGTAGATCCAGGTGAAGGCGGGCGGCGCTGGCCACAGCTTCGCCACGTCCTCGTCCGCCACCACCATGATATCGCGGCCCTTCAGCTTCTCCGGCATCGGCAGGCAGGTGTGGGTGGGGTGCGGATAAGCCGGCGAGGTGTTGCCGCCCGAAACCAGCTTCGGTTTCGACATGTCAGAAATGTCGAGGATGTAGTAGCCGTGATGCCAATAGCTGACATAGAGCCGGTTGCCGCGGCGCATCGGGTGATGGCAGCGCGGCGGTGTCCAGTTCTCCCACGGATATTCCTCGCCGCCGGCCTTCCACTGTCCGGGGATCCACCAGCGTCCGACCTCCTCCGGCTTCGCCGGATCTTTGAGGTCTAGGATCATGCAGATGTTGCCGACATAGCCCTCGGCGGTCGGTGAGATATAGGCGTAGCGACCGTCGAAGTCGTAGCGATGCACGCCCCGCCCATGAGTGCGCCACTTGGTGATGAGCTTGGGTTCGCTCGGCTTCGACACGTCGTAGATGCCGAGTCCGCCGCCGAACGTCGCGTCGCCTTCCGTCCCCTGCTTTTCGTGGTTGACGATCATGATGTCGCCCACGACGCGCACCTTGTGCGAATGCCAGCCCTGCGGCACCTCGACCCGCCCCAGGGTCTTCGGGTGCTTGGGATCGGAGACATCGACGATGGTGGTGCCGGTCGGCTGGCGCATATGGCCGACATAGAGCGTGCTGCCGACAACCCAGACCTGGCCGCCGCCGGGGCAGTCGTAGTTCGCAAGCAGCTTGGTGTTCTTCGATCGGGCCATGATGATCTTGCGCAGAGTGAAAGCGGCTGGACAGGCGGGCGATATCAGTAGAGGCGCACGACCTCGTCGTTCTTCATGCGCCCGTGCTTCTGGTAAAGCGCCAAGGCCTTCAAGGTCGGCTCGTCGCTGGCGACGAACAGGATCGCCGGATCCCGATCCGATGCGTTGACATGCTCCGCCCATTCGCCGCCGGGAACCGCGAAGGTGTCGAACCGCTCCCAGTCCAGCCGCTTGCCGCCGATCAGGCTGTAGCCATGCCCTTCATACGGCGCCACCAGCAGGCTCGCCGTCTGCTTCAAGGGTTGCGTGCGCTCGCCGGGCCGTAGCATCTGCATGAAGAAGGTGATGGTCTTGAAGACCGGCTTGCCGTCGAGCGGATTGACGTATTCGATCATGATGGCTTCGTACGGGTCGCCATCCCAGTCGCGGAACTTCTCCAGCGCTTCACGCATCATGTCCCAGCGATAGACATACATCGGCGAGGCATTGCCGGTGCCGCGCATGTGCGAGACGAAGCGTGGCAGCAAGCCGCCTGCGCCGTAGACGCGCTGCGAATAGTCCGGCGTGTAGCGTTCGGACTGCATGACGCGGCGCACGCGCTTGCCTTCCTCCTCCTCGGTGTAATCGTGCTCGAAATACATGGCGTTCAGGGTCTCGACCAGCGGCAGGTCGAGGACGCTCAAGTTGATCGCCGGGTCGTTGCCCTGGTTGCCGTGATTGTGCCAGGTGTCGTGCGGCGTCAACACCATGTCGCCCGGGCCGAAGGTGATGTTCTCGCCTTCGACGCCGGTGAAATTGAGCGCGCCGGTCAGGCCGAAGCGGATCGCGTTCGGGGAATGCCGGTGCGGCGGCATGATCTCGTTCGGATCGTTGAGCCGGTAGGCGGTGTACATGGTCGAAACCGAGGCGCGCTTCGGCGCCAGCCCCGGATTGACCAGAATGAGGGAGCGGCGCTCCGATGATTCGGTGTTGATGAGTTCGGCGGAGCGATGGAGCAGCGGCTCGATATCGCTCTGGTATTTCCAGATGAAGGGAACCGCCTTGCGCGTGTCGCGCAGCTGGTTGTCCTCGTCGTTCTTCTTCGATTTGTCGATCGCCCAGAACGGCGCCATGTGGTGGCGGTAGACGTCGGCGTGGAGCTGATCCATCGCCGCCTGCAGATTGTGGCCTTCGGGCCTGGCGCTTGCGCTCATCCGCCCCCTCCCATTGCCCTGGCCGTGCGCGAACCATTAAGACGAATGGTATCGCCTCGTGCCCATCCATTGATCCAAGCGTAACCATTCCCGTTGAGCGCCGTCAACCACGATCCATTGGCGCCGCATGGCGTCGATATGGTTTGGCTGGAGCGCGTGGAATTGTGAGCAGGGTGCAACCGAGTGATGCCTATTTCTCAAGCGAATCGAGCGAACTCCCCGCAATGAAAGGTTTAC
Organism: Dongiaceae bacterium; assembly: GCA_041398065.1. Lineage (GTDB taxonomy): Bacteria > Pseudomonadota > Alphaproteobacteria > Dongiales > Dongiaceae > Dongia_A. The sequence goes on along the minus strand of JAWKVL010000001.1, from coordinate 5,841 downwards.
ATCGGAGGAATTGCGCCGCATCATGCGTGTGCCGCAGGTTGTGGCGATGCGCGGACCATTCTGGAACCATCGGCCGCAGGCCGGTGTGGGCTGATGTGCTTGGTCCCGAGCCGGCGGCCAAGGCGAGACCAATCGGTCTTGCCGGGGGACGGGCTCGGACGAGGGGCGATCATCCGATGTTGCAGCACGCAGATCAGACCTTGAGCAGGCTTCGGGCGTTGATTGCGAGCGGCGGCCTTGGCCCGACCGGGCGCATCCCGCCGGAGCGGACCTTGGCGAACGAGATGGGTGTCGGCAGGCGCTCGCTGCGGCGCGCGCTCGAGATCCTGGAGCAGGAAGGCCAGATCACGCGCCATCAGGGGCGCGGTACCTTCGTCCAGGGCAAGGCGGGGCCGGTCGCCATGCCGGCAGCGTTGCGAGCACGCGAAGGAGATATCGCCGTCGCCGCCTCGATGGCGGCGATTCCATTCGATCGCATCCTAGAATTCACCAACCCCCTGGAAGTCATCGAGGTCCGCCTGGCGGTCGAGCCGGTGATCGCGCGCCTGGCGGCACTGCGCGCCTCCCAGGCCGACATCCGCCGCCTGCAGGGGCTGGTCGCCGAGACCAAGGACGCTGCGGATCCCCTGGTCTATGAAAAAGCCGACGAACGGTTCCACCGGGCGGTCGCCGAGGCTGCGCGCAATGCGCTGTTCCTGTCGCTGTTCGACACGCTGAGCGCCAGCCGGCGCGATGCAACCTGGCGGCGTCTCAGCGAAAACGCTCATTGCTTCAAGCGCCAGTCGGTGCATTCCGCCTCGCACAAGGAGATCTACGAGGCGATCGCCGCGCGCAACAGCGAGCGGGCCTACGAATGCATGTATCGCCATTTGAGCGACGTGCAGCGCCACGTCTACACCTACGCCTTTCCGGCGGAGCAGAAGAGCGTGGCGGAATAAGGGGCGCGCCCGCCCGGCGCAATCGAGGCGTATCATCGCAGGATTGCGGCCGCCGTCCCGTTGAAGTGGGACGGCAACTAGGAATACGGATCGTTCATGTTTGATATCGGATTTTCGCGCCGAACCCTGCTGGGTACCGGCGCTTTGGGCATTCTCAGCAGTCTTGCCCTGCGCCGCTCGCAGGCGCAGCAGCCCGTGCTGCCCGCCACGCCGCAATGCGCTGACGAAGATGACCCGACCCCATCCCAGACTGAAGGACCCTATTTCTCGCCAAATTCGCCGGAGCGCGCAAACCTGGTCGAAGACGGCATGACGGGCGACCACATCTCTCTCGCCGGCTTCGTGCTCGACCGGCACTGCCAGCCGGTACCCGGCGCGTTGCTCGACCTGTGGCACGCCGATGCCGACGGGCGCTACGACAACCAGGGCTATCGCCTGCGCGGCCACCAGTTCAGCGATCCACAAGGCCGCTTCGTGTTCGAGACCATCGTCCCCGGCCTCTATCCCGGCCGCACGCGGCACTTCCACATCAAGGTGCAGGCGCCCGGCCGGAATGTACTGACGACGCAGCTCTATTTTCCCGATGAGCCGGCCAATCAGCGAGACCGAATATTCGATGCAAGATTGCTGTTGGGTATGACGCAGCAGCAGGGCGTCGCGATAGGCCGCCGCGATTTCATTCTCGATATCACTTGAACGGGAGTACCCCGCGACCTTCTCGTCCCGCTGCTTCAAGCGGTCGAGGAGTCCGGACGCTGGTCCGGTTCGTCCGGATCGAGCGGCGCGCCCGATGGCGCAGGAATTGGAAATTTCGGACCCGGCCAGATCATGTTGTTCCATGCGTCCAGGCCGAACGCGCTGGTTAGAGAGAGATCCTCCAACGCGGCGCGGCGTGATTCCTCGCGTGCTTCCTCCGCCACCGGTAGTTCTCCGAGCGCTGCGTCCGATAGCCGGCCAATCCGCTCAAGCCGGACGCGTTTCATGTGCAACGCACTCAGAGTGCCGTAACTGTGGGTCGAGCGCGCGCAATGCACCGCAAGCTCTGGCGATGGCCGCTCTGCCCGCCGCCATTTCAGCACCTGCACCGCATAGTATGCGAGCACCTGGTAGTGATGGCCCGCGTCTGTGACGATCCCGAAGCCCCAGCCGTCCTGCCTGAAGCCGCCAAGCTTCCAGAGTTGATCCTCCGGCACATACGGATTGATCGAGTTGCCCCTGTCGGTCGGCCAGGTGAGCGCCTCGCCAGTTTCGAGCAACAGCGGCTGCGGCGCCTTCAATGGCCGGCGGTTCTTGGCCGGCCGCGGGTCGCGCAGCCTCGCCAGAAGCTTCGCCGTTTCCTTGCGCCGCTCGGCGATCGTCTGCGGCTCGGCCTCCAGCTCCTTGAACATGGCCAGGTCCTCGCCGACCTCGATGATCGCGATGGCGCGCTCGAAGACGTCTGGGCGTCGCATGCCGCAGCGCTCGAGCTGGTCGGCGAGCACCAGCCAATAGTCCAGCGCATCTGCATCGGCCGCGCGCTCGCCGTACGAGGCCCAGAGCTCGGCCAGGACCTCGTCGTCGGACATCGGCGCGCGCAGCACGCCCTTGATGGTTGCCTTCAGATCGAGCGCATAGTCCCCGTCGTAAAGCCCGCCACCCCAGGCGCCCATCGGCGTCCCCCCTTTCGGATATTCGAAAGAAGAATACCATCGCCGGTGTGAGGAGACGAGCGGACACGCCGCCCGTCTCCTCACATTGGATGTTGCCGCGCTACTATGCGGACTAGACGAATTTGCCCGCCTGATAATCCGCGATCGCCTGGTGAATCTCCGCCGGCGTGTTCATCACGAACGGACCGTATTTGGCGACTGGTTCGCGCAACGGACGGCCGGCGACCAGGATGAGGCGGCCACCCTTCGGGCCGCCTTCCACCGTCACCGCATCGCCCAGGCTCAGCACCGCCAGCTGGCCGCGTTCGACCAGCTGCGCCTCGGTGCCGATCCGGGCATGGCCTTCGAACACGTAAGCAAAGGCGTTGTGCTCCGGCGCAACCGGCACGCTTGCCTTCACGCCGGCCGGCAGCGTGATGTCGAGATAGAGCGGATCGGTCGCCACGTTGGTGACCGGCCCGGCGACGCCATCGAAGGTGCCGACTAGCACCTTGACTTTGGTGCCGTCCGGCCGCTCGACCACCGGAATATTCTCCGGATCGATGTCCTGATAACGCGGCTTCACCATCTTGTCCTTGGCCGGCAGGTTGACCCAGAGCTGGAAGCCCTGCATCAGCCCTTCTTCCTGTTCGGGCATCTCGGAATGGATGATGCCGCGGCCGGCCGTCATCCATTGCACGGAGCCCGGACGCAGCAGGCCGACATTGCCCTGGTTGTCGCCATGGCGCATCCGGCCCGCGAGCATGTAGGTGACGGTCTCGAAGCCGCGATGCGGATGGTCCGGGAAGCCGCCGATATAGTCGGCACCCTTGTCGGAGCCGAACTCGTCCAGCATCAGGAACGGGTCGAGGTCCGGCAATGCCGGCTGGCCGATGACGCGCGTCAGCTTGACGCCCGCGCCGTCGCTCGCGGGGCGGCCGCGGATCGTCGTGACGACCCGGCGCTCCGCCTTCGGCGCGCTCGCGATCTGGACTCTGGCTTGCACCATGATGGGCTCCCGTGGAAACAATGAGGTGAAACTAGGGCATTCATGTGGGAAGCGCACCCATCTGCACAATCGATGCGCATCAGGAATTATTGTTCACTAATGGTGAACAATATCGTGGCTCGGCGTTAGTCATCTCTAAAGTAGCGCTCCGTAAGCCAATTCATCAGGGCCCAGTGAAACCCTAGAAAGAAGATAAGTGTGAGTGGGACGACGACCCAACCATTCACTTCGAAGACCTTGATCAAGACATAAGCGCCACCGCTGGCCAAGACTACGGCGGTGACGTTGGCAATACGCATCGCATAGAATCTGCTCTTTGGCGAGAACGGGACCTTCGTCATTTGTCCCTCTCAGCCCATACCTTCTTTCCAACCAGCCCAGCTCACGGCTGCAGCGTCGGGGTCGTGTTCGGCAGCGGCAGCGTCTCGATCGCTCCCGGTCCGACTTCCGCAGGCAGGATGTCACCTTTGAGCGGCAGGACCGGCCCAAGCCACAGCGCATAGCGCAAATGATCGTCGCGCGGACGGCTGGTGTTGGGATGGACCAGGACCGAGAGGCCCACCCGGTTCAGCATCAGCCAGGGCACGAAGCGCGGGAACAGGTCGACGGCGAAGGCCACCTGGTACATCGGCTTGAGGTGGGGCCCGACCAGCTCGTCGTGCCAGGCGCCGATGCGCGCCACGAACCGTTCGCCGATCAGCGTCCTGAGCATGGCCGCACGCTCCCGCCCCTCGCCCTGGTCGTAGTAGATGTGGGCGTGATAGGACGTGATCTCGGTAAGCCGGTGGGGGGATGATTCGTTTGTCGATGCCATGGCGATGCAGTGCCATCCGGCACGGCGCGCGTCAACCACCGATCGCGAGGGTCCGCTTCGGCGCCGCCTCGCTGATCCGGTTGGCGAGGTCGCGGCAATCCTGGATCATCTGCTCCAAGGCAAAGCGGAGGGCGAAGACGCGCCCGGCCTCCTCGGCGGCGAGGGTGTGGGTCTTCGGCTCATTCCAGACCGCGTCCATCTCCGCCGCATAGTCGCGCAAAGCGGCTTCGAACCGCTCCAGGCTTGGCGCGGCCTTGCGCGTTCGCAGGGCTTCCGCCATGGCGTGAAGCACATAGCTCCCGGCGTCGCGCACGGCGACCAGCTTGGGCGCGAGGCGTTCGGTCATGACCGCCGGGAGCGGCTTGACCGCAGCGCGCCCCACCATCACCAGATCGTGGCGCAGGCGATAGAGCGTGCGCACCAGCGGCTCCGGGTCGGGCGAATCGGTGAGGTAGCTCCGGCGCTCGCGCAGAGCCTCTTCCGCCGCGACTTCAGCCTGGGTCAGCGCCTTGCGGATAGTGGCGTGCTGCGCCAGTAGGCTCGGGCGCCCACCGCCGGCCGTCAGGCCTGCGAACAAGGCGACCATGAGATCAGCGTTGAGATCGGCGATATTTGCCGCCAACCGGGTCAGCACGCGGTGCGCGCGCGCCGGCAGGATGAGCAGCGATGTCACCATGCCGACCAGGCTGCCGACCGAGATCTCCAGGATGCGGTCGATGGCATAAGTCATGGGTGCCGCCGCCTGCCCCGACAAGGGCACCAGCACGATGAAGGCAGTGATCGGAGCCGCCTTGAAATTTGCCTTGACGGCGGCCAGCATTGCCAGCGGCAGGATCGCCAGCACCATGGCGGCTGCCAGGCCTGTCGTGGTCGCATGCGGCACGACCACCGCGATGGCGGCGCCATAGATCGCACCCGCCACGGTACCGAGCAACCGGTCGATCGCGGCCTTGAGGGACGCGCCGACGCTGGTCTGCATGACGATGATGGCGGTGATGACCGCCCAATAGCCGTGCGCGAAGCCCAGCAGCTTGGCGATCGCAAAGGCCAGGATCGCCGCCGACGTGACGCGTATTGCCAAACGCAGCTCGGAGGTGCGGGATCTGAGGAAGCCGAGAATAGGCGGCATGCCACTCCGTATCGTCATGGTCGTGCTTGGGCTGTCGGCGCAGGCCAACATTCGTCGGCGGTCGATCCACGAGTTTGCCTGCCGCTACAAGGTGTCGCCCAACGAAACTCGTAGATGGTCGGACCAAGTCCGACCATGACGAGACCGAGACCTGTGCCTCTTGCTGGTCAGAGAAACCCCTTGCAGAGGATGTTGCGCTCCCGCGCCTCGCGCTCCAGCTGCTCGCGGAACATCGGGTGCGCGATCGAGATCACCGCCTTGGCGCGTTCGGCGACCGACTTGCCTTTGAGATTCACGATGCCGTATTCGGTGGCGACATACAT